>NZ_BAAAYG010000002.1:0-453950 GCF_039536005.1 Nesterenkonia halobia | reverse complement strand
CAGAGGGCGACGAGTCCGTTGGAGAGCATCAGTCCCAGGATCTTCATCCGGTCGGTGGAGACCGCGTAGGAGCGGATCATCTGCTCGTTGTCGCCGGTGGCCTGCAGGGCCAGGCCGTTGTCGGTGTGCAGATACCAGTCCAGCACGAGCTTGAAGACGACGGCGAGCGCTAGCAGCACCAGCACCGAGGCCCACCCCCGGCCGGCCAGCTCGCGCAGCGCGCTGATCGCGGTGTCCTCGCCGAGCAGCGCGACGTTCGCCGACCCCATGATGCGCAGATTGATCGAGTAGAGACCGATCATCGTCAGGATCCCGGCCAGCAGCCCGTTGATCCCGCCCTTGGTGTGCAGCAGGCCGGTCACCAGCCCGGCCAACGTGCCGGCGACGAAGGCCGCGACAGTGGCGAGGAACGGGTCGACGCCGGCGGTGATCAGCGTCGCCGCCGTCGCCGCGCCGGTGGTGAAGGAGCCGTCGACGGTCAGGTCGGGGAAGTTCAGGATGCGGAACGTCAGATAGACGCCCAGGGCCATGATCGCGTAGATCAGCCCGATCTCGAGTGCAGTGATCATCGTGCGGCGGCTCCGTCGGGGTCAGCGGGTGGTCAGGACGCGTCGGCGGACGGCTCGGCGGAGGACCCGGACCCGTCGACGACGGCGTCGGCCGAGTCGAGCAGCTCCTGCGGCAGGTCGAGCCCCATCCGCTCGGCGGCGCCGGGGTTGAGGGTCAGCTGCATCTCCTCCTGGGTCTCCACCGGCATGCTCGCCGGGTCCGCGCCGTCCTCGAGGATGCGCAGGGCCATCTCGCCGGACTGCACGCCGATGGCATGGTAGTCGACCGCCCACGCGCCCGCCGCTCCGCGTGCGACGGATTCGGCGTCGGAGGCGAGGAGCGGGATGTCCTGCTGCTCGCTGAACTGGATCACCGACTCCAGCGCCGAGACGACCACGTTGTCGGTCGGCAGCCAGATCGCGTCGACGTCGGCGAGCGCCTCCACGCCCTGCTGCACTTCGGAGGAGGCGCTCACCGTGGAGGTCTGCAGCGTCAGCCCGAGCTCCTCGGCGGCCTCCTCGGCGAGCTCGACCTGGACCTCGGAGTTGGTCTCGCCGGAGGCGTAGAGCACCCCGACGGTGTCGATGCCGGCATCGGCCTCGGTGAGCAGCTCCAGCTGCTTCGCGACGGGGTTGAGGTCGGAGGTGCCGGTCAGGTTCGCCCCGGGCTCCTCCCACGAGTCGACGAGCCCGGCGTCCTCGGGGTCGGTGACGGCCATGAACACCACCGGCAGATCAGTGCCGGCGGTGGCGGTGGCCACCTGCTGGGACTGCGACGTCGCGATCGGGGCGAGGAGATCGTGGTCGCCGTCGGCCAGCTGTCCGGCGATCGCCGACTCCGTGGCCGCGTCGCCCTGGGCGTTCTGCTCCTCGAACTCCGCCTCCACGCCGGCCGCGGCGAAAGCCTCGGTGAAGCCCTCCCGGATGGCGTCCAGCGAGGGATGGGACACCGGCTGGGCGATGCCGATCGAGTAGGCGTCCTCGGCGCCCGATCCGGAGCCGCCGCAGGCGCTGAGCAGCAGCGCGGCGGAGGCGACGACGGCGCCGCCGGCGACGGCCGCGGGACGACGCCGGCCGCGCCCGTCCGGACCGGAGGTCTCGCGGGCGCAGGGGACGACGGGGCGAGGCATGGGTCCGGGGTCCTTCCGTCCGGCGGTCTCGGGATCGCTCCATTCTTCCACGTCCCGAGGCCGCCCGCGGCGGGGCGGCGCGGCGGCCGATATGCTGGACGACGCCATGACTGACTCCGCCGCCGCCGTGCACCAGTTCACCGCCGAGACGCTGAACTACCCCGAGATCCTGCCGGTCACCGGTGAGCGCGAGACCATCCTGGAGGCCCTGCGCTCCCACCAGGTGGTCGTCGTCGCCGGCGAGACCGGCTCGGGCAAGACCACCCAGCTGCCGAAGATGCTGCTGGAGCTGGGCTCCCACGGCGAGGGGATCGTCGGCCACACCCAGCCGCGACGCCTGGCCGCGCGCACTGTCGCCGAGCGCCTCGCCGAGGAGATCGGCACGCCGCTGGGCCGCGACGTCGGCTACCAGGTGCGCTTCACCTCCGAGGTCTCCTCCGACACCGCGGTGAAGCTGATGACCGACGGCATCCTGCTCGCCGAGATCCAGCGGGACCCGATGCTGCGCAAGTACTCGGCGATCATCATCGACGAGGCGCACGAGCGCAGCCTGACCATCGACGTGATCCTCGGCTATCTGAAGTCGATCCTCCCCCGCCGGCCGGATCTGAAGGTCGTGGTCACCTCGGCGACGATCGACCCGGAGCGCTTCGCCGCGCACTTCAGCGAGGACCCCGAGGAGCCGACGGTGCCGATCGTCGAGGTCTCCGGCCGCACCTACCCGGTGGAGGTCCGGTACCGGCCGCTGCGGCCCGACGAGGACGACCCGGCCGAGGACGCGGCCGGGACCGCCGGCGGCGAGGGCGAGGACGCCGCCGACGACCATGCCGACTCCGGCCGCGAGCGCGATCTGATGGAGGCCGTCGGCGACGCGGTGCGCGAGCTGGCCGCCGAGCCCGACGGCGACATGCTCATCTTCTTCCCCGGCGAGCGCGAGATCCGCGACGCCGCCGACGCGCTGGCCGACGTCGTCGCCGCCGACCGACGGCTGGCCGGCTCGGAGATCCTGCCGCTCTTCGGCCGGCTGTCGATGGCCGAGCAGAAGCGGGTCTTCTCCCCCGGCGGGCGCCGGCGCATCGTGCTGGCGACCAACGTCGCCGAGACCTCGCTGACGGTGCCCGGGATCAAATACGTCATCGACACCGGCACCGCCCGCATCTCGCGCTACTCCACGCGGACCAAGGTCCAGCGGCTGCCGATCGAGCCGATCTCGCAGGCCTCGGCGAACCAGCGGGCCGGCCGCTGCGGGCGCACCAGCGACGGCGTCGCGATCCGGCTGTACTCGCAGGCCGACTTCGAGTCCCGTCCGGAGTTCACCGATCCGGAGATCCTGCGCACCTCGCTGGCCAGCGTGCTGCTGCAGATGTCCTCGATGGGGATCACCGAGACCCCCGACGAGCTGCTCGACTTCCCCTTCGTCCAGCCGCCGGACTCGAAGGCCGTCACCGACGCGGTGCGGCTGCTCACCGAGCTGGGCGCGCTGCACGCCGGCGGCGGTGCGTCGAAGGGCGGGCCGAAGGGCGCCTCGAAGGGTGGGCCGAAGAAGGGCACGATCACCCGCATCGGCCGCACGCTGGCCGACCTGCCGGTGGATCCGCGGCTGGGCCGGATGATGGTCGAGGCCGCCCGACGCGACTGCCTCGCCGAGGTCACCGTGCTGGTCGCCGCCCTGTCGGTGCAGGATCCGCGCGAGCGGCCCTTCGAGCAGCGGCAGCAGGCCGATGCGATGCACGCCCGCTTCGCCGACGACGACTCCGACTTCTCCGCGCTGCTGAACCTCTGGCGCCACCTGGTCGAGCAGCAGCACGAGCTCTCCGGCAACCAGTTCCGGAAGATGTGCCGCCGCGAGCATCTGAACTATCTGCGCGTCCGCGAATGGCAGGACCTGGTCGGCCAGCTGCTCGACATCGCCCGGCGCGCCGAGCTGACCGCCGACGACGGCGGCTCCGGCGGCTCCGGCGGCTCCGGCGGCCGGCGCAACGGCCGGGGCGGCGGCCGGGGCGGCGGCCGGCGCAACGGCCGGGGCGGCGGCCGGGGCGGCGGACGGAAGCCCCGCGGCGGGCGGCAGGACGGCGCCGCTGCGGCGCTGCCCCGCGCCCGCGAGCTGACGGTGGACCCGGTGGCCCGCCACGAGCCGGTGCACCGCGCGCTGCTGGTCGGGCTGCTCAGCCAGATCGGCCTGCGCGACCCGCGCATGCGGGACTATCAGGGCGCCCGCGGCACCCGGTTCGCGATCTTCCCGGGCTCGGCGCTGTTCAAGAAGGGCCACGACCTGGTGATGGCCGCCGAGCTGGTGGAGACCTCGCGGCTGTGGGCGCGGATGGTCGCCCGCATCGACCCCTCCTGGGTGGAGGAGGCCGGCGAGCAGCTGATCAAGACCACCTACGGCGAGCCGCACTGGTCGGCGGCGAAGGGCGCCGTCGTCGCCGCCCAGCGGAAGACCCTCTTCGGCGTGCCGGTGGTCGCCGACCGCACCGTGCTCTACGGACGGGTCGACCCCGAGCTCAGCCGTCGGGTGTTCATCCAGCGCGCGCTCGTCGAGGGCGACTGGCGCACCCGGCACCACTTCGACGCGCGCAACCGGCGTCGCGTCGAGGAGATCGAGGAGCTGCAGAACCGCACCCGGCGGAAGGACCTGCTCGCCTCCGACGAGGAGCTCGCCGCCTTCTTCGACGCCCGGGTCCCCGAGCATGTCGTCTCGCAGCGGCACTTCGACGCCTGGTGGAAGAAGCAGCGCCACGAGACCCCGGAGCTGCTCGACCTCGCCGAGGAGCAGCTGCTCGCCGAGTCCGCCGAGGACCTCGACGTCGAGGCCTTCCCGGAGACGCTCGACGTCGACGGGCTGCGGCTCGAGCTGCAGTACGAGTTCGACCCGACGGGCTCGAGCTCCTCCAGCTCCTCCTCCGACGGGACGCGGACGGGCACCGCCGACGGCGTGACGGTGCGCGTGCCGGTGGTCTTCCTCAACCAGCTGCGCCGCGAGGCGCTGGACTGGCTCATCCCCGGGCTGCGCACCGAGCTGATCACCCAGCTGATCCGGTCGATGCCCAAGCAGGTCCGGAAGAACTTCGTGCCCGCCCCGGACGTCGCCGCGACCGCCCGCGAGCGGCTGGAGGCCGAGCACGCCGTCGGCGCCGAGCCGCTGCCCGAGGCGCTGGCGGCCGTGCTGCAGGACCTGCGCGGCATCCCGGTGGATTCCTCGGTCTTCGACCTGGACGCGCTGCCCGAGCATCTGCGCCTCACAGTGGCGGTGGTCAGCGACAAGGGCCGGGTGCTGGACTCCTCGCAGGATCTCGAGGAGCTGCAGCTGGGCTTCGCCGAACAGACCCGCGCGGCGATCACCCGATCGCTGGCCGGATCCGGCGGGGCCGACGGCGACGCCGCTCCCGACCCCGGAGGGGCGGGCCGGTCGCAGCCGACGGACCAGCACGGCCGGGCCGGGGCGCAGCACGCCGCGCAGCAGCCCGCCTCCGGCGCGGCGGCGGGGGCCGGCGCGAGCTCCGGCGCGGCTGTGCCGACGCAGCGCGAGCAGACCGCCTGGACCTTCGGCGATCTGCCGCGGCGGATCAGCACTGTGGTCTCCGGCCACGAGGTCACCGGATACCCCGCCCTGCAGCCCGAGCCCGAGGACCGGGGCGGCGTGTTCTGCAGCGTGCAGGATTCCGCGGAGGACCAGACGCGCATCCATCGACGCGGCGTCGTCGCCCTGCTGCGCGAGGTGCTGCCCTCGCCGCAGCGCTACGTGGTCGAGCACCTGAGCACCCGCGAGCGGCTGGCCTTCGGGCAGGCCCCGCACGGGACGGTGGATTCGCTGGTGGTCGACTGCACCACCGCCGCCCTGGATCATCTGCTCGGCGAGGAGCCGCCCTTCACCGCCGCGGAGTTCGAGCAGGTCTCCCGGTACGCCCGCGCCGAGCTCATCGAGCAGGTCCTGGGGCTGACCGACGTCGTCGCCCAGGTGCTCTCGCTGCGCGCCGAGGTGGACTCGCGGCTGCAGGCGGCGAGCTCGCCGGCGCTGCGCGAGGCGGTCAGCGACATGCAGGCCCAGCTGGAGCAGCTGGTCCCGGCCGGCTTCGTCTCCTCCGCCGGGGCGGCCCAGGTGCGGCATCTGCCCCGCTACCTGCGGGCGATGCTGATGCGGCTCGACCGGCTGGAGGCCGGCCAGTCGCTGTCCAAGGACGCCACCGACCGGGCCATGGTCCAGCAGCTGGAGGACGAGTACGACGCCGCCGTGGAGGCCGTGCCGGCGCAGCGGCCGGTGCCGCAGTCGCTGCGCGCGGTCAGCTGGATGCTCGAGGAGTTCCGGGTGAACCTCTTCGCCCAGCAGCTGGGCACCGCCCAGCCGGTCTCGGCCAAGCGGATCCGCCGGGCGCTGAAGCAGGCCTCCCGCTGACCCCTCCCCGCCGCACGACGGCGGCCCCGGCCCTCCCCGGAGAGCCGGGGACGACCGGGGCCGCCGTCGTCGGGGGCGCGGGACGGGTCAGCTCGTCACGGCGGCCCGCTTCTTGTTCCAGACGTCGAAGGCGACGGCGAGCACCAGCACCACGCCGCGGACGACGTTCTGCGTGGACTGGTCGATGCCCATGATCTGCATGCCGTTGGACATCACCGCCATGATCAGGCCGCCGACGATGGCTCCCTGCACCCGGCCGACGCCGCCGGTGACGGCCGCGCCGCCGATGAAGGCCGCGGCGATGGCGTCGAGCTCGAACATCTCGCCGGCGCCGGGCTGGGCGCCGTTCGAACGGGCCGAGTAGACGATGCCGGCGACGGCGGCCAGCACGCCCATGTTGACGAAGAGCAGGAAGTTCACCCGCTTGGTCTTCACGCCGGAGAGCTTCGCGGCCTGCAGGTTGCCGCCCATCGCGTAGATGTGCCGGCCGAAGACCGTCTGCTGGGTGACGAAGGCGTAGATCAGCACCAGCGCGGCCAGCAGGATCAGCACGAAGGGCATGCCCCGGCTGTTGGCCAGCTGCCAGGCGAAGGCCAGCAGCACGGCCGCGACGGCGAGGACCTTCAGCACGAAGAGCCAGAGCGCCTCCACCGGCTGGCGGTACTGGATCTTGCGGCTGCGCGCGCGCCACTCCTTATAGGCGAAGGCCAGCGCGGCCGCGGCGGCGAGCACCAGGGTGAAGACGTCGTAGCCGGGACCGCCGAGCAGGCCGTTGAAGAAGCCGCCGGCGATGAACCGGTACTCGCTCGGGAACGGCGAGAGCGAGACGTTGTCCAGCGTCAGGTAGGTCAGGCCGCGGAAGATCAGCATGCCCGCCAGCGAGACGATGAACGCCGGGATGCCGACGACGGCGACCCAGAAGCCCTGCCAGACGCCGACCAGCGCGCCGGTGGCCAGCGCCGCGACGACGCCGAGCCACCAGGGCAGGCCGTGGCTGATCGTGACCACCGCCGCGACCGCGCCGGTCAGCGCGACCACCGAGCCCACGGAGAGGTCGATGTGCCCGGCGACGATGATCATCACCATCCCGATCGCCAGGATCAGGATGTAGGAGTACTGCAGCACCAGGTTCGTCAGGTTGCCCGGGCTGAGCAGCGTGCCTCCGGTCAGTGCTGTGAACAGCAGCACGATGAACACGAAGGCGATGTAGATGCCGCTCTGGCGCAGGTTGCGCGTGAGCAGCTCGAGGAGGTTCGAGGTGCCGGCCATCAGTCTGTCTCCTTGGTCATCAGTTCCATCAGTCCCTCCTGGGTGGCGTCGGCCGCGGCCGTCTCGCCGGTGATGCGTCCGGACGAGAGGGCGTAGACGCGGTCGCAGACGCCCAGCACCTCGGGCAGCTCGGAAGAGATCACCAGGATCGCCTTCCCGTCGGCCGCCAGGCGGTTGATGATGGTGTAGATCTCCTGCTTGGCGCCGACGTCGACGCCGCGGGTGGGCTCGTCGAGGATGAGCAGCTCGGGCTCGGTGTAGAGCCACTTGCTCAGCACGACCTTCTGCTGGTTGCCGCCGGAGAGCTGTCCGACGGTGGAGAGCACCGAGGGCGCCTTGATGTTCAGCGAGTCCCGGTACTCCTGGGCGACGGCGATCTCCTCGTTGGCGTTCACCCAGCCGCCGGTGGCCAGCTTCGTCAGCGACGCGGCGCTGATGTTGCGCCGGATGTCGTCGATCAGATTGAGCCCGAACGTCTTGCGGTCCTCGCTGACGTAGGCGATGCCGTGGTCGATGGCGTCGGAGACCCCGCGGATGGTCACCGGCTTCCCGTGCATCTCCACCGTGCCGGAGATGTAACGACCGTAGGAGCGGCCGAAGACGCTCATCGCCAGCTCGGTGCGGCCGGCGCCCATCAGCCCGGCGATGCCGACGACCTCCCCGGCGCGGACGTGCAGCGAGGCGCCGTCGACGACGGTGCGGTCGCGCTGCTCGGGGTGGCCGACGCGCCAGTCGATCAGCCGGAAGACCTCCTCGCCGATCTCGACGTCGCGGTCCGGGTACATGCTGCCCATCTCGCGGCCGACCATCCCGCGGATGATCCGGGCGGTCAGCGTCTGCTGGTCGGGCTCCTCCTCGGTGCGCATCGTCTCGATCGTCGTGCCGTCGCGGATCACGGTGACCGCGTCGGAGATCGAGGCGATCTCGCCGAGCTTGTGCGAGATGATGATGCAGGTCACGCCGGTCTCGCGCAGGTTCCGGATGAGGCCGAGCAGATGCGCGGAGTCGTCGTCGTTCAGCGCCGCGGTCGGCTCGTCGAGGATGAGCAGCTTCACGTTCTTCGACAGCGCCTTGGCGATCTCGACGAGCTGCTGCTTGCCGACGCCGAGCCGGCCGACCGGGGTGACCGGGTTCTCGTCCAGACCGACCTCGGCCAGCAGCTCGGCGGCCGCGGCGTTGGTCCGGTGCCAGTCGACGAAGCCGGCGGCTCCCTGCTCGTTGCCGAGGAAGATGTTCTCGGCGATGGACAGATGCGGCACCAGCGCCAGCTCCTGGTGGATGATGACGATGCCGCGATCCTCGGAGTCGCTGATGGAGTTGAAGTGCACCTGCTCGCCGTCGAAGGCGATGTCGCCCTCGAAGCTGGAGTCCGGGTACACCCCGGAGAGCACCTTCATCAGCGTGGACTTGCCCGCTCCGTTCTCCCCGCAGATGCCGTGGATCTCGCCGCGGCGCACCTGCAGGGTCACATCGGAGAGGGCCTTCACTCCGGGGAAGGTCTTGGTGATCGACCGCATCCGCAGGATGTGGTCCTCTGCTGTGGTCATGGGGCCTCCTCAGGCCAGGCCTCGACGGCCCGCCGGATGTCGCCGCGGGGCCGTCGTCGGGGAGGGGTGGGTGTCGAGGGTGAGCGTCGAGGGGTGACGTCGGGGCTGACGTCGGGCCGGACCGCACGCCGCGGATCGCGGCGCCGGGCGGCCCGCCGCCCCGGTCCCGCGCCGTGGTGTCGGCGCCGCGGGTCCGGGACGGCGTGGGATCGCGCCGCGATCACATCTGGCCGGACTCGACCTGCTCCTCGGTGTAGTAGCCGGAGTCGACGAGGATCTCCTCGTAGTTGTCCTCCAGCACCATCTGGACCTCGAGCAGGTAGGAGGGCACGACCTTGGCCCCGTTGTCGTAGGTCTCGGTGTCGTTCGGCTCCGGCTCGCCGCCCTGCAGGTAGGTGTCGGCCGCCTCGACCGCCTGGTCGGCGAGGTCGCGGGTGTCCTTGAAGATCGTCGAGTGCTGCACGCCGTCGGCGATCAGCTTCACCGAGGCGATCTCGGCGTCCTGGCCGGTGACGATCGGCAGCCCGTCCTCGATGGTCTCGCCCTGTCCGTCGCTGCGCAGCGCGGTGATGATGCCGCGGGACAGCGGGTCGGCCGGCGCGAGCACGCCGTCGAGCTCCTCGCCGGAGTTGTAGTGGGTGGTCAGCAGGTTCTCCATGCGCTTCTGCGCGGTCTCCTGCTCCCACCGCTGGGTGGCGGCCTGCTCGATGTCGGTCTGCCCCGAGGGGACCTGCAGCGTGCCGTCGTCGATGTAGGGCTGCAGGGTGTCGACGGCGCCGTCCCAGAAGTGGTGGGAGTTGCTGTCGTCCAGCGAGCCGGCGAAGAGCTCGACGTTCAGCGGCCCCTCCGGGGCGTCCTCGGCCGGCTCGAAGTCCTGGTCCAGGATGCCCAGGCCGTAGAGCAGGGCGTTGGCCTGGTTCACCCCGACCTGGTAGTTGTCGAAGGTGACGTAGAAGTCGACGTTCTCGTTGTCGGTCAGCAGCCGGTCGTAGGAGATCACCGGGATGTCGGCGGACTCGGCGGCGTCCAGCTGGGCGGAGAGCGCACTGCCGTCGATGGCGCCGACGATCAGCGCGTCCACGCCCTGGGTGATCATCTGGTCGATCTGCTGGGACTGGGTGGGGATGTCGTCGTCGGCGTACTGCAGCTCGACGCCGTAGCCGAGGTCCTCCAGGCCGGACTCGATGTTGCCGCCGTCCTTGAGCCAGCGCTCGTAGGTCTGGGTGGGCATGGCCACGCCGACGCTCATGTCCTCGGGAGCCTCGTCGCCCCCGCCGCCGTCGCCGCTGCCGGCACCGCCGCCGGCGCAGCCGGCGACGGAGAAGACGAGCGCCGCCGAGGCGCCCAGTGCGGTGAGATTCCTGATCCTCATCATGTCCTCCTTGACGTCTCCGTCCGGCGCTCCGGACGGACAGTGCGAATACGCCGCCGATGCGGCGGCGACCCGGCGGCCGCGCCGCTCCCCTCCCGTGCGTCGACGGTGGTGCGGAGAGGAGCCGGCGCGGCGGCCGCCGGGGATCGGGGGTCGAGGCTCGCGCCCCGGCCGGTGCCGTGACACATAGTCTCACGGGTCGCCGTAATCCAGGTCACAACCCCTGGGCGAGTCGGTGATAGGCGGCGTTGAGGCGCAGCTCCTGGGCGAAGCCGCACGTGCTGGTGGACTCGTCGATGACCGCCAGCTCCACTCCGGCGATCTCGGCGAGGTCGGCGAAGGCCTCCACGCCGACGGCGGTGGACATCACCGTGTGGTGCGCCGCGCCGGCGGTCAGCCAGCACTCCGCCGAGGTGGCGAAGTCCGGCCGCGGCTCCCAGACCGCGCGGGCCACCGGCAGGTTCGGCAGCTCCTGGTCGGGGCCGACGACGTCGACGGCGTTGGCGGTCAGCCGGAAGCGCTCGCGCAGGTCGGTCATCGCCACCACGACCGCCTCGCCCGGATCGGTGTCGAAGACCAGGCGCACCGGGTCCTCGCGGTCGCCGATGCCCAGCGGGTGGATCTCCAGCCGGGGCCGCGCGGTGGTCAGCGACGGGCAGATCTCGAGCATGTGCGCCCCGAGGATCTTCTCCTTCCCCGGGGTCATCTCGTAGGTGTAGTCCTCCATCAGCGAGGCCCCGCCGTCCAGGCCGTGGCCCATGACCTTCGCCGCGCGGACCAGCAGGGCCGTCTTCCAGTCGCCCTCGGCGCCGAAGCCGTAGCCCTCGGCCATCAGCCGCTGCACGGCCAGCCCGGGCAGCTGGCGCAGCCCGCCGAGGTCCTCGAAGTTCGTGGTGAAGGCCTCGAAGCCGCCCTCGACGAGGAAGGAGCGCATGCCGGCCTCCTGCCGGGCGGCGTACTCCAGCGACTCGCGCCGCGAGCCGCCGTCGCGCAGCTCCTCGGCGACGTCGTAGAGCTCCTCGTACTCGGCCAGCAGGCGATCCACCTCGGCCTGCGGCACGGCCTCGACCCGCTCGACGAGGTCGTTGACCGCCCAGGCGTTGACCGCGGTGCCCAGGGCGATCTCGGCCTCGGTCTTGTCGCCCTCGGTGACGGCGACGTTGCGCATGGTGTCGCCGAAGCGGCAGAGCTTCAGATGCTGCAGCGTGTCCCAGCCGGCCGCCGCGCGCACCCAGGTGCCGACTTTGGCCCGGACCCGCTCGTCGGTGGCGTGGCCGACCACCGTCTTGCGCGGCGTCGACGTGCGAGCGGCCATATAGGCGAACTCGCGATCGCCGTGGGCGGCCTGGTTGAGATTCATGAAGTCCATGTCGATCTCGGCCCAGGGCAGCTCGCGGTTCGCCTGCGTGTGGAAGTGCAGCAGCGGCTTGGTCAGCGCCTCGAGCCCGCGGATCCACATCCGCGCCGGCGAGAAGGTGTGCATCCAGACGATCACGCCCAGGCAGTCCGGGTCGGCGTTCGCCGCCAGCACCTCGGCGTGGATGGCTTCGCGGTCGGTGAGCACCTCGCGGTGCTCGATGGTCGCCGGGATCGCCTCGGCGGCGTCGAGCGTCTCGGCGACGTGCCGGGACTGGTCGGCGACCTGCTGCAGGGTGTCCTCGCCGTAGAGGCCCTGCGAGCCGGTCAGGAACCAGACCTTCCGGCCGGCGTAGGGGTTGCTCAGCGTGGTGGTCATCATGCGCCTTTCTGGCCGTAGACGTTCTGGTAGCGGTCGAAGAGGGAGTCGATCTGCCCCTGGTCGATGCGCGGCGGCTCGCCCAGCTGGCGGGCGACGTGCACCGTGCGGGCGACCTCCTCGCACATCACCGCGGCCTTGACGGCCTGCTTCGCGCCGGCCCCGACGGTGAAGGGACCGTGCTGGGCCATCAGCACCGCCGGCGAGCGCGAGGTGCGCAGCGTCTCGACGATGCCGCGGCCGATGGAGTCGTCGCCGATGAGCGCGAAGGGGCCCACCGGGACGTCGCCGCCGAACTCGTCGGCCATCATCGTCAGCACGCACGGGATCGGCTCGCTGCGGGCGGCCCAGGCGGTGGCGTAGGTCGAGTGGGTGTGGACCACTCCCCCGACCTCGTCCATGTGCCGGTAGACGTAGGCATGGGCGGCGGTGTCCGAGGACGGCGTGAGCGTCTCCGGCGTGCCGTCGTCGATCTTCTCGCCGTCCAGTGTGCAGACGACCATGGACTCGGCGGTGAGCTCGTCGTAGGAGACCCCGGAGGGCTTGATGACGAAGAGCGCGGGCTGCTCCTCGTCGGCGCCGAGCCGCGCGGCCTCGACGGCCGGCACCCGTTCGGAGACGTTGCCGGCGGTCCAGACGACCAGCTCGTTGCGGGGCAGCTCGGCATGCAGCGCGGCGACGCGCTCGCGCGCGGCGGCGACCGCCTCGCGGACCGGCTCGGGCAGGGCGGACAGGCGGATCATGCGCGGGCTCCTTCCGCGGCGGCGGTCTCGGTCGGCTGCTCCGCCGGCTGCTCGGCGAGCTGCTCGGCGTGGGCGCGGCGGCGGATCGCCTTCAGCCGGCGCATCATGTCGTCGCCGCCGCGGCCGAAGTGGTCGTGCAGGCGGGCGTACTCGGCGAAGAGCTCGTCGTAGGCGTCGGCGGCGGCCGAGTCCGGGGTGTAGGCCCGCTCGACGCGTCCGCCCATCTCCGCCCCGGCGGCGCGGACGTCGTCGTAGTGTCCGGCGGCGACGGCGGCGTGGATGGCCGAGCCCAGCGCCGGGCCCTGCTCGGAGACGATCGTCGAGATCGGCAGTCGGGTGATGTCCGAGTAGAGCTGCATGAGGAAGCGGTTCTTCAGCAGGCCGCCGGCGACGACGAGCTCGGTGACCGGCACTCCGGAGTCGCCGAAGGCCTCGATGATGGTCCGGGTGCCGTAGGCGGTGGCCTCCAGCAGCGCGCGGTAGACCTCCTCGGGGCGGGTGGTGAGCGTCAGGCCGACGATCAGCCCGGAGAGCTCGTGGTCGACCAGCACCGAGCGGTTGCCGGAGTGCCAGTCCAGCGCGACCAGACCGTGGGCGCCGACCGGCTGGGCGGCGGCCTTCTCGGTGAGCAGCTCGTGCAGCCCGATCCCTCGGGAGGCGGCCTCCTCCGCATAGGAGGCCGGCACCTGGTTGTCGACGTACCAGCCGAAGATGTCGCCGACGCCGGACTGGCCGGCCTCGTAGCCCCAGGCCCCGGCGAGGATCCCGCCGTCGACGACGCCGCACATCCCGGGCACCTCGGCGAGCCGGTCGCCGTTCATCACATGGCAGGTCGAGGTGCCCATGATCGCGACCATCTGACCGGAGTCGACGGCGTCGGCGGCCGGAGCGGTGACATGGGCGTCGACGTTGCCGACGGCGACGGCGATGCCCGGACGCAGCCCGGTCCAGCCGGCCGCCTCCTCGGAGAGGCCGCCGGCGTTCGCGCCGAGCTCGCCGATCCGGTGGTCGAGCTTCTCGGCGACGAAGTCGACGAACTCCGGGTTCAGCGCGGCGAGGAAGTCCTGCGACGGGTAGGAGCCGTCCTGGTAGATGCCCTTGTAGCCGGCGGTGCAGGCGTTGCGCACGTACTGGCCGGTCAGCTGCCAGACGATCCAGTCGGCGGCCTCGACCCAGTGGTCGATCGCCGCGTAGAGCTCGGGGTCCTCCTCCAGGATCTGCAGTCCCTTGGCGAACTCCCACTCCGAGGAGATGAACCCGCCGTAGCGGCCGATCCAGTCCTCGCCGCGGGAGTGGGCCAGCTCGTTGATCCGGTCGGCCTGGCCCTGGGCGGCGTGGTGCTTCCAGAGCTTGGTGTAGGCGTGCGGCCGGTCGCCGTACTCCTCCAGCTCGTTCAGCGGCGTGCCGTCGGCGGTGGTCGGCACCATCGTGCAGGCGGTGAAGTCGGTGCCGATGCCCACGACCTGCTCCGGGCTCACGCCGGCGGCCTCGACGGCGGCCGGCACCGCGGTCTTGAGCACCTCGACGTAGTCCGCCGGGACCTGCAGCGCCCACTCGGGAGGCAGCGGCTCCCCGCGGTGGGCGGTGAGCGCGTCGTCCATGACGGCGTGCGGATAGTCGTGGACGGCGCCGCCGAGCTCGGCGCCGTCGCTGACGCGCACCACGAGCGCACGTCCGGACAGGGTGCCGAAGTCGATGCCGATCACGACGGGGTCAGGGGTGGTCATCTCTGCAGGACTCCTTCGCGTGTTCCAGAGCACATCCGAGTGTTAACGTTAACATCTCGTCGTGTCCGGCGCCACACACCCCTGTGTCCTGCGTCATGGCGAGCGCGGAGCCCGCCTCGCCCGCCGGAGTGTCGGGGCAACGGATGCGCGCGGCGAACGGGGGATCCGCTGCCGCTGAGTCGCCGGATCGGCGCGTCAGCCGTCGTGGATCCCCCGTTCGATGCCTGCGGAGGCGCCTCGCGCGGCGCCTGAAGGTCTCAGAGTCCCAGGCGCTCGGTGTAGTCGTTGCGCAGGGCCCCGTGCGGGTCGCACTCCTCGCGCAGCGCGACGAAGTCGTCCCAGCGCGGGTAGAGCCCGCGGATCCGATCGGGGTCCATGACGAAGAGCTTGCCCCAGTGCGGGCGCGCCGAGGCCGGCAGCTCGCGCTCGAGCTCGGCCAGCACCTCCTCGACGGCGGGCTGATCGGGATGCCAGGTGAAGTGCAGCCCGACGGTGTCGCCGCCGTGGGCGGGGCTGAGCCAGTGGTCGTCGCCGGTCATCGTGCGCACTTCGCCGATCATCAGCACCGGCGCGATCCGATCCGCCAGCCGCTGCAGCGCGCGGATCGCCTCGACCGCGTCGCGGCGCGGAACCAGGTACTCGCTCTGCAGCTCGGCGCCGGCCGACGGGGTGAAGTTCATCCGGAAGTGCGGCAGCCGTTCGTGCCAGGGACCGGGCTCGCCGCCCTGCAGGCTGGTGGCCTCGACGTCGCCGCCGGGGACCGGGTGCCGCCGACCGTCGGCCGGCCGCACGCCCAGCGCCTCGAGGACGGCGGGATCGGCGGCCGTCGCCGTGGCCGCGCCGGGCTCGACCTTCGCCTTGACCCACATCTGGTCGGCCACCTCGACGTCGCGCCAGCTGGAGAAGATGCTCACGCTGTAGCCCAGCGACGTCGCCGCGTCGAGATCGGCGAGCACCGCCTCCCAGCGCGGCTGCTCGTAGACGGTCTGGGCCACCTCGTAGGCCGGCTCGGTGTCCAGCTCGACGGCGACGACCGCGCCGAGCGCGCCGAGGCTGACCACCGCGCCGTCGAAGGCCCGCTCGCCGCGCTCGAACCGCCGCAGCTCGCCGGCCGGAGTGAGGATCTCGACGGCGCGCACTGCGGCGGCCAGGCCGCCGACCGCGTCGCCGGAGCCGTGGGTGCCGGTGGCCACTGCGCCGGCGACCGAGATGTGCGGCAGCGAGGCCAGATTCGACAGCGCCCGGCCCCGGGCGTGCAGCTGCTCGGCGACGTCGCCGTAGCGCATTCCGCCGCCGACGCGCACCATGTCCTCGCCGATCTCCAGGAGCCGGGGCATGCGCTCCAGGGAGATGAGCGTGCCGGTGGTGTCGGCGATGTCGTTGAAGCAGTGCCGGGATCCGATCATCCGCTTCGGACCGGGGCGGCCGAGCTCCTCGCGCAGCGCGTCCAGCGACTCCGGACGGCGCACCGCGCGCGCCCGGTAGATCAGGTTTCCCGCCCAGTTGGTCTCGCCCGCCGGCTGCTCGGCGGTGCGGCCTGCTCGCTGAGCTGCCCTCTCGTCTGCCACATGGTCTGCCACGTCACGCTCCTCGCTGTCGGCGACGGCGACCCCGCGGCCCCGTCGAGTCACCTGCGACAGCATACGACGAACCGTGACCTCGCCCACGGAACGCGCTCTCCGGATGACATCGCCCAGGCGGCCCGCGGGTCCGCCTCAGGCGGTGGCGCGACGGATGAGCGTCGGAGCGATTAGCATGGTGTGCTCCCCGCCGCCGGCGCCGAAGAGCTCGGCGATCGCCGCCCGGCCGACGGCCTCGAAGGGCTGGCGGACGGTGGTCAGCGGCGGGCTGAGATGGGCGGCGCCGTCGACGTCGTCGAAGCCGACCATGGCGACGTCCTCGGGGACGCCCAGCCCGTGATCGGCGAAGGCATGCATCATGCCCAGGGCGATGTAGTCGTTGGCCGCGAAGACCGCGTCCACGGCGCCGGAGGCGACCTGGGGCGCCAGCTCCGCCCCGGCGGCGTAGCCGTCGTCGGCGGTCCACCCGGCGCAGTGCAGCAGCGGTCCCTCCGCGACGCCGGCGGCGGAGAGCGTCTGACGCCAGCCCTGCACACGCCCGCGGGCGTCGTACCACTCCCCCGGACCGGCCGCATGGGCGATCCGCCGCCGACCGGCGTCGAGCAGATGGCGCACCGCCTCGCGGGCGCCGCGGACCTGGTCGATGCCGACCACGTCCAGCGAGGCGGTGGGCTCGGCCCCGGAGGCGACGAGCACCACTGAGCGGGTCTCGGCGATCTGCCGCGCCGCCTCGGCCACGGCGATGATCGGGGCGAGCACCACGATCCCGTCGACGCCGTGGTCGAGGAAGAACTCCAGGGAGGACTCGACCGTCTCGGGCCGCGAGTCGCGCACGACGCTCAGCGCGGTGGCGAAGCCGTGCTCGCGGGCGGCCTCCTCGACCGCCAGCGTCATCCGGTTGGGGCCGAAGGCCGAATGCCCCGGGGTGATCACCCCGATCAGTCCGGTCCGTCGCGTCTTCAGCGCCCGCGCGGTGGCGTTGCGCCGGTATCCGAGCTCGCGCATGGCCCGCTCGACCTTCTCGCGGGTCGCGGGCCGCACGGCGTCGGGGGTGTTGAGCACCCGGGAGACGGTCTGATGGGAGACGCGCGCCTGCTCGGCCACGTCGACCATCGACGGTGCTCGCGCCCCGCCTCCCGGCGGCAGGACCATCAGGACGCGTCCGGCACGCGGTCGGTCTCGCCGAGCACCCGCAGCGCGGCGCGCAGCGTCGCGGCCGCCTCGTCCATCATCTCCGGATCCGGGGCGGTCATCGCATTGGAGAAGTCGAAGTCGTCCATCGAGTTCGACGGCCACACGTGCACGTGGAGATGATCGATCTCGTAGCCGGCGACCGCCAGACCGGCCCGGGCGGAGTCGAAGGCCTGGACCTGGGCCTGCCCGATCCGGTGGGCGACGCGCGTCAGATGGGCGACCAGCTCGCCGTCGGCGTCGGTCCACCGGTCGACCTCGCGGCGGGGCACCACCAGCGTGTGCCCGTGGGCCAGCGGGTTGATGCTCAGGAAGCCCACGCAGGTCTCGTCCTGCCAGACGAAGCGGCCGGGCAGCTCGCCCTGGATGATCTTGGTGAAGACGGTGCTCATGAGAGGTGCTCCTGTCGTCGTGCGGTGCGGGTCCGGTGCCGGGTCGGCACCGCCGCGGAGCGGCCGGTGCCCCGGCCCCGATCGTACCTGCGGCGGACTCCTCCGCGGCGGCCGGCGACGCGGCTCAGCCGCCGGTGGACTCGCGCACCACCAGGCGGAAGGGCGCGATCTCGTCCTCGCCGGGCGGACCGCTCATCGCGATGCGCTCCAGCAGCCGCTCCACCGCCCGACGCGCCGTCCAGTCGTGGTCGGGCTCCACAGTGGTCAGCGACGGCGTCAGATGCGCGCCGACGCCGATGCCGTCGAAGCCGGCCACCAGCACGTCCTCGGGCACGCGCAGCCCGGCGTCGACCAGGCCGCGGATCAGTCCCACCGCCAGCGTGTCGGTCAGCGCGAAGATCCCGTCGACGCCGTCGGGGCCGCCTGCGACGCGCTGCTCGCCCAGCCGACGGCCCACGGCGCGGCCGGCGTCCATGGTGAGCATCTCGCAGTCGACCAGCCGGAGGTCCTCCTCGCCGATCCCCGCCGCACGCACCGCCGCCTGCACGCCGTCCCAGCGCATGCTGCGGATGGTCGGCTCGCGATCGTCCGGGCCGCCGACGAAGGCCAGCCGCCGCGCCCCGCGGTCGATCAGGTGGGCGGCGGCCGCCTGGGCGCCGTCGGCGTTGGGCAGCGCGATGTGGCCCACCGCCGAGCGGTTCTCCCGCTCCCCCAGCAGCATCAGCGGCAGCTGCGGCAGCGTGGTCAGCTCGGCCATGTCCAGCCCGACGGTGCTCAGGATGAGCCCGTCGTAGTCGAGCCGCTTCGAGCTGCGGATGGCCCCGCGCTCCCCCTCGGGGGCCGCGCCGGTCTCCTCGACGGCGACGCGCAGGTCGTGCTCGCCGGCGACGGCGACGATCCGCCGGGCCAGCTCGCCGAAGTAGGGGTTGTCCAGCTCCGGGACGGCCAGTCCGATCACGCCGCTGCGGCCGGCCCGCAGGTTCCGGGCGGCGACGTTGATCCGGTAGCCGGTCTCCTCGATGGTCTCCATGACGCGGCGTCGGACAGCGTCGCTGACGCCGGCCCGGCCGTTGACCACGTTGGAGACCGTCATCGGCGAGACGCCGGCCGCCCGGGCGACGTCGCTCATCGTCACCGCCCCCATGAGCCGCACCTCCTGGTCGTCGTCGCCGGCCCCGCCGGGGCACCCGTCCTCTGCGGCATGCTAGCAACGTCGACCCGCCGCGCCCGCATCCGCGGCGCGCACTGCGCCGCCGACCCGCGGACGGGGCCGACGGCGCGGCGGCTGTCCAGGGCTTCCGTCTCCGCGATGCGCGGAGGCGGGGGTTCAGCCCTGCTCGAGCGCCTCCTGCATCTCGGCGTGCATCTGCTCGGCGGCCTCGGCCGGGGTCAGACGCCCGAAGAAGACCTCGTTGCAGTAGCGGTAGGCGATGTCCTGCAGCTGGCTGAAGCCCACCGGCGGGACGGGTTCGGCCTCGCCGATCTCGTCGGAGACCTCGTCGATGAAGTCGGCGACCACCTGTTCCTGGCCGTCGATCTGGTCCAGCACCACCTCGCGGGCTCCCTCGCTGGCCGGCAGACCGCGGTCCATGCCGATGATCTCGGCGGCCTCCTCGTCGTTCACCAGGAAGTCGACGAACTCCTGGGCCTCTTCGGGGTGCTCGGTGCCCGCGCTGACCGAGTACATCATCGTGGACTTGAACCAGAGGCCGTTGTCCTCGGAGCTGCCGCTCTGCGACGGGTAGCGCAGCGGCTCGAAGTCCACGGCGGCCTGCTCCGAGAGCGCCGGGACCTGGTTCGACCACCAGCGGCCGACCGCCTGGTCGCCGGTCTCGAAGGGCGACTCGCCCGGCGCCATGCCGGAGACCTCCTGCATCACCGTCGCCGACGGGTAGGAGTCGGCCTCGAGCAGGTCCTGCTGGTACTCGAAGTACTCCTCGAGATCGGCCACGCTGTGGCCGAGCTCGCCGTCGCCGTCGGCGAGGTGCTTGCCCTGCTGGCGCAGCCAGATCTGCAGATCGGCGGTCTGCGGCACGCTGCCGTCGCCGTAGACCTCCTCGGGCAGCTCCTCGCGCAGCTCGGAGGTCAGCTCCAGATAGTCGTCCCAGGTCCAGGACTCGTCGTCGGGCATCTCCATGCCCGCCTGCTCGAAGAGCTCCGGGTTGGCCAGCACCGTCATCGTGTTGATGCCGGTGGTCACCCCGACCAGCCCGTCGTCGGTGGTGCCGTTCTGCACCGCGTTGTCGTCGAAGCTGGAGACGTCGACCTGGTCCATGTCCAGCAGCGCGCCGCGCTCGGAGTACTCGCTGAGATAGCTGGCGTCCATCTGGATGACGTCAGGGGCGTCGTCGCCGGCCGACTGCGTCGCCAGCCGGTCCCAGTAGCCCTCCCAGGGCGAGTTCTCCGCATCGATGGTCACCCCGGGGTTCTGCTCCTCGTAGCGGGCGATGACCTCCTCGGTGACCGCGTTGCGATGCTCGGCGCCCCACCAGGTGAAGCGCAGCGTGACGTCGCCGTCCTCCGCGGCGTCCGAGCCGCCCGAGCAGGCGGTGACCGCCAGCAGCGCCGCCGCGGCGGCGACGCTCAGCGCCGCCGCGCGGCGGGTGCGGGGCGTGGTCCGCGTGGTGTCGTTGCTCATCGTCCCTCATCCTCCCTCGCAGATGCTCCGGCGTGTCCCGCCGGTGATTTAACGCAACAGTACGAGTGATGTGAGTCACAGGTCAACAGCTCCGCACGGCTTCACACGAATCCGCACTCGCCCGCGGCGCGACTCAGAGCTCCACGGCGACGAAGGACGAGGCCGGCAGCTCGAGCGTCATCTCCTCGCCGTCCAGCCGCGCACCGTCGAAGTCCCGCGGCGCGACCTCCGCCGGCGCCTCCGCGGTGTTGTGCGCGGCCGGCTCGGCGGTGAGCAGCCGCGCCGAGCGCACTCCCCCGCCGAGCTCTCCGCCGCGCAGCCGCAGGCGCGCCGTCGCCGCCTGGTCGGGATCCAGATTCGCCGCGGTGACGGTGATCCGCCCCTCGCGCGTGGAGACCGAGACCGGCAGCGTCCGGACGGTCTCGCCGTCGACGGCGCGCACCGGCTCCTCGCTCAGCGGGTGGACCGTCCGGTGGACGCCGTCGTGGTGGCCGGTGCTCATCGCGAAGACGTGGTACGTCGGCGTGAGGATCATCCGATGCTCGTCGGTCAGCACCATCGCCTGCAGCACGTTGACCGTCTGGGCGATCGTCGCCAGGCGCAGCCGGTCGGCATGGGTGTGGAAGGCCTCGAAGTGCACTGCGGCGACCAGCGCGTCGCGCATCGTGTTCTGCTGGAACAGGAAGCCCGGGTTCGTCCCCGGTTCGACGTTCCACCAGCTCCCCCACTCGTCGAGCGCCAGCCCCAGCTTCTGCCCCGGGTCGTAGGCGTCCATGACCGCCTTGTGCCCGGCGATGATCCGCTCGACGCGCTGCGCGGCGCGCATCGTGGTCCAGTACTCGTCGACGGTGAAGTCGGTGGCGCTGCCCTTGTCCATCCACGGCCCCGAGCGGGTGTAGTAGTGGAAGGAGATCGCCTGGTAGATGTCCGAGGGTTCCTCGTCCTGCAGCCCCGAGGTGACCTCACGCATCAGCTGCTCGGTCCAGGCGTAGTCGTCCTCGTTGGCGCCGGCGGCGATGCGGTGCAGCCGATTGCCCCCGTGGTCGCGGGCGTAGGTGGCGTGCTGCCGCGCCGTCGCCCCGTACTGCGCGGCGGTGAGATTCCCGCCGCAGCCCCAGGGCTCGTTGCCGATGCCGAAGAAGGCCACCTGCCAGGGCTCCTCGCGGCCGTTCTGCCGGCGCAGCCGGGCCATCGGCGAATCGCCCTCGCGGGTCAGGTACTCCACCCAGTCGCTGGTCTCGCGGACCGTGCCGGAGCCGACGTTGGCCGAGATGTAGGGCTCGGCGCCGAGCAGCTCGCAGAGCCGCATGAACTCGTGGGTGCCGAAGTGGTTGTTCTCCTCGACGTCGCCCCAGTGCGTGTTGACCATCCGCGGACGCTGCTCGCGCGGACCGACGCCGTCGGCCCAGTGGTACTCGTCGGCGAAGCAGCCGCCCGGCCAGCGCAGGTTGGGGATGTCCAGGCCGCGCAGGGCCTCGACGATGTCGTCGCGGATGCCCTCGACGTTCTCGATCGGCGAGTCCTCGCCGACCCAGAACCCGTCGTAGATGCACCGGCCCAGATGCTCGGCGAAATGGCCGTAGAGGTGACGGCTGATGGTCGGGCCCTCGACGTCCAGGTCGACGACGGCGCTCAGGGTGCTGGACATGGTTCTCCTCGTCTCCTCCGGCGGGTCACAGGGCGGCAGCCCCTGCCCTTTAACGATACATGCCCCGTCCTCGACGACACCGTCACGGGCGGCGCCGCTCCCCGACGACGCCGGAGACCACGCTGATATCCTGGACGAGCCCGATCCGGGGCGTGCGCGCGGTGCGCTCGGCCCCCGGTGATCGAGACTCCTGGGAGGATGACCCCGCCCGTGACCACCGATTCCTCGGCCCCGCCGGTCCGCGGCCGCTCGACGCGCCAGAAGCGCGCCGTCTGGGCGGCGCTGAACGCGCTCGACGACTTCGTCAGCGCCCAGGAGCTCCACCGGATCCTGCAGGAGCGCGGCGAGACGGTCTCGCTGGCCACGGTCTACCGCGTGCTGCAGTCCCACCAGGAGGACGGGCTGCTCGACGTCGTCCGCCCCGACGACGCCGAGGCCGTCTACCGGCTGTGCGCGCGCGAGGAGCACCACCATCATCTGGTGTGCCGCCGATGCGGACTGACTGTGGAGTTCGAGGCCCCGGACATCGAAGCCTGGACCGGCCGGCTGGCCGCCGAGCACCGATTCACCGACGTCCACCACACCTTGGAGATCTTCGGGCTCTGCGCCGGCTGCGCGGCCGCCCGCGACGACGAGCCCGACGCCGGCTGACCACGCCGCCTCTGCCCGGAGCCGATTCCGGGTTCAGCTCCCAGCTGCCCCCGGCGACGCCTCAGCCGCGGGACGAGGCCGCGGCCGGCGGAGCGCCCGCAGCGCCGGAGCCGCTCATGCGGTCGCCGTCGAGCATCTGCGCGGCCTGCCGACGTCGGCGCCGGCCACGGCCGCGGCCCGCCGCCAGGCAGACCAGGTAGATCATGAAGGCGATCGTGGTGATGTAGGGGCTGATCGGCACTTCGCCGGTGAGCGCGAGCATGATGCCGCCGACGGCGGAGATCAGACCGAAGAGCATCGACAGCCCCACCGCCAGCACCGGCCGCGCGGTGACCTTCAGCGCCGCCGCCGCCGGCACCACCAGCAGCGAGAGCACCAGCAGCGCGCCGACGACCTGCACCGACATCGCCACCGCGCCGCCGAGCAGCCCCATGAACAGCAGCGAGAGCGCGTTGACCGGCACGCCGCGGGCGCGGGCGAGCTGCGGATCGACCGAGGCGAAGAGCATCGGACGCCAGACGAGGACCAGCACGGCCATGATCAGCACCGCCCCGGTGACCAGCGTCTGCGTCTGCACGTCGTCGACGCCGACGATCTGGCCGGTCAGCAGGCCGAATTTATTCGACGACCTCCCGTCGTAGAGCGAGAGGAAGAGGATGCCGAGGCCGAGCCCGAAGGGCATCAGCACGCCGGCCACGCCGGAGGTGTCCTTGTCCTTCAGGCTCAGCCCGCCGATGAGCAGCGCCAGGACCACGGCGCCGACGGCCGATCCGGCGACGACGTCGAGGCCCAGCAGCAGCGCCAGGGCCGCTCCGGCGAAGGAGACCTCGGCGATCCCGTGGACGACCAGCGCGGTGCGACGCAGCATGATGAACACTCCGACGAGGCCGCCCATCAGCCCCAGCACGCCGGCGGTGATCACCGAATTGCGCACCAGGTCGAAGAGGCGCCAATAGTCCTCGACGGTGAAGGAGGAGAGGAACTGGTCCATGGTCAGTGCGCTCCGATCCGTCCGTCGTGACTCGACTCCGCCGAGTCGTGCTCCGGCGCCGCGGTCCGCTCGTCCTCCGGGGTGCAGTGGTGCCCCTCCAGATGCTGACCCATGACCACCAGCCGACCGCGGTGCTCGAGCACGTCGACGGGCGCGTCGTAGAGCTCGCTGAGCACGGAGGTGCGCATCACCTCGCGCGTGGCCCCGATGCGGTGCTGACCGCGGGCGAAGTACAGCACCCGGTCGACATGGTCGATCACCGGGTTGATCTCATGGGTCACGAAGACGACGGCGGCGCCGCGTTCGGCCGCCTGGCGCTGGATCAGGTCGGTGATGGCCTGCTGGTGGTGCAGGTCCAGCGAGTGCAGCGGTTCGTCGCAGAGCAGCACCGCCGGGTCGCCCGCGAGCGCCTGGGCGGCGCGCAGCCGTTGCTGCTCGCCGCCGGAGAGCAGTCCGACGGGCATGTCGGCGTACTCGGTCGCGCCGACCTCCTCGAGGAGCCGGTCGACCTCGCGACGCTCGGACCGGCCGCGGAGGCGCAGGCCGAAGCGGTGCCCGTCGAGCCCCAGGGCGACCAGGTCGCGCCCGCGCAGCGGAGTCTCGGTCGGCATCGTGTGCTGCTGCGGGATGTAGCCCACGGCGCTGCTGCCGCGGCGCGCCGGCCGTCCGGCGATCTCGGCGGTGCCGGCGGTGAGCTTCTGCAGCCCCAGCAGCACTTTCAGCAGCGTGGACTTGCCGGCGCCGTTGGGGCCCAGCACGGCCAGGAACTCCCCCGGGGCGAGCTGCAGATCCAGCTGCCGCCACAGCGTCCGGCCGTCGAAGCCGACGGCGGCGTCGTGCAGGGCGAGGACCGGCCCCTCACGCATCGTCGTCCTCCGCGATCTGCCGGACCGAGGAGACGGTGTCGCGCATCCAGACGAGGTAGTCGTCGGTGTCGTCGGGCAGCGTCTCGCGGAAGTCCATCACCGGCACCTCCGCCTCCTCGGCGGCGGTGCGGATGCGCTCGGACTGGTGCGTCTCGGTCTGCGAGTTGTAGGCGAGCAGGTCGATCTCGCCGCCGGACGCGGCGTCCAGCGCCCGCTGCTGCAGCCGGGGAGAGACGTCCTCGCCGTGCTCCACGGCGCCGAGGAAGTCGGGGTCGGTGACGTCCTCGTATCCCATCCGGACCAGCAGGTGCGCCGAGACCGGTTCAGTGGCCAGAGTCTGCAGACCGTCGGCGTTGACGGCGCGGGCCTCCTCGTCGAGCGCGTCGATCTCCGCGGCGAGCTCCTCGGCGTTCTGCGTGAACTCCTCGGCGTGCTCCGGCGACCGCTCGCCGAGCTCCTCGGCGAGGTCCTCCACGAAGTCGCTCATCATCGGCAGGTCGTACCAGACGTGCTCGTTGGCGGCGAGCGCCTCGGCGGCGGCTCCATGCTCGTGGCCGGCGTGCGCGTCCTCGCCGTCGGAGTCGCCGGAGTCGTCTGATCCGCCGGAGTCGTCATGCGCATGCTCGTTGGGGCCGTCGATCACCTGCACGACGGCGTCCTCCTTCTCCGCCGCCGTGGCCAGCTGGGTCAGGAAGGGGTCGTAGCCGCCGCCGTTCGCGATCAGCACGTCCGCCTCCTCGACGCTCAGCCGGTCCTGGGGCGTCGCCTCGTAGGAATGCGGATCCAGCGCCGGCTCGTCGACCACGGCCTCGACGTCGGCCGCGCCGTCGACGACGTGCTCGGCCAGCGAGGCGTAGACGTCGGTGGAGGTCAGCACCAGCATCCGCTCGTCCTCGTCCGCCCCCTGGGCTCCGCCGCATCCGGCGAGGAGCAGGGCCAGCGCCGCGGCGCCGGCCGCCGGACGGATCGGGCGACGGCGCGCCGGCGGGGTCGACGCGACAGGACGGGAGATCACAGGGCCGGACATGGCGGAGCCTTTCAGGACGAGAGGGAGGCGACGGCCCGCCGACCGCGCGGCTCATGCCGAGCCCGGGTCGGAGGCGCGGGCCGCCGACTGCAGAGATCAGCGTACGCCGGGCCCCCTATTGCGAACAAATCTCAACTCCTCCGGCCTGGAGTCGGCGTCCCGCCGACGCTCCGCCGGCGCAGTCCGCACCGCCGGTCCGGCGCGCCCGGCGAGCTCGACCTCGCGCTCCTCCTCGAGCGGCTCCTCCTCTGCCGGCTCCTCCTCCACCCGGTGCCGGCGCCGCGAGTCACGGGACTGGGTCGCGTCGTGGATCTCGCCGACGAGCACCTCGAGCACGTCCTCCAGGAAGAGGATCCCGCGGGTCTCGCCGTCCTCATCGATCACGCGGGCCAGGTGCGAGCCGGTGCGCTGCATCTGCGCCAGGCAGTCCTCGACCTGGTCGCCGCCGGTCATGTTGCCCAGCGAGCGGATCGCGGTCACCGGGATCGACTCGCGATACCGGCTCGCCGGCAGGCTCATCACGTCCTTGAGATGGACGTAGCCGATGAAGGCGTCGTCGCCGTCGGCCACCACGAAGCGGGAGAATCCGGTGCGGCCGACGGCACGCTCGACCTTCTTCGGCGAGACGTCGGCCGGGACGGTGACCACCTCGGAGAGCGGAACCATGACGTCGGAGGCGGTGACCTCGCTGAAGGACAGCGCCCCGGCGATCACCCCGGCCTCGTCGTGCACGGTGCCGTCGCGGGTGGACTCGGCGACGATCGACTGCATGTCCTCGAGGGTGAAGGTCGAGACGACCTCGTCGCGCGGGGTGACGCCGACGGCTCGGAGCACCAGGTTCGCGGCGGCGTTGAGCAGCAGGATCACCGGGTGCAGGATCCGGGACAGCAGGACCATCGGCGGCGCCAGCAGCAGCACCGCCCGGTCGGCCACCGAGACGGCGAAGTTCTTTGGCACCATCTCGCCGAAGGTCACGTGCAGGAAGGTCACCAGCACCAGCGCGACGACGAAGGCCGCCGTGCCGGCGACCGAGGCCGGCAGCCCCAGGTCGACCAGCGGCTCGGTGAGCAGATGATGGATCGCCGGCTCGGACATCAGCAGGATCAGCAGCGAACAGACGGTGATGCCCAGCTGGGCGACCGCCAGCATCTGCGAGACGTGCTCCATGGCGTGCAGCGCGGTCTTCGCCCGGCGGGATCCCGCCTCGGCCTTCGGCTCGATCTGGCTGCGCCGCGCCGACATCACGGCGAACTCGCCGCCGACGAAGAAGGCGTTGCCGGCCAGCAGCACGATCAGCCACACCGCGCCCATCAGGTCGCCGCCCATCAGCGTCCCCCTCTCTCGGCTCGCGCGGATCTCCCGGCGCTCTCGACGGCGCTCTCGACGGCGGGCGCCGCCCCGGCCGCGACCGGCGCGCCGCGCTCGCCGCGCTCGGCCTGGGCGACGAGCGCGGCCCGGCGCGCCTCGGCGTCGGGGATGAAGCGCACCCGGTCGATGCGGCGGCCGTCGACGACGACCACGCGCAGCGTGCCGCCGGAGACCGGAACCTCGTCGCCGACTGCGGCGAGCCGTCCCAGCGCATCGACGACGAATCCGGCGACGGTCTCGTAGGCGGCGTCGTCGGGCACGGTGAGCCCGACGATCTGGGCGTTGATCTCGTCGGGGCGCAGCAGGCCGGGGAAGAACCAGTCGCCGCCGGCCGACTGCAGCACGCCCGGCGCGATCCGGTCGTGCTCGTCGGCGACCTCGCCGACGATCTCCTCGATCAGGTCCTCCAGCGTGACCACCCCGGCGGTGCCGCCGTACTCGTCGACGACCACCGCCATCTGCAGCGAGGCCTCACGCAGCACCGGCAGCAGCGCGTCCAGCGAGAGCGTCTCGGGCACGCGGGTCACCTCGGACATCACCGTGGCCGCGACCAGGCCCTCGCGCTTGTCGCGCGGGACCGCCACGGCCTTCTTCACATGGGTGACGCCGCGGACCTCGTCGACGGACTCGCCGAGCACCGGGAACCGCGAGTAGCCGGTCCGCCGGGCCAGGCCGATCAGCTCGGTCAGCGGGGCCTCGGCCTCGACGGCGGCCATCCGCGGACGCGGGGTCATCGCGTCGGCGGCGGTCTGCTCGGCGAAGCGCAGCGTGCGGTCCAGCACAGTGGCGGTGTCGGCGTCCATCGTGCCGAGCTTCGCCGAGCGACGGACCATCGAGGAGAGCTCCTCCGGAGTGCGCGCCCCGGAGAGCTCCTCCTTGACCTCCAGGCCGAAGCGGTGGAGCACCAGGTTGGAGAAGCCGTTGAGCAGCAGCACCAGCGGCTTGGCGACGGCGGTGACCATCAGCTGCGGGCGCGCCAGCGCGCGGCCCAGCCGCTCGGCCTCGGCGATGGCCAGATTCTTCGGCACCAGCTCGCCGAGCAGCATGGAGACCAGCGTGGCCAGCAGCATCGCCATGATCAGCGAGACCGGTCCGGCGGCGGCGTCGGGCACCCCGAGGGCGGTCAGCGGCGAGTCCAGCAGCGCCCCCAGCGCCGGCTCGACGACGTAGCCGGTGAGCAGCGTGGTGACGGTGATGCCCAGCTGGCAGGTGGACAGCTGGGTCGACAGCGAGCGCAGGCAGGACAGCAGCGCCCGGGCCCCGGGGTCGCCGCGGTCGACGGCGCGTTGGACGGTGGGCTGGTCGAGGGCGACCAGCGAGAACTCGACGGCGACGAAGAACGCCGTGCCGAGGATCAGCAGCAGGCCGAGGCCCAGAAGGATCCATTCCACGTCAGGCGGTGCACCTCCGCGCTCCGCCGGGACGTCCCCGCCGCGGCGCGGCTCCGCCCGCGGCGGGCGGGCCGCCGTGCGGCGGCCGGCTCAGACGCGGGCGGTCGTGGGGCAGGACAGGGTGGTGCGGGGTCGAGCGTCGAGGGACGGGACCCGGTTGTCGATACTCCATGAGAAGACCCAGTGTAGCGATGCCCGCGGGTGACCGCCACCACCCGGCACGCCGCCGGCATGACGCCGGCACGGCGCCGGTTCGCGGCTCACCAGGTGGTCGGGACCGGCTTGCCCTCCTCGTAGCCGGCGGCGGACTGCACCCCGGCCACGGCCCGCTCGCGGAAGGCGGCCAGATCGCCCGCCCCGGCGTAGGTCATCGAGGAGCGCACGCCGGAGGTGATCGAGTCGAGCAGATCCTCCACGCCGGGCTGCTCCGGATCCAGGTACATCTTCGACGTCGAGATGCCCTCCTCGAAGAGCCCCTTCCGCGCCCGGGAGAAGGCGTCCTCCCCGGCGGTGCGATTCTGCACCGCCCGCGAGGAGGCCATCCCGTAGCTCTCCTTGTACCGCCGGCCGTCGGCCTCGGCGACCAGATCGCCCGGCGACTCGTAGGTGCCGGCGAACCAGGAGCCGACCATCACCTGGGAGGCGCCGGCGGCCAGCGCGAGGGCGATGTCGCGCGGATGGCGCACGCCGCCGTCGGCCCAGATGCGGCCGCCCAGCTCGCGGGCGGCGGCCGCGCAGTCGAGCACGGCGGAGAACTGCGGACGGCCCACGGCGGTCATCATCCGCGTGGTGCACATCGCCCCGGGGCCGACGCCGACCTTGACGATGTCGGCCCCGGCGGAGATCAGGTCGCGCACGCCGTCGGCGGTGACCACGTTGCCGGCGACCACCGGCACCGCCGCCCCGCGGACGTCGACGACCTCGCGGACCGCGGCCAGCGCGTCGAGCATGCGCCGCTGATGACCGTGGGCGGTGTCCACGACGAGCACGTCGACCTCGGCGTCGAGCAGCGCCTCGGCCTTGGCGGCGACGTCGCCGTTGATGCCCACCGCCGCGGCCAGCGCCAGACGACCCGAGGCGTCGACGTGCGGGGTGAACAGCGTCGAGCGCAGCGCACCGCGCGGGGTGAGCACGCCGGCGAGCACGCCCTCGGACGTGGTCACCGGCGCGTACTCCACCGCGGCGGCGTCCATGGCGAGGAAGGCCTGGCGCAGCCCCTCGGCGAGCGCGGCGCCGTCGTCGTCGGCCTCCAGACCCAGCTCGGCGGTGGTGAAGCGGACCTGCGGCATGCGCATCACCGAGCCCACCGAGGAGAAGCGGTCCCGGCCGACGCCGTCCTCGGCGTGGACGATCCCGGCCGGGCGCATGTCCTCGTCGACGACGCAGACGGCGTCGTGGCTGCGCTTGTCGAGCAGATGCAGCACGTCGAGCACCGTGTCCTGCGGCGAGACCTTCAGCGGCGTCTCCAGCACCGGGTGACAGGACTTGACCCACTGGGCCACCTGACGGATGACCTCCAGCGGGACGTCCTGGGGCAGCACGCCCAGCCCGCCGCGGCGCGCCATGGTCTCGACCATCCGCCGGCCGGTCACCGCCGTCATGTTCGCCGAGACCAGCGGGATGGTGGAGCCGGTGCCGTCGTCGGCGGAGATGTCGACCTCGGTGCGCGACATCGCCTCGGACCGCGAGGGCACCAGGAAGACGTCGGCGTAGGTGAGATCGGTGGTCGGCTCGTTGAGGAACTTCATGCGCGGGTCGTCCGCCCCTTCATATGTCGTGCCCGTGCCGCGGGGACCTGCCCGTGAGCGGGTCGCACGGCCTGGGACACGATACCGCGCCCAGTGGCGATGCGGCAGGTCGAATCACTATGCTGGTCGGCAGGTGACCGACAGCGTCGCCGGCCCGCCGGGCGCATGTCCCCGAGACGGCGATGAAGCCGTCGTCGGATCTCCCCTGTGGGCAGGACTGTCGCACCGCGGCCGAGCGTCGGCTCCTGCAGCTGGACGGTCGTGGTGCTCCAGAACCGACCGACACACATATGGAAGAGGCGTATCCACAGTGCCAGAGCTAACGTCCAGCCGTCTCGCGGAGGAATTCCCCGGAAACGAATGGCTGGTCGCCGACATATACGACAAGTACAGGGCGGACCCCGGCTCAGTGGACCGGAAGTGGGCTGACATCTTCCGCCGGATGGAGTCGGAGAGCGCCGACGACGGCGCGGCGGCCCCGTCGGCGTCGACGTCGTCGACGACCTCGACGACGCCCCCTCCGGCCTCCGCCTCCTCCGCCGCCGGCTCCTCGGCCCGCGGCGCCGCCGATGACGGCGCCCGCGGATCGGCGAGCCCCTCGCCCGCCGGCTCGGCCTCCGCCGCCGACGGCGCCGCACCGGCGCCCGCCTCGGACATTCCCGACGCGGAGGCCCCCGCCGAGAAGTCCTCGCGCGACGGCTCCGGCACGGCGACCCCGCCGCGGAGCACCCCGTCGACGGCGAAGCCGGCCGAGCCGGACCACGCCCAGAAGCCGCGCGGCGAGAAGGGCCCCTCGACCTCCGCCACCTCCGCCTCCGCCCCCGCCGCGCCGAAGACGCCGACGACCCGGAAGGCCCCGGACTCCGACACCCGTCCCATCCCCTCCGAGCCCTCGGCGGGCGAATCGACGGCCACGGAGGAGAAGGAGGACGAGGTCACCGTCCTGAAGGGCATGTCGAAGGCGATCGCGGCCAACATGGACGCCTCGCTCTCGGTGCCCACGGCGACCACCGTCCGCGCCGTGCCGGCGAAGCTGCTGATCGACAACCGCGTGGTGATCAACAACCACCTCAAGCGCACTCGCGGCGGCAAGGTGTCGTTCACCCACATCATCGGTTATGCGATGCTCAAGGCGCTGCGCGCGCACCCGGCGATGAACGTCACCTACGACGTCAAGGACGACAAGCCCGCCGCCGTGCAGCCGGCCCACGTCAACTTCGGCCTGGCCATCGACATGCCGCGCCCCGACGGCACCCGGGCGCTGGTGGTGCCGAACGTCAAGGCCTCCGAGGAGATGGGCTTCACCCAGTTCTGGGCGGCCTACGACGACGTCGTCAAGCGCGCCCGGGACAACAAGCTCACCCCGGACGACTACTCCGGCACCACCGTCTCGCTGACCAACCCGGGAGGCATCGGCACCGTCCACTCGGTGCCGCGGCTGTCCAAGGGGCAGGCCACGATCGTCGGCGTGGGCGCGCTGGAGTACCCGGCCGAGTTCCAGGGCGCCTCGGAGAAGACGCTGAACAAGCTGGCCGTCTCGAAGGTCATCACGCTGACCTCGACCTACGACCACCGCGTCATCCAGGGCGCGACCTCGGGCGAGTTCCTCAAGACCATGCACCAGCTGCTGCTGGGCGAGGACGGCTTCTACGACGAGATCTTCGAGGCCCTGCGGATCCCCTACCAGCCGGTGCGCTGGTCGGCCGACATCCAGGTCAACCCCGAGGACCAGGTCAACAAGGTCGCCCGCATCCAGCAGCTCATCCACGCCTACCGCGTGCGCGGGCATCTGATGGCCTCGGTGGACCCGCTGGAGTACCGGATGCGCGACCATCCGGACCTGGAGATCGAGACCCACGGGCTGACGCTCTGGGACCTCGACCGCGACTGGCCCACCGGCGGCTTCGGCGGCAAGTCCATGCTCCCGCTGCGCAACATCCTGGGCGTGCTGCGCGACACCTACTGCCGCAACACCGGTGTGGAGTACATGCACATCCAGTCGCCGGAGGAGCGGCAGTGGTTCCAGGATGAGATCGAGCACCCGTATGAGAAGCCCTCGCGGGACGAGCAGTTCCGGATCCTGGGCCGGCTGAACTCGGCCGAGGCCTTCGAGACCTTCCTGCAGACCAAGTTCGTCGGTCAGAAGCGCTTCTCGCTGGAGGGCGGCGAGTCGCTCATCCCGCTGCTCGACGTCATCCTCTCCGGCGCGGCCGACGAGGGCCTCGACGAGGTCACCATCGGCATGGCCCACCGCGGGCGGCTCAACGTGCTCGCCAACATCGCCGGCAAGACCTACGCGCAGATCTTCCAGGAGTTCGAGGGCCGCGACTCCGGCATCGGCTCGGGCGACGTGAAGTACCACCTGGGCACCCGCGGGTCCTTCACCTCCGATCAGGGCAACTCCACCAGGGTCTACCTCGCGGCGAACCCCTCCCATCTGGAGGCGGTCAACCCCGTGCTGGAAGGCGTCACGCGCGCGATCCAGGACCGCCTGGACAAGGGCTCGGACAACCTCAACTCGTTCTCCGTGCTGCCGCTGCTGGTCCACGGCGACGCCGCCTTCTCCGGCCAGGGCGTGGTGGCCGAGACCATGAACCTCTCCCAGCTGCGCGGATACCGCACCGGCGGGACCGTGCACGTGGTGGTCAACAACCAGGTCGGCTTCACCACCGCCCCGCAGGCGGGCCGGTCGATGACCTACTGCACCGACATGGCCAAGGCGATCCAGGCTCCGATCTTCCACGTCAACGGCGACGACCCCGAGTCCGTCGCCCGCGTGGCGCAGCTGGCCTTCCAGTACCGCCAGCGGTTCAACAAGGACGTGGTCATCGACCTGATCTGCTACCGCCGGCGCGGCCACAACGAGGGCGACGACCCGTCGATGACCCAGCCGAAGATGTACAACCTCATCGAGGCCAAGCGCTCGACCCGCCGGCTCTACACCGAGGCGCTGGTCGGACGCGGCGACATCACCCAGGAGGAGGCCGACCAGGCGCTGCAGGACTTCCGCCAGCGGCTGGAGCGCGTCTTCACCGAGACCCACGCCGCGAAGACCCAGCCGATCTCCACCGTCGACTCCGGCGGAGGCGACGAGCTGGCCCCGACCTCCTCGGCCGACGAGGAGGCCACTCCCGAGCGGGCTCCGACCGACACGGCCGTCTCCGAGGAGACGCTGGCCCACATCGGAGAGGTCCACACCAACATCCCCTCGGACTTCACCCCGCATCCGAAGCTGAAGTCGCTGCTCGAGAAGCGGGCCAAGATGTCCCGCGAGGGCGGCATCGACTGGGGCTTCGCCGAGATCGCGGCCTTCGGCTCGCTGCTCATGGAGGGCACCGAGGTCCGGCTCTCCGGCCAGGACTCGCGGCGCGGCACCTTCGTGCAGCGGCACTCGGTCTTCCACGATCGGCACAACGGCGACGAGTGGTACCCGCTGAAGAACCTCACCGAGGACCAGGCGCGGTTCTTCATCTACGACTCGGCGCTGTCGGAGTACGGCGTGGTCGGCTTCGAGTACGGCTACTCGGTGGAGAACCCCGAGGCCCTGGTGCTCTGGGAGGCGCAGTTCGGCGACTTCGTCAACGGCGCGCAGACGGTGATCGACGAGTTCATCTCCTCGGCCGAGCAGAAGTGGGGCCAGCGGTCCTCGGTGGTGATGCTGCTGCCGCACGGCTACGAGGGTCAGGGCCCGGACCACTCCTCCGGACGTCCGGAGCGCTTCCTGCAACTCTGCGCCCAGGACAACATGACGGTGGTCATGCCCTCGACCGGGGCGAACTACTTCCACCTGCTGCGCCGCCAGGCCGTCGCCCGGCCGCGGCGCCCGCTGATCGTCTTCTCGCCGAAGCAGCTGCTCCGGCTGAAGGCCGCGGCGAATGCGGTGGAGGACTTCACCACCGGCACCTTCGACGAGGTCATCGGCGACGCCGAGGTCGACCCGCAGAAGGTCGAGCGGGTGCTGGTGACCTCCGGGCGGCTGTACTACGACCTGGACGCCACGCGCCAGAAGCACCAGGACGAGCGCACCGCGATCGTGCGGCTGGAGCAGCTCTACCCGATGCCGGTGGAGCAGCTGCAGGCCGAGCTGGACCGCTACCCGCACGCGACCGACGTCGTCTACGCCCAGGACGAGCCGGCGAACCAGGGCCCGTGGCCCTTCCTCGCCCTCAACCTGCTCCCGCAGCTGACGCATGAGATGCGGTCGATCTCGCGGTCCGACTCGGCGGCGACGTCGGTGGGCCAGGCGCGGCGCCACGCCCAGGAGCTGGAGACTCTGCTCGGCGAGGCGTTCCCGCACCTGGACCTCTGAGCCGGTCCGCCGTCGCCGCTCCGAGGGGCCGCCGATCCGGAGAGATCGTCGGCCCCTCGGAGCGTCCATCGGGCGCACCGCCGGCACGGCGAGTACGGTCGGAGTTCAGGGATCTCCGCGTCGTCGAGGGCGCCCCTCAGGAAGGGGCGCCCTCGACGACGCGGCCTCCATGCAGGACCGGAATCAGGGACTGGGAAAGGACACTGTGGAACGCAGCATCAGAATCGTCGCAGTCGGCAACGAGCTGCTGACCGGGGTCGGCGACCCCCGGGCGCTGGGCTGGCTGGGCCGTGTGCTCGCCAAGACCCCGACCGAGTCGGTGCGTCTCGAGCACTACGTGCTGGCGATGCCGGGCGAGGGCACCGAGGCGCTCTCGCAGCGCTGGCGGGAGGAGGCCCTCCGCCGCTTCGAGGCCGGGACGGAGAACCACCTCGTCATCGCGCTCAACGACCTCGACCTGGACAGCGAGACCTCGTCGGCCCGGGGCCGGCTGAACCTCGCCAACATCCTGGACCGCGCCTCGCAGGAGGGCATCCGCTGCCTGGTGGTCGGTCCCGTCCCGACGCTGGACTCCGAGCGCAATCAGCGCATCGCCGAGCTCAACGCCGCCTATGAGGACGTCGCCTCACGACGTCGACACGTCTACGTGGACACCTTCACCCCGCTGCTGCAGCACGAGCAGTGGCGCGGAGACCTGGCCGCCAACGACGGCCAGCCCGGCCAGGCCGGCTACGGCCTCATCGCCTGGCTGGTGCTGCACCGCGGCTGGTACCCGTGGCTGGGGCTCGCCGAGCCGACGACCTGAGGCGCCTCCGGCGCCGGCCGGGCCGGACGGTGCCGGGCTGGCCGGGTCGGCCGGGCCGGATCGGGCGCCGGGAATGGCGCCGCATCCGCGGGAGTTCTCTCCCCCGGACCGTCCGGCCGTGCCGCGGCCGCCCCAACCACAGAACGGAGCCTCTCCATGTCCTTCTCCTCGGTCGCCCTGCGCGCCGTGCCCGGCGCCTTCCTCCTGGACTCCGGCATCGGCAAGCTCTCCCTCGACGCCGACTCGGCGGCGGGGCTGCAGAGCATGGCCGCCACCGGCGTGCCCGCCGTCTCGAAGCTCTCCCCCGAGACGTTCGGTCGGGCGCTGGCCGTCGGCGAGATCGGCGTCGGCGCCGCTCTGCTGACGCCGTTCGTCAACGACCGGGTCGCCGGCGTCGCCCTGGGAGGGTTCACCGCGGGGATGCTGAGCATGTACTTCCGCAACGACGCGATGACGCGCAAGGACGGCGTCCGTCCGAGCCAGGAGGGCACCATGCTGGCCAAGGATCTCTGGCTGGCGGCCATCTCGGCGGCGCTGATCGGCGGCGAGCGCCGTCGCCCGCGCCGCGGCGGGGCGTAGTAGGATGGACTCCAGTCGACGAGAGGAGTTCGCCCTATGAGCAAGCGTGGACGCAAGCGCAGCGCGCGCCGGAAGAACAAGGCCAACCACGGCAAGCGCCCGAACAGCTGATCCCGACGGGATCGGCGGGCGCCTCGGAGGGGCCGCGACCCGAGGGTCCCGGCCCCGGCCCTGATCGGCCGGAGGCGCGAGAGCGCACCTGACGACGTCGAACCCCCTGCAGACCGTGGTCTGCAGGGGGTTCGATGCGTCCGGGCCGGGCCCGGTGGTCAGGCGCTCAGGCCGATTCGCGTCCGACGACGTCGTGGCCGGCCTCGCCGCGGAGCTGGCTGATGCGCTCCATGATGGTGACCTTCAACGTGTCGGGGGCCCGCTCGGTGCAGGAGCGGCGCACCACGCTGCGGATGATGCACTCGAGGTCGTACTCGGTCGCACAGTCCGGGCAGTCGTGCAGATGGGTGCGCACGTCCTCGAGGTCCTGCCGGCTCAGCTGGCCGTCGAGGTACTCGTAGATGCGCTCCATGCGCTCGTCGGTCTCGCGGCAGTCGCCCTCGCGACACGTCTCGTCGGTGGTCTCGTCGCTCATCAGCGGGCCTCCAGCTTCTTGTTCTTGAAGCCGCGTTCGCGGGCATAGTCGGTCAGCAGACCGCGCAGCAGCTTCCGGCCGCGGTGCAGACGGGACATCACCGTGCCGATCGGGATGTTCATGATCTCGGCGATCTCCTTGTACGCGAAGCCCTCGACGTCGGAGAAGTACACCGCCAGGCGGAACTCCTCCGGGATCTGCTGCAGGGCGTCCTTGACGTCCGAGTCCGGCAGGTGGTCCAGAGCCTCGGCCTCGGCCGAGCGCAGCCCGGAGGAGGTGTGCTCGGCGGCCTGGGCCATCTGCCAGTCCTCCACCGTCTCGGTGTTGGCCTGCTGCGGCTGGCGCTGCTTCTTGCGGTAGATGTTGATGTAGGTGTTGGTCAGGATCCGGTACAGCCAGGCCTTGAGATTGGTGCCGGGCTTGTACTGGTGGAAGGCCGAGTAGGCCTTCGTGTAGGCCTCCTGGACCAGGTCCTCGGCATCCTGGGGATTGCGCGTCATCCGCATCGCCGCCGAATACAGCTGGTCGACATACTGCATCGCCTCGGCCTCGAAGCGCCGGCGGCGCTGGGCCTCGGTCTCCTCGGACACGTCGGCGTTCTCCTCGTGGTCATCCATCGCCTCCGAGTGTACGCGCACCGCCGCGCCCGCGCCCCCAGCCGGCCGCGCGGGCGCGGCCCCCGGGGCCTCGGCGAGAGGACTCGCGGTCTGTGGTCGCTCCAGCGTACTTGTGCTCATGCACGGCTCAACGACCGGCGGGGCCGCGGCATTCCGCGCCGCGGCCAGCTGTGAGCACGCGGACATGATTCCGAGTCCCGCGCTGATTGGGTAGATTGGCGTGTGGAGAGTGCCCGGGCCTCGTCGCCTCGGCGCGCACGTCCCGACTCGACCCCCGAGTCCCCGCCGGCCGAGGCCGCCGGCGGCGGTACCGCCACAGGAGGATTCCATGTCTCTGATCCGCACACTCGCCCGGCCGATGCTCGGCGCCGGCTTCATCGTCCACGGCGTCGACCGTCTCCGGAACACTCCGGAGGCCGCCGAGGCGCTCGAGCCCACGCTGGAGGAGGTCGGGTCGCTGGTGCCGCAGGCTGAACCGGTCACCGGGCACCCGCAGCGCACCACGCAGGTCCTCGGCGGAGTCCAGGTCGTCGCCGGCGCCGCGCTGGCGATCGGGAAGTTCCCCCGGCTGGCGGCGCTGACGCTGGTCGGCGTGCACAAGCTCGACACCTACGTGGAGTTCCGCACCGCCCGGGCCGAGTCCGCCGACGGCGCCGCCGTGCGCACCGGGCTGCTGAAGAACCTGGGCATCCTCGGAGGCCTCGGGCTGGCCGTGGTGGACCTCGACGGGCGCCCCTCGCTGTCCTGGCGGGCCGAGCACCTGGCGAAGACCGCGAAGGGGTCGCCGTTCAGCGACAAGACCCACAAGATCGCCGAGCAGACCGGAGGCGAGGCGGTGAAGACGCTGAAGGCGTACCAGAAGGCCGCCTCCAAGGGACTGAAGAACGCCGAGCGCGAGGCGCGGCAGGCCGTGGCCGCCGTCGCCGAGGAGGCCAAGAAGAAGACGGAGGCGGCCTCCTGAGCTCCGCGCCCCGCACGACGCCTGCTCACCCGGTGCCCCCGGAGCCGTGGCCTGCGCCGCGGGCGGGGGCGCCGGTGCGTGGAGAGATCCGCGTGCCCGCCTCGAAGTCGCTGACCAACCGGCATCTGCTGCTGGCCGCCCTGGCCGACGGCCCGTCGGTGGTCGTCAACCCCCTGGAGTCCCGTGACAGCTCGCTGATGCTGCAGGCGCTGTCCGCGCTCGGCGCCGGCGTCGAGCATCTCGCCGAGCATCCCTCGACCGGCGAGCCGGCGGTGCGCATCACGCCGCTGACGCTGGATGCCGACGGCGACGACGGCGCCCCGCCGGTCGAGGTCGACTGCGGCCTGGCCGGCACGGTGATGCGCTTCCTGCCGGCAGTCGCCGCGCTGACCGGCCGCACCGCGCGCTTCGACGGCGACCCGGAGGCCCGGGTCCGCCCGATGGGTGCGGTCCTCGAGGGGCTCGCCGCGCTCGGCGCCGAGGTCACCGCCGGCGCATCCGCCGATGCCGGGGTGCGGCGGCCGGAGACGCTGCCGTTCACGCTGCGCTCCCGCCGCGGACTGGCCGGCGGCGAGGTCGCCGTCGACGCCTCCGCCTCCTCGCAGTTCGTCTCCGGACTGCTGCTCGCCGCCCCGCGCATGCGCGAGGGGCTCACGCTGCGCCACACCGGCTCGACGGTGCCCTCCTCCGAGCACGTGGCGATGACGGTGGCGGTGCTGCGCGCCGCCGGCGTGGAGGTCGACGACTCGGAACCGGCGGTGTGGCGCGTGGCGCCGGCGTCGATCCCGGCCTTCACCGTGCGCGTGGAGCCGGACCTCTCCAACGCCGGCCCGTTCCTGGTCGCCGCGGCGGCCACCGGCGGCGAGGTCACCATGCGCGGCTGGCCGCGGGAGTCCACCCAGATCGGCCGCCGCTGGACCGAGCTGCTGCCGCAGTTCGGCGCCGCCGTCGAGCTCGTCGACGAGCCGACGGGGCAGGATTCCGCGGCCACGCAGACGCTGACCGTGCGCGGCGGCCGCGACGGCTCCGGCGCGCCGCAGGTGACCTCCCCCGGCCTCGTCGACGGCACCGCCGAGCTCACCCCGACCGTCGCCGCGCTGGCCGCCCTCGCGGACTGCGCGACCACCTTCACCGCCGTGGGACACCTGCGCGGCCACGAGACGGACCGGATCGCGGCGCTGGCCGCGGAGCTGCGCCGCCTCGGCGCCGCCGTCGACGAGCACGACGACGGCTTCAGCATCCGCACTCCGGCGGTCCGCGGCGACCTGGTGCGCAGCTACGCCGACCATCGGATGGCGACCTTCGCCGCGGTGCTGGGGCTGCGGCTCGACGGCGTGGAGGTCGAGGACATCGGCTGCACGGCCAAGACGATGCCGACCTTCCCGCAGCTGTGGCGCGCCCTCGTCGAGCCCGGCGGAACCGGCGAGCCGGACGCACCGGGCGCACCGGGAGCACCGGTCGAGGGCGGAGGACGATGAGCCGCCGCTGGTCCGACTTCGACGAATCGGATGTCAAGGTCCGGCCCAATAAGCGCGGCTCCCGCCCGCGGACGAAGGAGAGCCCGGACCATCCCGACGCCGAGCTGGGCCGGGTCATCACCGTCGACCGCGGCCGCTACCGGGTGCATATGCACCGCGCCGACGACGGCGAGCGCCTGGTCACCGCCGTGCGCGCCAAGGCGCTGCGCCGCTCCCCCATCGTCCCCGGCGACGTCGTCGCGCTGGTCGGCGACACCTCGGGCGGCGAGGGCACGCTGGCCCGGCTGGTGCGCATCGAGGAGCGGGCGACGCTGCTGCGCCGCAGCGCCGACGACACCGACGACGCCGAGCGCGTCGTCGTCGCCAACGCCGACCAGCTGCTGATCGTCGTCGCCGCCGCCGACCCCGCCCCGCGGACCGGTTTCATCGACCGTGCCCTGGTGGCGGCCTTCGAGGCCGGCATCGAGCCGATCCTGCTGATCACCAAGGCGGATCTGGCCGCGGACCCCGCCGATCCGGCGGGGCTGCTCGCGCACTACGCGGAGCTGAGCCTGACGACGGTGGTCTCCCGCCGCCGGGACGCGGAGTCCGACGCCGGCGCCGGTGATGACGCCGGAGAGGACGCCGACGCCGATGCCGACGCGCTCGACGAGCAGGCGGTCGCCCGGCTGCACACCCTGCTGGACGGCCATGTCACCGCGATGATCGGCCACTCCGGCGTGGGCAAGTCGACGATGGTCAATGCGCTCACCGGCGCCGAGCGGGCGACCGGCGGGGTCAACGACGTCACCGGCCGCGGGCGGCACACCTCCTCCTCGGCGGTGGCGCTGCGGCTGCGGACCGCCGGCGAGGTCTCCTCCTCGGCGGGCGCGGACGAGGCCGGCTCCGCCGCCGGCGTCTCCTGGATCATCGACACGCCGGGGGTGCGCTCCTTCGGCCTGGCCCACGTCGATCCCGACGGCGTGCTGGCCGCCTTCGAGGACCTCGTGGAGGGGTCCGCCGACTGCGAGCCCGGATGCGCCCATGAGTCTCCGCAGGGCGGCTGCGCGCTGGACGCCTGGGTCGCGGCCGGACGCGCCGGAGATCACGGTCCGGCACGCCTGGCCTCGCTGCGCGGACTGCTCTCCTCGCTCGCCGGATCTGCGGAGGAACAGGACGAGAAGAGACTAGGATCGTCCCCATGAACCGCCACCAGACCAGCCCGTACACCGAGGACCTGCGCCTCGCCCACATGATCGCCGACTCGGTGGACGCGCAGACGATGGCCCGCTTCTCCGCGATGGACTTCGACGTGGAGACCAAGCCGGACCTCACCCCGGTCACCGAGGCTGACCGGCTGGCCGAGGAACTCATCCGCGGCCAGCTGAGCCGGGCCCGCGGGCGGGACGCCGTCCACGGCGAGGAGTTCGGCTCCTCGGGGTCGGGCCCGCGTCGCTGGGTGATCGATCCGATCGACGGGACGAAGAACTTCGTCCGCGGCGTGCCGGTCTGGGCCACGCTCATCGCGCTGGTCGACCATGGCGAGCCGGTGATGGGCGTGGTCAGCGCCCCGGCGCTGGGCCGCCGCTGGTGGGCCGCCCGCGACGGCGGCGCCTACACCGGCAAGTCGCTGGCCTCGGCGCGCCCGCTGGAGGTTTCGAAGGTCTCGGCGCTCTCCGACGCCTCCTTCTCCTATTCCTCGTTGACCGGCTGGCGCGCGGCGGGCCGCAGCCAGAACTTCCTGGAGCTCACCGAGACGGTCTGGCGGACGCGGGCCTTCGGCGATTTCTGGTCCTACTGCCTGCTCGCCGAGGGCGCCGTCGACCTCGCCGCCGAGCCGGAGCTGGAGCTGCACGACATGGCCGCGCTGGTGCCGATCGTCACCGAGGCCGGCGGCCAGTTCACCTCGCTCGACGAGGAGCCCGGCTGCTCCGGCGGCAACGCGCTGGCCACCAACGGCCTGCTGCACCAGGCGGCCCTGGCCGCCCTGGCCCCGGACGACCCCACGCCGTGGGCGAACCCCTCCGCGGCCGCGCCGTCGGCCGCAGCGGAGGACGCGCCGCAGGGCGCCCCCACGCCGCAGGAGGCGGCGCAGCACGAGGCCGGGCGAACCGGCCTCAGCCCTTCCTGACCCCGTCCTGCGGCGCCGGCCGCTGACTGGACGACGCCTTCGTCTCCCTCGTGGCACGACGCGCCCCTTGCTGTTTTAAGCATGCCTAAACCATACTGGACGGCATGGCGCTCTCCCTCCCCTCCCGCCGGACGTCCCGCCCGTCCCGGCGGCGCTCCGTCGTCGCGGCGCTGCTCGGCGTCTGCCTGCTGCTGAGCGGCTGCGGGCCCGCCGGCGCCGACGGCCTCGGCGACTCCGGCGATCCCGACGACGACCGTCCGGTGGTGCTGACCACCTTCACCGTGCTCGCCGACATCGTCTCGCAGATCGGCGGCGACCGCGTCCAGGTCCGCTCCATCACGCCCGTCGGCGCGGAGATCCATGAGTATGACCCCACCCCCGGCGACATCCGCGCCGCGACCGAGGCGGATCTGGTGATCACCAACGGGATGGGGCTGGAGGCCTGGTTCGACCAGTTCATCGACCACGCCGAGGCGCCGTCGACGACCGCGACCGCCGACGTCGACCCGCTGCCGGTGACCCGGCTCTCCGGCCATCCGGCCGCCGGCGAGGACCTGCCGACCAACCCGCACGCCTGGCTCTCCCCGGAGCGCGGCCGGCAGTACGTCGACGCCGTCGAACGGGCCCTGGCCGAGCTCTCCCCCGCCGACGCCGACGTCTTCGCCGAGCACGCCGACTCCTACCGCGAGCGCCTGACGGAGATCGCCGAGGACGCCCGCACCCGGCTCGCCGCCGTCGAGGAGTCCACCGGTTCTCCGGCCCAGGTGGTCACCTGCGAGGGGGCGTTCAGCTATCTGGCCGAGGACCTCGGCCTCGAGGAGCACTACCTCTGGCCGATCAACGCCGACACCGAGGGCACCCCGCAGCAGGTCGAGGCGCAGATCGAGCACGTGCGCAGCCACGACGTGCCGACGATCTTCTGCGAGACCACTGTCAACGACGACGCCCAGCGCCAGGTGGCCGAGGCCTCCGGGGCGCGGCTCGGCGAGCCGCTGCACGTCGACTCGCTCTCCGCCTCCGACGGGCCGGTGCCCAGCTATCTGGAGCTGCTCCGCCACGATCTGGATCTGATCATCTCCGGGGCCGAGGCCGGCGCCGAGGACGAGGAGGACCGATGACCCAGGCTCCCGCCGCCGCAGTCGAGGTGTCCGGGCTCAGCGCCGGCTATCCCGGCGTGCTGGCCCTGCAGGGCGTGGATCTGCGGCTGACCGCCGGCACGATCACCGCGCTGGTCGGCGCCAACGGCTCCGGCAAGTCCACGCTGTTCTCCGCGCTGCTCGGGCTCCGCGCCCCGCTGGCCGGCACCATCCGGCTGTACGGGAAGCCGCCCCAGCAGGCGCGGCGCCGCAATGTGGTCAGCTATGTCCCGCAGCACGACACGATCGACCACACCTTCCCGCTGACGGTGGCGCAGATGGTCATGATGGGCCGCATCCCGCACCAGGGTCCGACCCGTCGACCGCGGCGCGCCGACCGTGCCGCCGTCGCCGAGGCGCTGGAGCAGGTCGGGCTGGCCGAGCTGCGCCGGCGCACCGTCGGCGAGCTCTCCGGCGGCCAGCGGCGCCGGGCGTTCCTGGCCCGCTCGCTGACCCAGCAGGCCCCGCTGATGCTCCTCGACGAGCCCTTCGCCGGCGTCGACCGCGGCTCCGAGGAGCTGATCACCGCCACACTGCATGCCCTGCGTGACGCCGGGACCACAGTGCTGGTCTCCACCCACCATCTGGACTCGCTGGCCGACCTCGCCGACGAGGTGGTGCTGCTGCACCGCCGTGTGCTCGCCGCCGGTCCGCCGTCGGCGGTGCTGACCGAGTCCACCCTCGCCGGCGCCTTCGGCACGGTGCTGGCCGACGACGGCGGCGCCGCCGACAGCACCGAGGACGGCGCCGGACGACAGGAGGCCCCATGGAGCTGATCGTCGAGATCCTGGCCGCGCCGCTGCAGTTCGCCTTCATGCAGAACGCGCTGGCTGTGGCCGTCGTCGCCGCCGGAGTCTGCGGGCTGCTCTCGTGCTGGCTGGTGCTGATGGGCTGGTCGCTGATGGGCGAGGCGGTGGCCCACTCCATCCTGCCGGGCATCGTGCTGGCCCAGCTGCTGGGAGTGCCGATGGCCGCCGGCGCCTTCGTCTTCGGCCTGATCGCCGTGCTGCTCATCGGCGGGATCAGCAGCACCCCGGTGATCAAGCGCGACACCTCCATCGGCGTGGTGTTCACCACGCTCTTCGCCCTGGGCCTGGTGCTGATCTCGCGGGTGCCGAGCCAGACGCATCTGCAGCACATCCTCTTCGGCAACGTGCTGGGCACCTCGCGGACCGACCTGTGGCAGGTGCTCGCGCTGGGGCTGGCGACTGCGGCAGTGCTGCTGCTGGCCCGGCGGGACCTGACCCTGCTGGCCTTCGACCGCACCTACGCCCACACCGTCGGACTCTCCACGGCCGCCCTCTCGGCGCTGCTGCTGGTGCTGCTGGCGCTGACCACGGTGACCGCGCTGCAGACGCTGGGCATCATCCTGGTGGTGGCGATGCTGGTCATCCCCGGGGCCACCGGGATGCTGACCTGCCGGACGTTCGGACGGATGCTGATGGTCTCCTCCGGCGGCGCGGTGTTCGCCGCGGTCAGCGGCGTCTACCTGAGCTACTGGCTGGACCTGTCGACCGGCGGGACCATCGTCCTGATGCAGTCGACGCTCTTCGGCCTGGCCTATGTGCTGGCCCCGCACAAGGGACTCATCGCCCGGGCGGCGCGCGCCCGACGGACCGCCGCCGCGGCCTGAGCCGACGGGGAGAGGATCCGCCGGCATCGGCGCCCGGGACGGTTGGACGGATAGACTGGGCGCACGACGCCGGCGCTCCCCGTCGCGGCCCGTCGCCGCGCCGGCGGGTGCCGCCGCCAGCACAGCCACGATGCCCGTCGGGCCCGCCGGCGGGCCCCTCTCGCGGAAGGATCCCATGAGCCCGCGCACCTCCGCCCAGGGGCGCTCGACCCGCACCGACACCGCCACGACCTCGGTGGAGGACTACACCAAGACCATCTACGGCCTCACCGAGTGGGAGGACGATCCGGTGGTCACCGCCTCGGCGCTGGCCCGCACGCTGGGGGTCTCGAACCCCTCGGTGACGCTGATGGTGCGCAAGATGGCCGAGCTGGGACTGGTCGACCACCATCCCTACGCGCCGCTGCGGCTCACCGAGCAGGGCCGCCGGCTGGCGCTGGCCATGGTCCGGCGCCACCGGCTGATCGAGACCTGGCTGGTCCGCGAGCTCGGCTACGACTGGGGCGAGGTCCACGACGAGGCCGAGCGCCTCGAGCACGCGGTCTCGGAGACGTTCATCGACCGGCTCGACGAGCGGCTCGAGCGGCCCGTCGTCGATCCGCACGGCGACCCCATCCCCCGCCGGGACCTGAGCATGGAGCACCCGGAGACCGAGCGGCTCTGCCGGGTGCCCGAGTCGGCGGCGGTGCGCCTGGAGCAGGTCGACGACGCCGTGCCCGACGCGCTGCGCACCCTCGCCGAGGAGCAGGTCGACATCGGCGCGCGGATCACCGTGCGCACCGCGGCCGCGACGGAGGGCGGCGACGTCGTCGTCGCCCGCGCCCCGGCGGGCGAGGGCATCCGGCTGGCCCATGAGCTGGCCCACGCCATGCGCGTCTCGCTGGTCGATCGCTGAGCGTGCCCGTCGCCGGGCCGGCGGCCGAGTCGTACTAGTCTGGGACGGTGCCCGACGCTGAGACCTCCGCCCCCGCCGCGCCCCCGCTGCGCCTGATCGTGCCGCTGGTCGCCCTCGCCGGCGCCGTCGGCGCGCTGGCCCGGCTGACTGTGGGCGAGCTGCTCCCCGAGCAGAGCATGAAGTTCCCCTGGACGACGCTGGCGGTGAACCTCTCCGGCTCCGGGCTGCTCGGCCTGCTGACCGGAGTGGCCTCAGTGCACCGGCTGCCGCGCTGGGTCGTCCCGACGCTGGGCACCGGGCTGCTGGGCTCCTACACCACCTTCTCGCTGGTCATCGTCGCAGTGATGCCGGCGGTGCCGGGGGCGATGTTCGACGAGCTCGCCGCCCAGACCCTCGTCAATCCCGCCGCGCCGGAGCTGATCGCCTATCTGCTCATCAGCATCCTCGGCTGCACCGCCGCCGCGGCCGCCGGCATCACCGTCGGCCGGGCGATCTTCGGGGCCGTGGGCCCGCCGCAGCCCGGGGCCCGGCGCACAGGAGCCGCCCGATGACCGCGGAGATGACGATCGCCGTGGTCCTCGGCGTCGGCCTGGGCGGCGCGGCCGGGGCGGTGCTGCGACTGCTGCTGGACCGTCTGCTGCCGTGCGGGATCCTGCTGGCGAACACCGCCGGCTGCCTGGCCCTGGGGCTGATCTACGGCTGGATCACCGTCGAGCCGGCCGCGGCCGAGCCCGGGACGACGACGGCGCCGCTGCTGGTCGCGCTGACCACCGGGCTGCTCGGCGCGCTGAGCACCTTCGCGACCGTCTCGCTGCGGGCGGCCGAACGTTGGGTCGCCGGCCGACGGCTGGCCGCCGCCGGACTCTGGGCGGTGCATGTGCTCTGCGGAGGCGCCGGCGCGGCCGCCGGTATCGCGGCGGCCCGACTGCTGCTGGGCTGAGCCGGAGGCGGGCGTGCGCGGCCGCCGCGGGTGTATCATGGGCAGTCGGCCCGACGACGCGCCGTCGCCCCGGGCCCGGATCCCCGCCGCCCGATCCGCGGCGGGCGGCACGCAGCCCGGAGGAGGTGGCACATGGCGACGAAGGCCAAGCAGAAGGCCCGCAACAAGGCCGCGAAGGACCCGAACAATCATGTCGTGGCCACCAATCGTCGCGCCCGGCACGATTACCACATCGAGGACCGGTACGAGGCCGGCCTGGTGCTCGCCGGCACCGAGGTGAAGTCGCTGCGCGAGGGGCAGGCCTCGCTGACCGACGGCTTCGCCGCCTTCTCTAAGTCCGGCGAGCTCTGGCTCGAGCAGATCCACATCCCGGAGTACCTCAACGGCACCTGGACCAATCACAGCGCCCGGCGGAAGCGGAAGCTGCTGCTGCACCACAAGGAGCTGGCCAAGATCTCCCGGCAGATCGAGTCCTCCGGGATGACGATCGTGCCGCTGCAGCTCTACTTCTCCGACGGCCGGGCCAAGGTCGAGATCGGCATCGCGCGCGGCAAGCGCGAGTTCGACAAGCGCGAGACGCTGCGCCGCAAGCAGGACGAGCGCGACGCCCAGCGGGCGATGCGCTACCGCAACCTCGGCATCGACTGAGCCGTCCGCCTCTGGTGGCCCCGGCCGCCGGCGGCTAGGATCAGGCCCGGACGACTCCGGGAGGATGTGGCATGGGGCGCGTGCACCGAGGGCAGCGCCGGCTGCGGCGATCGGCCGCGGCGGCGACGACGGCGATCGCGATGCTGGCGCTGGCCGGCTGCGGAGGTGACGACGGGGACGAGTCCCGCCCCATCCCCCACCAGAAGTTCCTCTCCCGCCCGGATCTGAAGCCGCCTGCCGTGGAGATCACCGAGGGACCGGCCTGGTCCGCCCGGCGGGACGCCGCGGACGAGTACATCTTCCTCAGCCCCAACTACGGCACGCCGACGCCGCAGGACGGCTCGCTCATCCTCGACGCCGCCGGAGAGCTGGTGTGGATGCGCCCGGCCTCCGACGAGGACCCGGACGACGACCCCTTCGACCTGCGCGTGCAGAAGTACGACGGCCGGGACGTGCTCACCGTCTACGAAGGTCCCAGCGAGGGCGGCCACGGCCATGGCGAGGTCACGGTGCTGGACGGCTCCTATGAGCAGATCGCCCGGGTCACCACCGGCGGGTCGCTGGGGCCCGACGAGGCCGACCTGCACGAGACGACCATCACCGAGGACGGCACGATGCTGCTGGCCGCCTACGTGCCGACCGAGGCCGACCTCACCGAGGTGGGCGGGCCCGCCGACGGGCACGTCGAGGATGCGGTGATCCAGGAGGTCGACATCGCCACCGGCGACGTCGTCTTCGAGTGGAGCGCGCTGGACCATGTGCCGATGACGGAGACGATGGTCGACTACGCCGCCGAGCGCGAGGAGGTCGCCGAGGATGACGAGGATGACGAGGATGACGAGGATCCCGCCGTGCTCGGCTCCGCGGAGGAGCCCTTCGACTACTTCCACATCAATTCGATCACCGTCGACGACGACGGCTCGCTGCTGGTCTCGGCCCGCCACACCCATGCGGTCTACCGGCTGGACCGCAGCACCGGCGCGGTGGACTGGACGCTGGGCGGTTCGTCCAGCGACTTCAGCCTGGACGAGGACGCGGTCTTCTCCTGGCAGCACGACGCCCACCGTGCTCCGGACGGCACGCTGACGCTCTTCGACAACCACGCCCACGGCGGAGACGACGACGAGTCCTCGCGCGGGCTGCGGCTGGCGCTGGACGAGGAGACGATGACCGCCGAGGTCGCCGCCGAGTACCGGCCTCCCGAGGAGCGGGTCTCCAGCGCCATGGCGAACGCCCAGCAGCTGGACGACGGCGGCATGCTCATCGGCTGGGGGTCCCGCCCGTACTATTCGGAGTACACCGCCGACGGCGAGCTGATCTACGACGTCTGCCACGGGGACGAATGCCTCGACGGCGACTACGACGGCGGCGGAGGCAGCTACCGGGCCTACGCGCTCGAGTGGCAGGGCCGGCCGACGACCGACCCGGACGCCATGCTGACCGAGGAGGGCGGCGAGTCCGCCGTCCATGTCTCGTGGAACGGGGCGACCGAGGTCGCCGAGTGGCGGCTGACCGCCGGCGGGGACGAGGCCGCGACCGTCGCTCGCGACGGCTTCGAGACCACGATCCCGGTCCCGGACGGCGCCGACGACGCCGAGTCGCTGCGCGTCGAGGCGCTGGACGACGACGGCGAGGTCCTGGGCGGCACGACGCCCTCCGAGTCCGCCGACCAGGAGTGACGCCGTGGTCGGCGCGGCGCCGTGCGTGCTGCGGACACGACGACGCCCCGCCCGGACCAGTGGTCCGGACGGGGCGTCGTCAGCGGTGGAGACGGCGGGAATCGAACCCGCGTCCGATCTGGATTCGCATGGACTTCTCCGGGCGCAGTCTGCGCATCGGGTGTTGCTCGGCCCCATCCATCATGCAGACGAGTGGATGGCCCGGGCCCAGTCGTGTGAATGTCGAGCGACGTCCCCACGACGAGGACGGCGTCCAGTGGCTATCTAGCTGATGCCAGGCTCTGAGTCGACAGCGAACTCAGGCTGACAGACTCGCGTCGCTGCTATCAGGCAGCGAGGGCGAAGTCAGTGCGCTTAGAATCGGCACTTATTGGGTTGCAGAGGGGTTTTTACGAGGGCACTCTACATCCTCGGCCCGCTTCCCCATGCTCAACTCAGATCGTCGAAACCGATCGTCCCCGTATGCGGTTGTCAAGAACCGTTCCCCGCCCTCAGGTTCCCCATCGGGCAGGTACTCCAGTGTATGCCAACGGCGCGCGTCCCGGCAATATTCCGGGCGCCCCGCCGGCGGCCGCATCCGGCTCAGACCGTCAGGTGCCGCCGGACCGTCACCCAGGAGGAGAGCACCGCCAGCAGCACGCCGATCAGCAGCAGCACCGGCATGACGATCCAGGCAGCGGAGCCGTCGATGAACTGGATGGCCGGGATCTGCTGGTCGAGCCACTCCCCCATCAGGTGCTCGGCGACCACCCAGGTCGCCGCGCAGGCCAGCAGGGAGCCGAGGAGGGCGGCCGCCACGCCCTCCAGGACGAAGGGGGTGCGGATCATCGCCTTCGAGGCGCCGACCAGACGCATGATCCCGGTCTCCCGCCGCCGGCTGAAGGCTGAGAGCCGGATGGTCGTCGAGACCAGCAGCACTGCGCAGACGATCATCACCGCCGCGACGGCCAGGGCCACCAGCGTCATCCCGTCGAGGATGGCGAAGACCTGGTCCATGACCTCCTGCTGGTCGGCGACCGTCTCCACGCCGGGGGCGCCGGCGAAGAGCTCGGTGACCACGTCGTACTCCTCGGGATCCACCAGCAGCACGCGGAGGGACTCGGGCATGTCGCCGGCCTCGAGCGCGGGCGCCGCGGCGTCCTGGGAGGACTGGAAGTTCTCCAGCGCCTGCTCCTGGGTCTCGTGCCGGTAGCTGTCGACGTACTGGCTGGCCGCGCCCTCCTCGAGCGACTGCTCCAGCGCGGCCCGCTGGTCGTCGCTGACCGCGCCGGTCGGACAGGAGGACTCCGGCGAGTTCTCGGTGCAGAGGAAGACCGAGACCTCCAGACGGTCGTGGAACTCGTCGGTCATCCGGTCGACCTGGGTCTGCATCAGCGCCGCCGAGCCGACGAAGGTCAGCGAGATGAACGTGACCAGCACGACCGACGCGACCATGGCGACGTTGCGCCGCAGCGAGGCGAGCGTCTCGCCGAGCATGTGCATCAGTCGGTGCATCATTTCCTCCTCAGACGGCGCCAGATCGAGCGGAGGCCGCCCGGCTGATCGGTGGTGCGGCGGGCGTCCTCGTCAGTGGCCTGCGCGGAGGACGATGTCGGCTCCAGGGCCTCGGCGGACCCCTCGCGATCGGTCATCGGGCGGGCGGCCCGCCGGCGGGCCTGCAGCCGGGGCTCCCGCGCGGGCCCTCGTCCCGGGGACGGATCCTCGGCCGGGTCGACCACCGGCGGCTCGTCCTCGGTGCTCTGCGCGGCCAGCCGACGGTCCTCGACGTCGGGCTCCGTCGGAGACGGAGCCGACGCCGTATGCGGCACCCCCGGCCGCGCGATCGACTGCCCGTCGGCATGCGGCAGCCAGGACGTCTGCGGCCGCGCCGCCTCCCCCTCGGGCCCGGCCGACTGCGACGAATGCTCGGCGACGGCATCTTCGATGATGTCGTGCTCGTCCTCCGCGGCAGTCGGGCCGCTCGGCACGGCGCCGGCTCCCGTCGCAGTCGTCGGCTCCGCGGACTCCTGTGAGTCGGTCGAGTCCGTCGACCAGGGCCGGTGCTCCGGCCCCAGACCCTGGTGCGGGTCCTCGGCCGGGTCGACCACCGGCGGCTCGTCCTCGGTGCTCTGCGCGGCCAGCCGACGATCCTCGACGTCGGGCTCCGTCGGAGACGGGGCCGACGTCGTATGCGGCACCCCCGGCCGCGCGATCGGCTGCCCGTCGGCATGCGGCAGCCAGGACGTCTGCGGCCGCGCCGCCTCTCCCTCGGGCCCGGCCGACTGCGGCGAATGCTCGGCGACGGCATCCTCGATGATGTCGTGCTCACGCTCCTCCGAGAGAGCCTCCGGAGCACCGTCCTCAGCATCGTCAGCGGGCTCAGCAGGCTCGGCGGGCTCGGCATGGTCATCCCCCGCCCGGTGTGGCGAGGCCGCCGACGAGGCGGAGTCGGCCGTCGCGGTCGAGCGGAACGGGAGCGGCGGCCCGGAGGCGGCCAGCCAGCCGACGTCGCTGAGCTTGGGCACCGACGTCGGCTCGGGCGGCAGATCCCGCGTCGACCGGCCGAGGAACGGCTGCGGTGCGGCCTCCGCAGGCGGCGCGTCGGCGGCGGACTCTCCTGCGGCGGGCTCTCCTGCAACGGACTCGGACGCGGCAGGCGCCCCGGAGTCGAGCTCGACGAAGCCGTCACGGTCCAGGTCGGGCAGCTCGGAACCGGTGAAGTCGCCGGCGGGCTCGGGCACGTCCTCGGCCGCGGCGGGGGCGCGCAGATGCGCCGGCCAGCTGACGTCCACCGCGTCGGCGGGCTTCTCCGCGGCTGCCGCGGTCGTCGTCGGGGGCGACTGCGGGCGCAGCGGCGCGTCCACCGGCTTGCCGCCCGGCCGGGCCAGCGCGGCCGGCGGCGCAGGGGGCGCGGCGGGTGCCGAACCCGTCGCCGCGCCGCCGACAGCGTCTGCGGAGTCCGTCTCCGCGGCGGCGGACGGCTCCGGCGCGGTGGCCCGCGGGTCGATGGGGCGCAGCGTGCCGGTGGTCTCGACGTCGCGCAGCAGCTGCCAGGCCTCGGTGCCGGGACGCGGATCATAGGTGCCGCGCTGGTCGTCGCGGATGAGCCGCCCGTCGTGGAGCTGGACCACACGCCGTCCGGCGCGGTCGACGATCGCGCGGTCGTGGGTGGCCATGATGACAGTGGTGCCGCCCGTGTGGATCCGGCGCAGCACGCGCACGACCTCGTCGGAGGCGTGCGGGTCGAGATTGCCGGTCGGCTCGTCGGCCAGCAGCACGGCCGGCTCGTTGACCATCGCTCGGGCGATCGCGGCGCGCTGCTGCTCGCCGCCGGAGATCTCATGGGGCAGTCGGCGGGACAGATCGGACAGGCCGACCTTCTCCAGCACCTCCGGCACCCGCTGGCGGATCCGGGCGCGGGACGCTCCGGTGACCCGCATCGCGAAGGCCACGTTGTCGTAGACGGTCTTGTCCGGCAGCAGCCGGAAGTCCTGGAAGACCATGCCGACGCTGCGCCGGTAGGCGGGCACGCGGTGCTCGAGCATCAGCCCGAGGTTCTGGCCGGCGACGGTGATCTTGCCCTGCTGGGGCAGCCCTTCGCGCACGATCATGCGCAGCAGCGTGGACTTGCCCGAGCCGGAGGCGCCGATCAGGAAGACGAACTCCCCGCGCAGGACCTCCACGGAGACGTCGTCCAGCGCCGGGCGCCCGGCGGGCTCATAGCGCCGGGTGACGTGTTCGAAGCGGATCATCTCTCACCAGTTGCCCCGCAGTCGGCCGGCCCTGCGGGACACGGGTCGGGGACGACAGACCGGCACGCTGAAACTCTAATCCCGCCGCGGCGTGCCGCGGCCGAGCCGGCCCGGCGCGCCGGGCGTCGGCTCGGATCAGTTCTTCTCGGCGGCCTCGCCCTGGACCCGCCAGCGGATGCCGGCGTCGATGAAGCCGTCGAGCTCGCCGTCGAAGATCGCGCTGGTGTTGCCGACTTCGTGGCCGGTCCGCAGGTCCTTGACCATCTGGTACGGATGCAGCACGTAGGAGCGGATCTGGTCGCCCCAGGAGGCCTTGATGTCGCCGGCCAGCTCCTTCTTCTCGGCGGCCTCCTCCTGCTGCTTGAGCAGCAGCAGCCGGGACTGCAGCACGCGCATCGCCGCCGCGCGGTTCTGGATCTGCGACTTCTCGTTCTGCATCGCGACCACTGTGCCGGTGGGCACGTGGGTGATGCGCACGGCCGAGTCGGTGGTGTTCACCGACTGCCCGCCCGGGCCCGAGGACCGGTAGACGTCGATCTTCAGGTCGTTCTCGTCGATCTCGACGTGGTCGGTCCCCTCGATGAGCGGGATGACCTCGACGGCGGCGAAGGAGGTCTGCCGGCGCCCCTGGTTGTCGAAGGGGCTGATCCGCACCAGCCGGTGCGTGCCGGCCTCGACCGACATCGTGCCGAAGGCGTAGGGCGCCTTGACCTCGAAGGTGGCCGACTTCAGACCGGCTTCCTCCGCGTAGGAGGTGTCCAGGATCTTCACGTCCCAGTTCCTGCCCTCGGCCCAGCGGGTGTACATCCGCAGCAGCATCTCGGCGAAGTCGGCGGCGTCGATGCCGCCGGCGCCGGCGCGGATGGTGACCACCGCGTCGCGCTCGTCGTATTCGCCGGAGAGCAGGGTGACGATCTCCAGGGACTCGAGGTCCTTGAAGATCGCGCTGATCTCGTCACGGGCTTCCTGGAGGGTCGCGTCGTCGCCCTCCTCCCGGCCCATCTCCACCATCGTCTCGACGTCGTCGATGCGCGACTCCAGCTTCGTCAGCCGGTTCAGCTCGGCCTGCTTGTGGCTGAGCTGGGAGGTGACCTTCTGCGCGTGCTCCTGGTCGTTCCAGAGGTCCGGGGCCGCCGCCTGCTCGGAGAGCTCGGCGATGTCGGCGCGCAGCCGGTCGACGTCGGTCACGTCCGTGATGCGGCGCAGCGTGCCGCGCAGCTGCTGAAGCTCAGTGGGGAAATCAGTCTCTGCCATAGCTCTCCTACACTACCGGGTCCGGAGCAGAGTTGGCCCATCGATGGACCGCCGGAGGGCCTCCGCGGGCCGGGAGGGACGCCGGCGCCGGAGCCCTGCGGGGCCCGCCGCACCGGCTCACCGCTCAGTCGTCACACGCGAGTGGGAGTCCACGGTGACGGTGACGGCGTCGGGCACGACCGTGCTGACCAGCGGCATCTCGGCGGCGCTGCTCAGCTCCACATGCGCCGAGGCGCCACCGTCGCTGGTCCAGACCCGCCGGACCTGCAGGCCGTCGAAGCGCCCATAGGCTCCCGAGGTCTCCAGATACTCGCGCGCCCGGGCGCCGACCTCCGCGGCGCTCATGCTCTGCCGACCCGCCATCTCGGCGCCGTTGGAGGCCGCCGAGGCCGCGCCGTCGGCGGCGCTCAGCAGACGCCGCGACTCCAGGTGCACTGTGGTGGCGCCGACGACGACGCTGACCATCAGCAGCAGGATGACCAGCATGCCCAGCACCAGCACCGACATCTGCCCCGACTCCTCACGGTGCAGCCGCGCGACGGTCCGACAGCGGCCCGGACTCCGCGACATCTGAGACGTCATGCTCATCCCTCCTGCACCTGGGCCGAGGTGCTCGACACCGAGGCCAGCGTCGACTCCCAGCCACCGATGCCGGAGACCAGGGGCACGGGCACCCGGATCTCCACGTCATAGGCGACGACGTCGCCGGCGGCGTCGCAGCCGCCGGTCGGGCAGCTGCGCGACACCGAGGCCCGCGACGCCTCGATCCCATAGTCCTGCAGCACCGACCGGGCGGCGAGCTCGGCGCGGTGCGCGCGCTCCCCCGCGGAGATCTCGCCGCCGGAGGCGTAGATCTTCGCCGCCTGATCCGCCGCTCCGACGCCGGCATAGGTGGCCGCCTGGACCGTCGAGACTCCGATGAGGAAGTACACGGTCGGGATCATCAGCAGCACCGCGAGCATGAGGAACTCGATGATCGAGGAGCCGGATTCGTCGTGGACCCCGCCCAGTCGCGCGGCCAGACGTCTCCGCAGACACCTCCCCCGACGCGGCGCAGTCGCCCGGCTCATACCTCCGGATCGGCCGGGGCGGCCGGGGCGGCCGGATCCGTCCTCACTCGAACTCCACGGCACTGCCGCTCACCTCCAGGTGGCCGAGGCCCGGGCCCAGGCCGAACAGCGGGACGTCCGCCTCGACGACGATCGTCAGCTCGCGGCCGGCGTCGACCGAGCGCCACCGATGTCCGACATGCTCGGCATGGTCGACGCCGATCGCCCCGGAGATCAGCTCCTCGGTCCGGGCGACGCCGTCCGCGGCCGACCGATCGTCCAGCGCGCCGAAGCGCGCGCCGGTGGAGGCCGCGTCGATCAGCGTGTTGCGCACATGCACCACGACGGCCAGCTGCAGCGTGAGCACGAAGAGCAGCGCCAGCAGGGCCGCGACCATGGTGAACTCGGCGGTGGCCGCACCGCGCTCCTCGCGGACCGACGACGCGCCCGACCCGCGGGCGGCCTGCGGATCCGCCGGTCGGCGGCGCCGCGACGCTCGGGCCGCCGGACGCACTATCGCCTGACCTGGTCCATCGCGTCGGAGAAGAGCCCCTCCAGAGCGGGCTGGGCGATGGCCAGGAGCCCGGCCACCAGCACTGCCGACATCAGGGTGATCATCACCCAGCCGGGCACGTCGCCGCGCTCCTCGGAGTGCAGCGTCGCCGGCAGGCTCTCCTCCGGCGCGGGTGTGAGATCGTCGTGGCGCACGGCCTCGCGCAGATCGTTCGTCATCAGTGGTCCTTCCCCGGCCCGCCCCGGGCGTCGTGCGCCCCGGACGGATCCTCGATTCGTGCCGAGCTCCACTCGGCGTCGTGGTGCGCTCCCGCAGGAGCCTGTCGTGGTCGATATTCAGTTGTTCGTCGGTCGCCGACGGCGACTCCGCGCCGCCGGCATCGAGCCGAGCCGGCGCTACACCGCCAGGGACAGCAGCTCGAAGCCCGGATAGACGGCGAAGACCACCGTCAGCGGCAGCACGCCGAAGACCAGCGGCACCATCATGGAGATCTCCTTCTTCCCGGCGGTCTCCATCAGCTCGCGCTTGGACAGGTCCCGGACGTCCTGGGCCTGGGCATGCATCACGTCGGCCAACGGCGTGCCGCGCTCCATCGCGACGATCACGCCCTCCAGGAAGCGCGAGATCGGGGCCGACTCCACCCGGGTCGCCATGGCCTTCAGCGCCTGCGAGAAGCCGAGCCCGGACTGCACGTCGTGCAGCACCTTGGTGAGCTCGACATGCAGCTCGCCGCGGGTCACCCGGGAGATCCGCTCGAAGGCCCCCGGCGCCGACTCGCCGGCGCTGACGGCCAGCGCCATCATCTCCGCGACAGTCGGGAACTCGGTGAGCATCCGCGAGCGCCGCCGCTTGATCTGCCCGGAGAGCATGTTGTCACGCAGGGCGAATCCCAGCACGCCCAGGACCAGCACGCTGAGCACCGCCAGGAAGGCGTTGAACGTGCCGGAGACGAAGGCCAGCAGGTTCACCGTGGCGCCGAGGAGGGCGCCGGCGGTGGCCATGGCGACCTGCTGCAGGCGGTACTCCGCCGGCGTGACCGAGGAATCGGCCTGGTCCAGGCGGCGGCGCAGCTGATCGGTGTCCATGCTGAACCGATCCAGCCGACCGACCAGCGCGTGCAGCAGCGGGGCGAAGAGCCGGCCGGCCGCGCCGAAGGGCACCACCGGTGCACCATGCCGGGCGAAGAGCTGGGTGTCGGCGCCGGTGGAGCGCAGATAGGGCGCCACCCGGTCGGCGAAGCGCGGCTGGTTCGTCGCCGGCATCCGGAGCAGCACGATCAGCAGGCCCAGCCCGAGGCCGGCGCCGGCGACCACGGCCCAGGCGGTCACGGGACTCACAGCAGCACCCTCCCTTCCTTCGGCAGCGCACCGATGCGCAGCATCAGCTGGTAGCAGATCACCGAGACCACCAGACCGCCGGTCAGCACCGCCATGCCCTCCAGACCGCGATACGCGTCGGCGGCCTCGGCCTGGGTGGAGAGCAGCAGCACCACGATCCACGGAGCGGCGACGGCGAGCTTGGCGGCGTTGACCGTCCACGACTGCCGCGCCTCGAGCTCGCTGCGGGTGCGCGCATCCTCGCGGAGGAACTCGCCGAGGGTGCTCAGCAGGCGTCCGAGGTCGGATCCGCCCACCTCACGGGTGATGGTCAGCGCGATGACGATGCGGTCGCCGACCGGATCGGCCAGCCGATCCTTCAGCCCGGTCAGGGCGGTGCCCAGGTTCTGCCCGGAGCGATAGTCGCGGGCGAACTCGACGAACGGCTCGCGCAGCGGCACCGGCCCCGAGGTGCTCAGCTGGATGAGCGCCTCCGGCAGGGACATCCCCGCCCGCACCGCCGAGCGCAGGTGGTCGACGGCGTCGGGCCAGATCTCGCGCAGCACCGCCTGGCGCTTGCGCGCCTGCCAGCGCAGCACCACGATCGGCACGGCGGCGGCGAAGAGCGCGAAGCACAGAGCCACCGGCACGGCCCGGGTGATGACCAGCACGACGAGGAAGGCGATCACCGCGCAGCTGACCATGGCGGTCACTGCTCCGGAGACGCCCACCCGCTGGTGGCCGGCCTCGGCCAGCAGCTGCTCGAGACGGCCGAGACGCCGACGTCGGCCCGTCGTCTCCGGGCGCCGCCGCGGCCAGCAGGACCACCAGATGAGCAGCAGCCCCGCGCCGAGGGCGAGTCCGAGGAGCAGGCTCATCGCTCTGCTCCCAGTCGCTGCAGGCGCGCCCGCGCCTCGGAGGTGAGCTTGGGATGGTCGAAGACCGCCGAAGAGGTCGGGCGCAGCTCGCCGTCCTGGTGGCTGAAGACCGTCGAGGTCTCGATGGTCTCGCCCTCGACGCGGCCGCCGATGCTCATGATCTCCTGCACGTGGCGGCTGCCGTCCTCCTCGCGGGTGCAGTGGACGACCAGATCGACGCAGGAGGCCACCGTCGGGACGATGAATTGCCGACTGATGTTCTCCCCGGCCAGCAGCGGCAGAGTGCAGATCTTGGTCAGCGCGTCCTGGGCGGAGTTGGCGTGGACGGTGGCCATGCCCGGCAGGCCGGCATTGAGCGCGATGAGCATGTCCAGGCTCTCGGCCTCGCGGACCTCGCCGACGATCAGCCGCTCCGGACGCATCCGCAGCGACTCCTTCACCAGGCGCCGCAGCGGGATCTCGCCCTCGTTCTCCAGGTTGGGCTGGCGGCACTGCATGCCGACCACGTCGCGCAGCGGCAGCTGCAGCTCGAAGATCTCCTCGACGGTGATGACCCGTTCGCGCGGGCCGATCGCCGAGCCCAGGCAGTTGAGCATCGTGGTCTTGCCGGCCTGAGTCGCGCCGGAGACCAGCACGTTCATCCCCGATCCGATGCAGGTCGCCAGGTACTCGGCCGCCTGCGGGCTCAGCGAGCCCGACCGGACGAGGTCGTCGAGGGTCTTCGCCCGGGAGACGAACTTGCGGATGTTGACCGCCCAGTGGCGTCGGGTGATGTCCGGGATCGCCACGTGCAGTCGAGAGCCGTCGGGCAGCGTGGCGTCGACGAACGGCGACGAGAGGTCCAGCCGGCGCCCGGTGGTCTTCAGCATCCGCTCGACCAGGTCGCGCACGCGCGCCTCGCTCAGCGTGATCGAGGTCAGCTCGGACCGGCCGTTGCGGGCGACGAAGACTTCGTGCGGCCCGTTGATCCAGATCTCCTCGACGTCGTCGTCGTCGAACAGCGGCTGCAGCTCGCCGAAGCCGGCCACGGAGTCCATGATCCGCTTGACGGCACGGTCGACCTCTCCGATCAGCGGCAGCGCGCTCACCATGGACCGCCGGTCGTACTCGGCGACCGCGGCCTCCACCAGTTCCTTCAGGTCGAAGTGGTCGACGGCCGGGTCCAGTCCGCGACGGCGAACCTGGTCCCTGACCTCGTCCTCGACGATGCCCAGCGCGTCCACTCTGGCCTTCCGTTTCTTCCGATGCCCTCGGTATGCTCGTCCTGCATCCGGTCGACGACCGGATCCGTCCTGCTGCCCGGGACGCGGGCCGTCGACGACGGCCGCCCACGGACCGTCGCACGACACAGCTCCCCTCCGGGCAGAGGCGTCATGTCTGCTCGCAGGGCCCCACCCTAGCCATCGGCGACCGCCGGTGCCAGACGATCTCGGGCACCTGTGGAAAACTGCTCCTCACACGCCCGTAGCCGAATGTCATCTCTGACATCTGCGGCCTGCGCCATGCCGCGCCGCCCAGGGCGCGACACACCCCCGCCCCATGGAGAGCCCGTCCAGCAGGTGTCCAGTCTCCCCGGGCAGACTGGGGCCATGACTTCGACCAGCAGCTCCGCCACCGTCGTCGCCGTGATGATGTCGGCCGCTCTGCTCTCCGGCTGCGGCATCCCCGACGGGCCGCAGGGAGGCGCCGAGAGCGCCGAGGCCAGCGGGTCGCTCCCGCCGTCGAACGAACCCTCGGCCGAGAACCCGACCTCGACGGCCGACGTCGACGCCGGACAGGACGTGGCGCTGAGCGCGGTGAGCACTGCGATCGGCGACGGCGAGGCGGAGCCGGTGGCGTTCAGCAAGTCCGTGGAGGGAGCGACCGGCATGAGCGTCGATCTGCTCGCCGGCGACGGCACGCTGCAGCACGTGACCACGGTCCACGACGGGTCGGAGCGGGTCGAGGCGGAGGACCAGGGCCAGGCCGAGGACCAGCTGCAGCAGCTCGCCGAGGCCGCCGAGGTCCCGATGCTGCGCGCGATGGACATCGCCCTGACCGAGTCGCCGGGCGTGCTGCTCTCCGCCGAGCTGCAGGATCGCAAGGGCGACCTGGTGGTGTGGGTCGTCACGCTCGAAGGCGCCACCTCGGACAACCGCGTCGTCGTCGACGCGAGCAACGGCGCCGTGGTCCCGGAGGGCCAGGAGGCCCGGGAGACGGCGACGGAGAGCCCCACCGACGCCTCCGAGGACGATTCCTGACGCGACTCGGCCCCAGGTCTCGGGACATGAGCAGAGCTGACACCTGCCGAGAGGGCTGCCTGTAGACTGTCCACCTGACCATCAGCTGGACGACCAGTCGAGGAGGGGCCGGTGGCCACCGACGACGAGCCGCGCGAGGAGCAGGACGGGCACGCCGACGGACGACGCCTCGGCGACCCGGAGCGCGGCGCCCGTGATCTGACCGGCCGCTCCCCCAAGGCTCGCGCCTGGCGGACGTTCCTGGAGACCTCCGCGATCGTCAACGACCGCATGGAGAAGCGGCTGCACGCCTCCACCGGGCTGCGCCTGACCGACTACAACGTGCTGCTGCTCCTGGCCGAGTCCGAGGACCACAGCCTGCGCATGGGCGACCTGGCCGAACGGATGGTCTTCTCCCCCTCCCGCCTGTCGTACCAGGCCAAGGCCCTGCAACGCCGCGGTCTCATCGACCGCACCCCCGACCCGGCCGATCGTCGCGGGATGACCGCCAGCCTCACCCAGGAGGGACGCCGGGTCTTCCGCGAAGCCTCGCAGGTCCACGGCGGCCACATCCGCCAGCTCTTCCACGGCGCCCTCGACGAGGAGGAGGCCCTCGAGCTGCAGCGGCTGTGCTGGAAGATCCAGACCCGGGCCGCCGACGGCGACTGAGCCGGCTCGGCGCTCCCCGGGCCCGGGGCGGGCGCCGACGCTCCTGCAGTCAGCCGGCTCGCAGGACCTCCACCGAGTCCGCCCGGAGGCGCAGCGGCTCCAGCTCCGCGAGGCTGGTCTGCACGCTGGCCAGCGCCAGACGTGCGTCCACCGCGTCCAGGCCGGACTCGAGCTCCACGACGATCGCCAGCTCCGGGCCGGATCCGCCGCCTGCGACGGCGGCGCCCGAGGCGGTCCGCGTGCCGACGCCGCCGCCGGGCCGCACCACCAGCCGGCCGACCCCGGGGCACTGCTCGACCACCTCCGCCAGGGCGGCGGCGAGCTCGGGATCCCGGTAGGACGGGGTCCAGTCCCGTCCCTGGGCCAGGGCGGTGACCGCCGGGCGCCGCAGCACGAAGGTCAGCTCCGCCTGCGGGTCGAGCACGACCAGCTCGTCGTCCTCGCTCAGCGCGGCGAGCATCACGCGTTCGGCCTCGGCCGCGACGGGCCGGGCCTCCGGGTGCCAGGCGGTGAGCGCCTCCACCGAGGTGAAGGCCGGCAGCGCGCCGCGACCGTCGGCGGCGGTGAGGCTGACCAGCGAGATCTCGGCCTCCTTGTCGCCGGCCGGCCCGCCGGCCGGCGCCGGCTCCTCCAGGACGGAGGCGGTCGCCAGCACCGGCACGAAGAGCCGGGCTCCGCGCAGCGCGGCGACGAACGTCGCCTCGTCGATCTCCCCGGCGACCAGCCGATCGCGGGCCGCGGCCACGGCCGGCTCGGCCAGCCCGTCGTCGCCGTCGAAGGTGTGCAGCGGGTTGCCCTCGCCGGAGAGGTCGCGCCCCTGCCAGGACACTCCGGCCGAATCGACGGCGCGGCCGTCGGCATCCCGGCCGTCGCGGCGCAGCAGCTGCGCGATGTGGGCGGGCAGCTCGCGGGATCCCGACGGCGGCGAGCTCGCCGGCCCGGAGGGCTGCTCGGCGGCGGAGCTCATGCCGAGGCGGAGGCCGCGGCCAGCGCCTCGGAGAAGGCGAAGCGCCCGGCGTAGAGCGCCTTGCCCATGATGGCGCCCTCGACGCCGGTGGAGACCATCGCCGCCAGGGCGGAGACGTCCTCCAGCGAGGAGATGCCCCCGGAGGCGACCACGGGCTTCTGCGTCCGCCGGCAGACCTCGGCGAGCAGCTCGGTGTTCGGGCCGCGCAGCGTGCCGTCCTTGGTCACGTCGGTGACCACGTAGCGCGGGCAGCCGGCCTCCTCGAGGCGGTCGAGGACCTCCCAGAGGTTGCCGGCCTCGCGCGTCCAGCCGCGGGCGGCCAGCGTCTCGCCGCGGACGTCCAGCCCGACGGCGATCGCGTCGCCGTGGCGCTCGATGGCCCGGGCGGTCCACTCCGGATCCTCCAGCGCGGCGGTGCCCAGATTCACCCGCTCGGCGCCGAACTCCAGGGCACGGTCCAGCGATTCGTCGTCGCGGATGCCGCCGGAGAGCTCGATGCGGATGTCGAGCTCGGCGACCACGCGGGCGAGCACGTCGCGATTGTGGCCGCGGCCGAAGGCGGCGTCGAGGTCCACCAGGTGGATCCATTCCGCACCCTGCTGCTGCCAGGACAGTGCGGCCTCCAGCGGGTCTCCGTAGCCGGTCTCGGAGCCGGCCTCGCCCTGCACCAGGCGCACCGCCTGGCCGTCGGCGACGTCGACGGCCGGCAGCAGCTCGAGCGGCGGCACAGCGGGGCTCGCGGGGGTCTGAGTCATGGTTCGTGCTCTCTTCGTCGGTCGTCTTCGGGACAGGCTGTCGAGGGCGTCGGCGCGGCGCCGGCGCCGCGCCGCTCGACGGGCTCAGAGGGTGCCGAGCCAGTTCTGCAGCAGCTGCATGCCGGCGTCGCCGGACTTCTCGGGATGGAACTGGGTGGCGGCCAGCGGCCCGTTCTCGACTGCGGCGATGAAGTCGGCGCCGTGGTGGGACCAGGTGACCTGCGGCGGGGCCATCGCCGCGATCTGCTGGTCGAAGTCCCAGGACTGCACCGCGTAGGAGTGGACGAAGTAGAAACGCTCGTCCTCGATCCCGGCGAAGAGCCGCGTGCCGGCCGGCGGCGTGACCGTGTTCCACCCCATGTGCGGGACCACCGCGTCCTCGGGCAGGGCGGTGACCTCGCCGGGCCACTCCCCCATGCCCTCGGCGGCGAGGCCGTGCTCGACGCCGCGCTCGAAGAGGATCTGGTGGCCGACGCAGATGCCCAGCACCGGCCGGGACCCGGCGATGCGCCGACCGATCCAGCGGGGCGCGTCGATCGCGGTCAGCGCGTCCATCACCGCGGAGAAGGCCCCGACGCCGGGGACGACCAGTCCGTCGGCCTCCAGCACCCGCTCGGTGTTCCGGGTCAGCTCCACCGAGGCGCCGGCGCGCTCGAGGGCGCGCACCGCGGAGTGCACGTTGCCGGAGCCGTAGTCCAGCACGACGACGTCGCGGCCGGCCATCAGAGCGCACCCTTCGTCGACGGGACGCCGGAGACCCGCGGGTCGTCCTCGACGGCGGCGCGCAGCGCCCGGGCGAAAGCCTTGAACTGCGCCTCGACGATGTGGTGCGGGTCCCGTCCCGCGAGCACCCGCATGTGCAGGCAGATCCCGGCGTGCAGGGTGATCGCCTCGAAGACGTGGCGGGTCATCGAACCGGTGAAGTGTCCGCCGATCAGGTGGTACTGCTGTCCCTCCGGCTCGCCGCCGTGGACCAGATAGGGACGCCCGGAGACGTCGACGACGGCGTGGGCGAGCGCTTCGTCCAACGGCACCGCGGCCTCGCCGAAGCGGCGGATGCCGGCCTTGTCCCCCAGCGCGGTGCGCAGCACCTCGCCGAGGACGATGGCGGTGTCCTCGACAGTGTGGTGGACGTCGATGTGCGTGTCCCCGGTGGCCTCGACCTCGAGGTCGATCAGCGCATGCTTCGACAGGGCGGTGAGCATGTGGTCGAAGAACGGCACCGAGGTGCTGATCGACGATGCTCCGGTCCCGTCGAGGTCCAGGCGGACCGTCACGCTGGACTCGCTGGTCACGCGCTCCATCCGGGCGCTGCGGCCGGTGATGAGTTCTGCTCCCATGGCTCCTGCTCGTCAGGCTGGCGATGTGGTCGGACTGCGGCGTCGGCCCGTCGTCTCAGAGTCTACGCTCCGGAGCCGCGGGCGCCCGCGGGCGGCGAGCCCTCAGGCGCGGCCGAGATGTCGGGCCAGCGACTCGAGGAAGGCGGTGGTCTCCTCCTCGGTGCCGGCGGTCACCCGCAGATGCCCGGGGATCCCGACGTCGCGGACGAGCACCCCGTCGTCGAGCAGGTGCTGCCAGGCGGCCTGCTCGTCGACCAGGCCGCCGAAGAACACGAAGTTCGCGTCCGACGGGGCCGGTCGCAGACCCAGGCGGGTCAGCTCGGCGACGATGCGGTCGCGCTGGACCTTGATCCGCTCGACGTTGGCCGTCAGTGCCGCGCTGTGGTCCAGGGCCGCCTCGGCGACGGCCTGGGTCACCGCCGAGAGGTGGTAGGGCAGACGCACCAGCCGCATCGCGTCGGTGACCTCCGGCGCGGCGGCGAGGTAGCCCAGCCGTCCCCCGGCGAGGGCGAAGGCCTTGCTCATCGTCCGCGAGACGATCAGCCGCGGCCGCCCCGGCAGCAGCTCGAGGGCCGAGGGGGTCCCGTCCTGGCGGAACTCGCCGTAGGCCTCGTCGACGACGACCATGGTGTCGGACTCCAGCGCGGCCTCGTGGGCGGCCTCGACCACGTCGAGCCCCAGGGCGGTGCCGGTGGGGTTGTTCGGCGAGCAGAGGATCACCACGTGGGGCCGGTGCTCACGGATCTGCGCGGCGACGCCCTCGGGCGTCTGGCGGTAGTCCGCGTCGCGCGTGCCGGCGAGGTATTCGCTGTTGGTGCCGCGGGCGTAGAGCGGGTACATCGAGTAGGTGGGCGGGAACGCCATCACCGAGCGTCCGGGGCCGGCGAAGGCCTGCAGGATGTGCTGCATGACCTCGTTGGACCCGTTGGCCGCCCAGATGTGCTCGGCGGTCAGTCCGTGGTCCAGGAAGGCGGCGAGCTTGCCCCGGAGCGCGGTGAACTCGCGATCCGGGTAGCGGTTCAGCCCGAGGGCCGCGGCACGCACGGCTGCGGTCATGGCCTCGACCACGTCGGCGGGCATGTCGTAGGTCGTCTCGTTGACGTTGAGCATGGCCGGCACCTGCAGCTGCGGCGCACCGTAGGGATGCTGTCCGCGCAGCTCCTCGCGCAGGGGCAGCTCGTCCAGGCGTCGTGCTCGTGCGGCGGTCTCCTCGGAAGTCACCGCACCATCCTACTCAGCGAGGTCCGGCCGGCGCGCGTTCGAGACGCCGGAGGTCATTCCGCGGCCCGCACGGGTCAGCCGCCGACGGGGACGTCGAGACGCTGACCGGGCTGCAGCGTGGAGCCGTCCAGGTCATTGAGCTCGGCGATGCGCAGGATCAGCACGTCGGTGTCCTCGGTGGAGTCGATCTCCGAGGCGATGTCCCAGAGCGTCTCGCCCGGGGCGACGACCACTTCGCGCGCCTCCACCCCGACGGGGGCCTCCGTCGACGCCTGGGCCTGGTTGACCAGCCCACCCGCCATCAGCGCCGCGCCGAGCATCAGCGCGGCCGCGGCGGTCAGCACGGGCAGGCCGATCAGCAGCAGGCGGCCCCGGCGGGTCAGCCGCAGGCGACCGGTCCTCGCGGCCGTCGCCCCGGCGCCGACCGGTGCGGTCGCGGATATGGCCGTCCGCAGCACGGTGTGCGCGTGATCCATAGTCGTGCTCCCCTCTGCGTCGTGTCCGACGGGCGCAAGCCCGGCCGGTCTTCGAAGCTGTGTTCTAGTTCTAGCACACATATTCGACGCCCGGCCAGACATGCGTTCGAAAATCCTGGTGATACCCCTGGCCATCCCGTAGTGTGAGGCCATATTCGAAGTGATCTTCGGACGCCGTGTTCGATCGTCCGACGACGCAGAGTCCACCAGCGACCTCTGACACGACGCCGGGCGGATCACGACACCCTCAGTGCACGAGAGCAGGACGGGCCAGCCCCGGAGAGGCGGAGAGATGCCGGAAGACCACGTCGCCCCGCAGCGACCCCAGGAGGAGACCGCGCCGCGGCTGACCGAGCGGCAGCGCAGCATCGTCGACATCATCCAGGGCTCGCTCGCCGACCGCGGCTACCCGCCGTCGATGCGTGAGATCGGCGACGCCTGCGGGCTGGCCTCGCTCTCCTCGGTCACCCATCAGCTGGCCCGCCTGCAGCAGATGGGCTACCTCTCGCGCGTCCCCGGACGTCCCCGGGCCATGGAGGTGCTGCGGAACTCCGACGGCGAGCTGCTGAGCACGCCGGTCTCCGCCGAGACCGCCGACGCCTCCGACGACGCCGCGGCCGAGGCGCGGCCCGTCTCCCCCGCGGGAGGCGTCCCGGACTCCTCGGTGGTCGAGCTCGACGCCTACCGGGCCGACGCCGACGGACGCACCGCCGACATCCCGGTGGTCGGCCACATCGCCGCCGGCGGGCCGATCCTCGCCGAGCAGCACGTCGAGGACGTCATGCCGCTGCCCCGTCAGCTGACCGGCGAGGGCGAGCTGTTCATGCTCCAGGTCCGCGGCGATTCGATGATCGAGGCCGGCATCTTCGAGGACGACTGGGTCGTCGTGCGGAACCAGTCCGAGGCCGAGAACGGCGACATCGTCGCGGCCCTGCTGGACGACGAGGCCACGGTCAAGACGCTGCGCCGGCGCGACGGCCACCAGTGGCTGCTGCCGCAGAACCGGGCCTATGAGCCCATCCTCGGCGACGCGGCGACCATCATGGGCAAGGTCGTGACCGTGCTGCGCAGCCTCTGACCGTCCGGTCGTTGCCCTCGACGACGGGCTCCGTTCCGAACGCCGGCGGCGCAGAGCGGAGCCCGTCGGCGTCTCAGCCCGCCGGGACCTCCGCCGTCTCGGCGGTCTCCTCGGCAGGGCCGTCCCGGCGCTCGGCGGCCTGCGCGAGACGACTCAGCGCGCCGCGGACGACGGCGCCGTCGGTGGTGGGCCAGAAGTCCGGCATGGACTTGGTCAGGAACCCGCCGTAGCGGGCGGTGGCCAGCCGGGAGTCGAGGATCGCCAGCACGCCGCGATCCTCGGCGCTGCGGATCAGCCGACCGGCTCCCTGCGCCAGCCGGGTGGCCGCATGCGTGGCGGCCACCCGCATGAAGCCGTTGCCGCCGCTGCGGGCGACCTCCTGGGTGCGGGCGCTCATCAGCGGATCGTCCGGGCGCGGGAACGGGATGCGATCGATGGCCACCAGCCGACAGGCGCGGCCGGGCACGTCGACACCCTGCCACAGGCTCATCGTCCCGAAGAGGCAGGTCTCCTCATCCTCGGCGAACTGACGCACCAGCGCCGACATCGTGGCCTCCCCCTGGCAGAGGATCGGCACGTCGAGCCGCTCGCGCAGGTCCTCGGCGGCCTCCTCGGCCGCCCGGCGCGAGGAGAACAGCGCCAGCGTCGCCCCGCCGGAGGCCTCGATGAGGCCGGCGAGCTCGTCGCGCTGGCGCTCGGCGGTCCGCATCGACGGCGCCGGCAGGTGCTCGGCGACGTACAGCATCCCCTGCGTCGGGTAGTCGAAGGGACTGCCGACGTCGACGGCGTCCCAGACCGGCGAGTCCTCGCCGCCGAGGCCCAGATCGCCGGCCACCGGGTCGAAGCTGCCGCCGACGGTCAGCGTCGCCGAGGTCAGCACCGCCGTGCGGTCGCCGAAGAGGCCCTCGCGCATCCGCGCGGCGACCGACGTCGGGGCCACATGCAGCGTCGGCGGCTCGGAGAGGTCCGCCTCCTGATAGCCGATGCCCGGAGTGAAGCTCCCCGGCCGGGTCAGCCACACCACGTCGGGCGTCTCGGGCGACTGCAGCATCCGCTCGGCCGCCTCCTGGACCGCCTGCACGCGGGAGCGGGCGGTGGTGCGGCCGGTGTCGGCCTCGGCGTCGGCGGAGGGCTTGGAGTCCGACAGCGCGGTCCGCGCGGCGTTGCGCACCAGCTCCAGCGCCTGGGTCTGCTGGGCGTCGAGACCCCGGGCGAGCAGCCCCGACTCCCGCTGGTGGAAGGCCGCGTCGACGGCGACCGATCCGGCCTGCAGATCGTCCATCGACAGGGCGGTGTGTCGACGCATCGTCGTCGCCGCGGTCTGGATCATCTGCGCCGAGAGCTGGGCGGTCACCGCCGAGGTGACCCGGTCGGCCAGCTCATGGGCCTCGTCGACGATCACCGCGTCATGCTCGGGCAGCACCTGCAGCCCTTCGAAGGCGTCGATGGCCAGCATCGCGTGGTTGGTCACCACGATGTCGGCCTCCTCCGCCCGCTCGCGGGCCAGCTCGGAGAAGCACTCGGCGGCCATCGGACAGCTGCGCGGGCCGATGCAGTCCACCGCGTTGACCGAGACCTGCCGCCAGGCGCGGTCGGAGACGCCCTCGGCGAGATCGTCGCGATCGCCGGTCTCGGTCTCCTCGGCCCACTCGCGCAGCCGCATGACCTCGCGGCCCAGCGCCGACGTCGGCTCCATCGTCGCCGCGCCGCCGGAGGGCTCGTCGCCGAAGCTGAAGAGCGCCGTCTCGTCGCCGTCGTCGGGGAAGCCGCCGTCGAGCTTGTGCTTGCACAGATAATTCGCCCGGCCCTTGACCAGGGCGATGTCGACGTCGCGGTCGAGCTCGTCGCCGACGCTGTCGAGCAGCCGGGGCAGGTCGCGGCCCATGATCTGAGCCTGCAGCGCCAGCGTGGCCGTCGAGATCAGCACCGGCCGGTCGGTCTCGGTCGCCTGCACCACCGCCGGCACCAGATAGGCCAGCGACTTGCCGGTGCCGGTGCCGGCCTGGACCAGAAGATGCCGCTTCTTCCGCAGGGCCATGGCGACATTCTCCGTCATGCTGACCTGCCCCTCGCGGTGCACGCCGCCCATGGCATCGACCGCCGAGTCCAGCAGCCGCGTGGAGGCCAGGTGTCCTGTCGACTGCGAACTCACGCGGCGCCCGCCGCATGCTCGGAGCCGGCGTCGACGCGGTACTGCTCCAGGTCCGCGACGAGCTCGGGACGGACCTTCACGCTCAGCCGGGTCCCCTCGGCGCGGTAGTCGATGGTGTGGATCTCGGTGTCGCCGCCGTGCAGCCGGGAGACGACGTCGCCGTCGACATAGGGCACCAGCAGCTCCATCGGAGTCTGCGGCCGCGGGATCGAGTCGCTGACCCGCTCGCGCAGCTCGTCGAGCCCCATGCCGCTGTGCGCCGAGACCAGCACAGTGTTCGGCTCGCGGCGGCGGATGCGCTCGACCACGGCCCAGTCGGCGACGTCGGCCTTGTTCAGCACCACCAGCTCCGGGACCTGCTGGGCGTCGACGTCGGCGAGCACCTCGCGGACCGCGCGGATCTGGCCCTCCGGCTCCGGGTGGGAGGCGTCGACCACGTGCAGGATCAGGTCCGAGTCGGCGACCTCCTCCAGCGTCGAGCGGAAGGCTTCGACCAGCTGGGTGGGCAGCTGACGCACGAAGCCGACGGTGTCGGAGAGCGTGTAGGCGATGCCGTCGGGCGTCTGCGCCTTGCGCACAGTGGGATCCAGCGTGGCGAAGAGCGCGTTCTCCACCATCACCCCGGCGTCGGTGAGCTGGTTCAGCAGCGAGGACTTGCCGGCGTTGGTGTAGCCGGCGATGGCCACCGAGGGCACGCTGTTCCGCCGCCGGTTCGCGCGCTTGGCCTCGCGGGCGGGCTTCATGCCGGCGATCTGCCGACGCAGCCGGGCCATCCGCGCGTGGATGCGCCGTCGGTCCAGCTCGATCTTGGTCTCGCCGGGCCCGCGGGAACCCATGCCGCCTCCGCCGCCGACCTGGCCGCCGGCCTGCCGGGAGAGCGACTCGCCCCAGCCGCGCAGGCGCGGCAGCAGGTACTCCAGCTGGGCGAGCTCGACCTGCGCCTTGCCCTCGCGGGATTTGGCGTGCTGGGCGAAGATGTCGAGGATCAGGCCGGTCCGGTCGATGACCTTGACCTTGACGATGTCCTCCAGGCCGCGGCGCTGCGAGGGTGCCAGCTCGGAATCGACGATCACGGTGTCGGCGCCGAGCTCGGCGACGGCCGCACGGATCTCCTCGGCCTTGCCCGCGCCGAAGAACGTGCCCGGATCCGGATGCGTGCGGCGCTGGACGAAGCCGTCGAGGACGGTGGAGCCGGCCGTCTCGGCCAGCGCCGAGAGCTCGCGCAGCGCGTGCTCGGCCTCGGCGACCGGCCCGTCGGTCCAGAGTCCGGCGAGGACCACGCGCTCCAGGCGCAGCTGCCGGTTCTCGACCTCGGTGACGTCCTCGAGCTCGGTGGAGAGTCCTTCGACGCGGCGCAGCGAGCGCCGTTCCATCACCTCGTGCTGCGCACCGTCGGCGGCGGTGTGCCGCGTCTCGTCGGCCAGCTCGCGGGCGGTGCCGTCGAGGATGCCGCCGCGGCGCGTCTCGTCGGCCTCCTCGGCGGGCGCGACGTCCTCGGAGCGATCCGCCCCGTCGAGGCGGAACTCCGGGTCGGCGACGAATCGGGAGGACTGCGGGGCGGCGTCGTCGGCGGCCAGGATGCGCTCGATGGTCGCGTCGACGTCATCGGTGCGGCCGGCGTCCTGGCGCGGACTCCGCCGGGCGTCCCGGGGGTCGGTGTGGCTGATGTGCTCTTCGGTCATACTCTCCTCTGGAGGCCTGTCGGCGCCTCCTCGCGGCGCGGACTCGGCCTCGTGGTGCCGGATCGCGCATCCGGCCCGCCCTGCGGACGGTGTGTCTCCATCCTACGGCGGCGGCACCCGGCGGCACTACTTCCGACGAGGCCTGTGCAGGAATGCCCCGTGCAGTGCTCGCGCGTCGTCGGCAGAGCCGTGCGACGGGTGGAATCGGTGCCGGGGCGATCGCCCTTGCCGGATGGCGGGCGGATGCGGATCATGAATCGGGTGATGGTCTGGGGCTCGACCGCCGGGGCGCGTCGGCGCGCACCGGCACGGAGGCCGGCGGGCCGCAGGGCGCCCTCGGTGCTCAGGGGCGGGAGCTCAGGTGTGCATGATCCACATGCCCTCCAGTATAGAGCCCGACGGCGTCCCGGGCGACCCCCGCTCCCGCGCGGGACGCGGCGCGGCTCGACGCCGCCGGGATAGCATGGCGGTGTGGACGCCCAGCACTACTTCTCCTCCGCTCCGGACGGCCCGATCCGACGCCGCACCGTCGAGGTCGAGCTGGACGGTCGTGCCGTCACGGCGACCACCGCCGGCGGCATCTTCTCCCCCGACGGGATCGACAAGGGCACTGGCGTGCTGCTGCGCCACGTCCCCCGCCCGACGCCGACCGGCGAGCTGCTCGACGTCGGCTGCGGCTGGGGGCCGATCGCGCTGACGATGGCGCTGCAGGCGCCCGAGGCCCGCGTCTGGGCCGTCGACGTCAACGAACGCTCGCGCACCCTCTGCCGGGAGAACGCCGAGGCGCTGGGACTGGACAACGTGGTCGTCGCCGCGCCCGAGGAGGTCCCGGCGCCGTTGGAGTTCTCCGCGATCTGGTCCAATCCGCCGATCCGGATCGGCAAGCCGCAGCTGCACACGCTGCTGCGCGGCTGGCTGCCCCGGCTGGCCTCCGGCGGCGAGGCCTGGCTGGTGGTGCAGAAGAACCTCGGGGCCGATTCGTTGCAGAAGTGGCTGGGGCCGATGCTCGCCGAGCACGACCCCGGCTTCTCCGTGGACCGCCCGGAGACGCAGAAGGGCTTCCGCCTGCTGCGCGCCCGGCGCGACTGACGCCGCGGGTCTCTCCGCCGGGTGGTGCCGGCCGCTCGGTCCGGCTCAGCCGAGCGTGCCGGTGAAGACCAGCTCGGCCGGGCCGGAGAGCTCGACGTCCTCGGCCCCGTCCTCTCGGGCGAGGAACCGCACGCGGACCTCGCCGCCGGGGACGGCCACGACCCAGCTGGCCACGCCGTCGCCGGCGGCCCAGACCCGCACCGCCGCCGCGGCCGCGCAGGCGCCGGTGCCGCAGGACATCGTCTCGCCGACGCCGCGCTCGTGCACGCGCATGCGCACCCGTCCCTCGCCTGCGGAGACCAGCGGCTCGCCGGGGACGACGAACTCCACGTTGGTGCCGTGCGGCGGCTGCGGATCGACCGTCGGCGCAGTGGCCAGGCCGAGGGCGTCCAGCGCCCGTTCCTCGGAGAGCGCCACCACGGTGTGCGGGTTGCCCATCGAGATGCTCAGCGCCGGCCGCGGGTCGGTCAGCCCGTCGGCGACGACCAGCGAGTCCGAGGCGCTGGTCTGCGCCAGCTCGGGGTCGATGAAGGACCAGACCCCCATCCCGACTGCGTAGCCCTCCGGCACCCGGCGGACGGTCTTCGCCCCGCCGCGGGTGAGGATCGTCAGCTCCTGGCCCTCCTCGAGGGAGATCAGCTGCTGATCGCTCAGGAAATGGACGAAGGCGCGCACTCCGTTGCCGCACATCTCGGCCAGCGAGCCGTCGCCGTTGCGATAGTCCATGAACCAGACCGTCTGCTCCGACTCCTGCTCCGACGCCTGATCCGGCGCCCGGCCCGGCAGCTCCTCGGCATGCTCGGCGAGCAGCGCCCGGCCGTCGTCGTCCTTCTCCGCCGGCACCGCACGGATCAGCCCGTCGGCGCCGATGCCCAGATGACGGTCGCAGACGGCCGCGGCCTGGTCGGCGTCGATGGTCAGCTCCCCTTCGGGGTCGGCGAGCAGCACGAAATCGTTGCCCGTGGCGTGAGCCTTGGTGAAGGGCAGGCCGCCCAACGTGTCGAGGGCGGCGAGGTGATGTGTGGCCACTGGGTGCTCTTTCTGCGTCGGCGGGTCTCCGGTCCGGAGGCGGGGCGGGTCGTCGTCAGGGTCAACGTCGGCGGAGGCCGGGGTCTTCCAGCGCCGCCGCCAGCACGTCGAGCGCGCGGTCGGCGAGGTCCGGCGCCGGGGCCTCGAGCCAGTGGACGCGCGGATCGGCGCGGAACCAGGTCTCCTGGCGGCGGGCGAACCGTCGGGTGGCCACTGTGGTGTCCTCGATCGCCCGGGCCAGGCTGCGGCCGCCGTCGAGGACGTCGAGGAACTGCTGATAGCCGATGGCCTTCGACGCCGTCCGCCCGGTGCGCAGGCCGGCGTCGACCAGCTGCTCGACCTCGGCGAGCAGCCCCTGCGAGGCCATCTCCTCCACGCGGGCGGCGATGCGCGCGTGGAGAGTCTCCCGCGGCACGGAGAGTCCCAGCTGGACCACCGGCTCGACCGTCGGTTCGTGGATTCGCCGCGGCATGTAGGAGCTGAAGGGACGACCGGTGAGGCTGACGACCTCCAACGCGCGGACCAGCCGCCGATCGTCGCTGATCGCCGCGGCGGACTCCGGGTCGTGGGCGCGCAGCTCGGCGCGCAGGGCCTCAGGGCCCTCGTCCTCGAGCCGCTGGGTCAGCTCCGCGCGGCGCTGCGGGTCGGTGGGCGGGAACTCGATGACGTCGATCGCCGCCCGCACGTAGAGCCCGGAGCCGCCGACCATGATCGGGGTGCGGCCGCGGGCGCGGATCGCGGCGACGACGTCCCGGGCCTGCCGCTGATAGTCGGCGACTGAGGCCTCCTGGCCGACGTCGAGGACGTCGAGCAGGTGGTGCGGCACCCCGGCGGCCTCGGCCGCGGTGACCTTCGCCGTGCCGACGTCCATGCCCCGGTAGAGCTGCATCGAGTCGGCGTTGATCACTTCGCCGTCGAGCCGTCGCGCGAGGTCGATGCCCAGCTGCGACTTCCCGGAGGCGGTGGGGCCGACGACGACGATCAGCGGCAGGGGGCCGACCGGCCCCGGCCGACCCGGCGCAGCCGTCGCCTCCGATCCGTCCGCGGCAGGGTCGGAAGCTGCCACAGGCTCAGCCGTCCATGCGCATCGTCGGCATGCCCAGCGAGACCTGGCCCGGCTGGGTTCCGGCGACCTGGGTGGTGCCCACGCCGCAGGAGTCGGCCTGCGCGCGGTCCCAGGCGTCGCCGGCCCGCGACTCGCGCAGGGTGTAATGCTCCGCGGTCGGATCGGAGAGCAGGTGATGCGAGCCGGCGTCGGTGATCGGCACTGTGACGAAGTCGCCCGGCCGGGGTTCCGCCGCGCCGTCCGGCACGGAGAAGTGCACCAGCCGGTGGTCGGGCGCGCGTCCGGTCAGCCGCCCGGTCTCCGCCCCCTTGGTGCCGCTGTGCGCAGTGACCAGCAGCTCCTGGACAGTGCCGACCTGAGCGGCGTTCTCCTCGGCGGTGATGCGGTTCTGCAGCGCGATGAGCCGGTCGAAGCGCCGCTGGACGACGTCCTTGGGGACCTGGTCCTCCATCTCGGCGGCCGGGGTGCCCGGCCGCGGCGAGTACTGGAAGGTGAAGGCCGAGGAGAATCGCGAGGCCTCGACCACGCGCAGCGTGTCCTCGAAGTCCTCCTCGGTCTCTCCGGGGAAGCCGACGATGATGTCGGTGGTCACCGCCGCATGCGGCATGCGGTCGCGGACCTTCTCCAGGATCCGCAGGAACTTCGTCGACCGGTAGGACCGGCGCATGGCCTTCAGCACCGCGTCCGAGCCGGACTGCAGCGGCATGTGCAGCTGCGGCATGACATTGGGGGTCTCGGCCATCGCGTCGATGACGTCGTCGGTGAAGGAGGCCGGATGCGGGCTGGTGAAGCGCACCCGCTCCAGGCCCTCGATCTCTCCGCAGGCGCGCAGCAGCTTGGCGAAGGCGCCGCGGTCGCCGAACTCCACGCCGTAGGTGTTGACGTTCTGCCCCAGCAGGGTCACCTCGACGGCGCCGTCGTCGACCAGCGCCTGGACCTCGGCGAGGATGTCGCCGGGGCGACGGTCGCGCTCCTTGCCGCGCAGCGAGGGGACGATGCAGAAGGTGCAGGTGTTGTTGCAGCCCACGGAGATCGACACCCAGCCGGAGTGGACCTCGTCGCGCTTGGTCGGCAGCGTCGACGGGAAGGTCTCCAGCGACTCCAGGATCTCGAGCTCGGCCTCCTGGTTGTGCCGGGAGCGCTCGAGCAGGGCGGGCAGCGATCCGATGTTGTGCGTGCCGAAGACGACGTCGACCCAGGGGGCCTTCTCCTGCACCCTGCTCTGGTCCTTCTGCGCCAGGCAGCCGCCCACGGCGATCTGCATGCCCTCGTGCTCACGCTTGCTCGCACGCAGCTGGCCGAGGTGGCCGTAGAGCTTGTTGTCGGCGTTCTCGCGCACCGCGCAGGTGTTGAAGACCACCAGGTCGGCGGTCTCCTCCTCCCCGGCGGGCACGTAGCCGGCGTCCTCGAGCAGACCCGAGATCCGCTCGGAGTCGTGGACGTTCATCTGGCAGCCGAAGGTGCGCACGTCGTAGGTGCGGCCGCTCCCGGACCCTGCCGCGGTCCCGGACGGTGCCGCGGACGGGTCGACGACGTCGGTCGTGACGGGGCGGTCCATGGTCGTCTCAGTCATGGGATGCTCGCAGATCGGACTGGTGCGTGCAGGTGCCGTTCGATTCTACGCGCTGTGCTCGTCGAGCACCTCCTGGACGATCCGGAAGGCCGTCGACGGCGCATGGCCGCGACGTCCGAGCATCGCCACCAGTCGGCGCGTGTGCTTCTCCCGTTCGCGCCGCTCGTCGGCGCCGGAGCCGGCGGGCACGACCACGCCGCGCAGCTTCTTCTCGACCATCTCGCGGGCCGCGGCATCCTCGTCCTCGGGTTCGATCTGTTCCAGCGCCTCGACGATGTGGGCCTCGTCCACCCCGCGGTCGCGCAGCTCGTGGCGCAGCGCCGCCCGGCCCAGCCCCTTGAGCTCGTGCCGGGTGCGCACCCAGGTCCGGGCGAACGCCGCGTCGTCGATCAGTCCGACCTCGGTGAGCCGGTTCAGGACCTGCTCGATGACCGGCTCCTCGGTCTCCTTCTCGCGCAGCGCCTCGGCGAGCTGATGCCGGCTCTTCGCCGAACCGGTCAGCTTCCGCAGCACCACGGCGCGCGCCCGGGCGTAGGGCGAGTCGTCCTCGGCTCCGGAGCTCGCCGGCGCCGGATCCGAGTCCTCCGCCGGCGCCTCCGCGGGCTCGCCCGCCGGCGCTTCGGCCGGCTCGCTCGCCGACGCCGCCGCGGTCTGCTCGGGCGCGGCCGGCGCGGGCGCGGCGGACGACGAGGGCTCCGGATCCCAGAGCGAGCTGGGGCCGGCCTCGCCGGACTCGATGCGCGTCATCGCCTCCCGCAGCTGGGCGAGCGTCGCTTCCTGTCCGGCGGGCTGCTCAGCATCTGCCGTCATGCGTCAGCTCCCGTCTCGGCTCAGGCGGGACCGTCGACCGCGTGCAGCGACGGGCCGTCGGTGCCGTCCTGGTCGCCGCCCTCGGGGGCGAGGATGCCCAGCTTCTCCTTGATGCGACGCTCGATCTCGTCGGCGAGGTCCGGGTTGTCCTTCAGGAACTGGCGGGACTTCTCCTTGCCCTGGCCGAGCTGATCGCCGTCGTAGGTGTACCAGGCGCCGGACTTCTTCACCAGACCGTGCTCCACACCGGTGTCGATGAGATCGCCCTCGCGGGAGATGCCCTCGCCGTAGACGATGTCAAACTCGGCCTGCTTGAAGGGCGGGGCCACCTTGTTCTTCACGATCTTCGCGCGGGTGCGGTTGCCGACGGCGTTGGTGCCGTCCTTGAGGGTCTCGATGCGCCGGACGTCGACGCGCACCGAGGCATAGAACTTCAGCGCCTTGCCGCCGGAGGTGGTCTCCGGGGAGCCGAAGAAGACTCCGACCTTCTCGCGCAGCTGGTTGATGAAGATCGCGGTGGTCTTCGACTGCGACAGCCGGCCGGCGATCTTGCGCAGCGCCTGGGACATCAGCCGGGCCTGCAGTCCGACGTGGCTGTCGCCCATCTCGCCCTCGATCTCGGCCCGCGGCACCAGCGCGGCCACCGAGTCGACGACGACGACGTCCAGCGAGCCGGAGGAGAGCAGCATGTCCATGATCTCCAGGGCCTGCTCACCGGTGTCGGGCTGGGAGACCAGCAGCGAATCGGTGTCCACGCCGAGCTTCTCCGCGTAGACAGGGTCCAGCGCGTGCTCGGCGTCGATGAACGCGGCGATGCCGCCGTCCTTCTGGGCATTGGCCACGGCGTGCAGGGCCACTGTCGTCTTGCCGGAGGACTCCGGGCCGTAGATCTCGACGACGCGGCCGCGCGGGAAGCCGCCGATGCCCAGCGCGGCGTCCATGGCGATGGACGAGGTCGAGATCGTCTCCATCGGCGCGCGGGTCTCGTCGCCGAGGCGCATCACCGAGCCCTTGCCGAACTGCTTGTCGATCTGGGCCAGCGCGGCGTCGAGCGCCTTCTGCCGGTCTTCGCTGACTGCCATGATTCACCTCTGTGACGTCGTGCGGATGTGCGGCGCCCTCCTGTGCCGGGAGCGCCGGTGGTGCGTGCAGGATCGAGACTACGCACGACCCCCGACACGCAGCAGGCCGCACCCCTCGCCCTGTGGAGGAAGCGGCGTGTCGCCGGAGCTGTCGTGCCTGCTGTGCAGGACTCTACCCGATCGTCTCGAACATATCTTCGACACCCGGCCGGCGTGTTCCGGACGGCCGGGTGTCGGACTCAGGTCATGGCGCGGGCTGCGGCGGGCTCACCGCGCGGCCGGAGTGTCGCGCCCCAGCCGGCGCGCGGCGGGCACGTCCTGCTGATCGCAGACGGCGTCCCACACCTCGCGGGGGCCGACGCCGGCGGCCAGCGCCTGGTCGACGGTCAGCTGATACGCCGACAGCACGAGCGTGTCGGAGAGCACGTGCGCATAGGTCGCTCCGAACTCGTCCTCCATCAGGGCCCAGAATCTGCTCAGTCGCACGGCGGCCTCAGGCGGAGGTCCGGTCGGCCGCGGACTGCCCCGCCGCGTCCTGCGGGCCGGGGTTCTCGTCGGCGGACTCGGCGTAGGTGCGGTTGAGCTTGGCCAGCAGGTCGGACAACGTGGAGATCTCCTCTTCGGACCAGGGTTCGAGCATCGCCATATAGCGCTCGACGCGCTCGTCCTGCGCGGCCTCCAGGCGCGCCCGCCCCTCGTCGGAGAGACTCAGCGACTGCGCCCGGCCGTCCTCGGGGTCGGTGGTCTTCAGCACCCAGCCGCGGGCGGTCAGCGTGGCCAGCTGCCGGGAGAGGGTGGGCTTGCCGATGCCCAGGTGGCGGGCGATCGCGGTCATCCGCACCGGCCCCTGCTGCTGCAGAGTCGCCAGCACCGAGTAGGAGGCCGGCTCGATCTCCGGATCGATCCTCCGCGTCATCTGCAGCGCGTTGAACCGCCGGCGGACGAACAGGCGGTTGAACTCGCGCTCCAGGTCGTGGACGAGGGCTGCTCGGTCGGCGTTCTCCATGGTCCCATCCTATGCGCACAGCCGGCCGACGGACGCCCCGACATCAGGAGCAGCCCGCTGACCTGCGGCTCGTCCGTCAGGACGCCCGCGTCGTCGGGCATGTCGGCCTCGCGTCGGCGACGCCCCCGGACGCGCCGCAGGCCGCCTGCTGACAGGAGGCGGCCTGCGGGCCCGCGACGACGACGCCGCGGGACGATCGGCGGAGCCGGCGGGTGATCCCGCCGGCGGAGGGTCAGCCGCAGCTGCGGGCGAACTCCTCGCGGGCGAGGTCGTCCGGGACGCCGTCGGGGACGACGCCGGGGGCGAACTCCCGCTGGAACTCGGTGGGCACCGTGTCCGGGACGCGCAGTCCCTCGGCCACGGCCACCCGCTCGGCGACCTGGCCCAGCATGGCCGACAGCGGCACGTCCAGGGCGTCGCAGATCGAGGCGAGCAGCTCGGAGGAGGCCTCCTTCTGGCCGCGCTCGACCTCGGACAGATACCCCAGCGAGACGCGCGCGCCGTGGGAGACGTCGCGCAGCGTGCGGCCTTCGGCCTGACGGATGCTGCGCAGCACGTCTCCGATCTCCTGACGCATCACGACGGCCTTCGCCTCGCCGGTCTCGGCGACGGCGACGCCGTCGGGCTCCGCGTCCCTCCACCGGGTGACGCCGTTGACGGTGACTGGCTGTCGCACCATGGACCCTCTCCTTCGTGGTAGAACCTGTCGGTCCTGACCTGTGTCATCCGGGTCAACCGAATGCGCGGGGTTTTCATTCCCCGCCGCGCCCTCGGGCTCCCCGTTCATCGTCGCATGATCGAGGGCCTGCGTCCCACACGATGCATCAGAAGTCTGAGCGCCTCCTCCACAGTCGCTGCACGGATGCCGTCGCGGTCGCCGTCGAGTCGACGCAGCACCGCGCCCGACGACCAGCCCGCCGGCTCGCCTCCCGGTCGCGGGGTCTCCGCGTCGCCGTCGCCCGCGCGGCCGGTCGCCGCCGGCCTCCAGGCGCCCGGCGGCGGATCGCCCCAGGGGGGCACCGAGGCATCGTGCCAGGCCAGTCCGATGTAGGCCGTGCCCACCGGCTGACCCTGATGGGGCTCGGGACCGGCGACGCCGGTGGTCGCCACCCCCAGCACCGCGCCGGTGCGCCGGGCCGCCCCCAGCGCCATGGCCGCGGCGACGTCGGGATCCACTGCGCCGCGCTCCTCGAGCAGCACGGCGTCGACGTCGAGCAGATCACGTTTCACCGGATTGCAGTAGGCGACCACTCCCCCGCGCAGCACCGCCGAGGCGCCGGGAGGATCGGCCAGCCGCGCGGCCACGGCCCCGGCGGTCAGCGACTCGCCGGCGGCGACGGTCAGCCCGAGACTGTCGAGACGGGCGATCACGTGCGCGGCCGAGACCTCCTCATCCGGGTGGACGTCGGCGGGGAGGCGGTCGGAGCTCATGCTGCGCGGGCGTCGCGGCGCATGCGGATCGCCGAGACGACGTAGTCCAGGCCGGTGACCACGGTGACCACCAGCGCGACCATCATGATCCAGAAGGCGACGTCGCCGAGCCAGGAGGCGATGACCACCAGCGGCAGCAGCATCAGCTGCAGGCCCGCAGTCTGCAGCACCGTCTTCAGCTTGCCGCCGCGCGAGGCGGGCATGACGCCGTAGCGGATGACGACCATGCGCAGCACGGTGATGCCCAGCTCGCGCACCAGGATGAGCACCGTCACCCACCAGGGCAGCTCGCCGAGCAGCGAGAGCATGATGAGCCCGGCGCCGATGAGCGCCTTGTCGGCGATGGGATCGGCGATCTTGCCGAAGTTCGACACCAGCCCGCGCGACCGGGCGAGGTCGCCGTCGATCTTGTCGGTGATCATCGCCGCGGCGAAGAGCCCGGCCGCCGCCCAGCGCCAGCCGCCGTTCTCCGCCACGAGCCCGTCGGCGTCGAGCAGCAGGAACCAGACGAACACCGGCACCAGCACGATGCGCAGCATCGTGAGCACATTGGCGATGTTCAGCAGCGGCGGCTCGGCGGACTCGGCGGGGCCGACGTCGTCGGGCTCGGAGGCGTGACGGCTCACGGGCGGGGGTTCCTTGTCATCGGCGGCGGGAGGGGTCTCGACGACGGGGCCGGATCAGCGCCCGGTCAGCTGCCAGGCGTCCTCCCCGGCGTCCGTGTCGTGCCCGTCATGATACTCGGTGGCCTCCGGCAGCGCCGCAGTCCGCTCGGCCAGGTCCCGGGCGATCAGGTCGGCGCTGGACATCCCGGAGACGGTCGACCCGCCCTGCGGCGGCGTCCCGGCGGCCGGCTGCGCCGACGACTCCTGCGGCGGCTGCGGCTGAGACGACTGCCGGGCGGGCTGGCCGGAAGATCCTTCGGATCCTCCGGGTCCCTGCTCGCTCACTTCGACCACCTCCTGCTCGTACGCCTCCGGGGCATCCTCCGAGGGCGCGGCCGCCGGCGGCTCCTCGCCGCGGATGGTGGCCAGCACCCCGGGCAGCTCCTCGGGGCTGACCAGCACGTCGCGGGCCTTCGACCCCTCGGAGGCGGCGACCACCCCGCGGGACTCCATCAGGTCCATCAGCCGGCCGGCCTTGGCGAATCCGACCCGCAGCTTGCGCTGCAGCATCGAGGTGGAGCCGAACTGGGTGGTGACCACGAGCTCAGTGGCCTGCAGCAGCAGGTCCAGATCGTCGCCGATGTCCTCGTCGATCTGCTTCTGCGGCTTCTCCGGGACGACGTCCTCGCGGTACTGCGCCGAGAGCTGGGACTTCACATGCTCGACGACCGAGTGGATCTCGGTCTCGCTGACCCAGGCGCCCTGGACACGCATCGGCTTGGCGTTGCCCATCGGCAGGAAGAGCGCATCGCCCTGCCCGAGCAGCTTCTCCGCGCCGGCCGAGTCCAGCACCACGCGCGAGTCGGTGACCGAGGAGGTCGAGAAGGCCATCCGCGAGGGCACGTTGGCCTTGATCAGACCGGTGACGACGTTGACCGAGGGCCGCTGGGTGGCCAGCACCAGGTGGATGCCGGCGGCACGGGCCAGCTGGGTGATCCGCACGATCGAGTCCTCGACGTCGCGCGGGGCGACCATCATCAGGTCGGCCAGCTCGTCGACGATCACCAGCAGGTACGGATACGGCCGCAGCTCGCGCTTCGAGTCCGGCGGCAGGGTGATCTTGCCGTTGCGGACGGCCTTGTTGAAGTCGTCGATGTGCTTGTAGCCGAAGTGCGCCAGATCGTCGTAGCGGTTGTCCATCTCCTTCACGACCCACTGCAGCGCCTCGGCGGCCTTCTTCGGGTCGGTGATGATCGGGGTGACCAGATGCGGCACGCCCTCGTAGGCGGTCAGCTCCACCCGCTTGGGGTCGACCATGACCATGCGCACCTCGTCGGGGGTGGCGCGCATCAGGATCGAGGTGATCATCGAGTTCACGAAGGCGGACTTGCCGGCTCCGGTCGCGCCGGCGACCAGCAGGTGCGGCATCTTCGCGAGGTTGGCGACCACGTAGCCGCCCTCGACGTCCTTGCCGACGCCCATGACCATCGAGTGCTCGGTCTTGCGCGCGGCGTTGGACCGCATCACGTCGCCGAGGGCGACGACTTCCTTGTCCTTGTTCGGGATCTCGATGCCGATGGCCGACTTGCCCGGGATCGGGCTGAGGATGCGGACCTCGTTGGAGGCGACGGCCAGCGAGATGTTCTTGTCCAGGCCGGTGACCTTCTCCACCTTGGTGCCGGGGGTCAGCTCGACCTCGTAGCGGGTGACCGTCGGACCGCGGGAGAAGCCGGTGACCTGGGCGTCGACCTTGAACTGCTCGAAGGTGCGGTTCAGCGCGTCGACGACTTCGTCGTTGGCCTCCGTGTGCTCCTTCGCCGGCGGGCCGGAGGGCAGCAGCGACTGGTCCGGCAGCGTGTAGGTGACGTCGCCGGCCAGTTCGAGCTGCTCGGAGCGCACCGGCATGTCGGCTGCCGGGGACGGAGCCTCGGCGGCGGCCGGCGCGGGCGTCCGCGCGGGGGCCGACGACGGCGCGGCGCCGCCCACCGCCGCAGTCGGAGCAGTGGTCGCACCGGCCGCCGCCTGCCCGGCCGCGGCTGGTGCGGCCTCGTCGGCGCTGGCGGCCGACGACGCTGAGGACTGGGCCTTCTCGCGGGCGCGCTGGATGGCCAGCTCCTGAGCGGTGGGACGCTTGACGCCCGGAGGCACGGCCGGCTCGGTGTCCTGTTCGGCGTCGCTCTCCACGGCGGAGGCGTCGAAGGCGCCGGCGGCCGCCCGGGAGGCTTCGGCCTCGGACGCCGCGGCGGACGTGGTCCCGGACGCGGCCTCGGGGGCGGCTCCGGCCGCGGACTCCTCCTCGGGCTCCGGGCCGGCGTCGCGTCCCCGGAGGATCTTGGCGAGGAAGCCGGCCTTCTTCGGCGCGGGCTCGCCCTCGTCGAAGACGTCGTCGCGCGGCTCCTCGGCGGGCTGGGCGGCGCGGGACGCCCGGCGGCTGCGCGCCGGCCGGGCCGCGGCGTCCGCGGAGCGCGCAGGCTCGCGCGGGGCGCGCGGCTCGCGGCGTTCGCCGACCACGTAGTCCTTGGCCACCGAGGCCCGCTCCGGGATCCGGCGCACCGGGGTGTCGGTGAGCACCAGCAGTCCGGCCAGCAGCACTGCGCCGAGCCCCGCCCAGACGGGGTAGACGGTGATCAGGCTGGCCAGCGGGACGGTGACCAGGTAGCCGACGATGCCGCCGGAGGCGAGCATGTCGGAGAAGGCGGCGTTCAGCGGCGGCATGCCGTGGCCCATATGCGCCAGTCCGGCGGTCGAGCACAGGATCAGGCACAGGCCGATGGCGACGCGGCCGTTGTCCTCATGATCCTGCGGGTGGCGGATGTAGCGCACGGCGGTGATGAACAGGATGACCGGCAGCACGGCGGCGGACCAGCCGAAGGTGCCGGCCACACCGCGATGGACGATCTCCACCGACCAGTGGTCCAGTTCGCGGGCTCCCCACCATTCGACGACGGCGGTGACCGCGGCCATGAGAAGGAACACCAGGGCCGCGCCGTCGCGCCGGTCCTCGGGCTCGATGCGCACCTGGCGCCCCAGGCCTCGGATCGCCGAGGCCGTCGGCGTCGCGAAGGCCATCCAGAGCCCGCGCAGCGCCGCGGCCAGCAGGTTGCCGCGCGGCGGCTCCTGCTGGGCCGTGGTGTTCTTCTTCGTCGACGTCGCGCGGCTTCCCGCACCCTTGGTGGATTTCTTCTTTCCCGAGGTGCTGGCGGCGCGCGCGGGGGAAGTACGTGTCGCCATACCAGCCAACCTACCTCCACACGCGGAAGAACGCGCGCAGGGCCACACCATCGGGGCGAATCGACGGGTTCCGGACAGCCGACGTCGCGGGCTCGCGGGCCGGCGCCGGTCGGGGGCCTGCGGCGCCCGACCGGCGAGGCGCCGACCTGCGGATCAGGTCTCGACGACCACCGGCACGATCATCGGCTTGCGGCGCAGCTTGCGGCTGACCCAGGAGCCGATGGTCCGCCGCACGATCTGCTGCAGCTGGTGGGTGGTGTGCTCCTGGGTGTCCTGGATGGCCTCGGTGAGGGCCTTGGAGATCTTCGGCTTGATGTCCTTGAAGACCTGGTCCTCCTCGGCCACGCCGCGGGCGTGGATGTCCGGCCCGGAGACGATCTGGCCGGTCTGGCGGTTGACCACCGTGACGACCGAGATGAAGCCCTCCTCGCCGAGCACGCGGCGGTTCTTCAGGTCCGTCTCGGAGATCTCGCCGACCGAGGAGCCGTCGACGTAGACGTAGCCGCACTCGATCTGGCCGGTCACCCGGGCGACGCCGTCGCGCAGGTCGACCACGGAGCCGTCCTCGCAGAGCAGCACGCGCTCCGGGTCGACGCCGGTCTCCTCGGCCAGCTTGCCGTTGGCGATCAGGTGCCGGGTCTCGCCGTGGACCGGCATCACGTTGTTCGGCTTGATGATGTTGTAGCAGTACAGCAGCTCGCCGGCGGAGGCGTGGCCGGAGACGTGGACCTTGGCGGTGCCCTTGTGCACGACGTCGGCGCCGAGCTTCAGCAGACCGTTGATGACCCGGAAGACGGCGTTCTCGTTGCCGGGGATCATCGAGGAGGCGAGGATGACGGTGTCGCCGTCGCCGACCTGGATCTGGTGGTCGCCGTTGGCCATCCGGGACAGCGCGGCCATCGGCTCGCCCTGCGAGCCGGTGGACATCAGCACCACTTCGTTGTCGGGGTGGTCGTCGACCTTCTTGATGTCGACCAGGATGCCCTCCGGCACGCTCAGGTAGCCCAGCTTCGCCGCGATGGACATGTTGCGCACCATCGACCGGCCCACGAACGCGACCCGGCGGCCGTGCTTCTCGGCGGCGTCGAGCACCTGCTGGACGCGGTGGATGTGCGAGGAGAAGGAGGCCACGATGATCCGTCGCGTGGAGTTCGCGAAGTACTGGTCGATCGTCGGGCCGATCTCCTTCTCCGGCGTGGTGAAGCCGGGCACGTCGGCGTTGGTGGAGTCGGTCATGAACAGGTCCACGCCCTCCTCGCCGAGCTTGGCGAAGTGGCGCAGGTCCGTGATCCGGCCGTCGAGCGGCAGCTGGTCCATCTTGAAGTCGCCGGTGTGCAGCACGCTGCCGGCCTCGGTGCGGATGTGCACCGCCAGCGCGTCCGGGATGGAGTGGTTGACCGCGACGAACTCGCACTCGAAGGGCGCGAGCTCCTCGATGTCGCCCTCCTTGACCGCCAGGGTGTAGGGCTTGATCTTGTGCTCGGCGAGCTTGGCCTCGACCAGCGCCAGCGTCAGCGTCGAGCCGATCAGCGGGATGTCGGGCTGGCGGCGCAGCAGGTACGGCACCGCGCCGATGTGGTCCTCGTGGCCGTGGGTGAGCACCAGGCCGACGACGTCGTCGAGCCGGTCCTCGATGTAGCTGAAGTCCGGGAGGATCAGGTCGACGCCGGGCTGCTCCTCCTCCGGGAAGAGCACGCCGCAGTCGACGATGAGGATCTTGCCGTCGAGCTCGAACACCGCCATGTTGCGCCCGACCTCTCCCAGACCGCCGAGCGCCACGATGCGCATCGTGCCGTTCTTCAGCTTCGGCGGGGTCATCAGGCGCTGTGCAGCCAAGGGATAGTCCTCCTGTGTGGGGGTGTCATGCGATGCGGAACGTGCTTGTGCCAACCGTACTCGGTGCGTCGGGCGATCACCTAGACGATCGGGGCGGTGCGGGGCGGGCGGGCGACGTCGTCGCCGGCCTCGCCGCCGCGCGCGCTCAGAGGTCCCAGCCGGCCTCGCGGAGGTCGGCGAGGATGAGCTCCTGCTCGGCGGCGTTGGCCTGCACCAGCGGCAGCCGCACATCGGTGCGGATGGGGAAGCTCAGCCAGTCCAGGACCAGCTTCGAGGAGACCGCCCCCTGCACGCGGGTCATCAGCGCGCGGATCACCGGGCCGAGCTCGCCGTGGACGATGCGGGCCTCCTTGAGGTCGTAGTCCAGCACCGCGTCGATCATCCGGCGGAAGTGCGGCGCCGCGACGTGGGAGGTCACCGAGACGACGCCGGCCGCGCCCATGGCCATCCAGGCCAGCACGTTCTGGTCGTCGCCGGAGTAGACCTCCAGCTCGGTCTTCGTCAGCACCTCGGTGGTGGCGGTGATGTCGTTCTTGGCATCCTTCAGCGCCATGATCTTCGGATGCTCGGCCAGCTGGAGCAGCGTGTCGGTGGCGATCGGGATGCCCGTGCGTCCCGGGATGTCGTAGATCATCAGCGGCAGGTCGACCGCGTCGGCGACGGCGGTGTAGTGGGCCAGCACGCCGTCCTGGCTGGGCTTGTTGTAGTACGGGGTGACCACCAGCTGGCCGTCGGCGCCGGCGCGCTCGGCGCGGCGGGCCATCTCCAGATCGTGGGAGGTGTGGTTGGTCGAGGTGCCGGCGATGATTTTGGCGCGGTCGCCGACGGCGGACTTGGCCGCGCGGACCAGCCCCTCCTTCTCGTGGTCCTCCAGCGTGGAGGTCTCGCCGGTGGTGCCGGATACGACCAGCGCATCGTTGCCCTCGTCGACCAGCTTCTCGGCGAGCGCCTCGAAGGCCTCGTAGTCGACCCGGTCATCCTCGGTGAACGGGGTGACCATCGCCGTGATCAGATGCCCGAAATGCGGGTCGGTCTGGTCGGGGTGCTGGACCTCGCCCTCGGTGAGGTGCAGGTCGAACTCATGTGTCAGCTCGGTGTCGCTCGCCATGGGCAGTAGCCTACCGCCCATGGACCCCGAGAGCACCGCCGCATCCGCCTCGCGTCGCGGATCCGGGCGCAGGAGACCGAGCGGCTCGGGACGGCCCCGGCTGCGCGGCGTCGACGCCGCCCGCGGCCTGGCCCTGGTGGGCATGATGTCCGTGCACATCATCGACACGGTGGATCCCGCCGGACAGACCCCCACCTGGGCCGGTTGGCTGTTCACCGGACGGCCCTCGGCGCTCTTCGCGCTGCTGGCCGGCGTCGGACTCGTGCTGCTCGCCGGCGGGCCGAAGCGGCCGACGACGGCGGGCGCGAGCTGGGTGCGATCGATCGTGGCGGTGCGCGCCGGGCTGATCCTGCTCATCGGTCTGGCCTGCGGGTCCCTGGACGCCGGCGTGGCCGTGATCCTGGTGCACTACGGTGTGCTGTTCCTGCTGGCACTGCCGTTCGTGCGGATGGGGGCGAAGGCGCTGGGCGCGATCGCGATCGGCTGGGTGGCGCTCGGCCCGGTGATCTATCGCGCGGTGTACCTGGGTCTCTCCGGCGAGCTGGCCGACTTCGCGACGTCCTGGCGGCTGTGGCACTCCCCCGGCCTGGCGGACCTCGCGCAGCCGGAGCTGCTGGCGATGGATCTGGCGGTGACCGGCTACTACCCGCTGCTGATCTGGCCGGCCTACTTCTTCACCGGCATGGCGATCGCCCGACTCGACCTCTCCCGGCGGACGGTGGCCGCCGCGCTGGCCGGCGCCGGAGCGATCCTGGCGGCGGTGACCTACCTGATCGGTCGGCTGACGGTGGCGACGTCCTCGATCGCCGCCGACGTCGCCGGCCCGTCCGGGCCCGAGGCCGCGAGGGCCGAGCTGCTGACCGGCACGCTGCTGCCGATCATCGAGGACCCGCGCTGGTTCCTGCTGCCGACCCCGCATTCGGGGTCGACCATCGATCTGCTGCACACCATCGGCTGCGCGCTGCTGGTCCTGGGGCTGTGCCTGCTGGCCGCCCCGGCACTGCGGTGGCCGCTGGCCCCGCTGATCGGGGCCGGGGCGATGCCGCTGACGCTGTACGTCGGGCATCTGGTGGTGCTCCAGGACTGGCGCGCGGATGACGGGCTGGTGAGCGGAGCCTCGCCGGAGGCGATGTATCTCTGGCTGGTGGTCGCGGTCCTGGCGGCCGGGCTGGTGAAGGAGCTGCTGAACCGACGGGGGCCGCTCGAGGCGGCGATCCGGGCGGCCGGCGTCGCGGCGGCCGGGAAGCGCCCCGTCGAGCGCGAGTGAGGTTCGCGGGGCGTCCTGGGTCGCGGGTGAGGATGCTCTCGGGCCAGTGAATCGGGCTCCCCCGGGGCTAGTACCCCTCTCTTCCCCCTCTTCCGGAGTTCCCCGTCCAGTTGGGCGGGGCATCCCCGGCTCCGGCTGATTCGTCGACGGGCGCCCGATCCTCCCCGTCCAGTTGGGCAGGGTCCTCCCAGACGCCGGCGGTATCGCCGGCGCCGCCCTCCCGTCCCCGTCCAGTTGGACGGGGTCGCCAGCCGGCCCCGTCTTGTTTCCGATTCCCCGTCCAGTTGGATGAGGCCCGCGAAACACCACGAGGCCGATCGGTGTGACACACCATTGCTCCGCGCTGACCAGCCGTTTCCACAGCTCCAGTGATGGCAGGTTGCAGCGTGATCCACGCCATCTACACTGCTGATCCAGGCCGACGATCTGCACAGCCGTGCCCGTCGGCGACGACGATCAGCCGCCGACCGGATGGACCCACTGTGCTCACCGACCACCCCACGCCCGCCGCCCCTGCCGCGTCTGCGACGAGCAGGACCAGTCGCTCCCGGGTGCTGCCGCTGGCCGGTCTCACCCTCGCCGCGACCCTCGTGCTGGCCTCCTGCTCCGGAGATGCGGAGGAACCGATCGACGACGGCGGCACCGGCGCGACCGAAGCCGCACCAACCGAGGAGTCGACAGCCCCGAGCGAGGAGCCTCCGTCCGCGGATGACACCGAAAGCAGCCCTGACAACACGGAGGGCTCCGAAGGTAGCGACTCCGACGACGAGTACGTCCCAGCGTCCGCAGACGAACCCGCACAGAACGTGCCGAAGCCGGACCTTCCCGAGGTTGCCGCGGAGAAAACCGAGGACGGCGTCGAAGCCGCCGTTGAGTACTTTTGGGAAGCAGACTGGTATTTGGCCAGCACCGGGGAACCGGAACCGTTTGAGGCCATCTTCCGTGAAAGTTGCAACTTTTGCACGAACGACGTGTCGTACTTCGGCGACGTCTACGCTTCGGGCGCTTGGTACGACAACGAACCGGACGAAGTGTCCGATCTATCCGTTGATCTGACCTCGGAAACCGAGGCCACGGCGCACATGGCGATGCATCAGTCCCCTAACGCGATGTATCGACCCAATGGAGAAAAGGCCGGTTCGCAGCCCGCGATCCACGACGTGATGTGGACGCTCGAGCTGTCTCATCAGGGTGGTCGTTGGAAGGTCGAGTCCGCGACTTCAGTCGAGGGATCAGGATCCGAGGGCGAGGCCTATGTGGACTGAGGTGGCACTTGCTGGTCGAGCTTGGGCTCTGTTCGCCTCGCTCTCGCTTGTCGGGTCGGCCGGAACGACCGCCGTTGCAAGCGCCCCGCCCGCCTTCCTCTCAACACCCTCACAGAACTCTGCTTCGCTCGTCACTGCTCAATCCAGCCCGTCGGGCCGACCAGCAGTGCCCGAATACTCCGGCGGTGCGTCGGACCGAGACTTCATTGTAAATGGCGAGATTCCAGAACGCCTCCGAGACAAATACTCTGACGACGGGAATGATGATCCCGATACCTCGGGTGGAGGAGGCTCGGGACAGAGCGACTCGGCTGATGACAGTCAGGGGACGAGCGGCCGAGAAACTGATCCCCTCAAGGTCTACATCGGCGACCCCACGTCAGTCGCAGACGAAGAGCGCGATGAGGTCCCTGAGAATCTCTGTCAGTCTTCACCGTATGAACCAGGCGATGAGCCAGGTTGCTCCAGCATTCTCCGAACGAGTTGCGGCCCTGACATGACGGTCCTCTCTTACGAGGTCGGGAACGGAGTCAGCAGGGCCAGGTGCGTCAGCAATGATGAGGTCGAACAGGAAATCGAAGATCTCCTGGGTCAAGGTCAAGAGACGATTCCGGCGGCAGCGCATACTGCCTTCACCGACCTGACTCTTAAGCCCGCCGTAGTGAAGTTCGAGCCCGACCTTCTCGGCTTCGGCTACAAGGGCCGGCACACGAACATCTACGCTGACGTCGAGACCCAGACGGTGACTCAAGAGCTGCTCGGCGAGCCTGTCGAGCTGCGCGCCACGCCGCAGGAGTTCCACTGGGACTACGGCGATGGGGCCACTCGTACGACCTACGAACCTGGCGAGTCCCTCCCCGACTACGACGGAACCGGTCAGGAGATCGTCAAGACAGACTTCGAGACGGTGACGTCGCACGTCTACGAGGAGACCGGGATCTACCCGGTGACCGTCGAGACGGTCTACACCGGAGAGTTCCGCGTCGGCGACGGGGAGTGGCGGGACATCCCCGGCACGGTCTCGGTGGAGTCCTCCCCCGGCGAAGCCGACATCTGGACGCAGAACAGCCGATGGGTCTCGGGAGCCTGCGAGTCGGCCGAGCTGTGGGGCTGCAACGGCCCCATCGAGTTCGACCCGGCCACAGACCGCCCGCCGAAGATCTACCAGGATCAGTACGACGAGAATGGCCACTGGCTGGGTCCGGTGAAGTGATCGGTCGACCGTCGTCTCTGAATCGTGAGCTCGTTCAAAGCAGGTCGAAAGCCTTGAGCAGCCCTTCGTAGTGAACCCGGCGCGCGACCACGGTGTCAGCCACGTGATGGTCGAAAGCCCCCGTCTTGAACTGGTCAGCCAGCTTGATCGGTTCGGCAGCGAGCACAGGATGGGGCGACGCCGCAAGTTCCTCGTTGAGGTCGAAGTACCGCAGGCCGAGCTCGCCAGCCAGCTGCGCGAGCCCTGCGTTGAACGCCAGGTGCATCGCGTTCTGCTCGTCCTCAGACAGCACATGCGGCCGGACCACAGGGACGGCTTCCTTCCACGTCATATCCTTACCTTCGGTCACGATCCGCGACACATACCGGATCGCGAAGCCGCGAGGCGACAGGGCAGTGAGGTTCACGCCTTTCAACGCCACGTCGCACGGCGCAAGTTCTAGACCGTTCAGGAAATCTCGGTAGATCGCGAGGAGCCACTCGACATAGCGCGTCGGCTCGATCTCCTCCTGCTTGATTGCGAGGCGGTAGTAGTAGCCGAGCTCCAGGTCGACCTGTCCGAAGGCCAGAACCAACTTCTGCGCTTCAGCCAGCGCCGCGGAGATCTCTTCCTTGACGTTCAGCTTCGAGCTCCCGGGGCGGAATCCAGCCAGCGACGCGGCGCGAATCGAACGTCCCGTCACCCGCACCGGCAACGAGTCACGATAACCCAGTCGTCCCGCGTAGAAATGGGTCGGGAAGAACAGTGTGGAGTGCGAGTCTCCGAGCACGGAGACCATCTGCGGGTCCTCATTCATCCCCGGCAGTCTCGCCTAACGAGCTCGATGAAACCTGGACGGAGCGCACGTTGGCGGGCACCCTGTACCCGATGTGCTCCCCAACTCGAGCCGTGAGGCTTCGCGTCACCGGCTCTCGACGGACTCAGCTTGCCGACCGGCGTGCTTCGCCGCCCGCCGACGACGCCGCTCTGCTTTCCGCTCCGCCTTCACCTGCCGCTTGTACTCGCGGTCCTCCTTGCGCCGCTCCCGCACCCACTTCGGCGTCAAGAACGGCGGCATCGGAACTCCCAATGTAGCGATGCATCCGATGAACAGCAGCAGCGTGGCCGGCACCGCCGTTCCATACGCCAGCCAGTCCGGCCAGGGCATTCCCATCGCTTCGAACGAGGTGATGCCGCAGGAGACGCCGGCGAAGAAGAAGAACGCAGGGAAGCAGTACAAGTACAAGTACTCGCTGAACGTCCCGTACCACCGTGCATCGTCGATGATCCGTGGATAGATCACGAACCACACGGACAGTGGGAAGAACACGATCATGCAGATCAGCTTGAGGATTATCTCCAGCACACCTTCTCCTGCATCAACTCGTTCATCTTCCCCGGGGCTCCTGTGACTATCAGAACAGCGACGTGACGCTGTCCCAGGCCTTCTCCGCTCCATCAGAGACGGCATCGGCGGCGTCTCCGGTGAAGTCTTTGACTCCCTCGCCCAATTCCTTGCCGACGGCGCTCCCCGCGATACCTCCGATGACGCTGCCGGCGACGGCCCCGATCGCAGTCCCAGGCCCGGGGAAGAACGACCCGATGGCCGCGCCTGCGGCGGCGCCGGCCTTCGCTCCGGCCCAACCACCGGCCATCGCGGAGAACCCCACAGTCCCCGCCCGCGCACTCTGCTCTTCCCACTCCATCTCCGGATGCGCCGCGGAATCTTCATTCCACTGTCCCACAGTCCCAGTGGCTAAGGTCAGCACACCGCCGGCACCGGCGGCCCCCTTCGCCATCTTGCTCGCAACGTCGAACCGACCGGACATGCCCGGCTTCGCCACACGGTTCTGCTCCGACAGGGACGCGAAGAACCGCCCCCGCAGAGCCGAGGCCGCGTCCTTGACCCCATGAGGCTTTCGGAACGGGTTTCGAGCATCATCAGCGGCCAGACGCCGATCAGGAGCGGTCACCGAGGAGGCGTCCCACCCGGTCACCGCCGCCACGGCCCGACGGCTCCGTTCCCCCGTCGCCGCCATGTCACGCAGCTTCGCGGGAGCCCACGCCTGCCGCGGATGCATGGTCGAGGTGCTCTTCGCGACGGCATCAGCCGTCGTCCCGACTGCGGAGACGCCCTTCTGCAGGCCGAACGACACCGCATCGGCCGCCGATGCGCCGAAGACACTCCCTGCCGTCGCCGCTGTCTGTCCGACGTTCCCCACCCGGTCCTGCCGAGCCGACCCCGACGTCGCGATATCGTCGGCCTCGGCAGCCTGCGGCACCTGGTGCCGACTCCCCCGAGCCGTCGAGACCGAGGTCGTGATCGCCCCCAGCGCCGCGGCGCATCGGTTCTGCGCGGCGTCCTTCTCCTCCGCCAGCTCCCGGCACCGCTGCTGCAGCTCAGTGACGCGCAGGTCGTGGGCCTCTCCGTCGCCCACGACTGCGGCGTCGGCACCCGTCCTCCGGAAGTCCTCGATGTCGGCCAGCAGTGCGCGCCGCCGCGTGTCCAGGTCGCGCAGCTCGGCGGCATAGACCCGGACGGCGGATTCCGCCTCGTCCCCGGCTCGGGCCAGCTCGCCCGCCTGCTCGGCGGCCGGTTCCAGCGCAGTCAGCAGCTCACCGGTCTCCGGCGCCCGGTACGAGCTCTCCAGGCCGCCCCAGGTGCTGACCGCCTCCCCCACTGTCCGCTCGACGTCGGCGGTCGCCGTCTTCAGCGTCGTCGCCGATGGCTCGACGCTGTCGCGGTCATCCAGGTCCACCACCGTGAACAGCTCGCCGGACGTCGTCTGGTGCATGGTCGCCGCCCTCCTCGGCCGTCGCTCGCCGCATCTCCTGCCAGGAGCCTACGCAGATCCGCACGGACTCTGCAGGCGTTCTCCACAGGCACCGCGTCCGGCGCCGAGACCGATACTCTGGGTCCATGAGTGATGCCGAGATTCGAGTGGCCGTGCTGGGCGCCCGCGGGCGCATGGGAGCCGAGGCCGTGCAGGCCGTGACCGACGCCGAAGACATGCAGCTGGTGGCCGAGCTCGGCCGCGGCGATGCGCGGGAGACCATCGTCGAGGCCGGCGCGACCCACATCGTCGACCTCAGCGTCCCCGACGCCACCGAGGACAACGTCCGCTTCGCCGTCGAGCACGGGATCCACGCCGTCGTCGGCGCCACCGGCTGGGACGACGAGAAGCTGAGCCGTCTGCAGGACCTGCTGTCCGAGCACCCCGACGTCGGGGTGCTCATCGCCCCGAACTTCGCCCTCGGCTCGGTGCTGGCCACCGCCTTCGCCGCCAAAGCCGCCCAGTACTTCGAGTCCGCCGAAGTCGTCGAGCTGCACCACCCGAACAAGGTCGACGCCCCCTCCGGAACCGCCGCGCGCACCGCCCAGCTGATGGGCCGCGCCCGGCGCGACGCCGGCGTCGCCCCCAGCCCCGACGCCACCCAGAAGGACCCCGACGGCGCCCGCGGCGCAGTGGTCGAGGACATCCACGTCCACGCGGTCCGGCTGCGCGGGCTCGTCGCCCACCAGGAGGTGCTGCTGGGCTCGCCCGGCGAGCAGCTGACCATCCGCCACGACTCCTTCGACCGCGCCTCCTTCATGCCCGGCGTGCTGCTGGGTCTGCGCACCGCCGCCTCGCGGCCGGGCCTGACCCACGGGCTGGACGGCTACCTGGACCTGGGGCTCTGAGCCGGTGCGCGGCAAGCTCTTCGCCGGCGCCGTCATCGCGCTGCTGCTGATCTTCCTCTCCGGCGCGGCCGTCAGCGGGGTCCGCTTCCTCACCGTCGACGACCTCGTCGCCCGGCTGATCGGCGTCGGCACGCTGCTGCTGGTCGCCGTCGGCGCCTGGGTGCTGGCCCGTGAGCTGTGGTTCGGGTACCGCTCGGAGCAGCTGGGCCGCGAGCTCGACGCCGAGGGCGGACTGCCCGAGGACACCGTCGACCGCTCCCCCGGGGGGCGGCCCGACCGCGAGCAGGCCGATGCGCAGTTCGCCCGGCTGGCCTCCGAGGCCGAGGAGAACCCCGACGACTGGCGCAGCTGGTTCCGGCTGTCCATCGGCTACGACGTCGCCTCCGACCGCAGCCGGGCGCGGAAGACCATGCACCGGGCGATCAAGATGCACAGCGCCGAGCGCCGCGCGGCACGCCGCGGCTGAGCACGTCCAGGCCGGAGACCGCGGGGAGCCGCCCCTCCGGCCGCCCATCTCACCGTCCGGCGGCATACCCCTGCGTGCCGCGCGGATTCGCCGCCGCGCCGAGCCGTCCGGTCGCCGGGTCCCGCGTCACGCAGGACAGCCGGCCCAGCGCCCAGTCGCCGGCGCGGGTGATCCGGTGCCCGCGGGCGGTCAGCGAGGCGATGACCTCCTCGCCGAGCCGGTCCTCGACCACTGCGCCGCCGGGCTCCCAGGTGCGCGGGTGGAACGAGCCGGGCATCGAGGTGGTGTGCAGCGTCGGCGCGTCGATGGCCTGCTGCGGGGTGTGGCCGCCGATCAGCACGCGCAGCAGCATCGGCAGCTGCCACTGCTCCTGCTGGTCGCCGCCGGGGGTGCCCAGCGCCATGACCGGGTGCCCGTCGCGCAGCACCAGCGTCGGCGTCAGCGTCGTCCGTGGCCGGCGACCTGGGCGCAGCGCCGACGGCGAGGCCTCGTCCAACCAGGTCATCTGCAGCCGGGTGCCCAGGCAGAAGCCCAGCCCCGGGATCGTCGGCGAGGACTGCAGCCAGCCGCCCGACGGCGTCGCCGAGATCATGTTGCCCCAGCGGTCGACGACGTCGAGGTGACAAGTGTCCCCGCGGCTCTCGCCGTCACGGCGCACCGTCGGCTCGCCGGTCCCCGCGGCCTCGTCGCCGGCGGATCCGGGCTCGTCCAGCGGCGGAGTCGCCGGCTCGAGACCGTCGACGACGCCGGGGCGGAAGGCGTGCGAGGCGGTCTCGGCGATCTGCTCCCGCCGGGCGGCCGCATACTCCTCGGAGAGCAGCACCTCCATGCGTCGGGCGGCCTCCTCGGGCTCCAGATCGCCGTAGTAGGCGTCCCGATCGGCCATCGCCAGCTTCAGCGCCTCCAGGATCAGGTGCGCGCCGCGCTCGGTGCCGGGGTCGAGCTCGGCGTCGTCGAAGCCCTCCAGGATCTTCAGGGCCTGCAGCAGCACCGGCCCCTGACCCCAGGGGCCGATCTTGGCGATCGCGTGACCACGGAAGGTGATGGTCAGCGGCTCCTCGACGCTCGCCGACGAGGCGGCGAAGTCCTCGACCGTGATCACCCCGGCATGGTCGCGCCCGTCGGAATGCCGATGCGGCTCGGCCAGGAACTCCGAGGCCAGGCGCGCGACGCCTCCGGTGCGCCACTCGCCGCGGGCGGCCTCGACGGCCTCTTCCCGGCTCGCCGCCCCCTCGCCGGCGGCGATCAGCGAGCGCAGCACCGCGGCATACTCCGGGTTGGTCATCAGCGATCCCACCTCGGGGACCTGACCGTCGGGCATCCACTGCGCGGCCGAGCTCGGCCAGTGCTCGGCGAACAGCTCGGAGACGCCGTCGATGGTCCGCGCGATCGCCGGCAGCACCGGAGCCCCGGACTCGGCGTGGTGGATCGCCGGCTCCAGCACGTCGGTCAGCGGCCAGGTGCCGTGCTCGGCGAGGAGCAGCAGCCAGGCGTCGACGGCGGCGGGCACCGCGGCGGCCAGCCCGCCGGCGCCGGGCACGCGGACCAGTCCCAGCTGTCGATACGACTCCACGGAAGCGGCCTGCGGGGCCGCGCCCTGACCCATGAGCACCTGCGGGGCGCCGGGAGCCTCAGCAGTGACGAAGATGCCGGTCATGTCCCCGCCGGGTCCGTTGAGATGCGGCTCGGCCACGTGCAGCACGAAGGCGCCGGCGACGGCGGCGTCGAAGGCGTTGCCGCCGCGCTCGAGCACCGACTGGGCCGCGCCGGTGGCCAGCCAGTGGGTGGAGGCGGTCATGCCGACGTCGCCGGTGAGCGTCGGCCGCGTGGTGGGCGCCGCGGCATGGGTGTACACAGTGCTCAGCGGATGCTCCTCTCCTCAGGGTCCACAGGTGCCGGACGACGCCGGCGGCTCAGCCGACGCCGACCCATTCGCGGGTGCCGTCGGCGAAGAACTGCTCCTTCCAGATCGGCACCTCGGCCTTGATGCGTTCGACGAGCTCGGCGCAGGCGGCGAAGGCCTCCTGCCGGTGGGCCGCCGCGGCGGCGGCGACCAGCGCGTGGTCACCGATGACCAGCGGCCCGGTGCGGTGGGCGGCCCACAGCCGCACGCCGGGATGCTCCGCGGCCACCGCACGGGCGGTCTCGGCCAGCATGCGCTCGGCGGCGGGGTGGGCGGTGTAGCTGAGCCGGTCGACCGCCGTGCCGCCGTCGTGGTCGCGGACGATGCCGGCGAAGTCGACGACGGCGCCGGCAGTGGTGGCCCAGACCTCGTCGTGGGCGGCGGCCGGGTCCAGCGGCTCGGCGGAGAGCCGGGCCCGGACCACCCGCTCGGCCGCCGGAGCGTCCGCGGCGCCCCGCGGGCGGCCGTCGCGGGTCAGCGGGGCGGGCTCGACGGCGTCGTCACCTCGGTGCGCATGCTCGACCGTCGGCTCAGGCATCGTCGATGCTCCCCCACTCGTGGCTGGGCCGCAGATCGGCGACCTGGTCGCAGAGGTGCGGCAGGATCTCCTCCAGGACCTCCATGCCCTCGCTCACCGCCTTCGGCGAGCCGGGCAGGTTGATGATCACCGTGCCGCCCTCGGCGACGCCGGCCACCCCGCGGGAGAGCACCGCCAGCGGGCTGCGCTGACGCCCGTGGGCGCGCAGCGCCTCCATGACGCCGGGGATCTCCTTGTCCAGCAGCGGCAGGGTGTACTCCGGAGTGAGGTCGTCGGGCGTCATGCCCGTGCCGCCTGAGGTGATGATGACATGCGGCGAGATCTGGACGACCAGCTCGGAGAGCGCGGCCAGCACGCCCTCGCCGTCGGGGATGATCACCGGCGGGCGGCAGGCGAAGCCGATGCGTTCGGCCGCCTCGGCGATCACCGGCGCGGACTGGTCGGCGCGCTGGCCGTGGGCCGCGCGCGTGGAGACGATCACCGGAGCGATCACCCGGTCGCGCCAGGGGTGGGAGCTGTGGTCGTGAGCGTGGTGGTCGGCGTGATGGTCGGCGCCGTGATCGGCAGGGTCATGGGTCTCAGGCATGTCTGCTCCATTCTCCGCTCCGGCCGCCGCTCTTGTGAACGACCCGCTGGTCGGTGATCTCGGCGGTCCGGTCGACGCCCTTGATCATGTCGTAGAGGGTCAGCGCGGCCACGGAGACCGCCGTGAGCGCCTCCATCTCCACGCCGGTGCGCGAGGTCGTCTTCACCCGGGCGGTCAGCCGCACCGCACCGGGCTGCGGATCGTCGACGGCGAGGTCGACGGTCACCGAGCTGATGTCCAGCGGGTGGCACAGCGGGACGAGCTCGGAGGTGCGCTTGGCGCCCATGATCCCGGCGATCCGCGCGGTGGCCAACGCGTCGCCCTTGGGCAGCGCGTCGTCGGTCAGCATCGCGGTGACCTCGGCGGTGGTGCGCAGAACCGCCTCGGCCTCGGCGAGCCGGGAGGTGACATCTTTCTGCGAGACGTCGACCATGTGCGCACTGCCGTCGGCGCGGACATGGGTCAGCCCGGCGTCGCCGGAGGGGGCCGGCGCGGCGCCGGCTTCGGACTCCGGGTCGTGATTCGGCGTGGTCATCGCGGGGCGGTCCTTCCAGCAGGGGGATCAGGGGCGGCGGTCCCGGGCAGCAGCAGCGCCTCGCGGACGGCGCCGGCGGGGACGTCGACGTCGTCCTCGGTCAGCTGCAGCAGCGCCTCGGCGCGGGCCAGATGCCCGAGCAGATGCGACCCCGGCCCGCCGACCAGCTCGACGTCGACGACGCCGGTCTCGTCCGGTGCCGCGGCCAGGCGCACGCGACGGTGCTGACGCAGTCCCGACGGCGAGCTGCATCTCTGACGCAGCCGGGCGCGGATCCGGCGCGGGGCCGGGCAGGCCGGGTCGACGGCGGCCAGCGGCTCGCGGAGGAGGGTCTCCAGGCTCACCGCGGTGCTCACCGGGTTGCCCGGCAGGCAGACGACGGCGACGTCCGATCGGCCGGGCCCGCCGGGGAGCACGCCCACGCCCTGCGGGCCGCCGGGCTGCTGGGCCACCGGGCCGAAGCGCACGCCGCGACCGGAGAGCACCTCGCGGACGACTTCGAAGGCGCCGGCGCTGATCCCGCCGGAGGTGACCACCAGCTGCGGGGACGTCGCGGCCAGCTGCGCATCCAGGGCCGCGGCGAAGCGCGCGGCGTCGTCGGTCGAGGCCGCCGCGATGGTCACCGCGCAGCCGGCCTCGCGCAGCCAGGCCGCGGTCAGCGGGGCGTTGGCGTCGTGGATCTGTCCGGGGGCGAGCTCCTCGCCGGGGGCGCGCAACTCGTCGCCGGCGGTGAGCACCAGCGCGCGCAGCCGGGCGAAGACCTGCACCTGCGGCGCGCCGCAGGCGGCGGCCAGTCCCAGCCGCGCCGGGGTGAGCACCTGCCCGACGCTCAGCACCGTCTCTCCGGCGGCGACATCGTCGCCGGCCCGCCGGATGAAACGGCCGACGGCGACGTCCTGAGGCGTCAGTCCGATGAAGACGACGTCCTGCCCCACGGCGGCGTGCAGCTGTGCGGCGCCGACGAAGGCTCCGGCCACGGTCTTCTCCACCGGCAGGACGAGGTCGGCGCCGTCGGGGACGACGGCTCCGGTCATGATCGCCCGGCAGGTGCCCGGCGGCAGCGGCGCCGGGGAAGAGCCGGCCGGGACCACGCCGTCGCAGGGCAGCCGGACGAGGTCGTCGCCGTCGTCCTCGGCCCGGGCGGCGGCCACATCTGCGGCGCGCACGGCATAGCCGTCCATCTGGGAGTCGTCGTGGCGGGGCAGCGGCCCCGGGGCCGTGACCTCGGCGGCGACCACCCGGCCGACCGCCTCGGCCTCGCCGACGGCGACGCACTCCACCGCCCGCGTCGCCGTCGCCGCCTGCAGGGCCTCGCCGATGAGGGCATGATGCTCCTCGACGGAGCGTCGGCCGGTGGTCTGGGTCATGCCCGCCAGTCTACTGACGGCGGGATCGCGGTCGCATGCCGAGCCCTCGATGCGTCCGAGACGGCGCAGCCATGGAGGGCCCGTGGGGCCGTGGGGCCTCGACGGCCGCGGGAGATGTCCGCAGGCCGAGACCGGCCGTCCGTGTGATGCTGACTACGCTCAGGACGACTAGCCTGGAGACATGCAGGAAGCCGACCCCGCGCCGAGCACCTCGGCGCCGCGCGGAGGCTCGGCCCCGGTGTCGCTGGGCATGCCGAGCCTCTCCCGACCTGACGCCTCGGCCGGACTGATGGACACCTTCGGTCGCCAGGCGACCGATCTGCGCATCTCGCTGATCGACAAGTGCAATCTGCGCTGCACCTACTGCATGCCCGCCGAAGGGCTGCCGTGGTTGAAGAAGGAGCAGCTGCTCGGCGTCGAGGAGATCCGCCGGCTGGTGCGCATCGGAGTGGAGACCCTGGGCATCCGCGAGCTGCGGCTGACCGGCGGCGAGCCGCTGGTGCGGGTCGACCTGGTCGACATCATCGCCGGCATCCGCGCCGACCACCCGCAGCTGCCGATCTCGATGACCACCAACGCGATCGGTCTGGAGAAGAAGGCCGCCGCGCTGGCCGAGGCCGGTCTGGATCGGATCAACGTCTCGCTGGACTCGCTGCATCACGAGACCTTCGCGCAGCTGACCCGCCGGGACTCGCTGGACAAGGTGCTCGCCGGCGTCTCCGCCGCCGCGGAGGCCGGGCTGACGCCGCTGAAGATCAACGCGGTGCTGATGCGCGGGATCAACGATCAGGAGGCTCCGCAGCTGCTCGACTGGGCCTTGCGGCAGGGCTTCGAGCTGCGCTTCATCGAGCAGATGCCGCTGGACGGCGACCAGAACTGGCGGCGCGACGGCACCGTCTCCGCCGCCGAGACCCGCGAGCTGCTCTCCGAGCACGTCACCCTCCGGGCCTCCGACGAGGACCGCGACGGCGCCCCGGCCGAACGCTTCGACGTCCTCGACGCCGAGGGGAACCTCCGCGGCCGGGTCGGGGTCATCGCCTCGGTCACCGAGCCGTTCTGCGCCGACTGCCGGCGCACGCGGATCACGGCCGAAGGGCGGGTGATGAGCTGCCTGTTCTCCGCCGAAGAGGTGGATCTGGTCGATCTGCTCCGCGATCCGGAGGCCGACGACGACGCCGTCGCCCAGCGCTGGGCGGAGGCGATGTGGGCCAAGCCGGCCGCCCACGGCACCGACCGGCCGGGCTTCGAGCTCGACAGCTTCCACCGACCCGGCCGGTCGATGTCGGCCATCGGCGGCTGAGGCCGCCCGGACCACGGCTGCGACGACAGGAGGACGGCTCCGATGAGCACTGAGATCACGCTGCGGTTCTTCGCCGCCGCGGCCGAGGCGGCCGGCGCCGAGTCGCTGCGCCTGCCGCTGGAGGACGAGATGAGCCTGCCGACGCTGCGCGAGGAGCTGCCGCGGCTGCTGGCCGCCCGCGCCGCGGCACCGGCGTCAGAGGCGCCGTCGTCGGACGCACCGTCGCTGGACGCACCGTCGCTGGACGCACCGTCGCTGGAGACGGTCCTGCCGCGGTGCTCGTTCCTGGTCGACGGCGTCCGGACCCGCGCCGAGGCGTCGGCGACGACGCCGGCCGCCGTGCTGCGCGGCGGCGAGACGGTGGACGTGCTGCCACCCTTCGCCGGCGGCTGAGCGGGCGCGCCCCGCCTGCGGCGGCCCGGGAGGTCCGAGCGGTCCGTGCTGACTTCGCCTGTTCCTGGGCCTCGGCGGCTCAGTCGGCGAGGCCGACGTTCTCCTCCTCCATCGGCACGACCTCGCGGTCGCCGAGCGGCTGCTCCAGCTCGACCACGAGCGAGACCATCCGGCCTTCGGCCGTGCAGGCCTCCAGCGTGTCCTGCAGGACGCCGCGGATCGTGGCCACGCGGACTGTCTGAGCGTCCTCCTCCACTTCGGCCCGGACGCCGAAGCAGTTCTCATTGCCGCTGACCAGCAGGAACTCCAGCTCCGTAGCCTGCCGGGGACGCTCTCCCCCCGCAGTGACGGCGCGATAGTCCTGCCAGCCGATCAGCCGCTCGGCGTTCATCCCGGCGCTGGGCTCGACGATGTGGGTGCGCTCCCAGGGGTCCTGCGGCATCTCCGAGGGGAGGACCGGCTGAGCGGTGGCGCCGTCGGAGACCGGAGCGTCGGGGGCGCCGGAGGACTGATCGACGTCGTCCGCCACGTCGGCCGAGGCGCTGGTCGAGCCCTCGGCCGAATCATCGGGCGAAGCGTCGGCGGTCGCCTCGGGCGATCCGGAGGCCGAGCCGGTGGGATCGGCGTCCTCGGGCGGGTAGGTGCATCCCGCTCCGAGCGTCGCGGCGGTCAGCAGCGCCACAGTCAGGGCCCCGAGCCGGTGCCGACGCTGGGGCCGACTCCGCCGGGCGACGTCGCCGTTCGGTCGTTCCGGTCTCATCGTGTCCTCCTGGTCTGCTCAGCCGCGGCGGAGCAGACTCCGCCGGGGCTCTCTCCATCCTGGGGTCGCGACGACCCATCGTCCAGTCGCCGCGCCCACCTCAGCCTGCCACACCGGCCGGCGACGCCGCCGACGGCCGTGGCCTCTCTCACGGTCCGACGACGGTCGTCGCCCGCGGCGAGTCGGCGAGCCGACGGGCCACACGGGCGACGTCGGCGGCGGTGACGGCCTCGATCTCGGCGAGCGTGTCGGAGATGTCGACGAACTCGCCGCGGACGAGCTCCGCGCGACCCAGCCGGGACATCCGCGAGGAGGTCTCCTCCATCCCCAGCACTGTCGCCCCGCGCAGCTGGCCCTTGGCGCGGTCGAGCTCCTCGGCGTCGAGCGGCTCGGAGGCGATGCGCTCCAGCTCGGCACTCATCACCTCGACGACGGTGTCGACCTTGTCCGGCAGGCAGCCGGCGTAGAGGCCGTAGGCGCCGGCGTCGGTGTAGGCCGCGGAGAAGGAGTAGGTGGAGTAGGCCAGCCCGCGCCGCTCGCGGATCTCCTGGAACAGCCGCGAGGACATCCCGCCGCCGAGGGCGGCATGCATCACCGACAGCGCGAAGCGGTCCTCGTCGGCGGCCGACATCCCGCGGCCGCCGAGGATGACCTGCGTCTGCTCCACGGACTTGCGGTGCTGCTCGACGCCGGTGCGTACCGGGATCTGCTCGTGGCCGCCGACGCGCAGCGACGCCGGGTCGCGGCGGGAGGTCACGTCCCAGGAGGACTCGGCCAGCGCCGCGGAGATCAGCCGGCAGAGCTCGTCGTGGTCCAGGCCGCCGGCGGCGGTGATGACCAGCTCCTCCGGTCGGTACCAGCGGCGGAAGTGGTCGGCGACGTCGTCGCGGCTCGCCGCCCGGATGTCGTCGGCGGTGCCGCCGATGGGCCGGCCGAGCGGGTGGTCGTCCATGACCTGCTCATGGAAGCGTTCGAGGGCGACGTCCATCGGATCGTCCTCGGCCATGGCCAGCTCCTCGAGGATGACTCCGCGCTCGGTCTCCATCTCCTCGGGGTCCAGCGTCGCGGAGGTGACCATGTCGGTGAGCACGTCGACGGCCATGGGCAGGTCGCTGTCCAGCACGCGGGCGTAGTAGCAGGTGTGCTCCTTGCCGGTCAGCGCGTTGGACTCGCCGCCGACGGCGTCGAAGGCCGCGGCGATGTCCAACGGCGAGCGCTTCGCGGTGCCCTTGAACAGCAGGTGCTCGAGGAAGTGGGTGGAGCCGTGCTGGTGGGCGGCCTCGTCGCGGGAGCCGACGGCGATCCAGAAGCCGAGGGTCACCGAGCGCTGGGCGGGCATGGACTCGGTGATGACGCGCACGCCGGAGGGCAGCACGCTGCGGCGCACTGTGGTGCCCTCGTCGGCGTTCAGCACGCCCTGGGTCCGGGGGTCGATGGTCACGCGCATAGCTGGCGGCACTCCTGGGTCGCGGGCGGGGACGGGCCACGCGGGCCTCGGCCCGCCAGCCTATCGCCTCCGCACGCGACGCGCGCCGCCCGCACTGCGCCCCGCCGATCGCGCCGCGGCGGCCGGCGTCCTGCTCAGCGCCAACCGTCGAGCAGCTGGGCGATGTGCTCGCCCGCCGCCTGCTGCAGCAACGGACCGAAGCTGACCCGTCGGACGCCGAGGGCGGCCAGCCGGTCCAGATCCAGCTGGTCCGGCACGGCCCCGCGCTCAGGATGGGCGGTGACGTTCAGCGGCGTGGAGACGGCGGCGAGCAGCTGCTCGAGCACCGCAGTGCTCGGCACCGCCACCGGGTAGAGACAGTCGGCGCCGGCCTCCTCCATCAGCCGCAGCCGGTGCAGCGCCTCGGCGGTCGGGTCCTGCAGGGATCCGGCGTGCTTGAAGGCGTCGGTCCGGGCGTTGATCACCAGCGGCACGCCGGCCGCGTCGGCGCGGACGCGCATCCGCCGGATGTAGTCGGCATGCTCCTCCGGGCTGCGCATCGCTCCGCGCGCCGGCACGGTGTCCTCGAGGTTCAGCCCGACGGCGCCGGTCTCCAGGAGCCGGTCGACGAGCTCCTCGGGCGAGGTGCCGTAGCCGGCCTCGAGATCCGCCGAGACCGGCACGTCGACGGCGCCGACCACGCGGGCGACGCCGTCGAGCGCCTCGTCGAGCGTCATCGTCTCCCCGTCGGCGCTGCCGCGGGAGTCGGCCACGGGGTGGCTGCCGACGGTCAGCGCCTCGAAGCCGGCGGAGGCCACGGTCCGGGCCGACCAGGCGTCCCAGACGGTGGGCAGCACGATGGGACGATCACGATGGTGCATCTCCTGCAGGCGGCGGGCGGCGGCGGGGGCGTGGGTCGGGTGGCTCATGGATCCATGATGTCGAGGATCTCGCGTCGGGGGAAGACCGGCGGGACGGGCGGTTCACGCCGTCCGCCGGCCGAGCACGTGATGCAGCGCCTCGTCCAGGGCCCGGTGGCGGAAGGCGTGGCCGAGCTCCTCGGCGCGTGCGGCGCTGACGCGCTGGTCGGCCAGCGCCATCTCCCGCGCGCCCTCGGAGCCGAGCAGCAGCCGCGGCCCGAAGGACGGCACCGGCACGGCGGCCGGGCGGTGCAGCACGTCGGCGAGGATGCGCGCGTAGCGCCGGGCCGTGACCGGTGCGGGGGCGACGGCGTTGACCGGGCCGGCGGCCTGCGGGGTGAGCACCAGGTGCACGATCAGCGCGGCGACGTCGTCGAGGCTGATCCAGCTCTGCACCTGCTGGTCGCCGAGCCGACCGCCGACGCCGGCGGCCACCAGCGGCAGCAGCTGGGCCAGCGCTCCCCCGGTCGGCGACTGCACGATCCCGGTGCGGACTGTGGCCACGCGGACGCCGGCCGCGGCGGCCTGCTCGGCCTCCTGCTCCCACCGGCGGCAGACGCCGGCGAGGAAGTCGGCGCCGGCCGGCAGGTCCTCGGTGAGCAGGTCGTGCTCATGCGGCCGGTCGGCGGCGGTCGCGCCGTACCAGCCGATGGCCGAGCCGCTGATCAGCGCCCGCGGCCCGTCCGGGCGCGGGGCGCGCTGCTCGGCCTCGGCGATCCGCCGCGCGACCAGTCGCGTGCCCTCGACGCGGGACTGCTCGATCCGGCGCTTGTGCTCGGCGGTGAAGCGACCGGCCAGCGGGTGGCCGGCCAGGTGGACCACCGCGTCGACGTCGTCGAAGGCCTCGGCGGCCAGCTCGTCGGCCGTCGGGTCCCAGGGGATCTCGTCGTCGCGGCCGTCGGGGCTCGACCGCCGGACCAGCCGCCGGACCTCGAGGCCGGCGCCGGAGAGCAGCGCGCAGACCTGGGTACCGATCATCCCGGAGGCTCCGGAGACGGCGACGACGCGCGGACCCGCCGGGCGGTCGGACCCCGGATCGGCGTCCTGCTGAGCGGGCAGACGGCTGTGCTGGGCGTGGAAGGCCAGATCCGCGGCGGCCTGATGGTCGCGGAAGGCGGCCTGCCGGCGCAGCTCGCCCTCGATGATCCGGTGCAGCCGGACCCGGAGGGCGCGCGGAATCCGTTCGGCGGCCGGCAGCTGGTAGGCGATCGTCTCCTCGATCCGGGTGCCGGCGCCGTCGTCGCCGATCCGCACGTCCCGACGCCAGGAGCGCATCGGCCCTTCGTCCATGACGTCGACGAATCCGCCGTCGGATCCCCGGTGCCGCCGCAGCCGCCACGACGTGCGCGTGGGCGGAGCGGCGCCCGTGGCCAGGCGCAGCAGTCCGGCCGCCGCCGTCGCCGAGGTGCCGAGCAGTCCGGGGACGTCGAGGGCGAGGACCAGCTCGGCCCCCTCGCCGGCGTCGCCGTCGGCACCCTCCGGCTCCTGCAGCACGGCGCCGGCGAACGGCGGCATCAGGCGGGTGGTCGTCCCCGGTCGGGCGAGCCAGGCGGCGACGTCCTCGCACCGGAACGGCAGGCGGCTGGTGATCTCGACGACGGGCATGGGGTCTCCTTCGCGGGCGCCGGGTCGATGCGCGGGTGTGGCGTCCACAGTAGGGTCCGGCGCCGTGTGCGGCCAGAGGGCGGGGCCGAGCGGTCGCCAGCTGTGGCAGAGTGTCCGGGATGACCTCTGCCGAGACCTCCGGCGCCGCCGGCACGAACTCCCCCGCCCCTGCCGTCTCCGCGAGCTTCCGCGCCGAGGCGCAGGAGCGGCTCGCCGCGCTGACCGGCGGGGTGACGACCTTCCGCGACGGACAGCTGGAGGCGATCTCCGCGCTCGTCGAGCAGCGCCGTCGAGTGCTGGTCGTCCAGCGGACCGGCTGGGGCAAGTCGGCGGTCTACTTCCTCGCCGCCCACCTGCTGCGCGCCCGCGGGCGCGGGGTCAGCCTGATCGTCTCGCCGCTGATCGCGCTGATGCGCGACCAGATCGCCGCCGCCGAGCGCGCCGGAGTCCGCGCGCGGGCGGTGAACTCGGCCAATGCCCACGCCTGGGACGAGGTGCTGGCTGAGCTGGACGCCGACGAGCTGGACGTGCTGCTGATCTCGCCGGAGCGGCTGGCCAATCCCCGGTTCCGCGACGAGGTGCTGCCCGGGCTGCTCTCCCGGCTGGGGATGCTGGTGGTCGACGAGGCGCACTGCATCTCCGACTGGGGCCATGACTTCCGGCCCGACTACCGGCGGATCGGCGAGATCGTGCACGCGCTGCCCGACGAGGTGCCGGTGCTGGCCACCACGGCGACGGCGAACGGCCGGGTGGTCGAGGACGTCGCCGCGCAGCTGGCCCCGGGCGGCTCCTCGGGCGGTTCCTCGGGCGTCGGCGGATCGGGCGGCGACGGCGTCGGCGGGCCGGGCGGCGCTTCCGGCGAGGCCGAGGTGATGATCCTGCGCGGGCAGCTCAGCCGCGCCTCGCTGCGGCTGGGCGTGCTGACGCTGCCCGACGCCGCCGCCCGCATCGCCTGGCTGTCCCAGCATCTCGGCGCGATGACCGGCAGCGGGATCGTCTATACCCTGACCGTCTCGCAGGCCGAGGACGTCGCCGCCCATCTGCGCGAGCAGGGCCACCAGGTGCTGGCCTACACCGGCCGCACCGACGCCGACGAGCGCGCCGAGCTGGAGCGCAAGCTCAAGGACAACGAGGTCACGGCGCTGATCGCGACCTCGGCGCTGGGCATGGGCTTCGACAAGCCGGACCTGGGCTTCGTCATCCACCTGGGGGCGCCGTCGTCGCCGGTCTCCTACTACCAGCAGATCGGTCGTGCCGGGCGTGCGGTGGACACTGCCGACGTGCTGCTGCTCCCCGGTGCGGAGGACGTGCGGATCTGGGAGCACTTCGCCCAGGCCTCGATGCCGACGCAGGACCGGGCCGATGCCGTGCTGTCCGCCCTGTCCACTGAGGAGACGATGTCTGTGGCGCGGCTCGAGGCGATGGTGGAGATCCGCCGCTCGCCACTGGAGCTGCTGCTGAAGGTCCTCGAGGTCGACGGCGCGGCCGCCCGGGTGCGAGGCGGGTGGCTGTCCACGGGTCGGGGATGGACCTACGACGCTGAGAGGTATGACCGCATCCTGGCGCTGCGGCGGGCCGAGCAGCAGGCCATGCTCGACTATGAGGCCCTGCCCGTCGGGCCGGGTCGTCAGGACTCCTGCCGGATGATGGCTCTGGCGAAGGCGCTGGACGACGTCGACGCCGAGCCCTGCGGCCGCTGCGACGCCTGCGCAGGACCCTGGTACCCGACGAGCGTGGACCAGGGCTCGGTCGGCCAGGCGAAGGCCAGCCTGGACGCCGTCGGCGTGGAGGTCCCGGCCCGCAAGCAGTGGCCCACCGGACTCGATGCCCTGGGCGTGGACCTGAAGGGCAAGCTGAGCACTGACCAGACGGCCGAGGACGGTCGGGTGCTCGCCCGGCTCAGCGACCTGGGCTGGGGAACTGCCGTGCGTCAGGCGCTCTCCGGCGAGGACGGTCCGATCAGCCGCGAGCTCGTCCAGGCGGCGGTGCGCGTGCTCGCCGACTGGGACTGGCCGAAGCGTCCGGAGGCCGTCGTCGCCGTGCCCTCGCGCAGCAGGCCGCAGCTGGTGGAGTCGCTGGCCTCGGGCCTGGCCGAGATCGGGCGGCTGCCCTATGCCGGCGCGCTGGAGCTGGTCGGCTCCGGGCCGACGTCGGCGCCGGAGTCCAACAGCGCCTTCCGCGTCTCCGGACTGCTGGGCAGCTTCGCCGTGCCCGTCCACCTGGCCGAGAGGCTCCCCGGCCACTCGGTGCTGCTGGTCGACGACGAGATCGTCTCGCGCTGGACGCTGACCCTCGCCGCCCGCGAGCTGCGTCGCGCCGGGGCGGAGTCGGTGCTGCCCTTCGCGCTGGGACTGCGAGGCTGATCGGGGACGACGGGACGACTGCACGACGGGAGCCGTGCCCGACGCGGCCGTCACACCTCGCGCACGGTCACGTCGGCGACCTGTCCGCGGCCGAAGGCCCGGAGCACCAACTCGCCGGGCGCGCCCTCGACGATCTGCAGCGGATCGCGCCGTCGGCCGTGGGTCACTGCGCCGAAGCCGGGGCTGACCCAGGCCACCCGTAGATGCTGCGAGCGCGCGGCGACCAGGAACAGCGTCTTCGCCGCGAATGACCAGAGTCGGGCCTCCACCGCCGGATCGAGATCGCGCCGGGGCGAGGGCGCCTCGGCCCCGGCGCGGAGCACGTCCTCGGCATGGACGAAGAACTCCAGCGTGTTCATCGCCTCGTCGACGGGACCGATCCTCGCCGGCGACCAGCGCGGCGCCCCGGCGGCGAAGCGCTCGAGCAGGTCGCCGAAGTCCAGCACGCCCTCGGCCGGCGGCTCGCCGCGGAAGTGTGCGCCGGGCGTCGGGATGCGGCGGCGAGCCAGCAGGTCCAGGTGGCCATCACGCATGACCAGATGCGCGGCGAGGTCCTGAGCGTCCCAGCCGGCGCAGAGCGTCGGTGCCTCAGGGCCGGCCTCCTCCAGCACCCGGGCCAGTACCGCACGTTCGACGGCGGCGGTGGTCGTGCGGGCGGCGGGTGCCATGGGGATCCTCAGGGGTCGGAGACAAGTCTCGAGCACTCTCGCCGCAGAGCCTATCTCCCGCCGCCTCCAGGACCGAGCTGTCACGGCCGGAGGATCGTGTCGAGCCGCGAGCGCCTCATGACCACGGCTCCCTTGACACCTCACTGAATACGATGCGTACATAGAAGCATGACCGAGGATCCGACTCCCGACTGGCCGGCACCCTGGGTCCGTGCCGCACTGTCGACGGCCGTGCTGGCCGCGCTCCAGGAGGCGCCGCAGCACGGCTACGGGATCGCCGTCGCCCTCGAGCGCCGCGGCTTCGGGCGCCCGCGCGGCGGCTCACTGTATCCGCTGCTCGGCGACCTGGAGGACGACGGGCTCCTCGCCGCATCCTGGGCCGAAGGGTCCGGCGGACCGCGCCGACGCGTGTACCAGCTCACCGGAGCGGGACGTCGACGCCTGCAGGAGGATCGAGACCGTTGGCGCGCCCTCGTCGACGCGCTCGGCGAGCAGCCGCCGACCGCGCCCGATGCGCATGACCCGACCGATTCCGACGAGCCGAGGAGCCCGACGCCCCGATGACGCAGACTGCACGCACCACGCCGCGCCGGCTCGAGGATCTCCACCGGCACTTCCGCGCCGCACGCGGACGGGCCCGGGATGAGAAGTGGGCGCAGGCGGCCGCGACGGCGCTGATCCTCGACGACGTCGCCGAACCGGCCGTCGTCGCCCGGCTGGAGCAGCTGCTCGACACGCTCCGCGCCTCCGATGAGCCCATCGAGGAGCTCTACGGCCCGGCCCAGCACTGGGCGGAGGAGCAGCTGCCGCGACTGCGCGAGCAGGGCGAAGTGACTCCTGAGATCGCCCGGCCGCGCAGCCTCCGGGAGGCGGCGGTGATCACGCTGGTCGGCACTGCGGCCTTCTCTATGATCTTCCTCGTCGTGGGTCTGCTCGACGGGGCCGAGGCAATCTCGATGCTTCCGCTGGCGGCGCCGCTGGGCCTCGCGTTGGCCATCACGCTGCTCCAAGCAGTCTTCGCCGCCGTGCTGCGACGCCGGTCCTTCCTCGTCGCCGTCGGCGTCACCGTCGTCGCGCTGGGTGCGCTCAGCACCGCGGCAGGCTGGGACCTGGTCACGCTCGCAGATCAGGCGACGCGCTCGCTCAGCGTCTGGTGGCACCTGCCGATCGCCGGACTCGCCGGACTCCTCGCCTGGGGCTTCGACCACGTGCCGGACCGGGCGGCCTGGGGACGTCGACGCGCGACGCCGCCGGCGACGTCGTCTCCGGGATCCGCCGCTCAGGCCGCCCCGCTCGACGATCACCAGTGGCTCGACGAGGCCGCCGCGGCCCTGCGGCTGCGCGGAGACATCTCCGATCGACGCGTCCGCCGGGTGCTCGCCGAAGCTCGAGCCCATGCCGAGGACGTCGGCTCATCGCTGGTCGAGGAGTTCGGATCCCCGCAGACCTACGCCCGGCGGCACGGTCCGCAGGCCGGGGTCCGTCCGCGGCACCGCGCGTGGTGGATGGCCGGCATCGCCCTGGTGGCTACGGTTCCGCTCATCGATGAGGTGATCACGCATGGCACCATCTGGCATCCGGACCTTCTGCGGTGGGCGGGTCTCGTGGTGTTGGCGGCGCTGGCCACAGGCATGGCGTGGAGGGCGAGCCGTCGCGAGCGCCGGGTGACCCGCCCCGCCTGACCCCCTGTCGCCCGACCCCTACCGCCCGGCCCGCGGATCAGGGCCTCAGAACAGCTGCCGGGCGTTGTTCCGGGCCAGGTCGATCAGCTCGTCGCCGCGGCCGGACATCACCGTGCGGATGGCGTAGAGCGTGAAGCCCTTGGCCTGCTCGGCGGTGATCGTCGGCGGCATGGACAGCTCCTGCCGCTCAGTGACCACGTCCAGCAGGGCCGGGCCGTCATGGGCGAGGAACTCCTCGACCGCACCCGGCAGCTCCGCCGAGCTCTCCACCCGGATGCCGCGGATGCCGGTGGCCTCGGCGACGTCGGCGAAGTTCGGGTTCGCGAGCTCGGTGCCGTAGTTGACGAAGCCGGCGGCCTTCATCTCCACCTCGACGAAGTTCAGCGAGGAGTTGTTGAACACCACGGTCTTCACCGGCAGTCGGTGCTGGGTCAGGCTCATCAGCTCGCCCATGAGCATCGCCAGACCGCCGTCGCCGGCCATGGCGATGACCTGGCGGTTCGTGTCCACCGACTGCACGCCGATCGACTGCGAGACCGCGTTGGCCATCGAGCCGTGGGCGAAGGAGCCGATGAGCCGACGGCGGCCGTTCATGGTCAGGTAGCGCGAGGCCCAGACCACCGGCGAGCCGACGTCGGGCAGGAAGACGGCGTCGTCGTCGGCCTGTTCGTCGATCAGCCGGGCGAGGTACTGCGGGTGGATGGTGCGCTTCGACGGGCTGGCCAGCGAGTCCAGGTCCTTGCGGGCGCGACGGTAGTGCTTGGTCATCGCGTCCAGGTGCTTGGAGCTGCGGTGCTCGCTCAGCCGCGGCAGCAGCGCGTCGAGGGTCTCGGCCACTCCCCCGACCAGGCCGACGTCGACCGGAGTGCGGCGGCCAATCTGCTCGCCGCGGATGTCGACCTGGACGACCTTCGCGTCCGGGTAGAACTGCTGGTACGGCAGATCCGAGCCGAGCACCAGCAGCGTCTCGGCATCGTCCATGGCGTGATAGCCGGAGGAGAAGCCCAGCAGGCCGGTCATGCCGACGTCGTAGGGGTTGTCGTACTCGATGTGTTCCTTGCCGCGCATGGCGTGGACGATCGGCGCCTGCAGCCGCTCGGCGGCGGCCAGCAGCTGGTCGTGGGCGTCGGCCGCGCCGGCCCCGGCGAGGATGGTGACCTTGCTGCGCTCGTTGAGGATCTCGGCGGCGGATTCCAGCTCGGTCTCGGCGGGGACCGTGGTGGAGAGTGCCGGCCGGATGGCCTCCGGTTCTGCCTCGATCTCCTGCAGTGCGACGTCGCCGGGGATGACCAGCACGGCCACCCCGCGCTTCTGGATGGCTTCGCGCATGGCCACGCGCAGCAGCCGCGGCATCTGCTCGGCGGTGGAGACTTGCTCGACGTAGACGCTGCACTCGCGAAAGACCTCCTGCGGGTGGGTCTCCTGGAAGTAACCGGAGCCGATCTCCTCGCTGGGGATGTGGGCGGCGATGGCCAGCACCGGGGTCCGCGAGCGCTGGGCGTCGTAGAGGCCGTTGATCAGATGCAGGTTGCCCGGCCCGCAGCTGCCCGCGCAGACGGCGAGTTCGCCGGTGGTCTGCGCCTCCGCGCTGGCGGCGAAGGCGGCGGCCTCCTCGTGGCGGGTCTGGACCCAGTCGAGGGTGCCGGCGACGCGCAGCGCATCGGTGAAGCCGTTGAGCGAGTCGCCGGGGATCCCGTAGACCCGCTGGACTCCGGAGGCGTGCAGGGTGTCGACGATGTTCCGCGCGACTGTGGGCATGACATCTCCTGTTCTGGAAAGACTCCCGGCCGCCGCGCCCCTGATGCGACGCGACGGTCGCCTGCTGGCGAGTCTATGCCGGGGCCGGCGAGTTGGCCATGAAGTGCCTCACCGGGGAGGGAGAGGTCTGCCACGCGGGGTGGGTGATGTGCTGCTCGGGGATCCCACCGGAGCGTCAGTTCACCGGGCCGATCCAGTTGCCGTTCTCGTCATACTGATCCTGATAGATCTTCGGCGGACGGTCGGTGGACGGATCGAACTGCACCGGTCCGTTGCAGCCCCACTGGTCCCGCGACTCGCAGGCGCCGGAGACCCAGCGGGAGTTCTGGGTCCAGATGTCGGCCTCGCCGGGTGAGGACGTGACGCTGATCGTGCCGGGGATGCCGTCCCAGTCGCCGCCGTCGTAGCGGAACTGCCCGACGAACTCCGTGGTCACCGTGACCTCGAAGATCCCGGTCTCCTCGTAGACGTGGGAGGTCGGGGTCTTGAAGTCCATCGTGTTGATCTCTTCGCCCGTGCCGTCGTAGTCCGGCAACGGCTCCCCGGGTTCGTAGGTAGTCCGTGAAGTCCCATCGCCATAGTCCCAGTGGTAGGCGACAGGAATGGCACGCAGCTCCATGGTGGCGTCGAGGACCTCACCAGAGGTCGTCTGGGTGCCCACGTCCGCGTAGATGTTCGTGTGTCGCCCCTTATAGCCGAAGCCCAGCAGATCAGGCTCGAACTGCACAGATGCAGGCTCGAGGGACATCTCCACGAACTCCTCCCGAGCAACAGTGACAGGCTCAGGATCAGCTGACTGTTCGTCTTGCTCAGGTTCCGGCTCGGGGCCCGTCTCGCAGATACGCCTCGGGACATCCAGCGGCTCGTTCGGCGCTGTGCACCCCGGCCCGCCATTCAAGTCGATACACGCGGAGTCGGGGACCGCACCTGCCAAACACGTATTGCTTTTCTCATAGGTGACTTCCTCGCCCGAATCCCCCTCGTCCTCTGCACCGCCGGCACCTGGCTGATTAGCAGCTCCGGGAACGTCACCGGTCCCCTCGGGCTGTCCACGGCCCTGATTATCGGAGCCGCTCCCACCTTCCGATTCCTTCTCGTCCGAATCCACGAAACCGTCGGTCGCCGGTGCTTCACACTCTTGCGCACCCCCGGTGAGGGAGCCAGCAGAGTCGTCCTTGCCGGCGGTCTGCTTGTACTCGCATTTGTCTGCGGCGTCAGAGGCCAACACCCCCTGCAAGGCGATAGGTGCCACGAAGCATAGAAGAATCGCCAGGGAGGTTCCGAGAAATCCAGGAGCTAGCCGGATCAGGAGAGATCGCACCCTTCGTCCTCACCCTCTGTACAGAGGTGGCTCAGATCCTCTGCGACCCACCTGCCATCTGCATACGCGAACTTCGCACCCCATCTTTGGACACTGGAATCGTCTTCGGCCTGCGTGGGAGAGTCTTCCGAGTAGCTGATGAACGTCCCGCCGCCCAAGATGAAGTAGCCCTTGTACGAACCATCATCCTGCTCGACGAGAGCCATGTCCTTGATCTCGTACTCATCCTGATGCCACCAACCGCCTTGGTCATAGACGCCTATGGTGTGCTCGACTCGCGCCTTGCAGTAATCGCATGTCGACATCGACATCTTGACCAGTGACGACGTGTCGCCGGTGTTCCGTGCGTAGGCATACAGTTCCCACCAGTACTCCAGCGCCGCCTCGGCTCCCTCTTCACTCTTCTCAGTGATCTCCTCGGGAGCCTCCGGCTCGGGCCAGTTCTGGGCGGGTCCGTCCGACGACGCCGGGACCGGCTCGCTCGAGCCGTCGCCGCCAGTGCCGCCCTCGCCGGCGCTGTCGCTGGTTGGATCGCTGGGGGACCCCTCCGGCCCTTCGCCCGACGGGCTATCCTCACCAGAACCACCGTCGGCGCTTTCGCCCGCCGAGGCGCTTGCGCTGGGCTCCTCGGAACCGGCCTGACCTTCCTCCTCAGGAGACCCGCCGCAGGCGCTGAGCAGCAGCACGCCGGCAAGAATCGCCCCCAGCAGAGGCAGGCGGCGCGCACCGCGGCGGCCGGCGTCGTCGTCGGCGGTCAGGTCGGTCTCGGCAGACACAGGCGTCATAAGGCTCCCGGTTGTTCCGGCACTGTCAGGGGCCACTGGCAGCACCGTGGACACCCAGCCCGCCAGTCTAAGGACCACACGACGGGCCGCAACTCGACCTGATCAGGCTGTGGAGACCCCTCACACGCGGAGACGATCCGCTCCGCCCCGTCGTGTTCAGAACTCCCCGTCCAGTTGGGCCGGGAATTGAGAACTGGACGAGGCGAGACGGCGGCCCCGCCCAACTGGACGGGGACGAACCGGCGCAGCCCTCGAGATCGTCGACGCCGGCGAGCTCCCCGCCCAACTGGACGGGGACAAGCGGCGCCCGCACGGACCACCGGCCCCACCGCCTCGTGGACCCACCCCACCACCCCGATGTTCCGTCGCTCACGAAACTTTTAGACTGACCAGTCAGTTCAGTACGATCGACATATGCTCGATGTGCGCTCGATGAGCTTCCATGACCGGCACGCCCTCATCGTGCCGCCCACCAGCTTCCGGATCGCCGCCGGGGAGCTGGTCTTCCTCGAGATCCCCACCCCCGCGGGCCGCACCGCCGCCTCACTGATCCTCTCCGGCCGCATGGCGCCCGAGGACGGCGAGCTGCTCCTCGACGACGAGCCCGGCCTGCGGGCTCGCCGTCGCGCCGCCGCCGTCGTCGACGCCGAGGGGATCACCTCCCCGGAACACTTCATGAGCGTCCGCCGCGTCGTGGCCGAGTCGCTCGGCCTGCGCCCGCTGCGGGCACGGCTGCCGCACCGTCGCGACAGGATCCCGTCCTCACCGCGAGCCTGGATGCAGGCCCACGACTGGAGCGGGGTCGCCGGCGACCACGTCGATGCGCTGCCGGCCCCCGAGCGGATCGAGCTGCTCACGCTGCTGGCCTTCGCCGATCCCCAGGTCCGTCTCGCGGTGCTCGACTCCCCCGATCGTCATGACCTCACCGGCGAGACGCTCGAGGACACCCTCGCCGCCCTGGTCGACGAAGAGTCGGCCACCAGCCTGATCGCCGTCGTCGATCGCGCCCCGGCCGGCACGGACCACCGCGTCGTCTCCGCCGGAGAACCGCCGGTCGAGTGCCCCCAGGACCCCGAGGACCCCGACGACGCCGACGCCGACGACGCCGACGACGCCGACGCGCCCGCCCCGGAGAACGCCCCCACCCCGGACAGCGACCCCGGCAGCACCACCGACGACACCACCCACGACTCCCCCGCGGAGGACCGATGACCTTCCTGCGCCTGATCCGCTCCGAGCTGTCGCGACTGACCGACAGCGTGCTGCCGATCCTCACCGTCCTCGCCCTGGCGGTGGTTCCGGTGATCTACGGCGGCATCTACCTCTACGCGAACTGGGATCCCACCGGGAACCTGGAAGACGTCGACGCCGCGCTGGTGAACCTCGACGACGGCGCGGACTTCGACGGCGAGTCGCAGTCCATCGGCGACGATGTCGCCGAGGAGCTCGCCGACGACGCCTCCTTCCACTGGGTCGACATCGACTCGGTCGAGCAGGCCGAGGAGAACGTCGCCTCCGGGGACCAGCAGTTCGCCCTGGTGATCCCGCAGGACTTCTCCGCGGCGCTGGCCTCCCCCGGCGACTTCGAGTCCGCCGAGCAGGCCCAGCTGCAGGTGGTCACCAACGACGCCAACAACTACCTGCTGTCCAGCATCGTCGACTCGCTGGCCTCCGAGGTCCACGCCTCAGTGGCCGCGCAGGTCGGTGAGGAGTCCGCCGACCAGCTGCTGACCGGCTTCGGGCGGATCCATCAGCAGATGCTGCAGGCCGCCGACGGCGCGTCCGACCTCACCGACGGCGCCTCCGACCTGGACGACGGCCTGGTCACCCTGCATTCCGGCGCCTCCGACCTCGCCGGCGGCGCGGCGGATCTGGACGACGGCGTCGACGATCTCTCCGCCGGGCTGGGCGATCTCCAGGAGGGCACCGGCCAGCTCGACGACGGCGCCTCGACGCTCTCCTCCGGAGCCGACGACCTCTCCACCGGGGCGAGCGACCTCTCCTCCGGGCTGGGCGGCCTCGTCGACGGCGCCGCGGCCGCCGAGTCCGGCGCCGGCGAGCTCTCCGCCGGCGCCGAGGAGCTGCACACCGGACTGGACTCGCTGACCGAGGGCGCCGAGCAGGTCGCCGACGGCAACGAGCAGCTCTCGGCCGCCTCGCACGAGGCCTCCGAGGTGATCCAGCAGTTCGAGTCCGACGCCGAGGGCCGGGTGGACGAGACCGTCGGCCAGCTGGTCGAGGCCGGGGTGATCGCCGAGAACGACGTCGCCTCCGCCCGTGAGGCGCTGGCCTCCACCGCCGCGGACTCGCAGCTGCTGGACCGAGCCGAGCAGACCCGCACTGAGCTGACCGAGGCGCAGGAGCAGATCGACCAGCTGGCCGCCGGCTCCCGCGACGTCGCCGACGGCGCGGCCGAGCTGGAGTCGGGCAGCTCGGAGCTGGCCGACGGCGCCGGCTCGCTGGCGACGCAGCTGCCGGATCTCACCGCCGGCGCCCAGTCGGCGAAGGACGGCGCGGACACCTTGTCCTCCGGCGCCGACGATCTCTCCGCCGGGGCGAGCGACCTCTCCGAGGGCGCGACCGCCGTCGACGCCGGCGTCGACGAGCTCATCACCGGCGCCGCCCAGCTCGACACCGGCGCCACCGACCTCTCCGAGGGTGCGGTCTCGCTGCGCGACGGGCTGTCCGGCGCCCAGGACGGCTCCACGCAGCTGGTCGACGGCGCCGGCGAGCTCACCGACGGGCTCTCCTCCGGCGCGGAGGATGTGCCCGATCCTGACGAAGAGGAGCGCGACGAGCTCTCCACAGTGATGGGCGATCCGCTGCGCATCGCCGAGACCGCCCAGACCGAGGCCGGCAGCTATGGGGCCGGCATGGCGCCCTACTTCCTCGGGCTGTCGCTGTGGATCGGCGCGCTGGTGATGATCCAGGTGCTGCGGCCGGTCTCGCCGCGGGCGCTGGCCTCCAACGCGCCGTCGGCGGCGATCGTGATCGGCTCCTGGCTGCCGTTCCTGCTGCTCTCGCTGGCCCAGGCCGGGCTGGTCTACTCCGCAGTGGTCTTCGGGCTCGGGCTGGAGCCGGCGCATCCGTGGATGTCCTTCGGCCTGCTGACCGCGACCTCGCTGGCGTTCACCGCGCTGATCCAGGGGGTGGTCACGCTGCTGGGCAATCCGGGCAAGATGCTGATGATCGTGCTGCTGGTGCTGCAGCTGGTCGCCTCGGGCGGGACCTATCCGGCCGAGACGCTGCCGGACGGGCTGTCCGCGCTGCATCAGTGGCTGCCGATGAGCTATGTGGTCGACGGGCTGCGCCACGCCATCTACGGCGGACAGCTGTCCTCGGCGACGACGGCCGCGGCGGCGCTGGTGCTCACCGCCGCCGTGGGGCTGACCATCATGACCGTCGCGGTGCGGCGGAAGAAGACGTGGTCGCTGAAGCGGCTGCAGCCGCCCTTCGCCGAGGCGGCATGAGGCCCCGGAGCGCGGGAGGATGGAGTCCAGCACCCGCCGTGCTGGCACCAGCAGGAGCGCCGGAACCAGCAGCGCCCGCAGCAGCAGAACCCGCACCAGAAGGAGCAGCATGACCGACGACGCCGACGCCGCACCGGGCCCGAAGCGCCCCGCCCGGGTGCGGATCCTGGAGGCGATGATGACCCTGGACGATCATCGCAGCGTCCACGAGCACACGGTCGACGAGCTCGCCGCGATCGCCGGAGTGGCCAAGGGATCGGTCTACTACCAGTTCGGCTCCAAGGACCGGCTGGTGCGCGAGATGCTCGTCCACGGCGGCGAGGAGCTGCGCGTGATGATGGATGCCGCCGCCGAGCGCGCCGAGCCCCGCGGCGAGCGCGACGACGTCGACCCCGACACCGACGACGGCGAGCGCGCCGGCTTCGCCGCCCGGCTGCGGGCGGCGGTGGAGTTCCTCGACGCCCACCCCTCCTTCACCGGACTGGTCGCCTTCGCGCTGGCCCGCCGGCGGGACGACGAGGCTCAGCAGCTGCGGGCGGAGAAGGAGTCGATCGTCGCGCTGCTGGCCGACCAGCTGGCCGCGCTCGACGCCGCCGTCGCCGCTGGCGCCGGGCGCGCGCCGGCGAGCCGGACGCGGCTGGAGATCACCGCCACCGGGCTGCTCTCAGCGGCGGTGACGCTGGCCATCGATCGGCACACCACGCATCCGGAGTGGCGCGTGGACGACTGCGTCGAGGCGCTGGTGGCGATGGTGCCGGGCGCCTGAGGCGCCGTCGGGAAGCGTCGTCGGGAAGTGTCGTCACCGGGCCGCCGGGCCTCAGCCGCCGAAGGGGTTCTGCTCGGCGAGCCAGTTCTGCACCCACCAGGCGCCGCCGGCGAGGATGATCAGCATCGGCACCACCGCGATCGCCAGCGTCCGCCGGCGCAGCGCACGTCGGCGTTCCCGCAGCGCGTGGTCGTCGAGCAGCGGATCGGCCGCACCGGTGGTCAGCACGGCATAGCCGACGCCCCAGGCGGCGAGCACCACCAGGATCGAGACCAGCATCGGCGCGCCGGGCGCCAGTGTGGCCAGCACCTGCGGCAGCACGAGCACCGGCAGCGCGATGACCGCGCCGGCCAGCAGGATCGCGACGATCAGCGGGGCGGGTCGCTCGGCCAGCCCGCGCAGGATCCGCGGGCCGAGCCCGACGACGACGGCCCCGGCGGCGGCGAGCAGCGCTGCGGTGATGGCTCCGCCGAGGGTGATGCGCGCGCCGTGGTCGGAGAGCAGCGCGGCGGTGCTCCAGGCCAGTGCCAGCGCCCCGAGCACTTCCACCACGACGACGGCGACGGTCCGGCGGGCCCCGGGCATCGGCTCAGGTGCCGCGGCAGGTGCCGCGGCGAGGGCCGCGCCGTCGTCGCCGTCGGGCGTCTCCTCCGGCACGGGGGTGCGTGTCTGGTCCGTCCGGTCAGTGTCGAGCATGGCTGTCCTCCTCGCCTGCTGTGGGGGTGATCTGCCTGACGCGTCGGGAGGATAGGACGTTCGGCTGAACGCCGGCGCAGAACGACAGTCGGGAGGTCGTCGTCGCACCGGATCGCGTCCGGACAGGCCCGGGGCGCCGGTGCTACTCTGCCTCAGGAAGCGGAGCCCTGTGAGCTCGGCCACGATTCCGGGAGGATGACGATCATGTCTCAGCACCCCAAGACGCAGCAGGAGCCGGCCCGGGACCCGCAGCAGGATCACCTGCTCTCCCCGGGGAACTGTGTGCTCGCGCTGATCGATTACCAGCCGGAGCAGTACAGCACGGTGACCTCGGCCTCGCGGGAGCGCATCGATCTCAACGTCATCGGTCTGGCCAAGATCGCCCATGCCTATGACATCCCGGTGGTGCTCTCCACCGTCGGCGTCGACATGGGCGTGAACTCCGGAACCGCGCAGGCCATCCGCGACGAGCTGCCCGGCGTCGGCGAGATCGACCGGACCGGGGTCAACGCCTGGGAGGACGCCGAGTTCCGCGCCGCCGTCGAGGCCACCGGCCGGACGAAGGTCGTCATCGCCGGGCTCTGGACCGAGGTCTGCCTGACGTTCCCGACGCTGGACATGCTCGCCGCCGGCTACGAGGTCTACCCGGTCGCCGACGCCGTCGGCGGCATCAGCCCCGTCGCGCACGACCGCGCCTTCGACCGGATGATCGCCGCCGGCGCCAGCCCGGTGACCACGATCTCCTTCGGCGGCGAGCTGATGCGCAACTGGGCTCGGCCCGACGCCGACAACCTGCGGGGCGTGATGCAGTGGTACTTCCCCCGCAAACAGCGGCTGGACGACGCCGAGGGCGTCGACGGCCGCGGCTGAGCCGCCGGCCCCGCCGACGCCGCCAGCCCGACCCTCAGGAGGAACACCCATGTCCGACGACCACACCACCGCCGCTTCCGGCTCCCCCGGCACCTCCGATCACCAGGAGACCGTCCGCCGCAACGGCGAGGAGTCCCGCTTCGAGGTGCACGTCGGCGAGGAGCTCGCCGGCTTCTCGCTGTACAAGGACCTGCCCGACGACGGCCAGCGGATCTTCCACCACACCGAGATCTTCGACGCCTTCGGCGGTCTCGGGCTGGCCAGCACGCTGACCCGCTCCGCGCTGGAGACCAGCGCCGTCGAGGGATGGCGGATCGTGCCGGTCTGCCCGTACGTGAAGAAGTGGCTCGAGTCCCATCACGAGGTCGACGACGCCGTGGACGCGGTGCGCCCGGCGCATCTGGAGGCGCTGCGCTGACCTGACCCGCACGCACTCGGGATATCGAGTCGCCCGGGGCCTGCTCCAGGCCCCGGGCCCGACTCTGAAAGGACGCCCGGCGGCATGAAGACCCCGATCCCCGACTACCTCGAGGAAGTCCTCGCCGAGCTGCGCGACGTCGACGACGGCGCGACGGCCGACTACATCCCGGAGCTGGCCTCGGCCGACCCCGACCGCAGCGCCCTGGCGATCACCTCCGCCGACGGCAGCACCTATTCCGCCGGCGACGCGGAGGTCGCCTTCACCATCCAGTCCATCTCCAAGCCGTTCGCCTACGCGGCGGCCATCATGGACCGCGGCCTGGACGGGGTGCTGGAGGTCGTCGGCGTCGAACCCTCCGGCGAGGCGTTCGACGAGCTCTCCCTGGAGGGCGAGACGCATCGGCCCAAGAACCCGATGATCAACGCCGGGGCGATCACCGCCCATGCGCTGCTGGTCGGCCCGACGACGACGGCGGCCGACCGCGTCGAGCGGATCCGTTCGCTGTGCTCGCGGCTGGCCGGACGGGAGCTGGCGGTCGACGAACGCGTCGCCGCCTCGGAGCTGGAGACGGCAGACCGCAACCTGGCCATCGCCCATATGCTCCGCACCTACGGCATCGTCGACGATCCGGCCCATGAGCTCGTGGAGGGCTATGTCCGCCAGTGTGCGCTGCTCGTGACGGTGGAGGACCTGTCGATGATGGCAGCGACGCTGGCCGCGGGCGGAGTCCAGCCGCGCACCGGCGAGCAGCTGATGCCGCCGGAGGTGGCCCGGCAGGTCATGGCCGTGATGGCCGCCGCCGGCATGTACGACGCGGCCGGCGACTGGCTCACCCGGGTGGGCATCCCTGCCAAGAGCGGGGTCGCCGGCGGGATGGTCGGCGTGCTGCCCGACCGGGCCGGCATCAGCGCCTTCTCCCCGCGTCTGGACGCTCGCGGGAACAGCGTCCGCGGGCGCATGGCCTTCGAGCGGCTCTCCGCGGACATGGGGATGCACCTGTTCGCCGCGGACCGCGGCCTGCCGGACCGGGTGGAGCTGGACGACGACGGCACCGCCGCCACGCTGGTGCTGCGCGGGACTGTGGAGTTCACCGCCGCCGCCCAGCTGCTGGATCTGATGGCCACCCTGCGCCGGGACACCGTGCTGCTGGACGTCTCGCGGGTGCACACTGTCAGCGACGTCGGCCGCCGGATGACGCTGGAGGGGCTGCGGCGGCTGCGGCTCGACGGTGTCCGTGTCCAGCTGCATGATCCGGGCGAGGTGCTGCCCGACCCGGATCTCGGCGACGGCGGCCGCCCCGAGCGGCGGTGACGCCTGCCCGGTGAGGCGCCGCCCTCCCCCCCATCGATCATCGGCAATCGGACAGCGAGGTGCCCCATGACATCGACTGATCACGACACGCAGACCGCCGGTCGGCACTCCGCCGCGGCGACCGCCCCGGATTTCAGCCATCTGCGCGCGACCTTCTTCAACTGCACGCTCAAGCCGTCCCCGGAGGTCAGCCATACCGGGGCTCTGGTGGAGGCCAGTGCCGAGCTGATGCGCCACCACGGGGTGAGTGTGGAGATCATCCGCCCGGTGGACCATGACATCGCCCCCGGCGTGCAGCCGGATATGACCCAGCACGGCTGGGAGAGCGACGAGTGGCCGCAGCTGCACCGGACGGTCATGGCCTCCGACATCCTGGTGCTGGCCGGCCCGATCTGGCTGGGCGACAACAGCTCGGTGATGCGGCGGGTCATCGAGCGGCTCTACTCGAACTCCGGCGACCTCAACGACGCCGGCCAGTCGTCCTACTACGGCCGGGTCGGCGGGGCGCTGTTCACCGGCAACGAGGATGGGATCAAGCACTGCGCGATGAACGTGCTCTACAGCCTGCAGCACCTCGGCTGCACCATTCCGCCGCAGGCCGACGCCGGCTGGGTCGGCGAGGCCGGCCCCGGCCCGTCCTACCTGGACCCGGGCTCCGGCGGCCCGGAGAACGACTTCACCAATCGGAACACCACGTTCATGACCTACAACCTGATGCATCTGGCGGCGATGCTCCGCACCGCCGGCGGGATCCCCTCCTCCGGCAACGATCGCCGTGCCTGGGACGCCGGCACCGGGGCCGAGCATGTGAACCCCGAATACCGGTGACCGCTGCGGCTCGGCGGCCGACTGCCGTCAGCCGAGCAGCAGGAACACTGCGGCCATGACTGCTGTGACCGTCGGGATCATCAGCAGCCGGATCCGCTCGGCCCAGGCGACGCCGCGCCGTCGGCGATCGCGCTCCGCGGCACCGTCCCACGGAGTCAGCAGCATGTCCTGATCCAGGTCGCGGGCCTCGCGGCGGACCAGGACCAGGTCCCAGAACACCCCGGCGAGCAGCACGACGGCGCCGGCGGCCAGGCTCGGTCCGGCCGGGGCGGCGAGCAGCTCCTGACGCAGCAGGATCGTCGGCGCGACGATCAGCGCCAGGGACAGTGGGGCGATGACGGCGGCCTTCCACCGCGGGCCCGCCAGGGCGCCGAACGTCTTCTCCGGCCAGAGTCCGAGCGCGAGGATCACCGCCACCAGCACCAGAGCGCTGACCAGTGCGCCGGCGCTGACGCTCATCGCCTCCCCTGCGGCGATCGCCGGGGCAGCGGTGATGACGGTGACCATCCCGACCAGCTGCACCAGGGTCGGCAGGGTACGGCGCAGCACGGCCGTCGTCGCCTGCTGGTCGGTCTCCGGCAGGCCCAGGCTGCGGGCGTACTCCCCCGCACCCCCCGAAGGCCTCGCCCGCCGGTTCGCCGCTCTCGGCGCAGTGGGAGTCGACTTCGGCGAGCGCGGCGCCGATGTCGGGGCCGGCGACGCCGCGCAGCCGCAGCTCGACGATGAAGTCGCCGGCCCATCGGCGGTCGACGTGCGGGGCCAGCGTCTGTTCCAGAGAACGTGCGTCGGCGGAGCGGGAACGGGTCATGGCGTCTCCTCCTGCGGGGCGAGGATGTCAGCAGTGGTGGCGACGAACTGGTGCCAGGCGGCGCGGCGTGCGGCGAGGTCGGCGCGGCCGGCGTCGGTGAGCAGGTAGTACTTCCGCCCCGGGCCGCCGTCGCCGGGGCGCCAGTCGACGTCGACCCGGCTGGACTGCTCGAAGCGCGTCAGCAGCGGGTAGAGCGTGCCGCCTTTGACCGTGCCCAGTCCCTCGTCGGCCAGGCGCGCGGCGATCTCGTAGCCGTAGGTCGGGCCGTCGGCGAGGATGCGCAGCACGCAGAGCTCGAGGACGGCGCGGAGCCACTCGGAAGGCCACTCCGACGGCCATTCGGCGGGCCGTTCCTCCGGCTCGTGAGGCGTCGAGGTCATGACTAGATCGTACGGCTGACTAGTCAGCCTGGCAACCTAGTCGCGTGAGGCCGGGAACATTCGAGGCACCACCCGCGTTGATGGTTGTTGCAACAACCATTCGGCGGGAACTTCCCCGCCCGACCCCAGCGAGGCCCGCCATGTCACACACCTCCCCCGCCTTCGACCGCCCCGACGCCGAGCGCGTCATCAACCCGGCGACGGCGATGGACGCGGTCACCCTGCACGTCGGTGACCTGGAAGTCATGTCCGAGTACTACGCCACCGCCCTGGCGATGGTGCCGCTGCAGGAACGCACCCGCGGCCGCGAGGTCCACCGGGTGCTGGGCCGCGGCACCACTCCGATGGTCCGGCTGGTCCATGCGCCGGGCATGGACGCAGTGGATCCGCGCGCGGCCGGTCTGTTCCACACCGCCTTCCTCGTCGAGGATGAGGCCAGCCTGGCCGCGACCCTCTACCGGGCCGCGCAGCACCCGCTCTCGCGGTTCGTCGGCTCGGCCGATCACCTGGTCAGCGAGGCCTTCTACTTCACCGATCCGGAGGGCAACGGGATCGAGATCTACCGAGACCGCCCGCGGTCGATGTGGGAGGTCCACGACGGACGGGTCACCATGGATTCGCTGCCGCTGGACCCGCAGCAGTACCTGCGCGAGCACCTGGATCAGGGCGTCCTCGACGCCGGGGCCGAGCGAGCCGGGGTGGTCGGACACGTCCACCTGCAGGTCGGCGACGTCGCCCAGGCGCAGGACTTCTACGTCCGCGCCGTGGGCTTCGACCCGACCGCGGACATGCCCGGCGTGCTCTTCGCCTCCGCCGGCGGGTATCACCACCACGTGGCGATGAACACCTGGAACAGCCGCGGCGCCGGCCCGCGCGCCTCACGGCTGGGGCTGGGCGATCTGGCCATCACCGTGCCGCAGCGCGAGGACCTGGATGCGCTGGTCGCCCGCTACCGCGCGGCCGGGCTGGACTTCGACGACGACGGCCGCCGCGTGGTCACCCGCGACCCCTGGGGCACCCAGGTCTCCGTGGCCGTGCCCGGCACCGAGACGGAGGAGCTGCTCGAACGGTGAGGCTACAGCGGGCCGGTGCGCTCACTGCGCCTGGCCGGCCAGCCATTCCTTCACCGACGGGCCGATGAGCTCGGCACCTTCGGGCGCGAGCAGCGCTCCCTCGGCCAGCGCAGGCATCACCGCCTCGACAGTGCGCACCGGCCGCTCGTCGCCGCGGGCAGCGAGGTAACGCTCGGTGAGTTCGGGCAGCCGGAGTGTCTCCGGTCCAGCCAGCGAGCGGCGCGGCAGCCGCGAATGCGCGGCGTCGTGCAGGACCTCGGCGACGGCGGCGACGGCGACCGGCTGGATCAGCCAGTCCTGGACGGTGACCTCATAGTCGCCGATCGTCACCGCGGCGGGATCCACGGCGAACTCGTGCCACTGGGTGGTGGCGATGATCGTCGCCGGGAAGCCGCTGTCATGGATGACCTGCTCCTGGGCGCGCTTGGCCAGGTAGTAGGGGAACTCGTCGAAGGCCGGGTCGTGGATGGTGCTGATCGACAGGTAGACCAGATGCTCGACGCCGGCGCTGCGGCAGGCGGCGATCAGTCGCGTCGTCGCCTGCGCGTAGGCCTCGACGAGGTCCTCCTCGGTATCCTGCAGACTCAGGTTGGAGGCGTCGATGACGACGTCGACGCCGGCCAGCGCCGCGGTCAGTCCTTCCCCGGTGAGCAGGTCGACGCCGGCGGAGCGGGAGATCTCGACGACGTGGTGGCCGCGCTCCCGCGCCAGCGCGACGGTGGACGCTCCGGCGGTGCCGGTGGCTCCGGCGACGGCGATCTGCATGATGGTCTCCGCTCTCCCGATGATGCAACTGGTCGGCACCAGCCGATCCGCTCAACACGGCCTGCCGCCACGCTAATGCTCGCGAGCACCGAGCGGCCAGGGTTCGGGTCGGAGCCGGCACCACACGACATCGGCCGACCACCGGCACGTCGCGATGAGCCGCCCGACCACGCCGGGCACTCTGATGTCACTCGTGCGAGGACGCGCTCCCGAGCAGCTCGCGCACCCGCCCGGCGACGCGATGGAATTCCGGGTCCTCCATCGTCTCCTCATAGTCGCGCTCGCGAGGCAGGTTCACGGTGAACTCCTCGACGACGTGCCCGGGACGGGCCCCCATCACGACCACACGGGTCGCCAGGTAGACCGCCTCGGCCACCGAATGCGTGACGAGCGCCGAGGTCATGTCCCGCTCACGCCACATCCGCTGCATCTCCACGTTCATTTTCTCGCGGGTCAGCGCGTCGAGGGCGCCGAAGGGCTCGTCCATGAGCAACACATCCGGCTGATGAAGCAGAGAACGGCACAGCGCCGCCCGCTGCTGCATGCCGCCGGAGAGCTGGTGCGGCAGCGACTTCTCGAATCCGGTGAGTCCGGTGAACTGGATCAGGTCTTCGCAGCGTTCACGCGCTTCTGCCCGGTCCATGCCCCGCATCTCTGCCTGCAGCAGGATGTTGCGACGCACGTCGCGCCACGGCATCAGTGCCGGTCGTTGGAAGACGAATCCGACGTCCTGTCGAGGTCCCACCACCTGGTCGCCACGCAGCGAGACGCTGCCCTCCGTCGTGGGGGTGATGCCGGAGATGGCCCGCAGCAGCGTGGACTTGCCGCACCCGGAGGGCCCGACGATGGCGATGAACTCGCCACGTTGGATCTGCAGCGAGACGCCCCGCAGCGCGACGACGGAGCTCTTCTTGGTGTCGAACTGGATCGTGATGTCGTCGACGTTGACCAGGGTGTCCGTCTCGACGGCGGTCGATGGGCTCGGCGTCGCCACAGTCATCACTCTCCCTCCGGAGCGAAGGAGTCGTCGTAGTAGGTCTCGACCGGCTTCTCTTCGTCGATCAGCTCAGCCTCGGCCATCACCGAGATGGTGTTCTCCCAATCCTCCGCGGCATTCCACCCCGGGGCCTCGCCCTCGGAGTTCTCCGTCGTCAGGATCTCGCTGGTCTGCTTCCACTGCTCGACCACCACGCTCTGGGCGGGCAACTGCGGGTCCTCGCCCTCCATCGCGCCGGCGGCCGCCTCCGGGTCCTCGACGGCGGCGTCGAATGCCTCGGACGTCGCGGCGACCATGCGCTCGACGAGGTCGGAGTCGTCGTCGATGGTGCTCTGGCTGGCCAGCAGACCGTTCGAGTAGAAGTTCAGCCCGACGTCGCTGTAACGGAGGTACGAGACGTCGTCGCCGCTCTCGTCCTCGATCTGCGGCCCCTGATCGTGAGCGAAACCGATGAGTCCATCGACCTGACCGGAGATCACCGCAGAGACTTTGCCGGCCGGATCCAGGTTCTGCTGGTTCACCGCGTCGGCATCGACACCGGCTTCCTCCAGGTACTGCGGGAAGGTCGACGTCGGCGCGTCACCCGCCGAGACGGCGATGGTCTTGCCCTCCAGATCGGCAGGCTCCTCGATGCCCGAGTCAGAGAAGAACTGGACGGCCGACGGCGTCGTCTGGAGGAACACTCCGACGCTCTTCACGGAGACGCCCTGGTCGATGTTGGACATGAGCGGGGCCGTATCGGCCCACCCGAAGTCGGCCTCTCCGGTGCCGATGGCCTGCACCGTCCGAGTCGACCCCTGGCCTGCCTGGATCTCGAGGTCGATCCCGTGGTCCTCGAAGATGCCCTCGTCGACGCCGTAGTAGTACGGTGCGTGCTCACCATAGGGGTACCAGTTCAGCATGAGGCTGACCTCGTCCAGGTCACCATCGCCGCCGGAACTTGCGTCAGATTCGCCGTCGCCGCCGCAGGCGGTCAGGGCCAGCGCTCCTGCACCCAGCATCGCCGTCAGCGACCAGAAGCGCGACTGTTTCGTCATCGAGTTCTCGTGGGTCATGCGGGTCATGGAGATCCCTTTCTGATGGTTCGCCGGCGATGACCGGCGGAACGTCGCGGAGCGTCTCTGCTCAGGCGTCCTTGTTGCGGTGGGAGGCGTGCCACGGGATGGAGATCCGTTCGATGACCTCGAGGATGAGGAACAGCAGCACACCAAGGGCGGACATGATGATCAGCGCGGCGAAGAGCATCGCCGTGTCGAGATTGCCGTTGGCCTGGAGGATCACATAGCCGAGGCCTTCGTTGGCGCCGACGAACTCACCGACGACGGCGCCGGTCACCGCCAACGTCGCGGCGACCTTCAGCCCGGAGAGCAGCTCCGGCAGCGCAGCGGGGAAGCGGATCTTGATGAAGGTCTTCCACCGCGAGCCGCCCATGATGGAGGCGAGCTCGAGAGCCTCCGGATCAACCGACCGGAGCCCGCTGATGCCGGCGATGACGATCGGGAAGAACGCCATCAGCACGGCGACGAGGACCTTCGGCTCGGGCCCGAAACCCAGCCAGACGATGAAGAGCGGGGCGATGGCGATCTTGGGGATGACCTGAGCGAAGAGAATGATCGGATAGAACGTCCGCTCGAGCGTCCGCGAGTAGACCATGATCACCGCCATGCCGACGCCCACGACGGCGGCGATGAGGAAGCCGACGATGGTCTCGATCGTCGTCACCCACGTATGGAGGGCCAGGTACGCACCATTCTCGGATAGCGCTGCCCATGTGTCCCCGGGGGACGGAAGGATGTACGGAGGCGCCATCCCCGTGGAGGTGGCACCCCACCAGAGCAGCACGACCAACAGCATGAATGCAGCCGGGTATGCGACCGCTGACATCCGCCCTGACCAGGGATTTCCCCGGAACTTGGCAGGCGACTCAGTGCGCGCCCCTCGTCGTTCAGGAGCCTCTGTCGTCATGCCTCGCCTCTCCTCGTCATCAGTGCGTCACTCCACACCGTTCAGAATGCGCTTTCCATCGTGATTCACATCACGCTAGACCGTCCATGAGTGCCGCGTCAAGGCGAACCCGTGACGGGTGTGCGGCGCCCCCGACACACGCCGGAGCACTGACTGCATGCGCAGGGCGATGCTGCAGGCATCGATGTCAGAGCCCGCCCGTAGTGTGACGTACACGACTCATGGGCCACCGACCGGCGCTTCGCACCCGCCGGTCGAGGGAGCCGATGAGTCGCCGCAGATCACCACGCGCACCTGGATGAGGAGCTTCAGATGTCCCACGACGACGAGCCGACCCGCCCGATCCCGCCGCAGCCGCCCCCGCCTGACGACGGCGCGGGACCTGGGCAGCCTTCCGGGCCTCCACCGGTCGACGGACCGCCAGCCCCTGGACAGCCGCCCGGCCCGCCCGCGCAGATGCCTCCGCCTCCTGCGCCGGGCGGACCCGCCGGACCGCCTCCCGGGCCTCCCGGCCCTCCCGCCCCGATGGGACCGCCGCCGCCCATCCCGCCGCAGCCGCCGATGGGTCCGCCGCCCGGCGCGGCGCCGGAGCCGAAGAAGCGCCGCCGGTGGCCGTGGGTCGTCGGCGTGGTCGTGGCCTTCATCGTGGGCACCACGCTGGGCGGCGCGGCGTCCGCGGATCCCGAACCTGAAGTCGTCACCGAGACCGAGACGATCACTGAAACCGAGACTGAAGAGGTCGAGGTCCCGCCTGCTGATCTCAAAGAGCAGCAGCAGGCTGCCGACGAGCGTGGCTCGGAGCTGGACACTCGCGAAGAGGAGCTCGACACTCGTGCTTCCGACCTCGACTCCCGCAGCTCCGACCTCGATACCCGGGAGGAGGACCTGGACACGCGTGAGGAGGAGATCTCGACGCAGGAGACCGAGGTCGAGGAGAACACGATTCCGGGGACAGGCGTGTACATCGTCGGCGAGGACATCGAGGCCGGCACGTACAGCACGAAGGTCACCGGCATCAACTGCTACTGGGCGCGGCTCTCCGGCACGGGCGGAGACTTCGACGACATCATCACGAACAACAACGTCTCCGAGGGGCAGGCTCTGGTGACGATCGCCGAGACTGATGTGGCGTTCGAGACGAACGGATGCGGTGAGTGGACTCTTCGGCAGTGAGACCCACCCGCGTTGTTGACCCGGCCGGTGATGGAGGGAACTCAGATTTCGCTCCATCACCGGTGCAGGGGGCGTCTCAGCTTCGCGAACTCGGGCACCGGATAGGACTGGAAAGTCTCGAACACCTTGACCGCGACCCCTCGGCCGGCGCATGAACCCTGAGACTGATACACCGATTTCAGCTCTGGGGTGCGGGAGAAAGCGATGAAGATCTCCTCACGGCGCACGTCAGCGGTGATGACTTCCTCGATCCGCCGACACTGGGCCTGGGAGGGGTGTTCGGTCCCACTCTGCACCAGTCAGCGGACCCCAGAGAGCGGGCCGCATTCTGTCCCCTCGGCTACGAACCTGGAAACTCCGCAGCCCACTGCCTGGCCCCGACCCCGCTCGGCCCCACGTCCCACCTATGAATTAGGCTGATCGGCAGTGCCCACACCTCACGCAGACACTGATCGGCACCCTCGGGAGGATGCAACTTGTCGCTCAACCACGCCCAGTTCATCTGGTCGGCCGCGGACATCCTCCGCGGCGCCTATAAGCAGCACCAGTACGGGGACATCATCCTCCCCTTCACGGTGCTCGCTCGCCTCGATGCCGTGCTGGCTCCGACGAAGGACACCGTTCTCCAGGCCGTCGAAGGGTATGACGAGGACGCCGAGCCTCCCCTGGGCATGCTCCGCCACCGAGCCGGACACCACTACACGTTCTTCAACCGCTCCCGGCACTCGCTGAGGACCCTGCGCGGCGACTCGGACAACATCGAGGAGAACCTGCGCGGCTACATCAACGGGTTCTCGGAGAACGTCCGCGACATCTTCGAGCAGTACAAGTTCGAAGACACCATCATCGATCTGGCCCGCCACGATCTGCTGCTGCAGGTGCTGCAGCACTTCGCCCAGGCCGACCTGCACCCGGACCGGGTCAGCAATGAGCAGATGGGCCACATCTTCGAAGAACTCATCCGTAGGTTCGCCGAGGCCTCCAACGAGACCGCCGGTGAGCACTTCACCCCGCGGGAAGTCATCGAGCTCATGGTCACCCTGCTGCTGAACGACGAGGAGAACCTCCACACCCCCGGAGTCGTCCGAGAGGTCTACGACCCCACGGCGGGAACCGGCGGGATGCTCTCGGTCGCCGACGACAAAATCCGCAGGATCAATCCCCAGGCGTCGGTGAACCTGCTCGGCCAGGAGATCAACCCCGCCTCCTACGCCATCTGCAAAGCCGACATGGTGGTCAAGGGCCAGGACATCGACAACATCGTCCTGGGCAACACCCTGACTGATCCGGCCTTCCGAGGACGCACCTTCCACTACGGACTCTCGAACCCGCCGTTCGGCGTCGACTGGAAGCAGTACAAGGCCCGGGTCCAGACCGAGCACGAGGTCCAGGGCTACTCGGGCCGCTTCGGCCCAGGCCTCCCGCGCGTCTCGGACGGCTCGTTGTTGTTCCTGATGCATCTGATCTCAAAGCTGCGCGAGCCCGGCGGCGAGACACAGAACGTCGGAGGACGTGGCGCGATCGTGCTCAACGGCTCCCCGCTGTTCACCGGCGGCGCCGGATCTGGGGAGTCGAACATCCGTCAGTGGGTGTTGGAGAACGATTACCTCGAGGCCATCGTGGGATTGCCGACGGACATGTTCTACAACACCGGCATCTCGACCTACGTCTGGCTGCTCAACAAGGAGAAGCCGCAGGCCCGGCGTGGCAAGGTGCAGCTGATCGACGCCACAGAGATGTTCACCAAGATGCGCAAGTCCGTCGGCTCGAAGCGCAAGATGCTCGGCGCCGGAGACATCGCCCGGATCGCGGAGCTGTATGAGGCATTCGAAGAGTCGAAGCACTCCAAGATCTTCCGGAATGAGGACTTTTTCTACCGCACGATCACCGTCGAACGGCCGCTGCGGCTGAACTACGCCTACTCGGCCGACCGTGTCGAGCGGGTCAAGGCATCGAAGATGTTCGCTAAGCTCAGCGAGGAGGCCCAGGAGGCGCTGACACGCGCCCTCGAAGAGGCCTCGGCCGGGTGGAATGGGCACGTTTCCACAAACCGCGAGCAGTTCCGCAAGGACCTGAAACAGCGCTGCGACGAAGCAGGCCTGACGCTCAAGCCGGCAGAGCTGAAGACGCTGTTGGCAAAGCTGAGCGACCATGATGACGAAGGCGAACTTGTCACCAAGCGCAATGGCGACCCTGAGCCGAACGGGTCATTGCGCGATACGGAACACGTGCCGTGGGGTGAGGACATCCAGGAGTATCTGGAGCGGGAGGTCAAGCCCTTCGTCCCAGACGCTTGGGTCGACGACTCGAAGACGAAGGTCGGCACCGAAATCCCGTTCACCCGACACTTCTACGAGTACGTGCCGCCGCGCCCCCTTGAAGAGATCGACCGCGACCTCGATGAAGTCCTCGGTCACATCCGCTCCCGCTTGGAGCAGGTGAAGTCATGACGTGGAATTGGTTCGAAGCCGCCAGAGGAATCTCCGCATCACATTCACTTCCCACAGGATGGCGGTCCGGTCGAGTCGGAGACCTGGCTAGTCTAATCAGTGGCATGCCCTATGACTCTCGATATTTCGGAAGTTCAGGCACCCCGCTAATTCGAATCCGAGATGTCCTCGGAGGAAGTATCGAGACTAGGTATGATGGACCATCGCTTACGGCCCATCGTGTCAGGTTCGGCGATGTCCTCATTGGAATGGATGGAGATTTCAATGTCGGCAGATGGACCCATGAGGAGGAGGGACTCCTCAACCAGCGCGTACTCGCCCTCCATGGTTCACGCGACGCTACTGCGTGGCTCGCTTATTACCTCCCCGTCCCTCTGTCCATAGTCAACGATCTGACATATTCAACGACCGTAAAACACCTATCCTCGGCCCAAGCTGCTGCGATCCGTGTGCCAGTCCCTCCCGAAAGTCAACGACGAAGCGTCCTGGATTACCTCGACCACGAGACTGCCGAGATCGACGCCTTCATTACGGACCTCCAAGAACTGCGCAACAGATTGAACGAGGAGAACGCAGCACGCATCCACGCAGGCGTGACGGGACGCCTTGGTCGCTCGGGGGAATTGTTCGGCGAATGCACAGAGTGGACTGGCCCTCTACCTCAGGGGTGGCAGACTCCACGTCTGAGCTGGGTGTTTAGACACATCGGAAGCGGCACGACCCCACAAGCCGACGATGAGGAAGCATTCGACGGCGATATCCCGTGGGTCGTGACTGGGGAGCTTAGGGAAACTCACATCACACATACCCATCGACGGATCAGTCCCACAGCCCTGCGGCGATATTCGGCACTTGAAGTATTCCCCCGGCAAACGTTGCTCATTGCAATGTATGGAGCAACTGTTGGAAGACTCGGCTGGCTGGAAACTCCGGCGGCCGTAAATCAAGCTGTGTGCGCCATGAGCGGCTATGAGTATGGAGACTTCAAGTACATGTTCTACGTGCTCTCCGCTGCACGTCCTCACCTATTGAGTCGGGCAGTGGGCGGTGGCCAACCGAACATCAATCAAGAGCTGATTCGTTCTCTGCGCGTACCCTTGCCACCACGGGGCACCCAAGACCAGATCGTTAACGAGCTCGAACGATCGCTCAGTGACGTAAGAGAGATGTCTGCACTAGCTGAGCGGGCTATCGATTTCGCTCGTGAGCGGCGGTCCGCGCTGATCTCCGCTGTAGTCACCGGCCAGGTCGACGTCGGGCAAAAGCATCGGCCGGTCGCTGAACAGCTCGAGGATGAGGTGCAGCAGCTGTCATGAGCCAGATCCACCACGAGGACAGCTTTCAGCGAGAGATCACCGAGTCTCTTGCCCAGCACGGCTGGCTCCACTCCCCAGGCTCCGAGGGCTATGACGTCGAGCGTGCGCTGTGGCCCGAGGACCTGCTGGGCTGGCTCGAGGACACCGACCCGGACAACTACGCACGCATCATCCCTCCCGAGGGCGACCCGGCGGCTCGTGAGCGTGGCCAGCGGCGCATCCTGGACCGCGTCGCGAAGATGCTCGCGCTCAGTGAAGACCAGGGCGGCGGCACGCTGAAGACTCTCCGTGGCGGCGTCGACGTCCCTGGGGCTCGGCGCTTCAGCCTCATGCAGGCTCCGATCTCCACCGACCTCAACCCGGACGCCTCTCGCCGGTACGGGCAGAACCGTCTCCGTGTGGTCCGGGAGGTGCGGTACTCGTCGAAGAAGCAGGACCGTATCGATCTGGTGCTGTTCCTCAATGGGATCCCGGTGGCGACGATCGAGACGAAGAGTTCCTTCACCCAGCCGCTGGAGGAGGCGAAGAAGCAGTACCGCCAAGACCGCCGGCCCAAGGGCGAGCCGTTGCTGACTCCCTTCCGGGGGGCGCTGGTCCACTTCGCCGTCACCGAGGAGAACGTGGCGATGACTACCGCCCTCGCCGGGGACGACACAGTCTTCCTACCCTTCAATATCGGCTACAACCGCGGGTCTGGCAACCCGCCGATCGAGGGCAAGCACCGCACGTCCTACCTGTGGGAAGAAGTGCTGGACCGCGACGCGTGGCTGGCCATCATCGCGAAGTTCATCTACGTCAATCACGAGACCCGCACCGATCCAGTCACCGGGGAGATCCACGAGAAGCGGCAGCTGCGCTTCCCCCGGTACCACCAGTGGCGGGCCGTCACACGACTCACCCAGGCGGCCCGAGACGAGGGTCCAGGCCACAAGTATCTGATCCAGCATTCGGCCGGCTCGGGCAAGACTGATTCCATCGCCTGGACCGCGCACCGGCTGGCCGATCTGCAGCGCGCAGACGGGGAGAAGGTCTTCGACGCGGTCATCGTGATCTCTGACCGGCAGGTCCTGGACCGGCAGCTCCAGGACGCCGTCGAGCAGCTGACCCACGTCACCGGCAAGTTCCAGCCGATCACCAGCGGCTCCGAGGGATCCAAGACCTCTCAGTTCCTCGAAGCGCTGGCCGGCGAAGTGCCCATCATCGGGCTGACCCTGCAGACCTTCCCCTATGCATTGGCGAAGATGCGCGAGGAAGGCGGGGCACTTGCCGGCCGGAGGTTCGCCGTCGTCGCCGATGAAGCCCACTCGTCCCAGACCGGTGCTGCCTCTGATGCGCTGAAGGAGCTGCTCTACCGCAACGAGGAGCGCCAAGCGCAGCAGGACGGGGCGGACGTCGACGATGATCAGGATGCGCTGAACCTGATGGCGGCTCGGACCGACAAGGACCAGCGGATCAGCTTCTTCGCATTCACCGCCACACCGAAGTCCAAGACGATGGAGCTCTTCGGCCGCCGCGACGAACAAGGCACGTTGCAGCCCTTCGATCTGTATTCGATGAAGCAGGCCATCGAAGAGGGATTCATCCTCGATGTGCTGAAGAACTACACCTCCTACGACGTCGCCGCCCGCATCGCGCGCCAGGGTGAGGACGAGGGTGAGGAGATCGATGTTCGCCGGGCAGCCCGGGCGGTGATCGGGCAGGTCGAGCTGCACCCGACCAACGTCAGATCCAAAGTCCACGAGATCATCCGACATTTCGAGCGCACTGTTCGCCCCGAGCTCGGCGGCCGGGCCAAGGCCATGGTAGTCACCGCCTCCCGGAAGGCCGCTGTCGCCTACCACCGGGCATTCCAGCAAGCTGTGGCCGACCAAGACCTGGATCTCAAGGCGCTGGTGGCCTTCTCCGGTGAGGTCGACGATCCGGACGTCCCCGAGGTCGAGGGGGTGGAGCACCCGACTGTCACGGAGACCTCTGAGAACTCGGACCTGCGGGGCCGGGATCTCGCCGTGGTCTTCCGCCAGCCCGACCAGCATGTGCTGATCGTCGCCAACAAGTATCAGACTGGATTCGACGAGCCGCTCCTGGTGGGGATGTACGTCGACAAGAAACTCTCCGGCATCTCGGCAGTGCAGACTCTGTCCCGGTTGAACCGACAGGCCAAGGGCAAGGACAACACCTACGTCCTCGACTTCGTCAACGACCCGGAGCAGATCCAGGCCGCCTTCCAGGAGTACTACGAGGACGCCCACGTGGTCACCGAGTCTGACCCGGACCTGGTGGCGGATCTGAAGCAGAAGCTCGAGCACGAACAGATCTTCACCCGGTCGGAGGTCGATCACTTCTGGTCGGTCTGGCGCCGCTCCCTCGACCCCAAGCACGCCCACGGGGCCCTCTCCTCAGCCCTGGATCCGGCCGTCGACCGGTTCAGCTATCAGTGGCGTGACGCGGTCGTCAGCGAGGATTCGGAACGACTGGACGAACTGCAGGAGTTCCGCAACACGCTGGGCCAGTACACAAAGGTCTACGCGTTCCTCAGCCAGATCCTGGACTTCGGCGACGAGCACTACGAGAAGCTCTCCGCGTACGCCGAGATGCTGGCTCGCAAGCTGTCGAACTTCTCCCGCGACGACACACAGCCGGACTACGTGGATGTGGATGACATCGTCATGACCCACTACAAACTGGAGAAGCTCCGCGAGGAGGACCTGCGGCTGGAACAGGGAGAAGCCGAGGGCCTGCGCGGCCTGACCGAGGCCGGCATCTCGCGCAGCACCGACCCCAAGCGTGACGATTGGGAAGCCGTCGTCGAACTGGTCAACCGCTACTTCGGGGACTTGGAAGTCGACGACCGGTACAAGGTCGAACTGGCGAACTCGCTGAAGCACGAGATCTCCAAGAGCGAGGAGCTCCGCGGGCAGGCCAGGAACAACCCCAGAACCGACTTCGTACGCTCCCCCACACTTCGCGCCGCGGTCGAAGACGCGCTGTGGGCCCATGAACATGGGAACCAGGAGGTCCTCAAGGAGGCGAGGAACATGAAGCCGGCTGACCTGGTCCAGATGTTGCTGGGGATCGGCTTGTACGAGGAACTGCAGGAATCGAGTTAACACTCCTGGCCGATACGGCCAGACAAGATTCTAGCGCCAAAGGAGTCTACTACCTCACAGATGAATAATAATCTTCCCAATTTTTACGCGATCACCATCTACAAGAAAATAGATACGATTGGCATTGGGGCGCAGCTTAGTATGCCACTCACACACGACCTCATCCTCACCGAACCGGAATTTTCTTTGCCTCATAGACCTTGAATTTGCCCTTACCTTCGGACTCTCGGGCGATGCTTCAACACCATGAGCCCCAAGATAAGCCTTCCTTTCATGAGCCCCCGTGACACTCCGCCAAATTTCTGGCGCGGAGTCATTCAGAATGCCAAGATGCTTAACGAGATTCTTCAGGTTATCCCGTGGATCGCCCACGAGCGAATCGACATTTGTCCAAGCCTCGTCAGAGAACTCCAACCTTGGGAAAAGATATGATGAATCCTCTTCCAGGCCGGAGAAACTATGAGGCGCCCGCTCCAAGTACGCTTCTCGTCGAAGCGCAGCGACACTGTCCTTATCTTCAGACGTACCCACACGGGTGGAGATTTTCCAAATATCTAAATCACGACACGCGTCACATTCATGGTCGGATGGATTCCAACATTCCGGGACAGTACGTAGCGCAACGCGAGGCCCCGCTTTCAGGCGAGACAGGTCATGCAGCAAGCGAGAAGCATTGCCAGCGTCCCCCCAATGAGGCAAATACTCAGTTTGAAGCAACTCTCGGCAGGGCTCAACCGCACGGTCACACTTGGTGGCCGGTCGCACAGCCAGCGAGCCCACGATGCTCCAGAAATCGCCATCAGGTATAACCGATGGGACTGGACCAGCCATCAATTGCTCAAGATATGAATATGTTGAAATGCCAATCCTGGATGCATAATCTTGTGACGCCTCGGCAAGTCTAAGCCAGAACTTTTGGGATTCAAACATTTCTGAGTTAGGGACCACGAATTCAGGATCCATCAACATTTCAGGCTGTTCTATATCACCCATTACTTCCAACTTTCTCAACGTTGGCTCTCATAATGGCTATTGCATCTTCCTTGGACGACGATATAAACCCTTCAGGCCAATCACTCAGGTCTCCGTACCGAGAAACCTCAAGCTTTCGGGATTGTGAGCCATCAGGCCCTGGCTCCACGAAGAGAATGTCAATCTTGTTAGGTGCCACACTCCCTTCCGCTACGCGGCGACGAAGCCTCGTAACGAACGCCTCACTGTGAGTCTCTACAATGGCGCAGATGTCGGGCCTGGCACTGATAACAAAGTCGGCCAGGCGAGCTTGAACGTCTGGGTGAAGATGCAACTCAGGTTGCTCAATGATGAAAATGCATCCACGCGGAGCTGCCAATAGCCCTACAAGCAACGGAAGAGCTTGGCTGACTCCCACCCCTACTGATGTCAGGTCACGCACTCCCCCAGATATCTCAAGCTTTAGACCAACTCCAAGCTTTCCGTGAGACTGGGCGTCAAAATTGCTTCCGATCTGGATATACTTGGCCCAATCATTGACAGCTTCGATTAGAGGACTCTCTCGCTGTTCTTGGTCGGTGCCGATGTACTCCACTTGCTTCCCACGCGCCTGAGAGAGCACCGCAGCGCTATATTCACCCCTAGTCCCTACGGGGAGCCCCGGGGCCACCTGATTCCAAAGGTTCCAGACAACTCGGGGCTCGTCCCGGAGAGGTCCCAGGTACTGGACCCGCCCCGCAAGCTTCGTCAACCCCTCATGAAGGCCGCGCAGAGACTCGTAAGACTCCGCGATGCGGTCTGTCAGGTCGCTCTCGAGCAGGCCATCACCTCCGCTTCGCCGAGGAGTGACCGGAACAAAAATGTTGGGATCCTTGCTTCGCTCCTCTGCAGCGAACTCAATTAGTTCGTTCCGGTCATCCTCCGGGAGATCCTCCCAAATCTGAAAGAACCGGAATATGTTCACATGGATTCGCCCCAGTGCCGGCTTCAAGGCAATAGCAGTTTCAGTGGCGGGGGCTTTGTCCAAGACGCCGAGAAGACGACCGAACTCTCGCAGGGCGGCCTGAATGTTCAAGCGCCCTTCACCAACTGGTAGACGAGTATTCCTTCTCCGGCCGAGTGATTTTAAGACACTCTTCATGAGGTTTTTATATGATTTTTTTACGTCACCTTTAGGCTTAGATTGAAATACTGCAATGGGTCGAACGCCCTCGGTAACAACATACGTTCTAAGTGGCCTTTTCTGGGTTCCAAGGAGGGATTTGACATGGAGCACATTGGCTTCCGAATTCTCGGACAATTCAGCCGCCCGTTCAACGTCCTCACGCCGGGCGTTAGTATGGGACAGTCGAAGCTGACTCTCAATAGTGTCGCTAGAGTCGTCATATCGGATCGACAGATCTCCAGGGACCAGCGTTTTGGAGTCCCGTGAAGCGACTAGATTATACACTGCAGTCGCGCTCTGTGAAGACTCTTTATCATCTCCGCCGACCGAAATGTCCAATGCGAACGTCGGAACCCCCTCGGGGGCTGAAGCTCTGGCGAGATCATCGGCATCACCTAGCCGGACGAGCGGTCCGTTAAGAACTGTCGACCCCGAACTGTGTAGACTCTGCGCCAACAGCAGCAAGGATTGGTTGATTGACGATTTTCCGCTACTGTTTACGCCGGTTAGTACGGAAATCTTCCCCGGTCCTACATTGATCTCTGCAGAATCGATAGCTTTAAAATTTCGAACTCCCCAATACACCTCAAGCCACCCCTTTAGAGCTCAGAAAATTCTATAATATAGTACATCAATTCAACCATGAAGCACGACAGATTTAGTTTGCTTTGACGTCTGTGGTTGCCCGCCGATCTGGCGAAGAGCGTACTGGCCCTCGAATCAACCATGCCACCCGGCGAGGCTTGGGATCGAACCTCGCCAAAGACGGCCCTCTACTTTCCGGTGCTTGCAAACAGTCCTACTGTTTGTCGAGGGCCAGTCTAGACCATTCCGGTGACACGGATCACGCCTACAGCAGAATGTGTCAGAGACTTTGGTAATATTTGCCAATGAACTCGGCCATCAAGGCCCGACGCTCTTGGAGGAACTCCGTGTAGGTCTCCGCCGTCGTCGTGCGCAGTGATTGCGGGACGGCGTTCTCGGCGAAGGACGCCTCCAGTTCGTCGGTGCTGGAGATCTCTCCGAGGACCGGCTGGCCGCTGGCGATCTGCTCATCCACGCGGGCCAGGTACTCCGCCGGAGCCGCGTCCTTGATCCCGATGTTCACAGGAGTCTCCGTCAGCGCGTAGTTCGCGATCTGGTTGTACCGCGACTGATCGCGCACCCCGGTGGTGACCAAGTAGTTCTTGGGAACCAGGTGGTGGATGTCGCCGCCGTCGTCCATCATCTGCCCGACGGTGATGTGCTTGGAGAGGAAGCCCTTGGCGTTGCGATGGATCTGCGCGGCCAGGAAGACCGCGAGATAAGGGCTGCGCGAGCTGGGCGTGGCCATGCGCGACGGCAGCTCGACCTCCCAGAAACCGTCGGTGAGCTGTCCGCGTTCGACCTCAGCCAGGTATTCCTCGGCACCGAGCTCATCGATCCGGCGAATGTCCTGCTCGAACTGGCTCTCGAATGACCCTGAGTGACGGCTGGTCAGCATGGACATGACGAACCAACGCCGCACCACACTCTTGATCCGCCCGTCGGAGAGCTGCCTCTCCGCCCGCAGCCGGAGAAACAGCGCATAGGCGAAGTTCAACGCGTTATTGGACCCGATGAGCTTCTCGCGCGTGAAGCCGGCAGATTTGATCGTCATGATGAACTGCCGGAAGTTGTACTCATTGACGATCTCTCCGAGCGCCTTCTCGAGGTCTTCGAACGACTGGACGGCCAGATCTTCGCTGAAGCTCCGCGTCTCGAAGTCTCGGCCGGAGAGCAGACTCACCAGCGGAGCGATCTTTCCTCGCCCGAAGCCGCGCAGACCGGCGACGCGGATGATGTCGGTGTAGTCGACGGTGTAGAGGTCCGGAGCGTCGTTCTTAACCCAAGCGATCTTGTTCATGAGCCCCGCGTCGACGAAGCGACGATCATGGGCAACGATGTCGTCATAGACCTGCGGGTGGCGCACCAGGTGGCAGAAGTAGTCGATCAGCTTGCGCAGGTTCGACCCGTACTCTCCGTGGCTGGCGATCTTGCTCATCGCGAAGTCCGCGCTGGAGAGCGGCACACCCTTGGAATTGATCCGGATGAAGATCTCGGTGACGGTGTTGATGTCCAACTCAGCGGCCAGCGTGATGATGCCGACCTGGGCCTGCTGGATGCCGGCGAGACGCTCGAAGGCCTCCTCCACACCGTCGGTGTCGGCGTCGGCGTTCTGATCCATGTAGGCCTTGATCGCCTTGTACGTCGATCCGGCATTCATGAACTCTGAGACGTCCGAGAGCCAGGCCGGGTCGCGTCGCAGGACTGGGGTCAGCGTCGCGAATTCCTCGGTCTGCGGATTGAACGCGATCTTGATCCGCTTCTTCGAGTAGTCCTTGTCGACGACTTCCTCACCGACCAGGGCGGCGGTCATCGCGGTGATGCGTTGCTGACCGTCGATCAGGATCTGACGGAAGCCGGACGTCGTGCCGTCCTTCAGCCCGACATCCTGACTCTGCCAGGTGATGAGGTATCCCACCGGATAGCCGTTGTAGAGCGAATCCAGAAGATCGCGGACCTTCTGCGAGTTCCAGACGAACGGACGCTGCATCTCCGGGATGGCGATCTGGCCGCTCTTGACCCATGAGAGCAACGTCTGAACCTGGTCCTGCCGGACGGAGTACTTCGACACTGTGGCGTCCCCTGCCTGCCGCGATGAGTGAGTGATTCGATTCCCGAGCCTAACGAATACGGCTGCGAGACTCTGGTGCTCTCCCCTTCATCTCCCGGTCACCTCCCCGTCGCCCCGCTCCCCTAGTCTCCGCCAGGATCATCCGCCTGCCCGGGCCGCGCGTCGTCGTGCCGTGCTCCCCAGGCGGTCACCGCACCCTGACCCGAGACTGTGAGGAGCCCCGTGGGACATCCCCTGCGCAGCACCGCGGCCGTACTCGCCGCCGTCGTCATGACCGGCACCAGCGTGGCCGCCGCCTCCGCCCAGACCGATGCCGAGCCGACGCAGCCCGCTGACGCGGCGTCGTCGCTGGTGTTCAACGAGATCGAGTCCAACGGCGACACCACCGACTGGGCCGAGCTGTACAACACCGGCGAGGAGCCGATCGACCTGTCCGGATTCCACTTCCGCGACGACGATGACGACCACGACTACGTGCTGCCCGAGGGTTCGGTGGTCGAGCCGGGCGGGTTCTTCGTCATCGACCAGCCGCTGGACGGCGAGGCCGGCTTCGACTTCGGCCTCGGCGACCCCGACGCCGCCCGGCTCTTCGCCGCGGACGGCTCCACGCTGCTGGCCTCGACCAGCTGGCAGGAGCACGCCGAGGTCACCTACGCCCGCTGCCCCGACGGCACGGGCGAGCTCCGCCAGACCACCGCCTCCACCAAGGGCGAGTCCAACGACTGCAGCCTGCCGCTGACCATCAATGAGGTCTCCGCCGGCGAGGAGAGCTTCGTGGAGATCCTCAACATCGGCAGCTGGGAGGCTGACCTCGACGGCACACAGCTGATCAGCGCCGCGGCCAACGAGACGGCCGACTCCCAGGATCTCTCCGGCACGCTGGCCGCCGGCGAGCGCACGGCCGTCGAGGACCTGGAGCTCGCCTCCGCCGAGGCGGTCGAGCTGCGCCAGGACGGGTCGACGGTGCTGGACGCCGCGGACTGGTCCGCAGCCGGCTCCGCCGTCGCCGAGACCAGCTCGGGCCGCTGCCCCGACGGCGACGGTCCCTTCGAGCAGACGCTCAAAGCCACCGCCGGAGCGATCAACTCCTGCGCCGGCATCGCCCCGGTGCAGGACTGGCCGGGCGGCGCCGACGTCGCCGTCGCCGATGACTCCGAGCTCGTCGACGAGGACCTCAGCGGCCTGTTCCACCAGGCCGGCGAGGCCGGCTCCTCCGGCACGCTGTGGGCGGTGGAGAACGACGCCGGCACGCTCTTCCAGCTGACCGAGGACGAGGACGGGGCCTGGCGACCGGTCGAAGGCTGGGCCGCCGGCCGCACGCTGGGCTACCCCGACCACGAGGGCACGGTCGACGCCGAAGGCGTGACCATGGACGGCGACGGCGCGATCTACGCGGCCAGCGAGCGCGACAACGACGCCGGCACCGTCAGTCGCCCCTCAGTGCTGCGCTACGAGCTCGGCGACGACGACGGCGAGACGCTGACCGCCACCGACGAGTGGAACCTCGCCGAGGACTTCGAGGGCCTGGGCGCGAACCAGGGCCTGGAGGGCGTGACCTGGGTTCCCGACGAGTGGCTGACCGAGGCCGGCTTCGTCGACCAGAGCACCGGTGCCACCTACGATCCGGCGGCCTACCCCGCCCACGGCGACGGGCTGTTCCTCGTCGGCGTGGAGGGCACCGCCGCGGTCTATGCCTACGTGCTGGGCGAGGACGGCTCGGCCGAGCGGGTCGCGACCATCGAGACCTCGTTGGACATGGTCGCCGAGGTGCAGTTCGACGCCGCGCGCGACCAGCTCTGGGTGGTCTGCGACGACGCCTGCGACGGGCGGATGACCACCTTCGCCGTCGACGACTCCGGGACCTTCGCCGAACAGGCCACCTACCGGCGCCCGGCCGGCATGGAGAACCTGGCCAACGAAGGCTTCGCGATCGCCGACGCCGGCCAGTGCACTGACGGGATGGTTCCGACCTTCTACGCCGACGACAGCAACACCGACGACCACTCGCTGCGCACCGGCACCTTCCTGTGCCCGGAGGAGGACGACTCGGACGGGCCGGATGACTCGGACGGCTCCGGGGACTCCGGGAAGCCGGAGTCCCCGGGCCGCTCCGGCGAGGCGCCGGGTCGCTCGGGAGACGCTCCCGGACGCTCCGGTGAGGCACCCGGGCACTCGGGCGAGGCCCCGGGCCGGTCCGGCCAGGCGCCGGGCCACGCGAGCCAGTGAGATCTGGGGATTCGAACCTCATGCCAGACTGATCCGCTCTGACACACATCGGCCCGCCGGCATCCCAGAAGATCCTGGGATGCCGGCGGGCCGATTCCTGTGCTGACGCCTGCTATGGCGGAACCGTCAGCGCAAGATCACTCCACGCTCAGCGTCCAGTTCCCGTCGGCGGAGACCGTGATCAGCGACGGCCCCTCCTGCAGTGCGACGGAGCCGTCGTAGGTGCCGATCTCATTGATCAGCAGGCCCAGCTCGAACGCGCTGCCGGTGTCCTCGGAGACGGAGAAGTTGCCCGACCCGTCGTGGGTGGCCTGCAGCGTGCCGGCGTCGCCGTCGTAGCGGTAGACGCCGTTGCCGGAGCCGGACTCCGGCATCGCCTCGGCCGCGGTGAACGGCTGCAGCTGCAGGCTCCAGTCGCCGTCGGCGGAGATCTCCAGCGAGGTGCCCTCGGACATCGCGGAGATGCCCCAGGCCGAGTCGCCGGAGTAGGAGCCGATGGTGTTGACCAGCAGCTCACCGGTGGACTGGTTGGACTCGTCCAGCACGGCGATCGAGAAGTTGCCCGAGCCGCTGTGCTCGGCAGCGACGATGCCGCCGGTCGCGCCCTCGGGCAGCGAGATCACGCTGTCACCGGAGCCCGACTCCTGGACGGCGTCGAACTCGCCGTACTCCTCGGTGATCCAGGCCGCGGCGCCGTCGTCGGAGCTCTCCTCTTCGGCGACTTCTTCGGCGGTCTCCTCGCTGCTCTCCTCAGCAGGCTCCTCGGAGGCCTCGTCGGATGCCTCGTCGGAGGAGGCGGACTCGTCGGAGCTCTCCTCGGTGCTGGACTGGTCGCTCTCGGCCAGGGCCTCCTCGGCGTCGCCCGAGCCGCCGGCCGTCGCCCCGCTGATGCCGCCGGCCAACACGACGAAGCCGGTCACCGCCCAGGCGACGATGCGCGCGGGGCGGCTGCCCTCCAGCGGCTGGCCCTGCTTGTCGCGGGTCGCACCGGCGAGCACCATGATCAGGTCGATCAGGTACCAGATGCCGACGCCGCCGAACGTGATCAGCTTCAGCAGGCCGGTGCCGACCTTGCCCAGGTAGAACCGGTCGACGCCGAGGAATCCCAGCAGCCAGGACAGCAGCCAGGTGGCGATGAAGGACTTGCGCGGCGCCGTGGGCACGGCGCCCGGGTACTGAGTCATGAGGTCTCCTCACATCGGTGCGAATGACGGCAGGCCCCCTCGTCGCGGCGATGGGTGGCGACGAACCTGCCGACCGCCCGAGCTCTGTCCTCGAGCGGTCCGCATCACGCTACGGAGGGGCACTGACACGGATTCCGACGCAGCTGGTCCACGGTGCCGGGCAGCCGATGTGTCAGCGGCCGGCCGTACGGTGCGGGGCACATCATTCGCACTGTGAGGAGCAACCATGACGGCATCACCGCAGAATCCCGAGGACACGTCCGACGCTCAGCACCCGGGGCCGTCTCCCGGGCCCGAGCCGTCGGGACAGCCGACGGCGTCGACGAGTTCCGCCGCTGAGCATCCTTCCCGGACGGTGCCGCTGGTGCGGCTGGTCCGCACCGTCTGGCTGGCCACTGTCGCCGTGGTGCTCGCCGTCGTCTTCTTCAGCGCGGCGCCGCTGGACGATACCGGGAACGACGCTCTCAGCTGGGACACGCTGGTGGAGGCCGCACAGAGCCGCCACGATCTCAATGAGGAGAACACCTCCGGCGCCCCGCAGCAGGCCGTGGCCAACGGCTGGCACACCGCCGACCTGCTGGAGCTGCAGATCACCCAGGCCACCGGGCTGGCCGAAGACTCCCGCGACCTCGCCCGCGCCCAGACCGACGGTCTGGTCTCCGTGGCCGCGCTGGTGCTGGTCCTAGGCATCGGCGTCGTCGGCGACATGGCCCTGCGTCCCTGGGACACTTCCGCCCGGCGGCCTCGACCTGCCTACAGTGAGGCATGACCACTCCCCAGGATCATTCCCCCGCCCCGGCCGACTCCCCCGTCGAGGTGCCGGTGACCGCGCGCGAGACGCTGCGCGCCGCACCGATCTTCGATCTGGTCGAGGAGACCTTCACCTTCGACGACGACCAGCAGCTCACCCGCGCCTACCTCGCCCACCCCGGCGCCGTCGCCGTGCTGCCGGTGGATGAGCAGGACCGGGTGCTGCTGATCGGCCAGTACCGCCACCCGGTGCGCATGCAGCTCTGGGAGATCCCGGCGGGCCTGCTCGACGTCGACGGCGAGCCGATGCTCGAGTGCGCCCAGCGCGAGCTGGCCGAGGAGGCGGACCTGCAGGCGACGACCTGGCACACGCTGGTCGACTACTTCACCACCCCGGGCGCGTCGAACGAGGGCATCCGGATCTACCTGGCCGAGGGGATCTCCTCGGTACCGGACGCGGACCTTCACACCCGTGAGGACGAGGAGGCGGGGATCGTGCCGACCTGGGTGCCGCTGGCCGAAGCCGTCGCGGCGGTGCTGCGCGGCGAGATCCACAATCCCAGCGCAGTCTCAGCGGTGCTGGCGCTGCACGCGGTGCGCACCGGGGCCGGCACGCTGCGCGACGCGCGGGCGCCGTGGGAGCATCAGCCGCGCGGCATCGCGCCGTGAGGCGCCGACCCGACGCCGGCCGATCCCTCAGAATGTCACGTCCTCGTCGTGGCGTCACGCCCGGATAGGGACGTGACACCACGACGAGGACGTGAGACACGACCGAGCGATCCATCCCGCCACCCACCCCTACCCCCTTGATACCCCCGGGGGTATATGTGAGGATTGAACATATACCCCCTGGGGTACTCAAGACGATGAAGGGAAGGAGCTCACGATGCTTCTGGAACGGATCTACGACGAGGATCTGGCTCAGGCCAGCTACGTCATCGGCTGCCAGGCGACCGGGGAGGCGATCATCATCGACCCGCGCCGCGACGTCGGCGAGTACTTCGATCTCGCCGCGCGTCACGGGATGCGGATCTCGCACGTCGCCGAGACCCACATCCACGCCGACTATCTCTCCGGCACTCGCGAACTCGCCGCGGCCGCGGACGCGACGGCCTACGTCTCGGCCGAGGGCGGCGAGGACTGGCAGTACGGGTTCGATGCCGAGCGGCTGCACCACGGAGACGTCATCTCCCTCGGCAACGTGCGCATAGAGGCCCGCCACACGCCGGGTCACACGCCTGAGCACCTGGTCTTCCTGGTCACCGACGGCGCCGCCGCCGATGAGCCGGGATACGTGATCTCCGGGGACTTCGTCTTCGCCGGAGACACCGGCCGCCCGGACCTGCTCGACGAGGCCGCCGGCGGCGAGGACACTCGCTTCGAGTCGGCGCGCCAGCTCTACGAGAGCCTCAAGCGCGAGTTTCTCGCCCTGCCCGACCACGTGCTGGTCTTCCCGGGGCACGGCGCCGGCAGCGCCTGCGGCAAGTCGCTGGGCGCGCTGCCGGCGACCACGGTCGGCTACGAGCGCCACCACGCGTGGTGGGCGCCCCACGTGGCGAATGGCGACGAGCAGAGCTTCATCGACGAGCTGCTCTCCGGCCAGCCGGACGCCCACTCCTACTTCAGCCGCATGAAACGGCAGAACACGCGCGGCCCCGAGGTCCTCGGCACGCAGGAGCCTCTGCCGGAACTCGACGCCGCCACGGTGGACAGCGCCCTGGAGGAGGACCGGGCGCTCTTCGTCGACAGCCGGCATCACGCCCGTGTCGCCGAAGGCACCGTCGTGGGCTCGCTGAATATTCCAGGAGACGGCAAGACTGCGAGCTTCGGGGCTTGGGCCTATGACCCGGAACGCAATCAGCGGCCGCTGATTCTGCTGGCCCAGGACGCCGACGACGCCGAGACCCAGCGTGCCCACCTGATGCGTGTGGGCATCGACCAGGTGGCCGGTTATGTCACCAGTCGCGAGGGGCTGCAGCAGGTGCGGCCGCCGCAGATCTCGCCGGCCGAGCTGCAGGACGTCGAGCCGGCGATGCTGCTGGACGTGCGCACCGCCAACGAGCACGCTGCCGGCCACATCCCCGGGTCCCACCAGCTCAGCGGAGGCAAGGTCCTCTGGCACCAGGATGAGCTGCCGGCGGAGGGCCCGATCGTCACCTACTGCCAGTCCGGACGGCGCAACTCCGTCGCCGCGAGCGCTCTGCGCAGCCAGGGCCATGACGTGCGCGAGCTCGTCGGCAGCTATGCCGGCTGGTCGGAGTGGAAGAACTCCGGAGCCTGATCGAACCAGAATCCAGCACCCATCATCGACGACGAAGGATTCTCATGACTGAGACCACCACGACCATGTCTCCCGATCAGCTGGCCGCCGCGATCGACGCCGACCGCGCCCCGCTGATGCTCGACGTCCGCACCCCGGCCGAGCACACCACGCTGCATGTGGCGGGATCGATCAACGTGCCGCTGGACATGCTCCAGCAGCACCGTGAGCAGCTCGCCGCGCACCTCGCCGACCGGAGCGACGACGTCGTGCTGCTCTGCCAGACCGGCCGACGGGCCGGGCAGGCCGCGCAGGAGCTGGCCGCCGTCGGGCGTGAGGCGACCGTGCTCGACGGCGGCGTCTCCGCGATGGGCCAGCAGCACGACCGGCTGACCCGCCGCGCCGGCGACCGATGGGCGATGGACCGACAGGTCCGGATGGCCGCCGGATCGCTGGTGCTGACCGGCTTCCTCGGCGGGAAGCTCGTCTCCCCGGCCATCGGCTATCTGGCCGGAGCAGTGGGGGCGGGGCTGACGTACTCGGCACTGTCGGATTCCTGCGCCATGGCCAAGGCACTGGACAAGATGCCGTGGAACCGGGATGTCCCCGCCCCGAGCATCGATGACGTCTTCGCCGCCATGCCGACGACGGCCCGGCGCGACGGGACCGAGCGGTGAGCCTGCCGCCGCTGGTGCTGGCCCTCGCCGCCGTCGTCGGAGTCCTGCTGGGGCTGCTCGGCGGCGGCGGGACCATCCTGGCGGTGCCGTTGCTGACCTATGTCGCCGGAATGCCGACCAAGGAGGCGATGGCCGCGTCCACGGTGATCGTCGGCGTGACCGCGGCGCTCAGTCTCGCGGCGCCGTCGCGGCGCGGCACCGTGGCCTGGCGTACGGGCGCGCTGTTCGGGGCCGCGACCATGGCCGGCGCCTTCGGCGGCGGAGCGCTGGGCGCCCGCCTGCCGGACACCTTGCTCATGGTGCTCTTCGCGGTGCTGATGGCCGCCGCGGGACTGGCCATGCTGCGCCGACGCTCCACCCAGCGCACCCGACCGACGCCCGGGGCCGTCGCCGTCCTCGGCCAGGGCCTCGGCGTCGGACTGCTGACGGGAATGGTGGGCGCCGGCGGCGGGTTCCTGATCGTGCCGGCGCTGGTCATGCTCGGAGGATTGTCAATGCCGATCGCGGTGAGCACCTCGCTGCTGGTCATCGCGATGAAGTCACTGACCGGAATGACGGGTTACCTCACCACCGTGTCGATCGACTGGCCGACGACGCTGCTGGTGACCGCGGCGATGGTGACCGGGTCGCTGATCGGCTCCAGCATCGCCCGGCGCGTGCCGGCATCGGCGCTCACACGCTCCTTCGGCGTGCTGGTGCTCGCGATGAGCCTGGTGGTGCTGGCCGTCGAGCTGCCGGGCCTCTGGGGCCTGGGCGCCGGATTCCTGGTCTCCGTCGCCGGCGTGGCACTGGGATCATGGAGCAACACAGGATCAGAACGAGGAGACGACGATGAGGGAAGCAGACCCGGAAGTCCAGCGCAAGATCGTGAACCGCCTCAAGCGGGCTCGAGGGCAGCTCGACTCGGTGATCAACGCCGTGGAGGACGGTGACAGCTGTCGGAATGTGGTCACCCAGCTGGCCGCGGTGTCGACGGCGCTGGATCGCGCCGGATTCAGCGTGGTCTCCTCGGCGATGCAGTACTGCGTGACCGACCCCGAGGGAGCGAAGGAGGCCGAGGACGGGCTGACGGTCGAGGAGCTGGAGAAGCTCTTCCTCTCGCTCTCCTGATCCGGAGGACGACGACCGGACGTTGCGCCCCGTTCTATCGGCCGGCCCGCTGCCCTCCGCCCGCTCCCGCACCTCGGGTTGTCACGTCCTCGCCCTGGTGTCACGTGCCTATATGCGCGTGACACCAGGGCGAGGACGTGACAATGGGGCAGCACGGGCCCCGGGGCCGGGCGAGTGTGGAAGGCCCGAGTCGACGACACGCCGTGCTGTCCACAGGACGCGCGATCCCCGTGGCGACCGGGCGGCACATCGCTCAGGCTCGGCGCTATGGCCGAGACGCACTCCCCTCCCGTTCCGCTGATCCGCTCCACCGCCGACGGCGACGGCGCGCCCTCCAGCGATCGCCTGGTCCGCGCCCTGCACGCCGGCGATGTGCTCCGCCTGCGTCGGGGCGTCTACATGCGGACCTGGGACTGGCTCGACGCCGAACCCTGGACCCGCTTCGAATACGTCGTCGCCGCCGTCGCCATGCGGACGCCCGCTCCCCTGTTCTGCCGACAGAGCGCCCTGCTCCTGCACGGTCTGCCGCTGCCGACCACTCCCGACCGGGTCCACGTCCGTATCGGCGGCCGCGGCTCTGCCGGGAGGCGACCGGCGCCCTCGATGACGGAGGGGCCGACTGCCCAGCGCCGCCTCGCCGCGGACGCCATGCCCTCAGGCGGATCCCTCGACCTGCGACACCTGCTCCGCCCGACGCCGACGCACCAGCTGGAGGCCGCGCGGCCGGCCGGCCTCGACCGCGCCTCGCTGCGGCGGCTCGTCGCCGGCGGGGAGCATCACCAGCCGTCGGTGGTGCTGCCCGGCGACACGCTGAGGTCTGTGACGGGGCCGGCGAGCTATCTCGTCGAGCCGTTGGGCCTGTCGCTCGTGGACACGGTCGGTCGGCTGGACTTCCCCTCCGGCGTGGCCGTGCTCGACGCGGCGATGCGACGCGGTGACCTCGACGTCGAGGCGTGGCTGGGGCACCTGGCGACGGCTCGCCGTCGTCGTGCCTGGCAGCGGGCGTGGGACTTCGCCGATCCGGCCTCGGAATCGGTGGGCGAGTCGATCTCGCGGGCCCAGATCCATGCCCTGGGTTTCCAGGTCCCCACGCTGCAGCGCGTCATCCGCACCGACATCGGAACGTTCCGCGTGGACTTCTGCTGGGAGGAGGCCGGGGTGATCTGCGAGTTCGACGGCCGCATCAAGTACCTCGACGCCGGGATGCGGGGCGATGCCACACCGGCGCAGCAGGTCTATGACGAGAAGCAGCGCGAGGACGCGCTGCGCCGCGATGGGTGGGCCTTTGCCCGATGGGGCTGGCCCGAGGCGTGGGATCCTCGGCTGCTGGCCGCCCGGCTGGAGAGCGTCGGTGTCCCCCGCGCCGGCTAGGTGTCACGTCCTCGTCCTGATGTCACGTGCTTATCCGGACGTGACATCAGGACGAGGACGTGACACCCGACGAGGTGCCGGTTCGGCGCGTGTCGGCACCAGGATGAGGGCGTGACACCCGCTGCCCCGCGGCTCGGTCGGGCGGGACGTGCCGATAGGGACGTGATACTCCGGTCCGACGGCGGGCGCGGCGGTGGACCTGGCGAGGGATCGCGGCGGGGCGCGACGGGGCGCGGCGGTGGACCTGGCGAGGGATCGCGGCGGGGCGCGACGGGGCGCGACGGGGACCGCGGCGTACTGACCCCAGACACGAGAAAGGGCCGGCGCCCGTTCCCCACTGGGAACGGAAGCCGGCCCTTCTGTCAGCTCACTCGCGACGCCGGAGCCCGGCGCCGGGAGTCAGCCGATGATCAGCAGCTGATCACGCGTCCTCGGTGACCACCTGGTTGACCGACTGCGACTCCTCGCCGGCGTCGTCCTCGTCGACCACCGGGGCCAGCGAGAGCTTGCCGCGGTCGTCGATCTTGGTGATCTCGACCTGGACCTTCTGGCCCACGCCCACGACGTCCTCGACGTCGTCGACGCGCTTGCCGTCGTTGAGCTTGCGCAGCTCGGAGATGTGCAGCAGGCCGTCCTTGCCCGGGGTCAGCGAGATGAACGCGCCGAAGGTGGTCAGCTTGACCACGGTGCCCAGGTACCGCTCGCCCACCTCGGGGACCTGCGGGTTGGCGATCGCGTTGATCGCGCTGCGGGCGGCATCGGCGGCCTCGCCGCTGGTCGCGCCGATCAGCACGGTGCCGTCGTCCTCGACCGAGATGTCGGCGCCGGTGTCCTCCTGGATCTGGTTGATCATCTTGCCCTTCGGGCCGATGACCTCGCCGATCTTGTCCACCGGGACGTTGACCGAGACGATCCGCGGAGCGTGCTGGCTCATCTCGTCCGGGCCCTCGATCGCGGCGTTGATGACGCCCAGAATGTGCAGGCGAGCCTCACGAGCCTGGGTCAGCGCGGCACCGAGCACCTTCGCCGGGATGCCGTCCAGCTTGGTGTCCAGCTGGATGGCGGTGACGAACTCGCTGGTTCCGGCGACCTTGAAGTCCATGTCGCCGAAGGCGTCCTCGGCGCCGAGGATGTCGGTCAGCGCCGCGTAGCGGGTCTCGCCCTCGACCTGGTCGGAGACCAGGCCCATGGCGATGCCGGCCACCGGGGCCTTCAGCGGCACGCCGGCGTTGAGCAGCGACAGCGTCGACGCGCAGACCGAGCCCATCGACGTCGAGCCGTTGGAGCCCAGCGCCTCGGAGACCTGGCGGATCGCGTAGGGGAACTCCTCGCGGTTGGGCAGCACCGGCACGATGGCCCGCTCGGCCAGCGCGCCGTGGCCGATCTCGCGGCGCTTCGGCGAGCCCACGCGACCGGTCTCGCCGGTCGAGTACGGCGGGAAGTTGTAGTTGTGCATGTACCGCTTGGTCGTCTCCGGCGACAGGCTGTCGATGGTCTGCTCCATCTTCAGCATGTTCAGCGTGGTGACGCCCATGATCTGGGTCTCGCCGCGCTCGAAGATGGCCGAACCGTGCACCCGCGGCAGCACCTCGACCTCGGCGGTCAGCTGACGGATGTCGGCCAGACCGCGGCCGTCGATGCGGACCTGGTCGCGCAGGATGCGCTGGCGGATGACCTGCTTGGTCACCGCGCCCAGAGCCTTGCCGATCTCGGAGTCGCGGCCCTCGAACTGCTGGCCCTCGCCGGCGAGCTGCTCGAGCAGCTCGGCCTTCAGCGCGGCGTCGGCGGTGTCGCGCTCCTGCTTGTCGGCGATCTGGTAGATCGACGTCAGGCGCTCCTCGGCGGCGGCCTTCACGGCCTCGTGGACGTCGTCCTGGTAGTCGGTGAAGATCGGGACCTCCACCGGCTCCTTGCCGGCGCGCTCGACCAGGTCGGCCTGGGCGTCGCAGAGGGAGCGGATGAACGGCTTGGCCGCCTCCAGGCCCTCGGCGACGATCTCCTCGGTCGGAGCGGTCTTGCCCTGCTCCTTGACCAGCTTCCAGGACTCGTCGGTGGCCTCGGCCTCGACCATCATCACCGCGATGTCGTCGCCGGAGCGACGGCCGGCCACGACCATGTCGAAGACCGCGTTCTCCAGCTCCGAATGCTTCGGGAAAGCCACCCACTGCGCGCCCTGGCCGTCGTCGATGAGCGCCATGCGCACACCGCCGATCGGGCCGGAGAACGGCAGGCCGGAGAGCTGGGTGGACAGCGAGGCGCCGTTGATGGCGACGACGTCGTACATGTCGTCCGGGTTGATCGAGAGCACCGTCTCGACCACCTGGACCTCGTTGCGGATGCCCTTGGTGAACGCCGGGCGCAGCGGGCGGTCGATCAGGCGGCAGGCCAGGATCGCGTCCTGGGTCGGCCGGCCCTCACGCCGGAAGAACGAGCCGGGGATCCGCCCGGCGGCGTACATGCGCTCCTCGACGTCCACCGTCAGCGGGAAGAAGTCGAAGCCCTCGCGCGGAGACTTCCCGACCGTGGTGGCCGAGAGGATGCTGGTCTCCTCGTCGAGGGTGATCAGTGCCGAGCCGGCGGCCTGCTTGGCCAGCCGTCCGGTCTCGAACTCGATGGTGCGGGTGCCGAAGCGACCGTTGTCGATCACGGCCTCGGCGTAGTGAACCTCGGGACTCTGCATCGCAGATGTCTCCTCTCTGTCGTGTGCATAGCAGGCGCACCTGCCGGACGAGAGGAGAGCGCGGGGACCGCATGACGGTCTTCGATCGAAGCCCACGGGCACGACGCGCCCAGCCCTGACGTCTCCAGCGTCGCCGGAATCGTCGAGGGGGCGGCGTCAGCTCCCGGAGGCCACTACCGAGGACCGGAGCACGCGGCTCGTCTCTCGTCGGCCGGCGTCGGCGCCGGAACCAGTCTCCCACATGAGACAGGCGACTCCCATGGTCTCGTCGACCGGGTCCGGGAGTCGCCTGTCACCTATGGAATTTCATGCGGCGATGGCACAGCATGCCACGGCCGCGGGCGTCATGACGACGCCGTCGCTCAGTTGCGCAGACCGCGGATGCCGAGCCGCTCGATGAGCGAACGGTAGCGCGCGATGTCCTTGCGCTGGAGGTACTTCAGCAGACGACGGCGACGACCCACCAGGATCATCAGGCCGCGCCGGGTGTGGTGGTCCTGCTTGTGCACCTTGAGGTGCTCGGTCAGGTCCGAGATGCGGCGCGACAGCACCGCGCACTGCACCTCGGGGGAACCGGTGTCGCCCTCGTGGGTGGCGTACTGAGTGATGATCTCCTGCTTGACAGCGGGATCCAGTGCCATGGTGGCCATGGGTATGCTCCTTCGATCATGTGCCGCGAACAACTCCGGCGAGCCGAACTCGCCGGTGCCAGCCACCGCGGACTGCAGCGTGGCGGTCGTCGCGACGTCAGCACGCCGACGACGACCGACTCATCTTACCAGCCTGTGACCGTCCGGCCACATCCCAGGCCGCGGGGCCTCGCCCCTCACCGCCGTCGCGCCGTGTGCAGCACCGTCAGGTACGGCAGCTCGACCTCCTCGTCGGCGGCCAGGCCCAGGTGCTCGTCGAGGTACCAGTCCAGGTTCCCCCGGCGCCACGCGCGGTCGGCCTCGTCGGCGGAGAGCCAGGAGCTCAGCGTGGTCGCCAGCCGGCGGATGCCGTCGGGGGTGATCGATCGGGTCCAGCCGGTGTGCTCGGTGCTCACCGGCTCGAAGGCGCCCGGGTCCAGCGGCGGGGTCCAGCCGGGCCGGTGCACATCGCCGGCGCGCATGATCCTCGCCAGCCGGTGCACCCAGGGCTGCGAGACGTCCAGATGGCTCGACACCACCGCCGCCGTGCCGCCGGAGGCCAGCAGCCGGGCGATCTCCGCGGCCGCGGCCTGCGGGTCGAACCAGTGCCAGGCCTGGGCCGCGACGACGACGTCGGCGCCGCCGGTGCTCAGCCCGGTCTCCTCGGCGCGGGCCTCGACGACCTCCAAAGTCCCGCTGCCGACACCGGAGGGCGCGCCCGTGGCGCGCAGCACCTCCGCCATGCTGGGGCTCGGCTCGACGGCGACGACGTCGGCCCCGCCGGCGAGCAGCGCTCGGGTCAGGATCCCGGTGCCCGCGCCCAGCTCGACGATCCGTCCGACGGAGCTGTCAGGCCCCGGGGCCAGGATCCGCTCGACGGCCTCGGCCGGGTAGCCCGGCCGCATCGCGTCGTACTCGGCGGCCTGGGCGACGTCGGCGTCCGCGGCGAAGGCCTCGGCCAGGCGGCGACGGCGCGCGTCGTCGGTGATCACCGCCGCCTGCCCCGGCCGCGCCCGCGGCCTGCCGGGCCCGCTCAGGACTCCACCGCCGGGATCACCGGCGTGTCGTGCTCCTGCGGGTCGTCGCCGAGCAGCACCTGCCGGGCGCGGATGACGTCCTCCTCCATCTGACGGATCAGCAGCGGGATGCCGTCGAAGTTGACCATGCCGCGCAGCCGCTGCAGGAACTCCACGCGCACGTGCTGGCCGTAGAGGTCGAAGTCCTCGATCCGCTCGTCCGGCCGATCGATCACATGCGACTCGACCACCCGCTGGTAGCCGTCGAAGGTCGGATTCGAGCCCACGGAGATCGCCGCCGGCCAGCGGCGGCCGCGCTCGTCGGTCAGCCAGCCGGCGTAGACGCCGTCGGCCGGGATCATGCCCTCGCTGGTGGAGCTGAGGTTCGCCGTCGGGAAGCCCAGCTCGCGGCCGCGGGCCTCGCCGTGGACGACCGCGCCGAGCACGGCATGCGGACGGCCCAGCACCTCGCGCGCATCGGCGACGTCGCCGGCGGCCAGCGCCTCGCGAACCCAGGTGGACGAGCAGCGCCGGTCCTGGCCGAAGTCCTCGACGCCCAGCACGGTGAAGCCGTGCTTCTCCCCCAGCTCGACCATGGTCTCGAAGGATCCGGAGTTGCCGGAGCCGAAGCGCACGTCGTGGCCGACCACCACCACCCTGGCGTGCAGCGCCTCGACCAGATACTCGGCGACGAACTCCTCCGCCGTGCGGGAGGCGAGGTGCTCGTCGTAGTTCAGCATCAGCAGCGCGTCGATGCCCGTGGTCGCCAGCCGATTGATCTTCTCCTCCACCCCGGTGAGCAGCACCGGGCAGCTCTGCGGCCGGTGGACCTGCAGCGGATGCGGATCGAAGGAGATCGCCACCGCGGAGGCCTCATACCCGACGGCGGCCGCGACCAGCTGGCGCAGCACCTCCTGATGTCCCCGGTGGACCCCGTCGAAGTTGCCGATCGTCAGCGCCGTGGGTCCCAGCTCCTGCGGGACCTCGTCCAGGCCGTTCCAGTAGTGCACGTCGCTCCTCGGGTGGGGGATCTCGCGGTGGTGCGCGGTGACCATCCTCCATTATGGAGCACGGTCGGCGCCGCGCTCATTCCCGAATCTCGGACGATTCCGCGTCGCGGGCGGCCGCCGCCCGGCGCGCGCCGGGCCGATGGCGCAGCAGCCAGGCCAGGCCGATCAGCGGAAGCACCAGCGGCACGTATCCGTAGCCCTGCCCGAAGTGCGACCAGACGGTGGCATCGGCGAAGAGCTGCGGCTCGAGCACCGTCCAGAGGCCGACGCCGACGACGCCGACCAGCTCCACCAGCACCGCCGCCAGCGCGGTCCGCCAGGCCGCCGCCGACGTCCGCGCCAGCGCCAGCGTGGCGAGGATGTAGACCGCCGCGGCCAGGCCGCTGAGCGCATAGGCGACCGGGGCGTCCTCGCCGTGGCCGATCAGCTGGTACAGCGCCCTCGCGGTCGAGGAGACGGCGAAGATCCCGTAGGCGGTGATGATCAGCATCCCCACCCCGCGGTTGCGCGGGACGGCGGGGGCGGCGGCGCCGGCGTGCTCCGGACTGTTCTTCGCGCTGTTCTCGGTGCTCACAGGGCGCTCCCCCACCAGATCTCCTCCATGCGATAGACCATGACGAAGACGACGAGCCCGACGCTGCTCATCACCAGATTGGACCATCGGGTGCGATCCACCATCGCCCAGATGAACACCCCGATCGGCAGCAGCAGCGCCGTGGCCAGATAGCCCCAGAACTCCCAGACCTCGCCGAGGATCGGCGCGTCGAAGCCGAGCTGGCGGACGCCGGCGTAGAGCCCGTAGGCCACCAGGAACAGCTCGACGGCGGCGATCGAGACGATGGACGAGTCGGCCGGGTGATCCCGCACCGGAGTCATCGCCCAGCAGATCAGCAATGAGGCCGCGCAGACCACAGTGCCGACGATCATCATGACCGTCACGAGCCGCCTCCCTGCGGAGCGAAGACCAGCTCGGGCTTGGCCTGGAAGTCCACCTGCTCGCCCGCGGCGGCCGCGGCGGCGTCGGCCGAGGCCGAGGCCCCGGTGCTGGCCGGCACGTCGCGCAGCAGGGCGACCAGCTCGCCGTCGGGGGCGAAGGCCGCCGTCAGCGGCTGCTCGCCGCCGTCGCGCGCGGCGTCGGCACCGGTGCCGGAGGCGGTGATCCGCCGGCCGTGGCCGAGGTTCCGCGCCTCCTCCTCGGTGAGATCGCGGCCGCGGAAGATCCCGGCGGCGGCCTCGGTCAGCCCGACATAGCCGAAGTCCTCGGCGAGCTGCTCCAGGGTCAGCGCGTTCTCGATCCGGTACGGGCCCACGGCCGTGCGGCGCAGCGCGGTCAGATGCCCGCCGACGTCCAGCGCCTCGCCCAGATCACGGGCCAGGGCGCGGACGTAGGTGCCCGAGGAGACCTCCACCTCGACGTCGACGTCGACCACCTTGCCGCCGTCGATCCGGCGGATCTCGCCGACCTCGAAGCGGTGGACGGTCACCGGCCGGGCCTGAAGGGCGACGTCCTCACCGGAGCGGGCCCGGTCGTAGGCCCGGCGGCCGTCGACCTTGATCGCCGAGACGGTCGCCGGCACCTGGTCGATCGCACCGGTCAGCGCGGCGACCTCCTCCTGCAGGCGCTCGGAGGTCACCGCATTGGCGAAGCGGGTCTCGACCAGCTCGCCGTCGGCGTCGTCGGTCGTGGTCGACAGACCCAGCCGGATGGTCGCGGTGTAGGTCTTCGACACCCCGACGATGTGGGTCAGCAGCCGGGTCGCGCGATTGATCCCGACCACCAGGACGCCCGTGGCCATCGGATCGAGGGTTCCGGCATGGCCGACTTTGCGGGTGCCGGCCAGCTTCCGGATCCGGCCGACGACGTCGTGGCTGGTCCAGCCGGCCGGCTTGTCCACCAGCACCACGCCGGAGCCGACGGCGATCTCTTCTTCACGCTGCTTCTTGCCCATAGCTGCCCGGGGCCCTCAGGACCGCTCGGAATCGGTCTCGTCCCCGGTCTCGTCCGCGGACGCCTCGCCGCTCGCGCCCGGCTCGCCGTGCGAACGGTACGGGTCGTCCTCGCCGGCCGGCGCCGCCTGCTCGCGCAGCGCGGCGACCTCGGCGTCCTGCTCCCGCGCCTGACGGAGCAGGTCCTCCAGGTGCGCGGCGTTCTCCGGGATCTCGTCGGCGACGAACTCCAGCGTCGGGGTCAGCCGGATGGTCAGCTGCCGGCCGACCTCGTGGCGCAGGGCGCCGCGGTGGGCGTCGAGCACCTCCTCGGCGACGGCGCGCTCCTCCTCGCTGCCCATGACGGTGTAGTAGACGGTGGCGTGCTGCAGATCGTTGGTCACGCGGGCATCGGTGACGGTGATCAGCTCGGCGCGCTCGTCCTTGACGCGGCGACGCAGCGCCTCGGCCACGATCACCTTGATGCGCTGGGCGAGCCGCGCCGCGCGGGCTGGATCAGCCATGATGGCCTCCTTGGGAAAGTCGTCGCTGCCGCCAGCCTAGCGCCGGAGGTCCGGCGGCGGGCGGCAGTCGTGTCTGGGGACAGCACCGGGGACCGCACCTGCGATGCGGTCCCCGGTGGCTGTCGTCGGGCGCCGAGACCTCAGACGCGCGGAATCTCGCGCATCTCCCAGGTCTCGATGCGGTCGCCCTCCTGGATGTCGTTGAACGATCCGAGGCCGATGCCGCACTCGAAGTCCTGACGGACCTCGGTGGCGTCGTCCTTGTACCGCTTGAGCGACTCGATGGCCAGGTTGTCGGACACCACGGCGCCGTCCCGGACCAGGCGGGCCTTGGCGTTGCGGCGGATGACGCCCGAGCGCACGATGGAGCCGGCGATGTTGCCGAACTTCGAGGAGCGGAAGACCTCGCGGACCTCCGCCGAGCCGAGCTCGACCTCCTCGTACTCCGGCTTGAGCATGCCCTTCATCGCGTTCTCGATGTCGTCGATCGCCGCGTAGATGACCGAGTAGAAGCGCATGTCCACGCCCTCGCGCTCGGCGAGGTCGTTGACCCGCTCGGCCGGCCGGACGTTGAAGCCGATGATGACCGCGTCGTCGACCGTCGCCAGGTTCACGTCGTTCTGCGTGATGGCGCCGACGCCGCGGTGGATCACCCGCAGCTGCACGTCCTCGCCGACGTCGATCTTCAGCAGCGCATCCTCCAGCGCCTCGACCGCACCGGAGACGTCGCCCTTGAGGATCAGGTTCAGCGTGTCGATCTTGCCCTCGGCGACGACCTGGTCGAAGTTCTCCAGGCTGACGCGCTTGCGACGCTTGGCCAGCATCGCGTTGCGCTCGACCGCCTCGCGCTTCTCGGCGATCTGCCGGGCGGTGCGGTCCTCCTGGGTGACCAGGAAGCTGTCGCCGGCCCGCGGGACCGCGGAGAGACCCAGCACCTGCACCGGACGCGAAGGCTCGGCCTCGGTGACCTCCTTGCCGTTCTCGTCGAACATCGCTCGCACGCGGCCATGGGCGTTGCCGGCGACGATGGTGTCGCCGATGCGCAGCGTGCCGGTCTGCACCAGCACCGTGGCGACCGGGCCGCGGCCCTTGTCCAGGTTGGCCTCGATCGCCACGCCGCGGGCCTCGTGGTCCGGGTTGGCGGTCAGCTCCAGCGAGGCGTCGGCGGTGAGCAGCACGGCCTCGAGCAGCTCGTCGATGTTCAGCCGCTGGATCGCGGAGATGTCGACGAACATGGTGTCGCCGCCGTAGGCCTCCGGCACGATGTCGTACTCGGTGAGCTGGCCGCGGACCTTCTCCGGCGACGCGCCTTCCTTGTCCATCTTGTTGACCGCGACGACGATCGGCACTCCGGCGGCCTTGGCGTGGTTGATCGCCTCGACCGTCTGCGGCATGACGCCGTCGTCGGCGGCGACGACCAGCACGGCGATGTCGGTGACCTTCGCACCGCGGGCACGCATGGCGGTGAACGCCTCGTGGCCCGGGGTGTCGATGAAGGTCAGGCCGCGCTGCTCGCCCTCGTGCTCGATCTGCACCTGGTAGGCGCCGATGTGCTGGGTGATGCCGCCGGCCTCGCCCTCGGTGACGTTGGCGTGGCGCACCGCGTCCAACAGACGCGTCTTGCCGTGGTCGACGTGGCCCATGACGGTCACGACCGCCGGGCGGGCCTCGAGGTCCTCGTCGCCCTCCTCCTCGGCCTCGGCCGAGAGGTTGATGTCGAAGGACTCGAGCAGCTCACGGTCCTCGTCCTCCGGAGAGACGATCTCGACCACGTAGCCCAGCTCCTCGCCGAGCAGCTTGAAGGTCTCCTCGTCCAGGGACTGGTTGGCCGTGGCCATCTCGCCGAGCTTCATCAGCACTGTGACCAGCGCGGCCGGCTCGGCGTTGATCTTCTCGGCGAAGTCGGCCAGCGAGGAGCCGCGGCGCAGCCGCAGCACGGTGGTGCCGTCGCCCTTGGGGACGCGCACGCCGCCGATCTCGCGGGTGCGGCGCTGCTCCATCTCCTGACGCTTCGCGCGCTTCGACTTGCGGTTCTTCGAGCGCGACGGACCGCCGCGGCCGAAGGCGCCGGCCGTGCCGCCGCGACCGCGGCCGCCGCGACCGCGCGGCGGACCGCCGCCCGGTCGAGCCGGGCCACCGCCGCCGCCGGGACCGTTGGGCGCCGGGGACTGGCCGGGCATCATCGACGGCTTCGGACGCGCGCCGCCGCCCTGGGCGGGGTTCGCCGCGGCACCGGCACCAGCACCAGCACCGGCGCCGGCTCCGGGCTTGGGCCCCGGCTTGCCGCCGCCCTGGCCGCCCTGACCGCCGCGGCCGCCTCCGCGACCGCCGCCGCCGGACCGCTGACCGCCGGAGCGCTCACCGCGCATGCCCTGCGGCGAGGAGAACGGGTTGTTCCCCGGCCGCGGGCCCGGCTTCGGCGGGCGCGGACCGGCGGATCCGCCCGGACGCGGAGCCGGACGGTCGGACTGGTCCATGCCCTGCGGGGAGGAGTACGGGTTGTTGCCCGGACGCGGGGCGCCGGGCTTGGGAGCCGGCTTGCTCCCCGGCTTCGGCGCCGGCTTGCCGCCGGGCTTCGGGGCCGAGGAGCCGGAGTCCGGCTTCTCCTCGGTCGTGGAGGCCGACTCCTCGGAGGCCGCCGGGGCAGGCTTCTCGGAGGACTTCGCGGCAGGCTGCTCGGCAGCCTTCTCCGCAGCCTTCTCCTGCTTCTGCGCGCCCGGCTTCGGGGCGGGCTTCGGCGCCGGCTTGGGGCCGGGCTTCGGCGCCGACGACGTCGACGCGGCGGAGTCCTGCTGCGCGCCGGCGGAGGAGCCGGAGGCCGACGCGGTCGTCTCGGCCGCCTCGGTCTGCGCCGCGGCGGACGACGAGTCGGACGAGGTCTTCTTCTTCGCGGAGCCGGAGGAGGCCGACTCCTGCTTCTTCTGGGCGTCCGGGAACGCGGAGCGAAGCTTCTTCGCCACCGGGGGCTCCACCGTCGACGACGGGGACTTCACGAATTCGCCCATCTCCTGCAGTTTGGCAAGAGCATCTTTGGACGTGATGCCGAGCTCCTTGGCGAGCTCGTGTACGCGGGCCTTGGCCACATTTCTCCTTGTCTGGCCCGCGCGATGCCCCGCTGAGATCAGCGGGGCTGATGTCAGCGGATCATCACACCGAGCCGTCGAACGTTCTGCGGTGCGTGACGGAGTTACTCAGGTGGGTCATCACTGGGTACTCATCCGTCGGTGCTCATCGGGTATCCATCTCTCTGAACCCGCTTTCATCCGGTGTGTGCAGGGACATCGTTCCTCGCGCGGCGGCCTCGATCGTCTCGAGGTCCAGCCCTGCGACGCTGACCGGCCGGCGGAAGGCCCGATGGAAAGCCTTCCGTCGCATCGCCGTCTCGAAGCATCCGCGCTCCGGGTGCAGCCACGCGCCGCGGCCGGGGAGCCGGCGTGCGGCGTCGACGACCACCTCCGGGGCGGTCGGCCCGCCGGCGACGGCCTCGCCGTCGTCGGTCCGGACCTGCTCGGGGGCGAGCACCAGTCTCACGACATCTCCCTGATCCACCCGCCGTCGGCAGCCGACGCATGTGCGGACAGGGACCATGACAGTCTACCCCCTCGTGGTGGTCAGGACAGAATCGCTCGGGCGCGCCTCGTCGCCGGGCGGAGGCGGCGTGCTCAGACGCCGATGACCTCGTCCGGGGTGGTGCCCGCCTCGGAGATGATGTCGATGCGCCAGCCGGTGAGCTTCGCCGCCAGCCGGGCGTTCTGCCCCTCCTTGCCGATCGCCAGCGAGAGCTGATCGTCGGGCACGACCACGCGGGCCGAGCGGGCGTTCTCGTCGAGGATCGTCACCGAGGTGACCTTCGACGGCGACAGCGAGTTGCCGATGAACTCGGCCGCGTCGTCGTGGTGGTCGATGATGTCGATCTTCTCGTCGTTGAGCTCGGTCATCACCGCCCGCACGCGCGAGCCCATCGCGCCGATGCAGGCGCCCTTGGCGTTGATGCCCGGCTCGTCGGTGCGCACCGCGATCTTGGTGCGGTGGCCGGCCTCGCGGGCGATGGAGGTGATCCGCACCGTGCCGTCGGCGATCTCCGGGACCTCGTGCTCGAAGAGCTTCTCCACCAGTCCCGGGTGGGAGCGCGAGAGGGTGATCGAGGGGCCCTTCATGCCGCGGTGGACGTCGACGACGTAGGCGCGCAGCCGCGAGCCGTGCGAGTAGTCCTCGCCGGGGACCTGCTCCTGCGGCGGGAGCACCGCCTCGACGGTGCCCAGGTCCACCTGGACCATGTTCGGGTTGCGCCCCTGCTGGACCAGCCCGGAGATGAGCTCGCCCTGGCGCCCCTTGAACTCGCCGAGCACCTGGTCGTCCTCGGCGTCGCGCAGGCGCTGCATGATGACCTGCCGCGCCGTGGAGGCCGCGATGCGGCCGAAGTCCTTCGGAGTGTCGTCGAACTCGCCGAGCACCGCGCCGTCCTCGCCGAACTCCTTCGCCCAGATGGCGACGTGCCCGGTCGACTGGTCGATCTCGGCGCGGGCGTGCTTCAGCGCCCCGGGAGACTTGTGGTAGGCGAGCACGAGAGCCTGCTCGATGGCGGGGATCAGCCTCTCCAGGGGGATGTCACGCTCTTTGACGAGCATGCGCAGGGCGCTCATATCGATATCCACTTGTGCCTCCAGTGTCCTCATGCCCCGGTTCTTCGCCCGGATCGTGTCCTCAAGTGCTCAGTGCGGGTCGTTCCCGCGCTGTCGGCCGCGTGCGCCGGCGATGCGGCGGAGCGGTCGGCGTCGTGTCCGTCGTGCGGTGGGTGGTGTCGTGCGGGTCGCTGGTGTTCGTGCCGGCGCGGCGACCGCCGGAAGGGACGACGAAGCGGCCGACGGCGTCGTCGACCGCTGCCTCGTCCCCGGCGGGACGCATCTACGTCTGGGAGAACTCTACCTGCACGCGGGCCCGGGTGATCGTCTCGAAGGCGATCTCCACCGGGTCGAGGTACTTCACCGGCATCCCCTTCTTCGGCGCCGGCTTCTGCTCGGCGACGCGGATGCCGTCCTCGGTGACGTCCTCCAGGCGGGCGACGATGTCGGCCTCGCCGGTGCGCGAGATCTCCAGGAGCCGACCGATGTTGCGCCGGTAGTGCCGCGGCTCGGCCAGCGGGCGCGTGACGCCCGGAGTGGTGACCTCGAGCTCGTAGTTCTCCACCTCGGCCATCAGGCCCTCGGAGTCCAGCACCGCCGAGAGCGCCTCGGACAGTCCGGCGACGGTGTCCAGGTCGACCGTCTCGGTCCCCTCGGCGTAGTCGACGGTGACCCGCAGGATCGTCGTCGGACCGGAGGCGGTGAGCTCGACCTCCTCGAGGACCAGCCCGTGGGCGGTGATCGTGGGCTCCAGGCGCGGGGCCAGCTCGGCGGCCCGCGGGTCGCGGGCCTGCTCGTCGGCGCGGGCGCGGGGCGGGACGGCCATGGGTGCACTCCTCGGTCGGCGGGCCGGCCGACCAGGACGGCCGGCACGGACATCGGTCCGCCCCCGATTGTAGGCACGGCAGGGTGCACCCAGGCGAGTCCCGGCTCCGTCGCGCTGGTCACGGTCGGTGGTGGTGGGGTGCGGCGGGGGTGTGGCGGGCCGTCGTCGGGGCACGGTCGGGGAAACGCCGCCGTCGGCGTCGGGCCGTCGACCGGGACGCGCCGCCGTCGGGTATGCGCCGTCGACGGGCGCCTGACCGATCACCCCCGTCCAGCTGGGCAGGGTCACTCCCCTCCGCCGCAGCGGACCGATTGTCCCCGTCCAGTTGGGCGGGGCTTCCCTCCCCTGCCCCAGCGGACCAACTGTCCCCGTCCAGTTGGACGGGGTCGCCGGCCGGCCCCGTCGTGTTTCTGAATCCTCGTCCAGTTGGAGGAGGTTCGCCGAACTCGATGGGGAGAGACGGCGCCACCGCGAGCGGGACCCGGACACGACGACGTCGGACGCCTCCGCCCATAACTCCCCGTCCAGTTGGACGAGGTCGTTCTCCCGGCCCCAGCGGACCAGTTCTCCCCGTCCAGTGGGGCGGGGCTTCCCTCCCCTGCCCCAGCGGACCAGCTGTCCCCGTCCAGTTGGACGGGGTCGCCGGCCGGCCCCGTCTTGTTTCCGAATCCTCGTCCAGTTGGAGGAGGTCCGCCGAATTCGACGGGGAGAGACGGCACCATCGCGGGCGACCCGGAGCCGGGCAGCGGACGAGACGGGACCGAACGGGGCCGGACGGCGCCATCGCGGGCAGGGCCGGACGGCGCGGGAGGAGCCCTCGGGACCGGGCCGCCGGCCCGTGGCGGCACCCTGTGCAGGAGTCGACGGGGCTTCTCCACAGAACCCCGATGCGGCAGGCGACGACGACGCCGGGTGCGGCACAGTCGAGCCATGACCTCATCGACCAGCGACTCGACGCGGCGCCGCACCGTCGACGCCCGCCCTGTCCGTGCTCAGTCTCGACCGGACGGCTCGCACGAGTCCGTCGAGCTCAGCGCCGCCGTGGCCCGGGGCGAGCTGCTCCGGATCCGCCGCGGCGTCTACTTCGACGCGGAGGCCTGGCTGACCCTCCCGCCGTGGGATCGCCACCTGGTCGCGACGGCGGCGACCGCGCTGCACCATCCCGCGGCAGTGTTCTGCCGAGAGACGGCCCTGCTGCTCCACGGCCTGCCGCTGCCGCGGACCCCCGACGCCGTCCATCGGCGCACCGCCCGTCCTCAGGAATCCGGCCGACGCCCGCCCGGCACGCTGACCGGAGCCGCCGGTCCCGCGACGATCCGTCGGATGCTGGACGTCCCGGACGACGGCGCCCGGCCGCACACCAGGGGGCGGAATGCGCTGCAGGGGTTCGCGCTGCAGCGCTCCCTCGCCCCGGAGTGGATGCGGCGCACCGGCGAGACCACCGGCGTCCCCGTGTCGTCACGGATACCCGACGGCGACCTCTGGCGCCCGCCGTCGATCCCCGTGCAGCTCGAGTCGCTGCCGCAGGTGCTGCTGGACACCGTTCCCCGGCTCGGCACCGGCTCAGCCGTCGGCGTGCTCGACGCGCTGGGATCCGAGCGCCTGGCTCCGCACCTGCCGCCCCGCCTCGACGAGACGCTCGCCCCCGACGTCGAGCTCCTCCCCCGCCGACGGGCTCGCCGCTGGCAGCAGCTGCGCGCCTTCGCCGATCCGCGCGCCGAGTCGGTCGGCGAGTCGGTCTCCCGTGTGCTGATCGCCGAGCTCGGCTTCGCCCCGCCCGAGCTGCAGATCGAGTTCAGGCTTCCGGACGGGCGGCTGGCGCGGGTCGACTTCTACTGGCCCGAGACCGGCCTCGTCGGCGAGTTCGACGGCGAGGTGAAGTACTCCCGCGCCCAGGACCTCACCGGCCTCGACCCCGCCGACGCCGTGATCGCGGAGAAGCGCCGGGAGGACGGGCTCCGCGCCCTGGGGCACGGCGTCGCCCGCTGGGGATGGGCGGAGCTGCGGGAGCCGCGAGCCCTCCGGAGCATCTTGCACCAGGCCGGGGCGCCGCGCCGCTGACCCAGCGTCCGGGCGGAGACGCCGCCTCAGAACCACTCGGTCAGCAGATCCCAGCCGAGCTTGGCGACCAGGACGAAGACCACGATCAGGAAGATGACGCGGACGAACTGCGACCCCTTGGCGATGGCCATCCGGGCGCCGGTGTAGCCGCCGAGCAGATTCGCCGCGCCCAGCAGCAGCCCGAGCCCGACCAGCACATGCCCGGCCGGGCCGAAGGAGAGCAGCGCGCCGACGTTCGTCGCGACGTTGACGATCTTCGCGTGCGCCGAGGCGTTGAGGAAGTTGAATCCCAGCACCATGACCAGCCCGATGATCAGGAACGTCCCGGTGCCCGGCCCCAGCACGCCGTCGTAGAAGCCCACCACGGCCCCGACGCCGACGGCCCGGGCCAGATGGCCCAGCCCGACGTGGCGCAGCCGCTCCAGCTTCCCCACGTGCGGCTTGGCCGCGGTGAAGATCCCCACGCCCAGCAGCGCGGCGATGATGACCGGGGTGATGACCTCCTCGGGCAGCCAGGCGGCGACCTTCGCGCCCAGGTAGCTCGCCGCCAGGGCGGCCAGCGCCGTCGGCGCGGCGGTGCGCAGACTCGGACGCACCCGGCGGATATAGGTCAGCGCCGAGGTGGTGGTGCCGAAGATCGAGCCCAGCTTGTTCGTCGCCAGCGCCTGCACCGGGCTGATGCCCGGCACGGTCAGCAGCACCGGCAGCTGCAGCAGTCCTCCGCCGCCGACGACGGCGTCGACCCAGCCGGCGCTGAAGCCCACCAGGACCAGCAGCACCAGCGTCACCCAGGAGACGCCGTCGAAGGACGCGCTCAGCAGATCGGCGATCAGCTCCACGGCGTCGTGCCGCGGCTCAGCGCAGCGCGGCGGCGCGCTCGGCGATCACCGAGACCGCGCCGTCGAGCCGCACCTGCTCGGACTCGCCGCTGCGGCGATCCTTCAGCTCCACGTTCCCCTCGGCCAGACCGCGGCCGACCACCACGATGGTGGGCATGCCCAGCAGCTCGGCGTCGGAGAACTTCACCCCCGGCGAGACCTTCGGCCGGTCGTCGAAGAGCGTGGAGACTCCGGAGACCTCCAGATCGGCGACCAGCTGCTCGGCGGCGTCATGGATGGCCTGGTCCTTGCCCGTGGCGACCACGTGCACGTCGGCCGGCGCGATCGAGCCCGGCCAGATCAGCCCCTTCTCGTCGTGGTTGGCCTCGGCGAGGGCGGCCAGCACGCGGGTGACGCCGAAGCCGTAGGAGCCCATCGTCACCGTGGCCAGCTTGCCGTTGACGTCGAGGACCTTCAGGCCCAGCGCCTCGGCGTAGCCGGTGCCCAGGTGGAAGATGTGGCCCAGCTCGATGCCGCGACGGGTGCGCAGCGGGCCGGAGCCGTCGGGGGCCTCGTCGCCCTCCCGGACCTCGGCGGCCTCGATGACGCCGTCCCAGCCGAAGTCCCGGCCGGCGACCAGGCCGAAGACGTGCTGGTCGGCCGCGTTGGCGCCAGTGATCCAGCTGGTGCCCTCGACCACGCGCGGGTCGACCAGGTAGGGGACGCCGGAGGAGCCCTCGACGCCGAGCACCGGCTCCTCGCGGCTCAGCCCCGGCCCGATGTAGCCGCGGACCAGCCCCGGGTTCGCCCGCAGGTCGGCCTCGGTGCCGGCCTCGACGGCGACCTCGCCGGCCGCACCCAGGTGCTCGCCGACGGCGGCCTCGATGCGCTTCAGATCCGCCGCCCGGTCGCCGGGCAGGCCGATGACCGCGACCTTCCGGGTGCCGTCGGGCATGTCGACGCCGATGACCACGTTCTTCAGCGTGTCCGCCGCGGTCCAGGCGCGGTCCGGGCGCGGGTGGTCGGCCTGCGCGGCGGCGACCAGCGTCTCGATGGTGTCGGTGCCCGGGGTGTGGTGGACCTCGGCGGGCGGCAGCCCGGAGGCGTCCACCGGCTCCGGCGCCACCGTGGTGACCGCCTCGACGTTGGCGCGGTAGCCGCCGTCGGACTCGACGAAGGTGTCCTCGCCGATGGCGCAGGGGAAGAGGAACTCCTCGCTGGCCGAGCCGCCCATGGCCCCGGAGACGGCGTCGACGGGCACGACCTCCAGACCCAGGCGGTCGAAGATCCGCAGGTACGCCGCGCGGTGCGCCGCGTAGGCGGCGTCCTGGTCCTGCTGCTCCAGGGCGAAGGAGTAGGAGTCCTTCATGATGAACTCGCGGCCGCGCAGCAGTCCGGCCCGCGGACGCGCCTCGTCGCGGTACTTGGTCTGGATCTGGTAGATCGACAGCGGCAGGTCCTTGTACGAGGTGTACAGATCCTTCACCGCCAGGGTGAAGACCTCCTCGTGGGTGGGCGCCAGCAGATAGTCGGCATCCTTGCGATCCTGCAGCCGGAACATGTTGTCGCCGTAGTCCGCCCAGCGACCGGTGGCCTCATAGGGCTCCTTCGGCAGCAGCGCGGGGAAGTGCACCTCCTGCGAGCCGATGTGCTCCATCTCCTCGCGCACGATCTCCTCCAGGTTCCGCAGCAGCTTCATGCCCAGCGGCAGCCAGGAGTAGATCCCCGGCGCCGCCCGGCGGATGCAGCCGGCGCGCACCATCAGCTGGTGGCTGGCGACCTCGGCGTCGGCGGGATTGTCACGCAGAGTGCGGAGGAAGAGGGAGGAGAGTCTCAGAGGCACGTTCTACTCGATTCCGGGCGCGGGGACGGATGCTCGGTGAAGTCTACTAAAGGGCGACGGCGGCCACGGTCCGACGACGTCCCCCGGCGCCCGCTCAGCCCTGGTCGCCCGAGCCGTCGTCGCCGTCGCTGTCGGAGCCATCGGAGCCGCCGCCCGAGTCGTCGCCCGAGTCGTCGCCCGAGTCGTCGTCGGACTCCTCCTCCAGGCTCAGGTCCTCGCCGGCGACCTCGCCCAGCACGCGGGCGGCCTCCTCCTGCACCGTCTCGACAGCCTTCTCCGTGCTGTCGGAGCTGAGCTCACCGTCGGCGGAGGCGGAGACGGTGACCAGCTGGGCACCCTCGCGCAGCAGCACGTTGACCGAGCGGCTCGTCGAGCCGCCGCCGGAGACCTCGCGGATCACGGCGAAGCCCTGCTCCGCAGCAGTGCGCACCGACTCCTCCTCCACCGTCGTCTCGGTGCTGACGTCGTCGCCCTCATCGTCGCCCTCATCGTCGCCCTCGTCGTCGGAGTCGGAGTCAGAGTCGGAGCCGCGGCTGGTGGTGTAGTCCGGGCAGTTCTCCACGCCCTCCTGCTCACCGTCGATCCGCGCCGCGGCGGCCTCGACGTCGAGGAAGGACATCACCGTCGCCTCGCGGCCGGCGGTCAGCGGTCCGGACGACGACCCGGACGAGCCCCCTGACCGACCCGAGCCGTCGGATCCGTCGGAGCCGTCGGAGTCCCCGGAGCCGCCAGAGCCGCCGGAGTCGCTCCCGTCCGACCCCGACTCCCCCGCCGAGACCTGCGCCGCGGCGATCAGCGCGTCGGCGGGGACGGGCATCGCGGAGGTGATCACATGCTGCTTGCACTCCTGCGGGTCCACCGCCAGACGCTGCAGCTCGGTCTCCAGGTCGCGGGCGCCGGGCAGCACATCGTCCGTGTCGGTCAGCGTCGCCGACCCGTAGACCGCACGCAGCGCCTCGCGCATCGCCTGATGGGATCGCTGCTCGCCGGAGGGGTCGGGGGCGGTGAGCTGCTCCGGACCTCCGGGATCCGGCACCTCCTCGTCGCCCGAGTCCTGCTCGACGGCGGCGGGATCCTGGCCGCAGCCGGCCAGGGCCAGGCTCGCCGCGGCGGCCAGGGCGAGCACGCCGCGCACGGGCCGTCGCCGGCCGCGAGGACCACGATCAGCACGGGCCATGATCACTGCCTCCCGGGACGCTGGGGTTCGATGAGAGCCCGTCGACGCCGGATGACGGCAACCCGGCACAGAGCCGGCCGCCGACGTCGACGCCCGAACGAGCACTGTTCAGTATGCGCGCCCGCCTCCCCCGCGGCCCTGCAGACGCGCGGGCGGGCCGCAGGTCAGCATCAGCTCCCCTGCGGCCCGCCCCGGCCGGACTCGCGTTGCGCGGCTCAGGCTGCGGCCACGTCGAGCTCCACCACGCCCCAGGACATCGCCGGCAGCGTCATGTGCAGCCGCCCGTCCTGCAGTCCGACGTCGGTCAGCGGCTTCAGCCCGACGGCGTCCTGACTGTCGACCAGGTTGGCCGTCAGCCGGTCGCCGCGCTCCGGGACTGCCAGCACCTCGGCGCTGCTGATCGCCGTGGCCTGCAGCCCGTTGAGGTTCAGGTCGACGTCGGCGGCCTCCTCGAGGCCGCGGTTGGCCACGAAGAGCACCAGCTTGCCGGCGGCCTCGTCCCAGGTCACCGTCGCGTCGACGGCGTCGACGTCGCCGAACTTCTGCGTCGGGACCTGCTCCGAGTCCACGGCCAGCCGCATGATCTGCCCGCGGGCCTTGGCCGCGATGCGGGCGAAGGGCCAGAAGATCGACTGGCGCCAGGCCGGACCGTCCTCCTCCGAGCGGATCGGGGCGATGACGTTGACCAGCTGGGCCTGGTTGGCGATCTTCACCCGGTCGCCGTGGCGCAGCAGCGAGTGCAGCAGCGTGCCGACGACGACGGCGTCGGTGACGTTGTAGGCGTCCTCGATCAGCCGCGGGTGCTTCTGCCACCCCTTGGCCACCTGATGGGGCTGGTCCTCGGTGTCCAGACCGGACTGGTACCAGACGTTCCACTCGTCGAAGGAGATGTCGACCTGCTTGGAGTGCTTGCCGGCGGCCTTGACGGCGTCGATCGTGGAGACCACGCCGTCGATGAAGGCGTCCATGTCCACAGCCTCGGCCAGGAAGGACGCGGCGTCGCCGTCGTGCTCCTGGTAGTAGGCGTGCATGGAGATGTAGTCGACCTCCTCATAGGTGTGCGACAGCACCGTGTGCTCCCAACTGCCGAAGGTCGGCATCCGCCGGTTGGAGGAGCCGACGGCGACCAGCTCGATGTCCGGGTCGACCAGCTTCATGGCCTTGGCCGACTCCTGGGCCAGCCGACCGTACTCGTCGGCGGTCTTGTGGCCGATCTGCCAGGGGCCGTCGAGCTCGTTGCCCAGGCACCACAGCTTGATGTCGAAGGGATCCTGGGTGGTGCCGGTGGCCGCGCCGTTCTTGCGGCGCAGATCCGACCAGTAGGTCCCGTGCGGATGGTTGGCGTACTCCACCAGGGCCCGGGCCTCCTCGACGCCGCGGGTGCCGAGGTTGATCGCCTCCATGATCTCGACGTCGGCCTCGCGGGCCCAGTCGACGAACTCGTGGAGGCCGAAGGCGTTGGTCTCCACGGTGTGCCAGGCGCCGTCGATGCGCACCGGGCGGTCCTCCACGGGCCCGACGCCGTCCTCCCAGCGGTAGCCGGAGACGAAGTTGCCGCCCGGGTAGCGGACCACCGTCGGACCCAGCTCGCGGACCAGCTGCATCACGTCCTGGCGGAATCCGCGGGAGTCGGCCTGCGGGTGGCCCGGCTCGTGGATGCCGGTGTAGACGCAGCGCCCCATGTGCTCGACGAACGAGCCGAAGAGCCGATGGGGGACCTCCGCGACGGTGAACGCGCGGTCGACGGTCAGATGAGCAGTGGTCATGAGTCTCCTGTCCTCACATGATGAATTCGAAAGAGTGTCCGGTGCTGCCGGGACCGGACGGCCCGGGGCGGTCCGCCGCCGGGGCCTCCCCGGCGACGGACCGACGTCGGCTCACTGGCCGCCGAAGCCGGTGGTGGCCACGCCCTGCACGATCTGGCGCTGGAAGAAGAGGAACACCAGGATCAGCGGCAGCGCGGCGAGCACCGCCTGGGCCATCACCTGGGCGTACTCGACGCCGTAGGCGCTCATCACCGTCTGCAGACCCACCGGCAGGGTCATCAGCATCGTGTCGTTGAGCACGATGAACGGCCACAGGAAGTTGTTCCACGCCTGGATGAACACGAAGATCGACACTGCGCCGAGGATCGGCCGGGACAGCGGCAGCACCACGGAGAGGAAGACCCTCAGCCGGCCGGCGCCGTCGACGCGGGCGGCGTCCTCCAGCTCGATCGGGACCGCGTCGAAGAACTTCTTCAGGATCAGCACGATCGGGGCCATGACGATCTGCGGCAGGATCAAGCCCCACGGGGTGTCCACCAGGTTGAAGGCGAGCATCTCGTAGTACAGCGGGATGATCAGCACCTGCGGCGGCACGATGATCGAGGCGATCACCGCGAAGAACAGCGTGGTCCGCCCGCGGAAGTGCAGCCGGGAGAAGGCATAGGCGGCCAGTGCGGAGATCGCCACAGTGATCACGGTGATCACCAGCGAGGTCCAGAGGCTGTTCCACGCCCAGATATAGATGTTGCCCTCGCTCAGGACCTTCTCGTAGGCCTGGGTGGTCAGTCCGTTCTCGCCGATCAGCGAGAGGCGCCCTGATGCAGCGTCCGGCTCGGTCTTGAACGAAGTGACCATGGCCCAGAAGAATGGGAACAGCCAGGTCAGAGCCATCAGGAGCAGGACTGCGAAGGCGGCGAGCCGGGCCGGACCGAAGCGCCGCTCCCCAGGCTTGGCCTGACGCCTGATGTCGGTGACGTCGGCGACGGATGCTGCGGTGCTCATCGCTGCCCCTTCCGGCGGTTGCTGATGGTGATCTGAACGATGCCGACGACGAGGATCAGCGCGAAGAACACGTAGGAGATCGCTGCGGCGTAGCCGAACTCATAGCCGACGAAGCCGGCCTCGAAGATGTACTGCACGATCGGCCGCGAAGTGTCCGAGGAGACTCCCCCGAGCATCTGGTACGCCTGATCGAAGAGCTTCAGCGAGGCCAGGATCTGCAGGACGAAGACCACACCGGTCACCGGCATCAGCTGCGGGATGGTGATCGACCAGATCTGCCGCCAACGGCTGGCGCCGTCGACGGCCGCGGCCTCGTACTGGACCTCCGGGATGTTCTGCAGCGCGGCCAGGTAGAGCAGGAAGTTGAAGCCCACCGTCCACCAGACCGTCGCTACTGTGATGGAGATCAGATCCAGATGCGGTGTCTGCAGCCAGGCGATCGGCTCGAAGCCCAACGTCGTCAGCACCTCGTTGGCCAGGCCGATCTCCGGGTCGAGCAACCAGCTCCAGATCTGTGAGATGACCGTGGAAGCCAGCAGGAACGGCATGAAGAAGGACAGCCGCCAGAGCCACTGGCCCGGCAGCCCGGTGTTCACCAGCAGCGCCATGGCCATCGCGATGATCACCAACGGGACAGTGGAGATGAGGGTGAACCACACCGTGTTGCGGATCGAGCCCCACATCTTCGGGTCGGAGAAGGCCTCGGCGTAGTTGTCCCCACCGATGAAGCTCCCTCCCGCTCCGGTGAGCGACTGGTTGGTGAAGCTCAGATAGAAGCCGTGGATCATCGGCCACACTACGAAAAGCAGGAAGGCGACCAGGAACGGCGCCAGGAAGGCCAGCGCGACCAGTCGATTCTTCCGGCGTGCCCGCCGGGCGCTGGCCTCGGCCTCGGCGGTGATCGGGGCGGCCGGCTCGGTCGTCCCGACGCGGGCCGCCGGCACCGGCGGCTGGGCAGTCTGCGGAGCCATGCTCATGCGTTCCACGTCCCTTCAGGGTCGACGGGGTTCGGCTCGGCGAGGATCTCGTCGACCATCGAGCGCAGGCCGTCCACTGCCTCTTGGAATCCTTCTCCGCTGCGAATAGCGTCCTGGACGACCTGCCCGAAGTCGGCCTGGAAGTTCGCCCCCGAGCCGGTGAACCAGGCTTTGGGGTCGTAGACGATGTGGTCGGCCGCGTCCGCGTAGTTCGCCTGCGGCTGCAGGTCGTCGTATTCCGGATCCTCCGTGATGGGCACGTACGCCGGGATATGCCCGGCTCCGGCCCAGTCGAAGGAGTTCTTCAGCAGTTCGGCGACGAAGGCGTAGGTGTCCTCGCGCTTCTGCGGGTCGGGATCCTGCTGATGCGGCAGCACGAAGGCATGTGAGTCCGCATAGACGGCGTGCCGGCCGAATACCGGCGGGATCATCTGGATGTTCACGTCGATTCCGGCGTCCTGCATCGGAGGAAGCTCCCAGACGCCGCTGAACAGCAGACCGCTGTTCCCCGCGGAGAATTCCGCGATTCCGGCGTCGATGGTGCCCTGCGAGCTCGCGATCTCACCGTCGACGAGCTCACTCATCAGCCGCAGCGATTCGACCGCGGCCTCGTCGTCGATCTTCGCCGAACCACCCTGGGGGAAGGACATCTCCGCCCCGTGCTGAGAGTAGAGCGTATAGAAGAGACGCCACATCTGGGCGCCGTCGCCGATGAATCCGTAGGAGAGCCCGTGCTGAGGAGCAGCCGCCGTGACTTCACGCAGGACCTCGACGAACTCGCCCGGTGTGCCGACCTCCGGAAACCCCCCTCCCTCGAGAACTCCCGCCTTCCGGAGAACTTCCCGATTGGAGAACAACATGAACGGGTGGGCATCCAGCGGGACGCTGTAAAGCTGATCACCGACGACGCTGTTGTCCCACATCGGACCGGTGAACGTGTCCTGGCCGACTCCGAGCTCGGCGAGCCGATCGATGTCCCAGGGATCGAGCAGCCCGCCGGGGACGTAGCCCGGAACACGCGAGGAATGCATGATCGCAGCCTCGGGTGCACGACCGCCCGAGCCGGCCATGGCCAGTTTGGTGTAGTACGGAGTGCCCCATTCCAAGACGGTCGGTCGGACGAAATAGTCGTCCTGGGAGTCGTTGATGCGGTCCAGCAGCGCCTGCATGGTGACGCCGTCGCCTCCGCTGAGGAGATGCCAGAACTGCAGGGTGTCTCTTCCCGGCGGCGTACCGGTGGGTGCGCAGCCGGCGAGCGCCCCGGCGCCCGCGAGGGCACCCACGCCGCCGAGCAGCTGTCGTCTGGTGATCATGGAACTGCCGTCCTCCACTTCATCGTGATGTGATGTGGCTGACAGCGACCTTACATCGTTGTAAATGGTGAGGCAAGACACATAGGTCGACTTTTTCAAGCAGGGTTCCCACCGCCGCGGGGTGCGATGGAGTTCAGTCCGGTCGGTGGCCGCGCGGCACCGCGCCAGGATGTCCGGTGCTCTCCCGAACGATCAGACAGTGGTCGACCGTCTGCGCCGTCGTCTCCCGCCGGCGATCGTCGAGTCGCGCCGCCAGCAGATCCAGCGCGGCGACCGCATAATCCCGATGGTCGAACGCGATGGTGGTCAGCGGCGGATTGGTGAAGGCGGCATGCTCGACGTCGTCGAAGCCGGTGAGGAGCACATCCTCCGGAACACGCACTCCAGACCGTCGCAGCACGTGGAGGGCGCCGAAGGCGATGGTGTCGGTGAAGGCGACGACCGCGTCAAAGTGGACCCTCCGATCCAGCAGCTCCTCCATTCCGGCCGCCGCCCCGGCGATGGTCCATTCCGGCAGCTGGACCTGGAGCTGTGGATCGGGATCGAGTCCGGCCGCATGGAGCGCCTCGAGATATCCTTGGAGCCGCAGTCCCGAGGTGGCCTTTCCGCCGAGTCCGTGCACGGCGCCGCCGAGCGCGGCGACGCGGCGCGCCCCGCGCTCGATGACATGGGTGGTGATCTCACGAGCGGCGGTGCGAGATTCGACGAAGACCCGATCGGTGAGATGCTGCTCCACCTCGCCGATGAGCACCACCGGCGGCAAGTGGTCGACCTGCTCGATCACGGAATCTTCGAGACGCACGGGATTGAGGATGAGACCGTCGATCAGGTGAGTACGAGCTCTCGAGACGAGCTCATACTCCCTCTCGGGCTCGGCCGCGGTCTCTTCGATCTGAACCGCCAGTCCACGCAGATGGGCCACGTCGACCACTTCGTGGGCCAGCGTCGCCGAGAACGCGGTGGCCAGATCCGGCAGCGCCACGCCGATGATGCCGGTGCGCCCGTTGCGCAGCGTGCGGGCGCTGAGATTCGGGACGAAGTCCAGCTGCCGCATCGCATCCTCCACGCGCTGGCGCGTGGGCTCGCTGACCTGGGCCGAACCGGTGACCACGTTGGACACCGTCTTCGGCGAGACGCGGGCCAGCGCGGCGACGTCCTTCATCGTGGCGCGGGGACTGCGAGGCGGCATGTTCGCCAGCATATCCCCGACGGCCGCCGGCGCAGGCTCTCCCCCGGGCCGGCGTGGGCCGCGGCGGATTCAGAACAGGATCGTGGAGAAGGTGCCGACCTGCTCGAAGCCCACCTTCCGATACGTGCGCAGCGCCGCGGCGTTGTAGCTGTTCACATACAGGCTGACAGTCGGGGCCAGCTGCAGCCCCTGCTCGACGACGGCGGCCATCCCGGGCACGGACAGCCCGCGGCCGCGGTCGGCGGGACGCACCCAGACCCCCTGGACCTGGACCACGTGATCGGTGACCGCGCCGAACTCGGCCTTGAAGACCACCTCGCCGGTGACCGGGTCGAGCAGCACCATCGCGTGCCCGTCGGCGATCAGTCGACGGATCCGCTCCTGGTAGCCGGCGGCGCCGTGCCGATAGGGCGAGAAGCCCAGCTCTTCGGTGAACATCGCCGCGCAGGCCGGCTCGACGACGTCGAACTCCTCCGGCAGCGCCGGGCGCACCCCTGGCAGCGGGGCGACGTCGGGGGGCCGGTCCGTGGCCATCAGCGGCTGCACCCCGCGGATGTCGCGCGGACTGCGCCAGCCGGCGGCGTCGAAGAGCTCCAGCACCGCCGCGGACGGACCGTAGATGGACGAGACGCGCCGGCGCATCGCCCCGATGGCCAGGCCGAAGCGCTCGGCGGCATGCTCGTCGGCGCCGACGGGGTTGATGTTCGAGCCCACCCAGCAGGCGGCGGCCAGCTCGCCGGCCGCGCCGCCGCGGGTCTCGGCGTCGATGCCCAGGAAGAGCGGTCCGCCACGGCCGTCCGCGGGGCCGGCCCCTCCCCGGGCCTCGAGCGTGGTGACCACTGAGGCAGAGGAGATCGGCTCTGCGTCCAGCAGGCGCCGCAGAGTCGGGGCGTCGTCCTCGTCGAGGATCCGCACCGCCCCGTCGGCGGCGGCGCGGATCCGCGCGGCGAGCGTGTCAGCTGACGGAGACCACAGGGGCACCCGCTGCCGGAGCATCTCCATCGGCGTCGAGATCCATCTCCTCCGCGAGGCGGTTCGCCTCATCGATCAGCGTCTCCACGATCTGGTCCTCGGGCACGGACCGGACGACCTCGCCCTTGACGAAGATCTGGCCCTTGCCGTTGCCCGAGGCCACGCCCAGGTCGGCGTCGCGCGCCTCGCCCGGACCATTGACCACGCAGCCCATCACGGCCACGCGCAGCGGGACCTCCATGCCCTCCAGGCCGGCGGTGACCTCGTCGGCCAGCTTGTAGACGTCGACCTGCGCACGTCCGCAGGACGGGCAGGAGACGATCTCCAGCTTCCGCGGCCGCAGGTTCAGCGACTCCAGGATCTGCGCCCCGACCTTGACCTCCTCGGCCGGCGGGGCCGAGAGCGAGACGCGGATGGTGTCGCCGATGCCCTTCGAGAGCAGCGAGCCGAAGGCCGTGGACGACTTGATCGTGCCCTGGAAGCCCGGACCGGCCTCGGTCACGCCCAGGTGGAGCGGCCAGTCGCCGCGCTCGGCGAGCTGCTCGTAGGCCTGGACCATGACCACCGGGTCGTGGTGCTTCACCGAGATCTTGAAGTCGTGGAAGTCGTGCTCCTCGAAGAGCGCGGCCTCCCGCACGGCGGACTCGACCAGCGCCTCCGGAGTGGCCTTGCCGTGCTTGTCCATCAGCCGCTTGTCCAGCGAGCCGGCGTTGACGCCGATGCGCAGCGAGACGCCGGCGTCCTTCGCGGCCTGGGCGATCTCGCCGACCTTGTCGTCGAACTTGATGATGTTGCCCGGGTTCACGCGCACGGCGCCGCAGCCGGCCTCGATCGCGGCGAAGACGTACTTCGGCTGGAAGTGGATGTCGGCGATCACCGGGATCTGCGACTTCTGCGCGATGATCGGCAGCGCCTCGGCGTCCTTGTCGGTCGGGCAGGCCACCCGGACGATGTCGCAGCCGGAGGCGGTGAGCTCGGCGATCTGCTGCAGCGTGGCGTTGATGTCATGCGTCTTGGTGGTCGTCATCGACTGCACCGAGATCGGGTGGTCGCTGCCGACGCCGACGTCGCCGACCTGGAAGTTGCGCGTCGTCCGGCGCGGTGCGAGCACCGGCGGCGGGGACGCCGGCATGCCGAGGTTGATGGCGGTCACAGACACTCCTGGGATGTGGACTTCTGTCTCTGGTCGGGGATGGACCCGGCTGTCCCCATGGTACGCCGCCCCGCCGAGTCCGGCCCATTCTGCCCCCGTCCCCGGTGCCGCCGGGCGCAGGCGCCGGCTCCCCTACTGCTGGGAGAAGGCGGCGTCGAAGGAGGCCTCGGGCTGCTTCCAGAGCAGCTCGCGGATCCGCCCGATCGCCTCGGCGGCGCCGTGCAGCCGGTCCATGCCGGCGTCCTCCCACTCGATGGAGATCGGCCCGTCGTAGCCGATGTGGTTCAGCGCGCGGAAGGCGTCCTCCCAGGGCACGTCGCCGTGGCCGGTGGAGACGAAGTCCCAGCGCCGCCGCGGGTCGCCCCAGGGCAGATGCGAGCCGAGCAGCCCCGCCCGACCGGTGGCCGGGCGCAGCCGGGTGTCCTTGCAGTCGACGTGGTAGATCCGGTCGGCGAAGTCGGTGATGAATCCCACGGTGTCGATGCCCTGCCAGAGCATGTGCGAGGGGTCCCAGTTCAGCCCGAAGGCCTCGCGATGGCCGATCGCCTCCAGGGCGCGCACCGTCGTCCAGTGGTCGTAGGCGATCTCCGAGGGGTGGACTTCGAGGGCGAACTTCACCCCCTGGGCGTCGAACTCGTCCATGATCGGGTTCCAGCGGTCGGCGAAGTCCTGGTAGCCGGCGTCGACGACGTCGGCCGGGACCGGCGGGAACATCGCCACGTACTTCCAGATCTGCGAACCGGTGAAGCCGACGACGACGTCGGCGCCGAGCTTGCGCGCCACGCGCGCCGAGCGCTTCATGTCCTCCGCCGCCCGGGTGCGGACTCCCTCCGGGTCGCCGTCGCCCCAGACGTAGTCGCGCAGGATGGCCTGGTGCCGGAAGTCGATCGGGTCGTCGCAGACCGCCTGGCCGCCCAGATGGTGGGAGATCGCCCAGACCTTCAGCCCGTGCTCGGCGAGGATGTCCAGACGGGACTGGACGTAGTCGTCGTCCTCGTCGGCGCGCTTGAGATCCAGGTGATCGCCCGAGGCGGCGATCTCCAGTCCGTCGTAGCCCCAGTCCGCCGCCCGGCGGGCCAGCTCCTCGAACTCCATGTCCGCCCACTGGCCGGTGAACAGCGTCACCGGGTGCGAGGCCTGCTGCGTATGGCTCATCGTCGTGCGTTCCTCTCCTGTCGTCGGTGCTGACGTCGGTGCTGACGTCGGTGCTGACGTCAGCCCCGTCGTCGATCCTGCGGGCGCCGGCCCGCTCAGTCCAGGTCCACCCAGCCGCCGTGCTCGGCCGAGGAGACCACTGCGTCGATGACCGCGTTGGCCCGCGCGCCGTCGGCGAAGCTCGGCAGCCCGTGCGGGGTCTCGCCGTCGACTGCCGCGTAGACGTCCCGGGCGAAGGCGGTGAAGGCGTCGAGGTAGCCCATCGGATGCCCGGCGGGGACCAGATTCAGCCGAGCGGCGTCGGCGGCCAGCGCCGCGGCGTCGCGCGTCACAGTGCGCGAGGCCTCGACCCCGCCGATCCACAGCTCGTCGGGATGCTCCTGGTCGAAGACCACGCTGGTCTCGGTGCCGGCCAGCTCCAGGGTCAGCGCGTTCTTCCGGCCGGCGTCGACCTGCGAGACCATCAGCGAGCCCACTGCCCCGGAGCGCAGCTGCACCGTCAGCGCCGCGGCGTCCTCGGTGGTGACCTCGACGCCCCCGCGCCGCGGGTGGGCGATCGTCGTCGCCGCGGCCAGCCGGACGATCCGGTCGCCGGAGAGGAACTCCAGCAGATCGGCCAGATGCGAGCCGACGTCGCCGAAGGCCCGCGAGCGCCCCGCGGCCTGCGGATCCACCCGCCAGTTGCCGGCCTCGGGGTCGAGCATCCAGTCCTGCAGATAGGAGCCGCGGACGGTGAGCAGCCGCCCCAGCTCCCCGGCTGCCACATGGGCCGCGGCCTGCCGGGCCATGGGGTGGAAGCGGTAGATGAAGGGCACGGCGGCGACGACGCCGGCGTCGGCGGCCCGCGCGGCCAGGTCCTCGGCCTCGGCGGCGTCGAGGGCCAGCGGCTTCTCGCAGACCACGTGGCGGCCGGCCTCCAGCGCGGTGCGCACATGTCCGGCGTGGGAGGCGTTGGGCGAGCAGACGTGGACGACGTCGACCTGCTCGACCAGCTCGGCGACGTCGTCGACGGCGGCGGTGCCCAGCTGTCCGGCGGCCGCGGCCGAGCGCTCGGGGCTCGAGGAGGTCACCCCGACCACCTCGGCTCCGGCCGCTCGGGCGGCATGGCTGTGCACGCGGCCCATGAACCCGCCGCCGACGATGCCGACTGTCAGCTTCTGCATTTCGAGTACCTCTCTTCTCTGCGCGTCTGATCTGCGCGGACGGCGCCCCGGCCCGCGGACCGGGACGCCGTCGGAGTCGGGGCGGGTCACTTGACGGCTCCGGTGGAGAGCCCGGTGACCAGGTGCCGCTGGACGATCATGAAGCCGATCAGCACCGGCAGCGAGACCACCACCGAGGCGGCCATCAGCTGGTTCCAGAACACGTCCGTCTGCGAGGCGTAGGCCCGCAGTCCCACGGCCAGCGTGCGGGTGTCGGCATTGGTCATCACCGAGGCGAAGAGCACCTCGCCCCAGGCGGTGATGAAGCAGTAGACCGAGACGGCGACGATGCCCGGGCGGGCCACCGGGAGCACGACCCGCCACAGCGCCCCCATCCGGGTGGTGCCGTCGATCAGCGCGGCCTCCTCCAGGTCCTTCGGGATGGAGGCGAAGAAGCCGGCGAGCATCCAGATGGCGAAGGGCAGCGAGAAGGTCATGTAGGTGATGATCAGTCCGAGGTGGGAGCCGTTGAGCTGGACCCCGACAGTGCGCTGCAGCTGGGTGAAGATCAGGAACAGCGGCAGCAGGAACAGGATCCCGGGGAACATCTGGGTCGACAGCACCATCAGGCTGAACGTCCGGGCCCCCTTGAACGGGAACCGCGAGAGCGCGTAGGCCGCCAGGACGGCGATGACCACGGAGAACGCCGTGGCGATGCAGACCACGATCAGGCTGTTGAGGAAGTAGTCGGCCAGCGGCACGGTCTTCCAGATGTCCAGATACGGCTGGAGGGTGATCTCCGAGGGAATCCAGGTGAAGATGCCCTGGACGTCCTCCAGCGGCTTCAGGCTGGTGATGACGACGACGAACAGCGGCACGACGACGACGGCGCTGAGGAACACCAGCCCGAAGGCGCGCAGGATCTTGAATCCACGGGTCTCAATCATTGAGCTGCTTCCCCTTCGGCATGACGAGTCGGATGTAGACGGCCGAGACGACCAGCAGCAGCACCAGCAGCAGGGTGCTCATCGCGCCGCCGAGGCCGAAGTTCCAGTAGTTGAACGACTGCTCGTAGATCAGCGGCGAGACCAGCATGGCCTCCTCCGGGGATCCGGAGCCGAACAGCACGTAGGGGATGTTGAACTGGTTGAAGATCCACAGCCCCAGGATCAGCAGCATGACCAGATTGGCCTGGCGGATCATCGGCAGGGTGATGGTGGTGAACTGCTTCCACGTGCTGGCGCCGTCCATCGCCGCGGCCTCGTAGACGTCGGTGGGGATGTTCTGCAGCGCCGCCAGCAGCATCAGGAAGGCGAAGGGCCAGAACTGCCAGACGGTGACGATGACCAGCACCCAGAAGGCGTTGTCGCCGAGCAGCCAGAAGGGGCGATCGTCGAGGATGCCCAGGTCGTCGACGAGGAAGCGGTTCACCGCGCCGTCGGACTGGTTGAACATGAACGCCCAGGCGATCGCGCCGACGTACTGCGGCAGCGCGTACGGGGTGAGGAACAGCGTCCGCAGGAAGCCCCGGCCGCGGACCTTGGAGGTCAGCAGCACTGCGCCGAACATGCCCAGCGCCCAGGCCAGCGCGAGACTGATCAGCGTGTAGGCGACGGTGCGCAGCAGTGCCGCGTAGAACTGGCCGCCGATCGCGCCAGCGGGGTCGAGCCCCTCGATGAAGTTCTCCATGCCGACGAACGGCGCCTCGGTCCAGTTGCCGATGGTCAGCTGCGTCAGCCCGAGGAAGGCGATGCACACGCCCAGGATCATCGGGATGATGTGGATCAGCAGCTCCATCACGCTGGCCGGCGCGATCAGCGCATAGGGGAAGATCCGGGTGCGCCAGCCGCCGCCGGCGGTCTGGACCACCTGATTGGCGACGGCGGCCTGGGTCTTCTTCTCGCGGCGGCGTCGCCTGCGCTCCTCGCGCGGAGCACGCACGCCCTGTGGTGCAGCCATGAGGTCTCTTCCTTCCAGTCGTCCCGCGCCGCACGGCGGCTCGGCATCCGCCGAGCCGCCGTGCGGCGCGGGACCTCGGAGGCGTCACGCCGCCTCCGACGTCGCGGACGGGGATCAGAACGGGGTGGGTACCGGGGCGGGGACCCGGGTCAGTCCATCTGGGTCTGCGCATCCTCGAGCGCGGAGCGGACGTCGTCCTCGCTGATCTCGGTGCCCTGCGCGGCGTCGGCCAGCAGGTCCCGGATCGCGGTGCCGACGGTCGTCTCCATCTGCGCCTCGGAGGTCTGCAGCGGCATCGGCCGGGCGTGGTTCTCCAGGATGTCCTGCTTCAGCTGGATCTCCTCGGTCTGGAAGGCCTCCTCCTCGTCATAGACCTCGTTCACCACCGGCAGGGCGGTGAACTCCTGGTTGAGGTAGGACTGCTCCTCGTTGCTGGTCATGTGGTCGACGAAGGCGACGGCGGCGTCCTTGTTGTCCGAGTTCTCGAAGACGCTGATGTTGATGCCGGCGACGTGGGACTGGGTGGCCTCGATGCCCTCGGCGTCGGCGTCGAGCATCGGGATCGGGGCGGCCTCGTAGTTCTCGAAGTCACGGTTGTTGAAGACGTTGCCCGGCGCCTGGTCGAAGACCATGGCCGCATCGCCGGAGGCGACCTGCTGGACCGACTCGCTGCCGTTGGTCAGCTCGGCGTCGCCGGGGGCGACGACCTCGTCCTCGGCCATCAGGTCCACCCACTCCTTGACGCCGGCGACGATGCCGTCGGCGGCGAACTGCGGCTCTCCGTCCTCGGTGTAGAGCGTGTCGCCGTGCTGCAGGCCGCGGATGAAGGCCTGATGGGCGTTGTTGGTGTAGGAGGAGCCGGCCATCGTGAAGCCGTGCTGGTCGATCGACCCGTCGCCGTCGGTGTCCTGGGTGAGCTCCTGGGCGACCTCGACGAACTCGTCCCAGGTCTCCGGCGGCTCCTCGATGCCGGCCTCGGAGAAGATCTCGGTGTTGTAGTACATCGAGTAGCTCAGCGCGTAGAGCGGGACCGAGGTCGGGGTCTCGCCCTCGGCGCCGCCGGTGGCCCAGCTGGACTCGATGAAGCGGTCCGCCCCGCCGATGGTCTCCAGCGCGTCGCCCTCCCAGGGCATGAAGGCCCCGGTGGCCTGCATCGAGGTGGCCCAGGTGTTGCCGATGTTGAGCACATCTGGTCCGTTGCCCGAGGAGACCGCCGTGAGGATGCGGTTCTGCAGGTCGCTCCAGGGGATGACCTCCAGCTCGACGTCGACGCCGGTCTCCTCGGTGAAGCGGTCGATGGTCTCGGTCAGGACCTCCTCGTCCTCGGTGATCGAGGCGCCCTGGTTGGAGGCCCAGTAGGTGATGGTGCCGGAGATGTCGCCGGTGTCGACCTCTTCGGCCTCTCCGGAGCCGCAGCCCGCCAGGGCGGCGGTGCTCAGCGCGGCGACGGACAGCACGGATGCGGTGCGGCGGATGGTGGCCATGGTGATCGGTGTCCTTCTCTCGTGTGGTGGTGCGGTGATGTGCGGTTCACAGGTGCGTGCCGACGGATCAGAGCGTGCGCTCGGTGGGGTCCCAGCCGTCGGGCAGCAGCGCGGAGGGCTCCACAGTGGAGGTCACCTCGACGAACTGCCCCGACTCGGCGGCCTCGGTGATGGCGACCATGATGTCCAGGGTGTGGAAGGCCAGCTCCCCGGGGACCCGCTCTGTCTGGCCTGAGCGCAGGCAGCGCGCCAGATCGGCCGCGCCGGTGCCGCGGGTGGTGAAGGTGCCCGTCGGCTCGACGGTCCGCAACTCGCCGTCGCCGGTGTGCAGCGTGGTCTCGCCGCCGAACTCGTTGGGGTCGGGGAAGACCGCCGTGCCCTCAGTACCGGCGATCTCGACGAAGCCGGCGCGCGGCAGCTTCGAGTCGAAGCTGAAGACCGCCTGCGCGCTGGAGCCGGACTCGAACTCGATCAGCGCGCTGTGATGCGTGGGCACCTCGACGGGGAACTCGGTGCCGGCCTTCGGCCCGCTGCCGATCACCCGGCTGTCCCGCGCCGTCGACGACGTCGCCGCCACCCGGCGCACCGGGCCGAAGACCTGCACCAGCGTGGTCAGGTAATAGGGCCCGACGTCGAACAGCGGTCCGCCGCCGCGGGCGAAGAGGAACTCCGGGCTGGGGTGCCAGGACTCCGGACCCGGCACCTGGAAGAGCGCCAGACCGGTCAGCGGCGTGCCCACCGCGCCCTCGCGGATCTGCCGCAGGGCGGTCTGCAGCCCGGCGCCGAGGAAGGTGTCCGGCGCGACGGCGACGCGGACGCCGGCCGCCTCGGCGGCCTGCTTGAGCTCGCGGCCGGACTCGCGGTCCAGCGCGTAGGGCTTCTCGCCCCAGACATGCTTGCCGGCGGCGATCGCCTGCTTCGCGACCTCGACGTGGACGGCGGGGATGGTCAGGTTGACCACGATCTCGATCGCGTCGTCGGCGAGCAGCTCCTCGAAGCTGCCCGAGGCCGGCACACCCCAGTCGGCGGCGCGCTCGGCGGCCCGGGAGGCATCGATGTCGGCGATGAAGCGCACGTCGAGGTCCGGGAACCGGGTGAGATTGCCCAGGTACTGCTCGGAGATCGTGCCGGCGCCGACGATGCCGACCCCGACGGGGCCCGATCCGGCGGATCCGGCGGCGGGGCGGGCGGCGGCCTGCGGGCTGGTGCTGGTGTTCACGCGGGGGTGCTCCTTCGAAGCGGTGGTCGGGCGGTGAGCGCGAAGATGAGCGCGATGCTGGGCGGCGGGCGAGGTCGGCGTCCGAGTCAGGCGAGGCCGGCGAGGAAGCGGCGGCTGGACGCGACGGCGGCGAAGATCTCGCCGGCGTGGTCGTCCAGCTCGACGACGGGCAGCGCCTGCGGCGCGGCGGCGAGGATCTCGGCGACGGGCAGGTCTCCGGAGCCGACGGCGACCTGGTCGGTGTTCTCGCGGGTGCGCGGGCCGTCCTTCACGTGCAGGGCCACCACCTGCTCGCCCAGCCGTGACAGCAGCTCCACGGCGGAGACCCCGCCGACTTCGGCCCAGTAGGTGTCGACCTCCAGGTCGACCGCCTCGCCGACGGCGGCGGCGAGGACCTCCAGCGCCGGGACGCCGTCGATGCGGTTCTCCAGCTCGAAGGCGTGGTTGTGATATCCGACCCGCAGGCCGCGGTCGGCGGCCTGAGCGGCGAGCCCGCGCAGCTCCGCGGCCACCCCCTCGACGTCCTCGCGGGTGGTCCAGCGCCGCGGGTCGATCATCGGGTCGATGACCGTCGAGACGCCGAGGCTCTCGGCGGCGTCGAAGGCCGCCCGGGGGTCGCCGTCGACGAGCGTCACGTGCGCCGTCGGCGCAGTCAGTCCGAGACGGCGCAGCGGCTCGACCAGCACGGCGGCGCGGGCGTCCAGGCCGAAGGGCTCGACCTGGGTGAAGCCGATCGTCGCCAGGCGCTCGAGCGTGCCGGCCGGGTCGGCGTCGAGGGCCTCGCGCACGGTGTACAGCTGGATGGAGGGGGTCTTCATGGCGAGGCTGTCGCTCCTTCGCATCGCGGGCGGGGCTCGGCGGATCCGTCGTCGAGCTCTCCGCATCATGTGATCGGCATCGTGTGATCGGCATCACGGCCGGCTTGCCCTCGTCACACTATGCGCACTTCTGGCGCGGGTCAACAGAACTTCGGAACAAATCGCCGGTACCTGGACGATCGGTGCGAGAAGTGTGATTCACTGGATGATCATGGAGACTGACCACCTGCTCCCGAATCCCCTGGGCGCCGGCGGCCCGAGCGGCCCCAGCGGCGTGTTCCAGCTGCTGCGCGACGGCACGCCCAAGACGCGCACCGAGCTCGCCGACCGGACCGGCATGGCCCGCTCGACGATCAATGATCGGCTGGCCGCGCTCACCGAGCTGGGCCTGGTCGGCTCGGCCACCGACGGCGCCTCCACCGGCGGGCGACCGCCCCGCCGGGTCGCCCTCCTCCCGGAGGCCCGGCTCGTGCTGGCCGTGGACCTCGGCGCCTCCCATCTGCGCCTGGCAGTCTGCGATCTGCTCAACCGGCAGCTCGCCGCCGCCGAGGAGCCGGTGGACATCGCCGCCGGGCCCGAGCAGCTGCTGGGACGAGTGCTGGAGCGCGCCGACGAGCTGCTGACCCGCATCGGCCGCGAGCGCCGGGCGATCATGGCGGTGGGCATCGGCCTGCCCGGGCCGGTGCACTTCGGCACCGGCCGGCCCAGCCGCCCGCCGATCATGCCCGGCTGGGACGGCTTCGACGTGCCGGGCTGGTTCCGCCAGCACCTGAGCGCGCTGGTGCTGGTGGACAACGACGTCAACATCATGGCGCTCGGCGAGCACAGCCAGCTCAGCCGCAGCGCCGAGCACTTCCTCTTCGTCAAAGTCGCCACCGGCATCGGCGCCGGCATCATCTCCGGCGGACGGCTGCAGCGCGGAGCCCAGGGCATCGCCGGCGACATCGGCCATGTCCGGGTCAGCTCGGGCGACGGCATCTTCTGCCGCTGCGGCAACGAAGGCTGCCTGGAGGCGGTCGCCTCCGGCTCACGGATCGCGGCGATCCTGCGCGAAGCCGGCCACCCCGAGATCTCCACCGGCGGCGACGTCGTCCGGCTCGTCGACGCCGGAGACCTCGAGGCCATGGGCGCGGTCCGGCAGGCCGGCCGGGACCTGGGAGAGGTGCTGGCCGCCTCGATCAGCTTCCTCAACCCCGAGGTCATCGCCGTCGGCGGACGCATGGCCGCCGCCGGCGAGCATCTGCTGGCCGGAGTGCGCGAAGTGGTCTTCCAGCGGGCGATGCCGCTGGCGACCCAGCAGCTCGACATCCGCCAGGCCGTCGAACACCACGGCGCCGGCACGCGCGGGGCCAGCATCCTGGCGCTGCACCACGCCCTCTCCCCCGCCGGCGTCGACGCGCTGGCCGCCGCGGCCGCCGCCTCCCCCGCGCCGGCGGCGGACTGAGGTGCCCTGAGGAGGACTCAGGCGGACCTCGCGGCGGCCCGCTCAGGGGCAGGGGTGGATCAGGGGTCGGTGTCGCTGAAGAGCCGGATCGGCTCGACGATGTCGGCGAAGATCAGCAGCACCCCCATGCCCAGCAGCAGCGCGGCGACCACGTAGGTCAGCGGCAGCATCTTCGACAGGTCGAAGGGTCCGGGGTCGGGCCTGCCGCGCAGCTTCGCCAGCCGACGGCGCAGCGCCTCGTAGAGCGCGCCGGCGACGTGTCCGCCGTCGAGCGGCAGCAGCGGCAGCAGGTTGAAGACCATCAGTGCGACGTTGACCCCGGCCACCAGCGAGACCAGCGTGGCCAGCCGCGACTCCACCGGGATCTGGTCCTGGACCGAGAGCTCGCCGGCGATGCGCCCGACGCCGACGACGCTCATCGGCCCGTCGGGGTCGCGCTCGGCCTCGGTGAAGGTCGCCAGCGCGACGTCGTAGAGCCGCATCGGCAGCTCGGCGACCACCCCGAAGACCGCTGTGGACTGGTGGTAGACCTGCGGGCCGGCCTCCCAGGGCGGCTGCCGGACCATCGCCTGGTCGGCGCCGACGCCGATGAAGCCGACCTCCTCGGTGACGATCTCGCCGGCGCCGTCGCGCTCGGCCCGGCCCAGCGCCCCGGTGACCGGCCGTTCGGCGCGGATCGGCGTGATCTGCGCGGTGTGCTGCTCGCCGTCGCGCTGGTACCCGATGGAGCTGGTCTCCCCCGCCGCCTGCCGGATGAGCCCGGTGAGCTCGTCCCAGCCGTCGACGTCCGCGCCGGCGAAGGAGACGATCTCGTCGCCGGGGCGCAGCCCGGCCGCGTAGGCGGGACCGGCGGGGTCGTCGGCGCCGCAGCTCTGCTGTCCGCCGGCGACGGCGTCCTCGGTGGCCACGCATTCGTAGACGGTGCGCAGCTGGGTGGTCGGCTCGGCGGTGCCGTGCAGCGAGATCGTGCCGGCGGTGAGCGCCAGCGCGATGACCAGGTTCATCGCCGGGCCGCCGAGCATGATGATGATCCGCTTCCAGACGGCCAGCCGGTGGAACATCCGGTCCTCGTCGCCTTCGCGCAGCTCCTCGGCGGCAGTCTGCCGGGCGTCGGCGGAGAGCTGCTGGAACAGTCCGGTGGACTGCGAGGCGACAGTGCGCGTGCCGCCGGGACGTCCTTCCTCGGCGTCGGCGGCTCCGGCGGCGTCGCCGGTGGACTCTCCTGCCTGCCCCGGCGCGCCGGGGGCCTGGGCGTACTCGGCGGCCCACTCGGCGGGCACGTCCGACGGCGGCGGGTCGTCGACGTCGGCGTCGGCCTCCGAGCCGTCCTCCGCGCCGTCGGCCCGGTGCGGCTCCGGCGGCGGGTACATGCCGATCATCGCCACATAGCCGCCCAGCGGGATCGCCTTGATCCCGTACTCGGTCTCGCCGCGGCGCCGCGAGAAGAGCGTGGGGCCGAAGCCGACCATGTACTGGGTGACGCGGACGTTGAACAGCTTGGCCGGCAGCAGATGGCCGATCTCGTGCAGGGCGATGGACAGCGCGATGCCCAGCGCGACGATCAGCACTCCGGCGGTCATCAGCAGGATGTCCATGGGGTCAGCCTCCCACTGTCCGGCGTGCGGCGGCGATGTGCTCCTCGGCCAGCGCTCGGGCCTGCTGCTCGGCGCCGAGCACGTCCTCGAGGCTCGGCGTCGGCGCCGTGCCGCCGTCATGGGCGGCGAGCACCTCCTGGACGGTGGCCAGGATGCCCGGGAAGCTCAGCCGTCCGGCGTGGAAGGCCTCGACGGCCTGCTCGTTGGCCGCGTTGTAGACGGCCATATGCGTCGGCGAGGCCGCCGCGGCCTGCTTGGCCAGCCGCACCGCGGGGAAGGCGGCGTCGTCGAGCGGCTCGAAGTCCCAGCTCATCGGACGCGTCCAGTCCACCGGCTCGTCGACGGCGGCCAGCCGGTGCGGCCAGGACAGTCCGAGGGCGATGGGCACCAGCATCCGCGGCGGTCCGGCCTGGGCCAGCGTGGAGCCGTCGCGGAACTCCACCAGCGAGTGGATGATCTGCTGCGGGTGGACCACCGGGACGATGTCCTCCAGCGGGACGTCGAAGAGCAGATGCGCCTCGACGACCTCCAGGGCCTTGTTGACCATCGTCGCCGAGTTGGTGGTCACCATCCGACCCATGGAGAAGTTCGGGTGCCGCAGCGCCTGCCGCGGGGTGACCTCGGCCAGCCGGGCGGCGTCCCAGCCGCGGAACGGTCCGCCGGAGGCGGTGATGATCAGCCGGTGCACCTCGCTCGCACCGGGCTGGTGCGGCATATGCGTCGCCGCGCAGAGCCCGCGCTCATGCCGGCCGGAGCTCAGCGCCTGGGCCAGCGCCGAGTGCTCGGAGTCGACCGGCACGACCTGCCCGGGCCGCTGCACGGCGGCGGCGACCAGCGCCCCGCCGACGACCAGCGACTCCTTGTTCGCCAGCGCGAGCGTGGCCCCGGAGTCCAGGGCCGCCAACGTCGGACGCAGCCCGACCGAGCCGGTCATGCCGTTGAGCACGACGTCGGCGCCGACGCCCGCGCAGGCCTCCGCGGCGTCCTCGCCGGTGTGGATCTGGATCTCGTGGCCGACGCCGGCGTCGGCCAGCGCCTCGACCAGCGGCGGGTTCTGCGGGTTCTCGGCGGTGCCGCCGTCGACGGCGATGCCGACCACCGTCGCCCCCGTGGCCGCGACCTGGGCGGCGAGCTGCTCGGTGGCGCGGCCGGCGGCCAGCGCGAGCACCTCGAAGCGTCCGGGGTTGGCGGCGACGACCTGCAGCGCCTGGGTGCCGATCGAGCCGGTGGAGCCCAGCAGCGCCAGCCGGCGCACTCCGGTCTCCGCCGTGCTGGGCAGGCGCGCGGCGAGGTGCTCGACGGCTGCGGGATCGGCCGCATCGGCCACGGCGGCCGCGGCGGCGTCGGGACCTGCGGCGTCGGGACCTGCGGCGGCTGGCGACGGGTCGGCGTCGGGATTCCGGGAGGACTGCATGGGGCCATTATCGCCCCGGCCGGCGGCGGGCGCGGAATCCCATGTCGGAATCGGTGCGCGCGATCGGCGGCACGACCGGTACGCTGGCAGGACACGCAGGGGACGTCCCCTGCCGTCGCCGCGCCCGATGACGTGTGCGGCCCTGACCGTTGCACCGCCGGCGCCCCGGCCGGTCCTCCCAGCCCATGCCGTGTCCGACCACGAGGAGCCTCATCGCGATGATCACGCTGCGGGAAGTCCAGTCCAGCGACCTGGATCGCTTCTTCGAGTTCCAGCAGGACGCCGACGCCGCCCACATGGCCGGCTTCGCCTCGACGAACCCGTCGGACCGCTCGATCTTCGACCACCACTGGCACGAGCTGCTCTCCTCGGACGACACCATCGTGCGGACCATCGACTTCGACGGCGAGCCCGTCGGGTCGATCGCCGCCTTCGAGGACGAGGACTCGCGCGAGATCATGTTCTGGACGGACAAGCGCTTCTGGGGCCGCGGGCTGACCCGCTCGGCGGTGACCCGCTTCCTGGAGGACTTCCCCGAGCGTCCGGTGTCCGCCCGCGTCGTCGTGGACAACGGCGGCACGCTGTCCATCCTGCAGGCGCTGGGCTTCCGCGAGATCGGGCGCGAGTCGAGCTTCTCCAACGTCCGCGCCGAAGTCGTCGAGGAGATCCTCCTGCAGCTCGACTGAGGCGTCCGCCGGTCCCCGCCGGAGCCTCTCGCCGGTGATGCCGATCACTCGGGCGAGCACTGTGCTGGTAGGTTCAGGACCTATGACTGCACTGCGCTGGGGAATCCTCGGGACCGGACACATCGCCCATGCCTTCGCCGCGGACCTGCAGCGGGCCGGTCGGGAGATCGTCGCCGTGGGCTCGCGCTCGACGGAGTCGGCCGAGGCCTTCGCCGCGGAGCTCGCCGCGGGTTCCGGCACAGGTTCCGGCGCTGGTTCCGGCGTCCCCCGCGCCCACGGCTCCTCCGAGCAGCTGGCCGCCGACGAGGACGTCGACATCGTCTACGTCGCCACTCCGCATCCCTTCCACGCAGCGCACGCGACGATGATGCTCGAGCAGGACACCCACGTGCTGGTGGAGAAGCCCTTCACGCTGAACGCCGGCGAGGCGGCCGGTCTGCGCGAACTGGCCCGCTCCCGCGGCCTGCTGGCCATGGAGGCGATGTGGACCCGGTACCTGCCGCATATGGTCAGGATCCGCGAGATCGTCGCCTCCGGCGGCCTCGGCGAGGTCCGCACGCTCTCCGCCGACCACGCCCAGTCGCTGCCCACCGACCCCGAGCACCGGATCAATGCCCTGCCCCTCGGCGGCGGGGCGCTGCTGGACCTGGGGATCTACCCGCTCTCCTTCGCCGCGGACATCCTCGGCCCCGTCGAGCAGGTGAGCGCCCAGGCCCGATTCGGCGCCACCGGAGCCGACACCGAGGTCGCCACAGTGATGCGTCACCGCGGCGGAACGCTGTCGACGTCGCTGTCCTCCTCCCGCGCGGCGGGGCAGAACACCGCCCACATCCTGGGCACCGAGGGGCGCATCGACGTCGACGGCGTCTGGTTCGCCGACACCTCCTTCACGCACACCGGCGCCGACGGCGCCGTGCACGAGCGCTTCACCGTGCGCGGCGAGGGACGCGGCATGCAGCACCAGGCCTTCGCCGCCGAGGCCGCCGTCGCCGACGGCACCTGCGAGGGCTCCGCGCTCGGCCTGGACGAGACGGTGGCGATCATGGAGCTGCTCGACACCGTCCGCGAGCAGATCGGGCTGCGCTACCCCGGCGAGGATCAGTCCGACTGAGCCCCGGCGCCGGCCATCGGCCGGCCGGTCTCCAGCAGCGTCTTCAGGCTGGAGAGCTCCCACGGCCAGCCGCCTCCCCCGGCCTCGCCCTCGCCGGTGCCGGCGACGTCGACCGCCGTCAGCGGAGACTCCGGCAGCTCGTGGGTCAGCGTCACCCGCGAGATCCCGGCGGGGCCCTCGTCGATCTGCCAGGTCACCCGGGAGGCCGGCTCGTCGTGCCAGGTCGCTCGCCAGTCCAGGGTGAGCAGCCGCGGCGGATCGACGGCGACCACGGAGCCGGTGACGGCCACGTCGCCCAGGCCCCTCCGCTTCATCGCATCGGTGGTGTGCGCCCAGTAGGGCCCGCCCGGCTCGAGGACCACTTCGACGCGTCCGCCGCAGCCGATCCGCTCGGTCAGGTCCGGGTCGGTCAGCGCCGCCCAGACCTGCTCGCGCGGCGCCTCGATGTGGATCAGGTGACGCTGGCTGCCCTGCTGACTGCCCTGCCGGCTGCTCGGCGAGCTCATGTGGTTCTCCCCGCAGTTCTGCGCTCTGTCCCCGGCGCCCGGGCCGCGGAGACCTCCTGCGCCGACGATCACCGGGGCGCTCGACCGGGTCGATCGGTCGGCGCGGTGCGCGGCGTCGGATGCTGACGGCGGCGGGGCGCCCGTGCTCTGATGGTAGAGGCCGCGGCGGCGGTCCGGCCATGGTGCCGGATCCGGCGGCCGCATCCCATGCCCGACCAGGAGGTTCCCATGACTCGTCCCACCCACCTGCTGATCCATCGCTTCGTGCCGGGCACCGGTCCTGCCGAGGACGGCGACGAGCAGCGCGAGGAGATGCGTGCCTGGCAGGACCTCGACGCCGAGCTGCGCGCCGAGGGCACGCTGGTCGCGGGCTGGGCGCTGGACGAGTCGACTGTGCATCTCGGGGCGATGTCCGAGCACGATGCCGACGCCGCCGATGCGGAGACGGCCGAGGACCGGAGCATCATCTTCGCCGTCCACGCCGTCGCGGCGGAGGACGAGGCCGCCGCCCATGCCGTGGCCGAGCGGATGCCGCATCTGCACTACGGCTCCACCGAGGTCCGTCCCGTCATGGAGGGGTGACCGCGCACGCCGGCTGCGGGGAGGCTCGCGCCGACGTCGCCCGCTGTGTCGGCCCGCTGTCAGCCCTCTGTCAGCCCTCTGTCAGCCGACGGAGGCCATGATCTCGGTCATGCGGTCGAGGAACGCGTCCACCTGCGCCTCGTCGTAGCCGCTGGAGCCGTGGGCGCCGCTGAAGGAGACCGTGCGGATGTCCTCGACGCTCATCGGGTTCTCGCCGTCCAGATAGCGACCGAGCTCGCGGCAGAGCCGGTCGACCTCGTCGCGGCGGTAGCCCAGCGCGGCCGAATGCGCCGGCCCGCGGAAGCGCGCGCCGTCGGTCCGTTCGATGCGGCCGCGCAGCGGAGCGGCCCGCTCCGCGAGCAGCTCGTACCAGGCGTCCTCGCCGTGCTGGGCGATGTAGCGGTCGCGCTCGGCCACGGCGAAGGCGTCCTCGAGCCGGTCCAGCGCGCCGTCGACCTCCTCCGGGTCGTAGCCGCCGGCGCCGAGCATGAAGCTCGCCTCGCGGAACTCGGCCAGCGGCATGCCGGTGCCCGATTCATAGGCCCCGCGGGCCTGGTCCATGAACGCGTCGACCTCGTCGCGGTCATATCCCTGCTCGGTCTCGTCCAGGACGGTGAACAGTGCGGTCTGATGCTGCGCCATGGGACTCAGCCTAATGGAATGCCGGTCGATTGCGGAGACAGCGCCACGATGACGAAGAATGCGGTGGGCATCGCGAAGACCAGCGAGTCGAGCCGATCCATCACTCCGCCGTGGCCGGGAAGCACATGGGACATGTCCTTCAGCCCCAGCTCACGCTTGACCATCGACTCGGAGAAGTCCCCGGCGGTGGAGACGACGACGACGGCCGCGGCCAGCACCGCGCCGATGTGCGGCGGCTCGTCGAAGATCAGCACCGAGGCGAGCACGCCCACTGCGACGGAGCCGAGCATCGAGCCGGCGAAGCCCTCCCAGGACTTCTTCGGGCTGATCGTCGGGGCCATCGGGTGCTTGCCGAAGAGCACGCCCACCAGATAGCCGAAGGTGTCGTTGGCGACGACGAGGAGCACCACCACGGCCAGCCGCCACTGGCCCATCGGCTGATCGATGAGCAGCACGGCGAAGGAGATGAGGAACGGCACCCAGCAGGCGACGAACATCGAGGCCATGATCGAGCGTCCGGCGTCGTGGATCCGGTAGATCGCCGCGATCACCGCGATCGCCGCGCAGGTGACCATCAGCGCCAGAGTCAGCGCCTCGACGCCGCCGAAGAAGGCGGCCAGCGGCATGGTCAGCGCGCCGAGGAACAGCGGGATCTTGGGCAGCCGCAGGCCCTGGGTCTCCAGGGCGACGGCGACCTCCCAGGCGCCCATCGCCAGCAGCACCACCGCCAGCAGGATCAGCAGCAGCGGCATGAACACGATCCCCAGCACCGCGGGGATGAGCAGAGCCGCGCCGGTGAGGATCGCCGCGGGGAGGTCGCGCCCCGCCCGCGGAGTGCGCGTGCGCGGCGCGGCCGCCTCGGCGCTCTCGGCGGGTCTCGGGCGCTTCTGACCGATCATCGATCAGACCTCGAGCAGCTCGGCTTCCTTGCGGCGCGTCATCTCGTCGATGCGCTCGGTGTGGGTCTTGGTGAGGGTCTCGAGGTCACTGTGTCCGCGCTCGCCCTCGTCCTCGCCGATGTCGCCGTTCTTCACGGCCTTGGCGATGGCGTCCTTGGCCTTGCGGCGAGCGTTGCGCACCGAAACCTTGTGGTCCTCGCCCTTGGACTTGACCAGCTTGGCGTACTCCTTGCGCCGCTCCTCGGTCATCTCCGGCATCACGATGCGGATCTGCTTGCCGTCGTTGGAGGGGTTGGCGCCCACCTCGGAGTCCGACAGGGCCTTCTCGATCTCGCGCATCGCCGAGGCGTCGTACGGGGTGATCAGGATGGTCCGGGCGTCCGGCGTGCTGAAGGAGGCCAGCTGCTGCAGCGGCGTCGGCGAGCCGTAGTAGTCGACCAGCACCTTGGAGTACAGGGAGGGGTTGGCGCGCCCGGTGCGCACCGTGGCGAAGTCCTCGCTGGTCGCCTCGACGGCGCTGTCCATGCTCGCTTCGGCCTCGGTCAGGGTCTCGTCAATCACGTCGCTCTCCTTGAGCTCCTCGAGTCGGTACTGCAGGCACCAGTCTACGTGCCGGTCCGCTGATCAGGCGCATCGCCGGGCGGCGCGGGAGCGCTCGTCGGGCCATGTCACGCGGGCCGTGTCACGCGGGCCGGGTCACGTGGGCCGGGTCAGGTGGAACCGTCACCTCACGGCGTCACCAGCGTGCCGAGCTCCTCGCCCAGCAGCGCCCGGGTGACGTCGCCGTCGCCCTCCATGCCGAAGACGCGCATCGACAGGTCGTTGTCGTTGCACATGGTCATCGCAGTCTGGTCCATCACCCGGATGTTCTGCCGCAGCGCCTGCGAGTAGGTCAGATGCTCGAGCTTCTCGGCCTCCGGGTCGGTCTTCGGGTCCGAGGTGTAGACGCCGTCGACGCCGGACTTGCCCATCAGGATCATGTCGGCGTCGACCTCCAGCGCGCGCTGGGCGCAGACGGTGTCGGTGGAGAAGTAGGGCATGCCGGCTCCGGCGCCGAAGACCACGACGCGTCCCTTCTCCATGTGCCGGATCGCCCGCAGCGGGATGTAGGACTCGGCGACCTGGCCCATGGTGATCGCGGTCTGCACGCGGGTGGCCCGTCCGGCCTGCTCCAGGAAGTCCTGCAGCGCCAGGCAGTTCATCACTGTGCCCAGCATGCCCATGTAGTCGGCGCGCGCCCGGTCCATGCCGGCCCGGGACAGCTCCGCACCGCGGAAGAAGTTGCCGCCGCCGACGACGACGCAGACCTCGACCTCCTCGCCGACGGCGGCGATCTGCTCGGCGATGCCGCGGACGGTGGCCGGGTCCACGCCGACGTTGCCGCCGCCGAAGACCTCCCCGGAGAGCTTCAGGAGCACGCGGCGGCGCGAGGAGCCCGGCTGCCGGGGCTCGTGGTGGGTGACGGCGGTCTGAGCGGCTGAGGCTGCGGCCTGGTCGGTCATCGGCGGCGGGGTCCTTTCGGCGTCGGCGCGCGGAGCGGTCCGGACATCGGAGGCGGGCATGAGAAGAGGGTGACCACTGCAGTCGAGTGGCCACCCCCTGTCGTCGTGGATCGAGCGTTCTGCCTCAGTGTAGGCATCACGGCCCGGTCCGACGAGGAGCACCGCCCCGAGCGGGACGGTGCTCCGACGTCGCGGCGTCGTTCAGGAGCCGACGCGGAAGCGGGCCATGGCCTGCGCCGAGGTGCCGGCCGCCTCCAGGACCTGGGCGACGGTCTGCTTCGGGTCCTTGGCGAAGGGCTGGTCCAGCAGGACGTTGTCCTTGAAGAACGCGTTCACCCGGCCCTCGATGATCTTCGGGATCGCCTGCTCCGGCTTGTCCTCCGCGCGGGCGGTCTCCTCGGCGATGCGGCGCTCGTTGGCCACAGTCTCCTCCGGGACCTCGTCCCGGGTGAGGTGGTTCGGCGCCATCGCGGCGGCATGCACGGCGACGTCGTGCGCGGCCGTCTTGGCGTCCTCGGAGCCGGCGTCGACGGCGATGAGCACGCCGACCTGGGCCGGCAGGTCCTTGGCGGTCTTGTGCAGGTAGGCGTCGACGGCGGCGCCCTCGACCTTGGCGAACCGGCTGACCAGGACCTTCTCACCCAGGGTCGCGCCCTCCTCGGTGACGTGGTCGGAGAGCTTCTTGCCGTCGACGTCGGCCTCCAGCAGCTGCTCGAGGGTGTCGACGTCGTGGGCCACCGCGGTCTCCAGGACCTGCTCGGCGAGGCCGACGAACTTGTCGGACTTCGCGACGAAGTCGGTCTCGGCGTTGACCTCGACCAGGAAGCCCTTGGTGCCGTCGACGACCTTGGCCACGACCAGGCCCTCGGCGGCCGAGCGGCTCTCGCGCTTCGCGGCGCCCTTGAGGCCCTTGACGCGGATGGCCTCGATGGCCTTCTCGAAGTCGCCGTCGGCCTCGTCCAGAGCCTTCTTGACGTCCATCATGCCGGCGCCCGTGCGCTCGCGCAGGGCCTTGATGTCAGCAGCGGTGTAGTTCGCCATGTCCCGTCCTCCGATGGGGTTCGTAGGGGATGATCTGTGATGGTGTGCGTGCTCCGCAGTCCTCACGCCCGTCCCCGGAGGCGTGGCGCCTTCGGGGACGGGCGTGAGGATCTGACGCGACGGGCGTCGCGCTCGGCGGTCGCGCTCGCGTCGAGCCTTACTCGGACTTCTCGGCGGTCTCCGACTGCTCGGCAGTCTCGGAGTTCTCGGCGGAGGTCTGCTCACCGGCGGACTCGGCCTGGCCGGCCTGCTCGGCGGCGTGCTGCTCGAGCAGCTCGCGCTCCCACTCGGCCATCGGCTCGGCGGCCTGGCCGGAGCCGCCGCCGCGCTTGTCCTCGCGGGCGATGACGCCCTCGGCCGCGGCGTCGGCGATGACGCGGGTCAGCAGGTCCACGGAGCGGATGGCGTCGTCGTTGCCCGGAACCGGGTAGTCGACCTCGTCCGGGTCGCAGTTGGTGTCCAGGATCGCGACCACCGGGATGCCCAGCTTCTTGGCCTCGTCGACCGCCAGGTGCTCCTTCTTGGTGTCGACGACCCAGATGGCCGACGGCGTCTTGGTCAGGTTCCGGATGCCGCCCAGGTTGGACTGCAGCTTGTCCAGCTCGCGGGACAGCAGCAGCAGCTCCTTCTTCGTGCGGCCGGAGCCGGCGACGTCGTCGAAGTCGATCTCCTCGAGCTCCTTCATGCGCTGGACGCGCTTGGAGACCGTGGCGAAGTTGGTGAGCATGCCGCCCAGCCAGCGGTGGTTCACGTAGGGCTGGCCGACGCGCGTGGCCTGCTCGGCGATGGCCTCCTGGGCCTGCTTCTTGGTGCCGACGAACAGGATCGAGCCGCCGTGGGCGACCGTCTGCTTGACGAAGTCGTAGGCGCGGTCGATGTAGGACAGCGACTGCTGCAGGTCGATGATGTAGATGCCGTTGCGCTCGGTGAAGATGTGGCGCTTCATCTTCGGGTTCCAGCGGCGGGTCTGGTGGCCGAAGTGGACGCCGCTGTCGAGCAGCTGGCGCATGGTGACGACGGGCATGGGATGTCCTTTCGATGCCGGGCTTCGAACACGTCCTCACGTGCAGCACCGGCTGAGCTTCTCGGTTGATCGTTGCCTCCCCGGTTCGCCCGGGGCCCTGGCAGAGGAGGGAGCGGATCATCCTCCCCGACCGCTGCGGCGAGCGGACCGACGGGGAGGCCCTGCGGAGCAGGCAGCCTCTGCGCGAAGTCAGCGCCGTCGACGTGATCCGCACCCCGACCCGGCCCCGGTGCGCCGGACACGGTCCGGCCGATCGGAGAAAGGCAGGGGTGAGGACAGCCTGCGGCAGCTGCTGGCGATTAGTGTACTACAGATCGTCGGCTCGGACCCTGTGGTGCGAGGCACTCCGGAGGGGCCGGCGCCGCCCGCCTCGCGTCATGCGGGCTCGCTCGTCCCCGTCCAGCTGGACGGGGCCCGCCCGTCGCCTGCTGGCTCGCGGGCGGGTGTCCGCTCGTCCCCGTCCAGCTGGACGGGGCCACCGATCCGCCTCGTCGTGTTCTCCATCCCCCGTCCAGTTGGAGGAGGCCCGCGAAACTCCACGGGGCCGATCGGCGAGACCCGCCGTCGCGCCACCCTGGCCTGCCGTTCACCCTCGGGGTCCGCCGCATGCAGCTCCCGCATCCTTCTGGTGCCGACCGCCGGCCCGTTCCTGCACAGCCGGACCCCTCCGGCCGACGACACGCCGTGCTCTGCACAGTCGCAGAGGCCCGCCGAGCCGAGAACCCGCAGGTGGACCACGATGGCGGTCATGCACCTGGTCCCGCGACTTCACCCCTCCGACGGCGGCGTCGAGCCTGCGACGCCGCACGCCGATCCGGCACGACGACCGCCGACGGCGGTGTTCGCCGTCGTCCTGGCGGCGCTCGTCCTGCTGGCGCCGGGTCTCGCGGCCCCGGCCGTGACCGCCGACGACGCCCCGGCGAGCCGCTCGTCGCCGCAGACGGACTGGGTCTCGCCCACCGGGTCCGCCCCGGAGGTGGTCGCCGGCTTCGCCGCCCCGCCGCGTCCGTGGGACGCCGGACATCGCGGCGTCGATCTGCGCCTCGAGGCCCCGCGCGTGGTGGCTCCCGCCGCCGGGACGGTGCGCTTCGTCGGGACTGTGGTCGATCGCCCGGTGATCTCGATCGACCACGGCGACGGCCGGGCAAGCTCCCTCGAACCGGTCTCCGGATCAGTGGAGGTCGGCGACGTCGTCGCGGCCGGAGACGAGGTCGGCCGGCTCGCCGAGGGCGGCCACGTCGCCTCCGTCGCGGAGTGCGACGACGACTGTCTGCACTGGGGAGTCCGCGAGCGCGGCGAGTACCTGAACCCGCTGCTGATGCTCGGGCGGCTGGAGCCCTCCGTGCTGCTGCCCGTCGAGGACGAGCCCTCAGCTGCGGTCAGCGGCCAGCCGCTCCCCCAGTTCGACCAGTCGGCGGGCGGAGTCCTCCCAGCTGAAGTCGGCGCTGCGCCGACGAGCGGCCCGGGAGGCTTCGGCGAAGACCCGGCGGTCCTCCAGCGTGCGGACGGCCGCGGCCAGCTGCTCGGGCCGATCGGGGTCGACGATCTGGGCGCCGCGGGAGGCGACGGCCTCGCCGGCGATCTCGGCGAAGATCGGCAGGTCCGAGACGATCGTCGGGGTGCCGTGGGCCATCGCCTCGACCACCGGCAGCCCGTACCCCTCGGCCCGGGAGAGGGTGACCAGGGCCTCGGCGGTGCGCAGCAGCTCCCGGTAGTCGGCCTCGTCGATGCCGTCATGGAAGACCAGCTGCTCGGGGCGGACCGCCAGGGCGGCGAGCTCCTCGCGGCGGGACGCGGCGATCGGACTGCACAGGTGCAGCCGGTGGTCGGGCAGCTCCTCGAGGGCACGCACCAGCGTCTCGACGTTCTTGTAGGCCATGAAGGACCCCATGTAGACCAGGTCGCGACTCGGAGCCTGCTCGGGATCGCGAGGTTCGGCCACCGGCTGCGGGGCATTCGGGATCAGCTCGATCGGCCGGCGCGTGAGCCGATGGTCGTGCATCAGTCCGCGCGTGGTCTCCGAGACGGTGGCGACGGCGTCGGCCCGGTTCAGCACGAATCGCTGCGGGAGATAGCTGAGGTGGTAGAGCCGCCAGCCCAGCCGCACGGGCCCCGGCAGATCCCGCGGCGGAGTCCGGTGCTCGTAGTAGATGAGGTCGTGCAGCGTGAGGATCAGCGGGTAGCTGCGCCCGAATCCGCCCATCGTCTGCATCGGCGAGAAGACGACGTCGGGCCGGTGGGGATTGATCTGCCGGGCCACCCAGGGCTCGCGGGGCGAGGTCGGCGAGGTGATCCGCAGCCGGGGCAGTCCCTCGGGCAGCAGGTTCAGCTGCTCCTCGTCGCTGATGAGCAGCGTGACCTCGGCATGCTCGGCGACGGCCTCGATGAGGCTGGCCGAGAAGCGGGAGATCCCGTCGTGGACCCGGGGCCGGGTGTAGCGGGCGTCGAAGAAGAGTCGCAGCACACCGCCATTGTGCCAACTGCGGGCACCGCCGCGGGGACCGTCGCGTGGACCGCGCGGTGGTCATCCACTTCCCGGGCCCACGGCCCTGCGCTCCAGATCGGCGATGTCCCGGCCGAAGGAGACCGCGACGAGCAGCACCGCCAGCCCTGCGGCGACCAGGCGCCCGACCGCCGGGTCCATCGGCAGAGCGGCCTCGGCCCCGCAGAGCCGGCCCATCCACTGCTCCCACGGCAGAGGCGCGACCGCCGTCAGCAGCAGCGCCCCCGGCGCCGTGCCCAGCACGCGCCGCCGGCCGCTGGGACGCAGCGGGCCGCGCCACCGAGGACGAAGGCGCCCGCCGAGCACGAACAGCGGCTTGACCGCCCCGGCCAGCACCGCCCACCACACCAGCAGCCCGCCCGCCGCCGCGGCGAGCACGAACAGCACCACCGCGTCGGCGACATCGTCATAGCGACGTCCGGCCGTGGTACCGCCGCCGCAGGCTCTGGCCACGGCGCCGTCGCCCCCGTCCAGCAGCAGGATCGCGGCGGCGAGGGCCACCGCCGGCCAGGCGAGCATCAGGGGCTCGGACGACGTCGCCTCGGCGAGGAGCAGACGGATCAGCACCGCGACGAACAGTCCCAGCAGCGTCGTGCGCAGCAGCGTCACCGCATCGGCCGCGCGGAAGGGATCAGCGCCGAGGAGCGCGTGCCGCTGGCACAGTCCGAAGACGAGCAGGCCGCCGAGCACCGCCGTCCCCGGGAAGCCGTCGTCCTCGCCCCCGGAGGCCCCTCGCGAGGCGGCCGTCCCGCGGTCGAAGACCGCCGCCAGCGGATCGCCCAGCAGCGTCAGTCCGCCGAGGAGCACCGCAGCGGCCACCAGCACCGGCGCGAGTCCGCGTGCTCTCCCGACTGTCGGCTCCATGTCGGCGATCCTATTGCCCGCTCGCCGCCGGTCACAGCCCCTCCCGACGGGGAGGACATGGCAGGATACGGCCATGGACCTCGGCACGCTCCGCTCCGGTCGTCCGGCGACCTCCCAGCCCGCCTCCGGGCCCACCTCCGAGGCGGCCCCCGACACGTCCTCCGACATGCCCGGCAGCTGCACCCCGCTCAGCCGCCAGTACTGGACCGTCGCCCCGGGACGCGGCGAGATCCGTCGCGCACCGGTCCCCGAGCCGGGTCCCGGCGACGTGCTCGTCGAGACGCTCCTCAGCGGGATCTCCCGCGGCACCGAGACGCTGGTGCATCGCGGCGAGGTGCCCGAGTCGGTGGCCCCTCGCATGCGTGCGCCGCTGCAGCTCGGCGATCTGCCCCATCCGGTCAGCCACGGCTATCTGGCCGTCGGCGTGGTCCGCGCGGCGGCCGACCGCGAGGGCGAGCAGCTGATCGGACGGACGGTCTTCTGTCTCGGCGGACACCGCGACCATCTGGTGGTGCCCGCCGGCGACTGTCACCCGCTTCCGGAGGGCTGCCCCGCCGACCGGGCGCTGCTGGCCGGCATCGCCGAGCCCGCCCTCAACGCGATCTGGGAGGCGCCGGCGACGCTCGGCGACCGCCTCTGCGTAGTCGGCGCCGGCCTGGTCGGCCTCACCACCGCGCTGCTGGCCTCCTCGCTGGGTCCCGAGCGGCTGCAGGTGCTCGACGTCGACGAGGACCGCCGGGACCTGGCGCGCCGGCTCGGTCTGGAGGCGACGACTCCGGAGGAGGCCGCCGGCGACGTCGACGTGGTCTTCCATGCCTCGGCGACGGAGGACGGACTCGCCGCGGCGCTGCGGCTGGCCGGCGACGACGCCGTCGTCGTGGAGCAGTCGTGGTTCGGCCGCACTGCCCCGCGGGTTCCGCTGGGGGAAGACTTCCACGCCCGTCGTCTGCGACTCGTCGCCTCGCAGGTCGGCGAGGTCGCGGCGCCGCGCCGGGAGCGACGCAGCCGGCGGCAGCGGCTGGGCCTCGCGCTGGGGATGCTCGACGCCCGCTTCGACGCGCTGCTGACCGGCCGGTCGCCGCTGGACGAGCTGCCGACCGTGATGGACGCGCTGAGCACCGGCTCCCCCGAGTGGTGCTCGACGCTCTGTCCTGTCATCGACCACACGAGCTGACGGCGTCCGATCATGCGCCATGACCCCGGCCGCCGGATGACCCCGCCCCGTTCGACCCGAAGGAGATCCGGATGCCGCGACGCATCGCCCACCACCGCCTGACCGTCGACGATCACATCATGATCGCGCACAGTCTCGACGACCCGTTCTTCGGCCCCGCACAGCGGCTGCACGGCGCCACGCTGCATGTCCGGGCGACCTTCGAACGCCTCCAGCTCGATCCCCACGGCGTGGTCATGGACATCGGAGCCGCCTCGGAGCTGCTCTCCGCGGTGCTGGATCCGCTGCGGCACCGCAACCTCGACGAGCACCCGGCCTTCGTCGGCACGGCCAGCACGACCGAACGGATCATCGCCCATATCGCCGACCAGCTGGCCGAGGCGCTGCCGAGCGACCACGGGCTGCACGTCCTCGAGGTCGCCGCCGAGGAGAATCCGCAGGCCCGTGCCGCCGTCCGGGTCGAGCTGTGAACGCTCCGCGCTCGTCGCCGGCGGTTGTCGACTCCGACCGGCACGAGGCCCCGGCTCGGCCCTCCTCCGGCACGGTGATCTGGGTGGAGCCGCGACTGTCGGCCCCCAGCGGCGGCACAGTGTACAACGACCGCGTGATCGCCGCCCTGGCGGATCACGGCCTCGAGGTCCATCGCGTCGACGTCTCCGCCGCCTGGCCGCGCCCCGACGAAACCGCACGGCATGCGGTGCACGCCCAGCTGTCCGCGGTCCGAGACCGACTCGGGTCTCATCCGGTGGTCGTCGACGGGCTCGTCGGCGGCGGGATGCCCGAGCTGTTCTCCTCCGACAGTGCTGTGGGCCAGGCCGACGACCGGGCCGACGACGGCGCCCGTCCGGTCGCCGACGTCCTGCTGGTGCACCTGCCGCTGGCCGTCGACGCCGGCCCGGACTCCGACCGGCTGAACGCCGCCGAGGGGCGGGCGGTGCGGCAGGCCCGGCGCGTGGTGGCGACGAGCCGGTGGGCCGCCGAGGAGATCCGACGGCGGCACGGACGCCGCGACGTCGAGGTCATCTCCCCCGGCGTGACGCGGCCGGCGTCGGATCCCGGCTCGGGGCGGGGGTCCTGCCGGGAGGTCGGTTTCGAGGCCGGTGCCGGTATCGGTGCCGATGCCGCTGCCGATGCCGGCGCCGCCCCCGCGCTCCGGCCGCCGCGATTGGCGATGGCCGCGTCCTTCACTCCGCGGAAGAACCATCGTCTCCTCGGCGATGCCCTCGAACCCCTGCTCGACCGCGGGTGGACCCTCCAGCTCGCCGGGCCGGGAGCCGAGACTCCGGAGGGTGCCTCCGTGCTGTCGGAGCTGCGTCGACGCCTGCCCGGTCGCGTCGACCACCGCGGGGCGCTGACTCCGGAGGCGATGCCCGGGTTCTGGGAGCACGCGGACCTGGTGCTGCTCCCCTCCTGGGCCGAAACCTTCGGGATGGTGGTCACAGAAGCGTGCGTCCACGGCGTCCCCGGCATCGTCTCCGCCGGGACCGGCGCGGAGGAGGCGCTGGGCGAGGCCGGAGCCGCCTGCGATCCCGGCAGCCCTGAGGCGTGGACCGCGCAGCTGCGCGCCTGGCTCGACGGTCCGACGCTGCGCCGCCGGTGGGCCGAGACCGCCCGGACACGAGCGGATAGGCTTCCGCCATGGACACGGACCGCAGCAGCCTGGCAGACCCTGATCCGGAGCGTGGACCGATGACCGGCTCGCAGCCCGGGCCCGTGACGGGTCCCGACGCCGGTCCCGGCACCAGTCCCGATGCCGGGTCCGATGCCGGCTCGCCGGCCGAGCGCATCAGCGCCGACTGGCTGACGCTGCGCGAGGCGGCCGACGCCGCGGCCCGCGAGTCCACGCGCGGCCCCGTCGCCGACCTGCTGTCCGCTCGGCCTCCCGGCCGCATCGTCGACGTCGGCTGCGGCACCGGATCCGGTGGACGCTGGCTGCAGGATCAGCTGGCCGGCGACGAGGAGTGGGTGCTGCTGGACCACGACCCGGAGCTGCTCGCCGCCACGGCGCGCCGGCTGCGGACCCGGAGCGCGAGAGGCCCGATCAGCACCCGCTGCGACGACGTCGCCGGGCTCGACGCGATCCTCGCGACCGCGCAGACCCCGACGCTGGTCATCGCCTCGGCGCTGCTGGATCTGCTCACCGCCGAGCAGATCGACAGCCTGATCGCTGCGGCCGCACGGCACCGGACACCGATGCTGCTCGCGCTGACGGTCACCGGAGGGATGTCCGCCGATCCGCGGCATCCCGACGATCATCTGGTCTCCGGAGCCTTCGACCGACACCAGCGCCGGGGCGGACGCTGCGGACCGCAGGCGCCGGCGATGCTGGAGCAGACCGCAGACTCCCGGGGGCTCCACGTCGATCGCCTTCAGACCCCCTGGGTCCTCGACGCCGCCGGCGGAGCCGATGCCGCGCTGCTGCAGCAGCTCGTCCCCGACCGCGCGCGGGCCGCCGCCGAACAGCTGGCCGGGGAATCCGCCGGCGCGGCGGACGAGACTGCAGGAGGCCCCGAGCGGGCACGCCGCTGGGGCGAGGATCGTCTGGCGCAGATCCGCGCCGGCGATCTGCGGCTGCAGATCGACCATGTCGATTTGCTGGTGCGGGAGCCGGCGGACGACGCCCGCTGACGGCGAGCCCGCGACGCGGCTGAAGACGGTGGGGCGTGCGGGACTTTAACCCGCGACCAAAGGATTATGAGTCCGATTCGGAGGTACGTCTGACGAGGTGCCAACCTCGAACGTCCAGGTCAGGACGGTTTAATGGGTTGACGTCGATAGGTTCGAGAGTACTTGAGGTCAAATTGCTGCGTACTGACTGCGTCCTGAGTCAGGCACTGTCTCGCGCAGGGTCAATCCACCGAGGAGCCCTCTTCACTTGTTCTGCCCTGAGGGGGATGCTGCCATAAGGCTTGGGTTGAGGCTGACCGTCGATATCGAAAACACCAATCAACGTGTACCCCATTTTTGGAGGCCGATTGATCGGACCAGAAGCGCTCTTAATTTTCTTCTCTGGATCGTCTCTCTTGTCGAGGGAGCGATACGTCTCGTGGTACCCGATGGTCACGTAGTGGGGCTCGTTCACGCTCGGATCCTACAGCTTCTCGGGCATGCGCATAAGGTGGACGATGCGCACCGAGATCTTGTCCGGCCTCATCGACAAGGTCCACGCGGCCCGCTCCAGATGCTGCTCGTCGTCTCGCCGGCGAGTAACCCCCACATCCCGTGGTCCCAACCATGCGGGGAGTGGGGGTTACTTGTGTGCGCGGCCGCGACCCCTCACGTTCATGTCATAGCCCTGGCCTATGCTTCGAACACAATCGCATCGGAGGGGGCGGATCATGGGCAAGGGAACTCTAGCCAGCGCCGGAATGGTGGCGCTGCTGGCACTAGCAGGGTGTAGCAGCACAGATGCCGCACCGGAGGAAGCCGAGCAGGACGCGGAGGCCGTCGAGGCTAAAGAGATAGAGGAGAGCGGCCTCAGTGACGAGTCGGTCGAAGAGCTGATCAAGCGTGAGAACGAAGCCGCCGAGAAGTGGATGACCTCGCCCGTCGACTCGGAGGACGAGGTCGACGCCGAGGCGAAGATGCAAGAAGTCTACGACGAACTGGAGACGCGCTACCCGGACGTCAGTGGCCTAGAGGAAGACGGCGTGGTGCCCGACGACCTGCCGGAGGAGCTGGAAGGCCTCTGGGCCGTCCAGGAGCTCCGCGCCCAGGAGGCGGCCGCCGAAGACCCGATCACTGGTGACCGCGAATTCACAGGTCGGACCGAGGAGGACGTGGATGCAGAGTTCGGCGAGGCGGTGGATGTCGACCAGGGGCCGTTCACGAACGAGGGTGACTACATGGGGACGCTGACTCTCAACGGGGTGGAGCGCGGCTTTACTGACGCCGAGTGCGCCGAGTGGGACTACACGACGCAGAATGGCGAGTTCGTCGCGCTGGACATCACCATCAACGCCGACGAGGAAGCCGGCGAAGAGTTCAGCGTGACGGAGTCCGACTTCTACGTCGTCGATGAGAAGGACACCATGCTCCGGGACGAGCTTCACAGCTACGAGGCGTGGGCCTGCGCCGACGATGTCGGCGCTCTCCAGGCTGCCCAGCCGGGCACGAACACGAGTGGCCTGGTGATGCTCGACTTCCCGGAGGGCCTGTCCGGCACGCTCGTGTATAGCGGCGGTGTGCATGAGGTCCGCTGGGAGCTGTGACACCACGACGACCTCGCGGCATAGAGAAGCCCCCGGACCAACCGGCATCCAAGGGGACTGAGGAAGCCGGTCAGCCCGGGGGCCGATCACTCGCACCATAATGAGGAACCTCACCGCACCAGATGAGGCGTCTCCGACGCTACACACGCACCCTCGACGCCGCCTCACACAGCACCGTGAATCTCCTGACGATCATGTACCCGGGAATCGGTACTGCTTCCCATCCCGACCGGCCACCAACCTCACCGGTGGCACATCCCCATCATCCGGATGCAGAGCCACCAACCGAGCACGACCACCAACCCACTCAGACACTGAAGCGCCCTGGGTTTCGTTCCGAGTCTCACGAAGGAGAATCGGAGTATGCCCAAGAAGTTCAGTCCAGAGGTGCGTGACCGAGCAGTCCGCATGGTCTATGACCGGCAAGCCCTCGTAGGCGGTCCTCGGTCAGAGTCGATCCGCGCTGTCGCTCCCCAGCTCAGTGTCGGCACCGAGACTCTGCGGATCTGGTGCAACCGCTATGGCACCGCCCGAGGATGCCTCCCGCCCAGGAGCCGCTCGAGCAGGAGAACCGCCGGCTACGACGGGAACTCGCCGAGTCCCGCCGGACCAACGAGATTCTGAAGGCCGCCTCGAGTTAATCCGTAAGCGGAGCTCGACCGCCCCACGACGAAATGATCGCCTTCATCGACGCACATCGTGATCACTTCGGGGTCGAGGCCATCTGCCGCGTGCTCGGCGCGACAGACTGTGGGCTCCTCTCCTCCCGCGGCTACCGGGCGGCGACACTGCGCCCGACTTCTGCCAGGAAGGTCCGCGACAAGTTGCTGATCAGCGAGATCCGGAAGATCCATGCCGACAACTACGGCGTCTATGGGTATCGCAAGATGCACCAGGCGATGCGCCAATCAGGCTGGCACATCGGCCGGGACCAGACCGCTCGACTGATGAAGGCAGCTGGCCTGGAGGGGGGATTCGTCGTGGCCGCAAGGCGCTCACGACAACCCCTGGGTCAGCGCCTGATGATCGTGCTGACCTCGTCGAACGGGACTTCACCGCGCGGTGTCCGAACCAGCTATGGGTCGCGGACATTCCCCCGCAAGCGGGAGGTGCCCCACCTACGTTCGCATCCCGCCCGGGTTCTGCTGCACCGCGTTCATCACCGACGTCTGCACCCGGCGAATCGTCGGCTGGGCCGTCGCTGCCAGCCTTCACACCGAGGCGCTGCCGATGCAGGCACTCGAGCACGCTCTGCTGAGCACCCGGGCTGACGCGTCGAACAGCGGGCTGGTCCATCACAGCGACCGCGGCAGTCAAATGCGTTTCGCTGGCCTACTCCGACGCGCTGATCACCGCCGGAGTCCGCAGCATCCGTCGGCACCGTCGGGAACAGCTATAGGAGCGTCAATGCTCTGGCCGAGACGGTCAACGGTCTCTACAAGGCCGAGCTCATCCACCGTCAGCGCAACTGGCCCTCGGTGACCGCGGTCGAGATCGCGGCCTTGGACTGGGTGGCCTGGTGGAACACGAAGCGGCTCCATGAAGCCCTCGGCTACCGCACCCCGGCCGAGGTCGAAGCCACCTATACTCACCACAGCACGACCGCGCCGGCGCCCGCGCCCGTCACGCGGGCCTCATCCTCTGCAAGACACTCCAGCAGGCCGTAGAGGACCGCCTCCTCGCGGTGAATCCTGCCGCGACGATCAAGCTCCCTCGAGCAGGCGGCAGGCGTGAGCACACGCGGCTGAGCATCGCAGAGCTGCACAGGGCCGCCGACGCGATGCCGACTGCTGTGGATCGTGCCCTGCTGCTGACCATGGCGACGACGGGGCTGCGATGGGGTGAAGCGACGGCGCTGCAGGTCGGTGCCCTGGACTTCGAGCGGCTGAGGATCACTGTCCGGCGGACATACATCGACATCGGCGGGACGCTGCACGAGAGCACTCCGAAGTCTCACGCGACGCGATGGGTGCCGATGCCGGCGGCGGTCTCCTCCGGTCGGGGAACTGGCTGAACCGGACGTTCCGGCCGGCCCTGCGTCGGGCGAATCTGGACGACTCGATGCGCGTCCACGACCTGCGCGGAACCTACGCTTCGATTGCGGTCCAGGCCGGCGCGAACATCAAGGCGCTGCAGCGCGCTCTCGGCCATGAGTCGGCGAGGGAGACACTGGACGCCTATGCGTGGCTGTATGAGGACGATCTGACCGGCCTCGGCGGCGCGATCGATTCTGCTGCGTACTGACTGCGTACTGGGCTTCGGCCCTGCTCGTGATCAACTGCCGTTCTTAGCGCTCTGACCAGGACGTTCAATGGTGGGGCGTGCGGGACTTGAACCCGCGACCAAAGGATTATGAGTCCTCTGCTCTGACCTGCTGAGCTAACGCCCCGCGGCCGCATCGTGCGCCGGGGACGCACAGGCAGGACGGCCGAGGACCATCCTATCGCCGATGCCCGGGCGCCCGGAGCCGGCGACGGCGCCTCAGCTGCCGAGGCGGTTGGGCTCGGCCCAGTCTGCGCCGCGGTAGAGCTGCTCGAAGGCCGCCATAGTCTTCGCCTGGGAGTGTCGCTGGGCCATGGTGCGGCTGTGCCGCCCCATCTCCGCCCGCTCCTCGGGGCTGCGGCGGAAGAGGTCCTCGAGCTTGGCTGTCAGGTCGGCGACGTCTCCCGGGGTGAACAGGTGGCCGTTGCGGCCCTCTTCGATCAGATGCGGCAGCGCGAGCGCATCGGCGAGGATCACCGGCCGGGCCGCCGACATCGCCTCCAGCGAGACCAGCGACTGCAGCTCGGCGGTGCCCGGCTGGCAGAACGCGTCGGCCCGGATATAGGCGCGCCGCAGCTCGTCGTCGTCGACATGGCCGCGCAGGTGCACCCGGTCGCCGAGGCCCAGGTGCTCGATCTGCCCGGCCAGGCGGTCGCGCTGCTCGCCGTCGCCGACGATCTCCAGACCGATGTCCAGCGCCGGGTCAGTCTGCGCGACGGCATCGATCAGCACGTCGACGTGCTTCTCCACCGCCAGCCGGCCGACGAAAAGCACCGTCGGCCGCGGATGCGGCTCGACCATCTCGCCCTCGCGCAGGCTGTAGTGGTCGACGTCGATCCCGTTGGACAGCGGAAGCACCCGCTGGAACCCGGCCCGGCGCTTCATGGTCTCGGCAGCCAGCGGCGTCGGCGTGGTCACCACTGCGGCCTTGCCCATCAGCCGCGACATGTCCCGCCAGGAGTTCTCCGCGACGATCCGCCGGAACCAGCCCGGGAACGGCAGGAACGGATCCAGGTTCTCCGGCATGAAATGGTTGGTGGCGATGGTGCGGATCCGCCGCCGCTCGGCCGCCTCGACGGCGGCCTTGCCGATCATGTAGTGGCACTGCACATGCACCACGTCGGGCCGGATCTCGGCGAGGAGCCGGTCCATGGCCGGCTCCACCTGCCAGGGCAGGCACAGCCGGTAGTACTCGTGGGTCGGAGCCTTGTGCGAGCGGAACCGGTGGACGGTCGCCTCCGGAGTCTCCTCCACGACGCCCGGCCCGGCGGTGTTGCGGGCGGCCGCGACGTGGACCTCATGGCCGGCGGCGGCCATGTGCCGGGCCAGCCGCTGGCAGAACACCGCCGCACCGTTGACGTCGGGCGGGTAGGTGTCGGCGGCGATGAGGATGCGCAGCGGACGCGCGGCGGCATCGTCGGCCGCAGAGTGGTCGGCGGGGGTCTCGGAGCTCGGCTCGGTGCTGAGCATCAGCGGGTCCTGTCCTCCTGGGCGACGGACGGCGGGCGACGGCGGGCGGGCATGCCGCGGGGTGGTCATGTCTGCTCCCCCGCGACCCACCGGGAGCGGTCCCGGGGGTCGATCCCCTGTGCGCGCAGCCGCCTCGCCTGACGGTGCGCACGTCGAAGATAGTCGACTGCGGCCAGGATGTGCATCAGACACCCCGCGGCCAGCACGCTCTCCGCGATCGGCGTCCACCCCGCGCCGGGCAGCACCTCGGCGCGGGCCAGCAGCACCAGCGGAGCGCCGAGCATCAGCGCCGCAGTCCGCACCTTGCCCAGTACGGTGACCGCCAGCTCCGGGGAGCCGGCGAAGAGCACCGCCGCGTTGATCGCCAGCATCGCATCGGGGACGAGGATGCTGAGCACGAACCACAGCGGGGCGATGCCGACGGCGACCAGGGTCGCCGCCACGATCGCCACGGAGAGCCGATCGGCCAGCGGGTCCAGCCAGCGGCCGACGGTGGAGTGCTGGTCGAAGCGCCGGGCGATCCAGCCGTCGACCCAATCGGTGCCGCCGAGGACGACCAGCACCACGACGGCGGCGACCAGCTCCTCGGCCAGGATCAGGTGGATGAAGGCCGGCACGAGCGTCAGGCGCAGGACGGTGACGACGTTCGGCACCGTCCAGAACGTCCTGCGCACGGTATAGTCGAAACCCTCCCGGGTTCCGGCGCCGATCAGTCGCACGGTCTCCTCGTCGGTCGGGCCGACGAGGCTCCGGCTCGCCGGCGGAGATCGCGGCGCGCCGAGTGCCGCACGGCGATCTACTTCTTGGTCAGCTCGCGCAGGAAGACCGCCCCGGCGGCCGTCGAGGCGCCCAGCACCGCCAGCGGCTTCCAGCGGGCCTGCACGTAGTCGGCCGCGCCGCCGCGCTCTCCGGACTCGGCGGAGCCCGGCGAGTCGGTGCCGCCGCCGGAGCCGTCACCGCCGGAGGACCGACGACGAGCCGAACCGGCGGCGCCGCGCAGCTCGGCCTTGAGCGACTCCTTGTCCAGGCGTGCCCGGACCTGGTCCTGCAGCGAGCCGAGGTGGTCGCGGCGCAGCGACGTCCGGCGCAGCAGCTCGCGATACGGCGGCTTCTGCGGGGCACCCTCGCCGGTCTGCTCGGCCTCGCGCTTCTTCCGCTCGGCGGCCTCCTTCTTGGCCTGCTCCTTGCGGCGGCGACGCTCGGCGTCCTCGCGGTCGAGCGTCTTCGGATCGAACTCGCTGCCCTCGCGCGCCACGCCCAGGTCCAGGCGCATCCCGCGGATGGCGTCCTCGGGCAGCAGCGGCAGCGCCTTCTTCAGCCGCAGATAGCCGACGAGCGCGAAGAGCAGCGCGATCAGCAGGAAGATGCCGGCCACGATCAGCGCGGCGGCCCAGACGTCGAAGATCAGGGCGAAGGCGCCGACGGCGGCGACGATCAGGGCCACGACCAGGAAGGTCACGAAGACCAGCCCGGCGACCATCAGCCCGACGGCGATTCCGGCGGTGACGCCCTTGGTCTTCAGCTGGCCGATGGCCAGCTGGATCTCGTCGTTGATCTGCTTCGGCCCCAGACGCAGCACGACCTTGATGAGGTCGAGAAGCGTCGGCCGAGGGGCGGTGCGCGTGTGCCCTGCGCCGTGCTGTGACAAGGCAGCTCCTCCGTCCTGGAAAGTGTGGTCGGACCTGCGAGCCTGACGGGCAGACTCCCGGATCAAAACTACCATCACCCCGGCTCGGCGGCTGACGCCCAGCACGTGACCGGCGGAGAGCGTCCCCGCCTCTCCCCTCTAAGATGGATCCATGGCCGACGACTGGGACTTCGACGAGCTCTACGCCAACACCTGGACCGAGGAGGACCGGCGCGTCCATGCCGACCGGCCGGTCTCGGAGAAGCGACTGCCGACCGCCTGGCTCCTCGGACTCGTGCTGGGCCCGGTGGGCGGCCTCTGGTTCTATCTCGGCCGTCCGGCGGTGGGCGTGCTGAAGATCCTGCTCACCGCCGCGGGCATCGGACTCTTCCTCGGCGGTGCGACCACCTTCGGCAACGTCGCCCTGGCGTTCACAGAGATCTGGATCATCATGGATATGATCCTGCTGCTGACGAGCACGCTGCGCGACCGCCGCGGGCTCGCCCTCGCCGGTCGCGCGCGCTGGACGGGCCCCTGCGCGGCGCTGACCATTCTGATCGCCGTCGGCGCCCTGGTGATCTCGATGATCACCGGCGGCATGGACGCCGTCTCCGGCTGAGCACGCCGACCTGGGGCACGCCAGCTGAGCGGACCGGGCGTTCAGTCCGGGTCGATCGCCCCGATCGGCTGACGCTTCTCCGCCTGGAACTGGTCCTCGACGCGGCCGTGGGCCCAGTAGGCCGAGAGCGACATCCCCTTCCGCGGCAGACCGCATTCCTCGACCAGACGCCGACGCAGCCGCTTCATCTCCTCGCGCTCGCCGTGGACGAAGACCTGGACGTCGCCGTCGGGGATCTCGAGCTGTTCGACGTGCTCGGTCAGCCGCGTGGTCTCCGGGGTGAACGCCGCCCCGCGGTGCAGCCAGCGCACCTCCACGCCCTCCGGCGCGGCGAGCGGGACCTCGTCGGCGGCGGCGGGGACCTCCACGACCGCGACCCCGCGGGCCTCGGGGTCCATCGCCTCCAGCGCCGTCGCGATGGCCGGCAGCGCCGACTCGTCGCCGGCCAGCAGATGCCAGTCCGCCTCCTGCCGCGGAGCGTAGCCTCCGCCGGGGCCGAAGAAGCTGATCAGGTCTCCCGGGCGGGCCTGCTCGGCCCAGGGCCCGGCCAGCCCCTCGTCGCCGTGGGTGACCATGTCGAGCGCCAGAGTGCCGGCGGCGCGGTCGATCTCTCGGATGGTGTAGGTCCGGGTGACCGGCATCTGCTCCATCGGCAGCCGCTCGCGCAGCGCCTCCATGTCATAGGGGCGCTCCAGCCCCAGGGCCGGGTCGGCGAAGAGCAGCTTGATGTACTGGTCCGTCGCCTCCTTGAACTCGATGCCGGAGAAGCCGTCGCCGCCGAGCGTGACGCGCAGCAGATGCGGGCTCAGCCGGCGGACCGATTCGACCCGCATCAGGTGCTGCACTCGCGGCTTCCGCGCAGCGGGCGCCGCAGAGGAGGCGGCGGGTGTGGAGGACGGGGAGGTGGACGACATCGGCGGTTCCTTCCGGGAAGACGGCGCCTGCAGTCTACAGAAGAGGATCGCCTCACCTTCGTCAGGCGAATTGCATAACTCTTCTATGACGTAATGCCCCGACCGACGCCCCGCCCTGGGCCAGGAGTCAGAAGACGATCGTGGTCTGTCCGTTGCGGATGACCCGGTCCTCGCAGTGCCACTGCACCGCGCGGGAGAGCACCGCCCGCTCGACGTCGGCGCCGTAGCGGGTGAGCTGGGCGACGTCGTCCTCGTGCGAGACGCGGATGACGTCCTGCTCGATGATCGGCCCCTCGTCGAGGTCCTTGGTCACATAGTGCGCCGTGGCCCCGATCAGCTTCACGCCGCGGTCCCGCGCCTTCTGGTACGGCCCGGCGCCGATGAAGGCCGGCAGGAAGCTGTGGTGGATGTTGATCACCGGAGCGCCGACCTGCTCGAGGAAGGTCTCGGAGATGATCTGCATGTAGCGGGCCAGCACGATGACGTCGACGTTGCCCTGCAGCAGCTCCAGGTGCTTCGCCTCGGCGGCGGCCTTGTCCCCCTTCTCCACCGGCACGTGGAAGTACGGGATGCCGAAGGGCCGCACGTCGTCGGCGAGGTCCGGGTGGTTGGAGATCACCATGGCGATGTCCATCGGGATCTCGCCGCGGCGGTGCCGCCAGAGCAGGTCCAGCAGGCAGTGGTCGGTCTTCGAGGCGAAGATCGCCACCCGCTTGGAGGTCGCGGCGTCGGTCAGGCTCCACTCCATGTCGAAGCGGTCGGCCAGCCGGGTGCGGATCGCCTCCTCGACGCGCGGGCGCTCGGCGGCCAGCCCCGGCAGGTGGAAGACGGTGCGCTGGAAGAAGCGTCCGCCGGCGACGCCGGTGCTGTACTGGTCCAGCGTGGTGATGTTGCCGCCCAGATCGGTGATGACCTCCGAGACGGCGGCGACGATCCCCGGCTGGTCGGGGCAGCTGATGATGAGCCGGGCGACGTCGGCCGGGGTCGTGTCTGCAGCGGGCATGCTCACTCCTGATCGGCAGATTCCAGGTGCTCCGGGCGACCACCGGGGTCGTGGAGAGGATAGCAGTAGGGCGGGCGCGACGACCCCGGATCGAGCCGCACGACGCCGGCGACGCCGGTCGTCAGCCGCGGTCGGCTTCCTCCAGCAGGTCCAGCAGCGGCTCGACGTCCTCGCCGGTCCAGAGGCCCTCGCGGCGATCGCGGGTGAGGAAGCCGGCCTCGACCATATGGTCGGCCAGCGCCAGCAGCGGCCGCCAGAACCCGGCGACGTCGAGCAGACCCACCGGCTTGGCATGCAGCCCGAGGTGCTGCCAGGTCCAGATCTCGACGAGCTCCTCCAGCGTGCCGACGCCGCCGGGCAGCGCGAGGAAGCCGTCGCCGAGCTCGGCCATGCGGCGCTTGCGAGCGTGCATGTCCTCGACGACCTCCAGCGTGGTCAGCCGCGGATGCGCATCCTCGCGGTCGACCAGGTGCTGGGGCATCACGCCGTGCACGACTCCCCCGGCGCGGAGCACGGCGTCTGCGAGCACGCCCATCAGACCCACATGCCCGCCGCCGTAGACGAGCGCGACGCCGCGCCGGGCCAGCGCGGCGCCCAGCTGATCGGCGGCGCGCCGATGGACCGGATCATGGCCGGTGCTGGATCCGGTGAACACGGTGAGACGCGGCATGGACACTTCCTCCGAACGGTCGGCGGGGCGGGCGAGCCGTCGTCAGGCGACGGCGGCCTCGGCCTGCAGCGCCGGGGCGATCTGATCGCGGAGCAGCGGGGCCAGGTCCGTCGACGGCTCCTCAGCGGTCATGTCGACCCAGCGCAACTCCTCGATCTCGGCCGAGGGCGTGTGGTCGGCGCCGGCGGGCACGGCGTCGTGGACGAAGACCACGCCCTCGACGTCGCGATCGGGCTCGTTCGCCGCCGGGGCGCGGAAGGTGCCCAGCCGCCGCAGGTCCTCCTGCCACAGCTGGACGTCGAGCTCCTCGCAGCATTCGCGGGCGGCGGTCTGCACCGGCGTCTCCCCCGGCTCGGGCTTGCCGCCGGGCAGCATGAAGCGGTCGGTGCCGGCCTTGCGCACCGTCAGCACCTCGCCGTCGGAGTTGCGGATGACCACGGCGCTCACACGGATCGGCGCGGCGTCGCCGGCCGCGGGAGCGGTCTGGGTGTCCTCATCGGGGGTCAGCACGCGCTCCATGGTACTGCTCCGCGGCAGGTCTGCCACGCCCTTCGCCTCGGCGCCCGTTCATCGTCCCGCCGAGCGCCCCTTCCCGAGGCTCGGAACACCCCGGGCGTGTGATGTCCGTCGCAGCCTCCGGGTCGGTTTCGCCTCGCTGTCGCGATCCTGCTACACTTTTTCAGTCGCAATCCTCCATAGCTCAACGGCAGAGCACTCGACTGTTAATCGAGGGGTTGCTGGTTCGAATCCAGCTGGGGGAGCTTCTCGCAGGGCCCCGTTCCGATCGGAACGGGGCCCTGTCGCATGTCGGCCCGGTGCCGAGTCAGGGGCCGGCCCGGTCGGGTCCCGCCTCGAGGGCGGACGACCTCAGGACTGGACCGGCCGGATCGACAGCTCCTCCACCATCGACGCCGCCGGCGTGTCCACGGCGAGCCGCACAGTCTCGGCCACGGACTCCGGGGCGATGTAGACGCTGCCGTCGTAGCGCGGATTGCCCAGCTGGGACTGCAGGTCACGCTGCATGTCGGTGTCCACCCGGCCCGGGTGGATCGAGGTCACGCGCACGACGCCGCGCTCCTCGGCCCGCAGCGCGTCGGTGAGCGCACGCAGGGCGAACTTGCTGCCGGCGTACGGACCGTTGCCCGCCGACGACCGGTGTCCGGCCCCGGAGTTGATCGCGACGACCTGTCCCCGAGCCTGGCGCAGGGCCGGCAGCAGCCGCCGGGTCAGCTCGGCGACGGCGAAGACGTTGACCTCGAACAGCCGCCGCCAGTCCTCGGCCGGAGTGGAGCCGACCTCCCCGCCCCAGGCCAGACCCGCGGAGTGGACCAGCAGGTCCAGCTTCTCCAGGCCCAGCGCCTGGACGGCGGCGTCGAGCTGGTCGACGTCGGAGAGATCGGCCACGAAGCCGGCGGCGTCGCCCAGGGAGTCGACGACCTCCTGGACCCGCTCGGCGGAGGTGCCGCCGACCAGCACCCGGTGGGTGCGGGACAGGTCCTCGGCGACGGCGCGGCCGATCCCCCGCGTCGCGCCGGTGACCAGGGCGATCGGACGGGTGCCGGCCTCGGTCCCGGAGGCGGTGCCGGACGCGGTGCTGTGCTCGTCAGCGCTGTTCTGTGTCATGGCCCCAGCCTAGCGCCGGCGCGCCGGGCCCGCCTCAGCCCGGTGAGGATGCGGCGTCGGGCTCGGTGCGCGCGACCGCGGCCGCCCCGGCCTCTCCGGACGAGGCCCCGGCGTCGGCGTCTCCCCCGCCGCGCCGACGCCGGCCGAGCTGCAGCAGCAGGCCCAGCCCCATCGCCGCCAGACCGCCCAGTGAGACGCCCAGCTGCGGGGAGATCAGCGCCAGGCCGCCGGCGACGAGCAGCACGCGCTCCAGCCAGCTGGCCCGCACCGCCAGATGCCCGGCGAGCCCGGAGGCGATGCCGACCATCCCGACGATCACCGTCGCCAGCGCGATGAGCAGCTCCTGCCAGGAGCCCTGCAGCAGCAGCGCCGGCTGGAGGATGAACACGTACGGGATGAGGAATCCGGCCACTGCGATGCGCAGCGCCGAGACGCCGGCGGCCATCGGGTTCGCATGCGCGATGCCCGCGCCGGCGTAGGCGGCCAGGCAGACCGGCGGGGTGATGTCGGCGAGGATGCCGAAGAAGAAGACGAACAGGTGCGCGGCGATCAGCGGCACGTCGAAGTTGTTGTACAGGATCGGCGCGGCGACCGTCGCGGTGACCACGTAGTTCGCCGTCGTCGGCAGCCCCATGCCGAGCACGATGCAGGCGATCATCACCATCACCAGCACCAGCAGGAAGCTGCCCCCGGCGAGGTCGACCAGCCCGCCGCCCAGCTGTCCGCCCAGTCCGGTGGAGGTCACCGTGCCGGCGACGATGCCGGCGGTCGCGCAGGCGGCGATGACCGGCAGCGCAGTGCGCGCGCCGGCGGAGAGCAGCTCGACCAGCCCGCGCAGGCCCAGCCGGGTCGAGGTCCGCAGGAAGCTCAGCAGGAAGGCGGTGCCGATGCCCAGCAGCGCCGCGCGCATCGGCGACAGCCCGGAGAGCAGCGTGGAGATGATCACCACCAGCGGCAGCAGCAGGTCCACGCGCACCAGCAGCGAGCGCCAGCTGGGCAGCTCGTCGACCGGCAGGCCCTTGATGCGGTGACGCTTGGCCTCGAAGTGGATGGAGAGGAAGGCCCCGAGGAAGTACAGCAGCGCCGGGATGACGGCGATGACGATCAGTTCGTTGTACTCCAGGTCCGGCACATTCTGCGCCATGATGAACGCCGCCGCGCCCATGATCGGCGGCATCAGCTGCCCGCCGGTCGAGGCGGTGGCCTCGGTGGCGGCGGCGACGTGCGGCTTGAATCCGGCCTTCTTCATGATCGGGATGGTGAACGAACCCGATGCCACAGTGTTGGCCACCGAGGATCCCGAGACCATGCCCTGCAGGCCCGAGGCGCCGATGGCGGCCTTGGCGGGTCCGCCGGTGTACTTGCCGGCCGCGCGGAAGGCCAGGTCGTTGAAGAACTGGCCGATGTTGGTGCGCAGCAGCACCACGGCGAAGAACAGGAAGAGGAAGATGAAGTTCGACGAGACCTGCAGCGGCGTGCCGAAGATGCCCGAGCCGATGGAGAGGAAGGTGTCGGCGGCGAAGCCCTCCAGCGACATCCCGGAGTGCGAGAACAGCGGACTGCGGTCGCCGAAGAGCGCGTAGGTCATCGCCAGCAGCGCGATGATCACGATCGGCACGCCCACACAGCGGCGGGTCGCCTCCAGCACCAGCACGATCCCGAGGATCGCGACGAGGTGATCAGTGTCGCTGTAGCCCAGCACCTGCACCGAATTGCCGGTCAGCCGGGTGTACTCGACGAAGATGTAGATGTTGCAGAACAGCCCCGCCGCGGCGAGCACCGCGTCGTAGACCGGCACCGAGCCGCCGGCGCCGGTCAGCGCGCGGCGCCACCCCGGCACCGGACCGGAGGCGCGCAGCAGCCGGCGCGAGGCCGGATACAGCAGGAAGATCAGCGAGGTCGCCCCGGCCAGGTGCAGCGAGCCGTGCATCCAGTTGTTGAACGGCCGCTCCAGCGCCGCGTAGAGGTGGTACAGCGTGAAGACGACCGAGATCGCCCCCACGATCCAGCCCCACCAGCCGATGTCGGTGCGGTAGCGGCTGGAGGTGTCCTTCTCGCGGAGGACGGCGGCGGCCTCGTCCCGAGGGCCGGCCCCCGACTGCGGAGCAGCCGAGGGCCGGTCGGCGGAGGGGACGTCGCTCACGGCAGCTCGACGCCCTGCTCGTCGTAGTACCGCTCGGCGCCCGGATGCAGCGGCACGTCGCCGACGCCGACCAGGGCCTCGTCCTGGTTGATCGAGTCGCCGACCTCGAGGGTGATGTCATCGGAGTTCTCGAAGATCGCCTGGGTCATCTCATAGGCGACGTCCTCGCTGACCTGCGAGGTCGAGGCCACCAGCGAGGCGAAGACCGAGACGGTCTGGACGTCCTCGTCGAGGAAGTCGTAGGAGTCGGCGCTGATGTCGTAGGCCTCCGCGCCGGAGTTCTCCGAGATGGTCTCCGCCTGCTCGTCCTCGACCGGCAGCAGCTCGACGTCGGTGGAGGCGGCCAGCTGGGTCAGCCCGGCCACCGGCGTGCCGACGACGAAGATCGTCGCGTCGATCTGCCCGTCGGCGAGCATCTCGGTGGAGGTGCCGAAGTCGGTGACCTCGGGGGTGTAGTCACCCTCCTCCAGCCCGTAGGCCGAGAGGATCGCATCCGAGATGGCGCGGGTGCCCGAGCCGGCGTCGCCGACGGCGACGGTGGCGCCCTCGAGGTCCTCGACCGACTCGATGCCCGCATCCTCGCGGACGATGAGGTGCGCGGCCTCCGGGTACAGATTGGCGATCCAGCCGACGTTGTCGATCTGCTCGCCCTCCAGCCCCTCGAGCTCGCCGTTGACGGCCAGGTTGGCCGTGTCGTTCTGGGTCATGCCCAGCTGCCACTCCTCCTGGAAGATCTGTCCCAGGTTCTCGGCGGAGGCGCCCGACTCGACGTAGTTGACCGAGATGTCGTCGATGCTCGACGAGAAGATGTCGGTCAGCTCGCCGCCGAGCGGATAGTAGGTGCCCGACGTGCCGCCGGTGCCGAAGGTCAGATCGGTGACGTAGTCGCCGTCGCCGGAGCCGCCGTCGCCTCCGGAGTCGCCGTCGTCGCCGCCGCAGGCCGACAGGGCCAGCATGGCCGCCGTCGCCGTCGCCGCGGCCGCAGTGCTTCGGATCCTCATGGTCTCCTCCTGATGGTGCGATGTGACGCGTCGTCACGGATCGCGGCGGGGTCGCCGCCGGTCCGGTCCGGCCAGACTAGGGCCGCAGGCTCGTCGGCAGAAGAGCGGCGATGACCTGGTGACCGAACCGTAATCCGTCTCACACCAGGAGGATATCCCGGCCGGCCGGATCAGCCCAGCCAGCGGCTCAGCGCCGCGTGGCAGGCGCGCAGCGCCGTCGCCGAGACGTGCTCGTCGTCGGTGTGGCACAGCAGCGGGTCGCCGGGGCCGAAGTTCACCGCCGGCACCCCCAGCGCGGAGAAGCGCGCGACGTCGGTCCAGCCGTACTTCGGCTTCGGCTCGCCGCCGACGGCCTCGACGAACGCGCGGGCGACCGGGTGGTCCAGCCCGGGGCGGGCGGCCGCCGAGGTGTCGGTGACCTCGGTCTGCTCGTCGTCCACCCCGGCGTCGCGCAGCAGCGCGCGGATCCGCTCATGCGCCTGCTCCTCCGTGGTGTCCGGCGCGAAGCGATGGTTGATCTCGAGGGTGCAGACGTCGGGGATCACGTTGCCGGCGACCCCGCCGGCGATGTCCACGGCGTTCATCCCCTCGCGATAGGCCAGCCCGTCGACCTCGACAGTGCGCGACTGGTACGCCTCCAGCGCGGCCAGCACCCCGGCGGCGCGATGGATGGCGTTGCGCCCCATCCAGGAGCGGCCCGAATGGGCGGCGGTGCCGCGGATCGTCGCCCGGATCCGGCAGGTGCCGTTGCAGCCGCCCTCGACGACGCCGTCGGTCGGCTCCAGCAGCACGGCGAAGTCGCCGGTGAGCAGCTCCGGGACCCGACGCATCACCCGTCCCAGCCCGGACAGGTGCGAGGCGACCTCCTCATGGTCGTAGAAGACCCAGGTCACCTCCCGGTCCAGCGAGGCTCCCGCGGCCAGTCCGCGCACCTGCGCGGCGATCTCGGCGGCGAGCTTCAGCTGCACCGCGACCCCGCCCTTCATGTCGACGGCGCCGCGGCCGTAGAGCGTCTCGCCCTCCCACTGCGGCGGCACCGTGCCGCGGGAGCCGGCGCCGCTCGGCAGCGGGACGGTGTCCAGATGCCCGGCCAGCACCACGCGCTCGGCCGCGCCGGTGTCGGTGCGGGCGATGAGCGTGTCGCCGTCGCGATGGAGGTCGAGCACCTCCAGGCCGGCCAGCGCGGCCTCGACGGCGTCGGCCAGCGCGGCCTCCTCGCCGGAGACCGAGGCGCAGGCGATGATCCGCTCGGTGAGCTCGACGACGTCGGCGGCCTCCGGGTCGAGCACCGTCGGCGAGCCGCCGGACGCGATTCCGCGATCCGCGACAGCGGCGGCATCGGCGGTTCCGGGGGATTCTGCGGACACGGACGGACTGGAGTCATGGCGCTCGGACATGCGCCCACTCTAATCCGTAGGATGGTGACCATGACTTCGCTGGACACCTCCGCAGACGCCTCCGCCCGCCTCGCCTCCGGCCACGGCCTGGCCACCGTCACCGCCGACGGCACCGTGCTCGACACCTGGTTCCCGGCCCCGGTGCTGGCGCCGCTGGTCGAGAACGACGACGCCGAGCTGCTCGCCTCGCTGCGCGAGGCCGAGTCCGAGGACCCCGACCGCGGGGTGTCCACCCAGGTCGTCTCGGTCGAGGCCGACCTCGGCGCCGAGGCGGGCTCGACCTCCGACGTCTGGCTGCGCCTGCACCTGCTCTCCCACCGGCTGGTGCAGCCGCGCACCATCAACCTGGAGGGCATCTTCGCCCACCTGACCAACGTGGTCTGGACGAACTTCGGCCCCTGCGCGGTCGAGGGCTTCGAGACCACGCGGCTGAAGCTGCGTCGCCGCGGGCACGTCACCGTCCACAGCATCGACAAGTTCCCCCGGCTGGTCGACTACGTCACCCCGACGGGCGTGCGCATCGGCGACGCCGACCGGGTGCGGCTCGGCGCCCACCTCGCCGAGGGCACCACCGTGATGCACGAGGGCTTCGTGAACTTCAACGCCGGCACGCTGGGCACCTCGATGGTCGAGGGCCGGATCTCGGCCGGGGTCGTCGTCGGCGACGGCACCGACGTCGGCGGCGGCGCCTCGATCATGGGCACCCTCTCCGGCGGCGGCAAGGAGAAGATCACCCTCGGCGAGCGGGTGCTGCTCGGCGCCAACGCCGGCGTGGGGATCTCCATCGGCGACGACTCGGTCGTCGAGGCGGGGCTGTACATCACCGCCGGCACCAAGGTCGCCGTCCTCGCCGACGACCGTACGGTGCGCGAGACGGTCAAGGCCTCCGCGCTCTCCGGCGTCTCCAACCTGCTCTTCCGCCGGGACTCCACGACCGGTCAGGTGCAGGCGGTGCCGCGCATGGGCGAGAAGGTCGAGCTCAACACCGCGCTGCACAAGAACTGAGCCGGGCCGCCGCCGCATGAGCCGCTCCTCGCGTCCCATCGTCGCCACCCGCGACATGGTCCGCCGGCGACGCCGCCGGCGGACCATCGCGGTGCTGGCGGTGATGGTCGTGCTCGTCGGCGGCACCGGATACGGCGCCTGGCACTACATCGACGAGCAGGAGTACCTGCTCGACCCCGGCTGCACTGTGCCGCTCGGCGACCAGGAGCACCATCTGGACCCCGAGCAGTCGGCGCACGCCGCACTCATCGCGGCGATGTCCGCCGACCGCGGCCTGCCCGTCCAGGCCGCCGTCGACGCGCTGGCGATCTCGCTGAAGGAGTCCGAGCTGCGCGTCTCGCCGGGCGGCGAGGACCGTCCGGCGCGGGCCCTCTTCCGCGACGAGGGCCCGGACTGGACCGATCGGGAGCAGGAGGTGCAGGTCCTCGCCCCGGTGTCCGGGTTCTACGACTCCCTCGTCGAGGCCCGTGATCGCGAGAAGCGCTCCTGGACGCCGCAGCTGGACGTCCAGGAGGCCGCCGGAGTCCTGGACCGCCCGCTGGACCCCAGCGTCTACGACGAGCAGGTCGATCCCGCCCGCGCCTTCGCTCCGCCGCTGGCCGGCCGCCAGCCGCTGGGCGTCACCTGCGAGTTCAGCCAGCAGGACGTCCCGGCCGCCGATCCGGAGGGCATGGACGCGCAGATGTCCGCAGTGCTCGGCAGCGTCCTCGACCTCCCGCGCGGCGACGACCGTGACGACTCGGAGGAGCAGGTCATCCGCCATGCGGAGGGCGCCGACGGCGCGACGCGGCTGGTCGTGGAGATCCCCGCGGCCGAGGAGCGGCCGGCGATCGACCCCGCCTGGCTCGTCGGCCAGTGGGCGGTGGCCACCGCCGACGTCCACGGCGTGTGGTCGGTGCAGGCCGCCGACTACGAGTGGCGGCGCGAGACCGGCCGGTGGGAGCGTCTCGAGGACGACGCCTCCGGCGACGACGCCGAACAGGACACCGGGCAGGACACCGAGGACGACGCCGACGGGGACGCCGCGCCGCGCACAGTGCGGATCGGGTTCGCTCCGCCGGACTGAGCCCACCGGCCCCGCTGGTCCCCGGCTCTCCCCCGCTGCTCGCCGCCGTGCCTCCGGCCGGCACGACGACGCCCCTGCCGGACGGATCCGACAGGGGCGTCGCGGGGATCGAGCTCAGCGGCCCTCAGACCCCCGGGTAGTGCCGCTCGGTCGCGCCGGTGTAGATCTGGCGCGGACGCCCGATCTTCGTCGACGGGTCCTGGATCATCTCCCGCCACTGGGCGATCCAGCCGGGCAGCCGGCCCAGGGCGAAGAGCACGGTGAACATCTTCTCCGGGAAGCCCATGGCCTTGTAGATCAGCCCGGTGTAGAAGTCCACGTTCGGGTAGAGCTTCCGCTCGATGAAGTAGTCGTCCTCCAGCGCCTTCTGCTCCAGCCGCTGGGCGATCTCGAAGAGCTCGTCGTCGCCGCCGAGCTTGGCCAGCACGTCGTCGGCGATGCCCTTCACCACGCGGGCGCGCGGGTCGTAGTTCTTGTAGACCCGGTGGCCGAAGCCCATCAGGCGGACGCCGTCCTCCTTGTTCTTGACCTTCTCCATGAAGGTCTCCGGGGTGATGTCTCCGCCCTGGATCTGCCGCAGCATCTTCAGCACCGCCTCGTTGGCGCCGCCGTGCGCGGGACCGTAGAGCGCGTTGACGCCGGCGGAGATGGAGGCGAACATGTTCGCCTGGGCCGAGCCGACCAGCCGCACCGTCGACGTCGAGCAGTTCTGCTCGTGGTCGGCGTGCAGGATCAGCAGCGTGTCCAGGGCCTTCACCAGGTCCGGGTCCAGCTCGTAGGGCTCGGCCGGCACGCCGAAGCAGCCGCGGAGGAAGTTCTCCACCAGCGTGAGGTTGTTGTCCGGGTAGAGCATCGGCTGGCCGATGGACTTCTTGTAGGCGTAGGAGGCGATGGTCGGGACCTTCGCCAGCAGCCGGTAGGTCGAGCGCTCGACGTGCTCGGCGTCGTAGGGGTCGAGCGAGTCCGGGTAATAGGTCGACAGCGCCGAGACCGCGGAGGAGAGCACCGGCATCGGGTGGGCGTCCCGCGGGAAGCCGCCGAAGAAGTCCTTCAGCTCCTCGTGCAGCAGCGTGTGCCGACGGGTGACGTTGTCGAAGGCGCTCAGCTGGTCGGCGGTGGGGAGCTCGCCGTGGATGAGCAGGTAGGAGACCTCGAGGAAGTTCGAGTGCTCGGCCAGCTGCTCGATCGGATAGCCGCGGTACCGCAGGATCCCCGCGTCCCCGTCGATATAGGTGATCGCGGAGGTGGTGTTCGCGGTGTTCATGAAACCGGGGTCATAGGTGACGTTGCCGGTCGTGCCGCGCAGCGGGGCGATCTCGTAGCCGTCGTTCCCCTCCACGGCGGCCTTCACCGGAAGCTCGAGGTTCTGATCGTCGTGGATCAGACGAGCTGGTGACTGCTCTGTCATGCGGTCTCCTTGTCGGGCACACTCATCTGGCGACACAGCTAACCTACCTGGTCGTCACCTCGTGGGCCAGTTCGTGCACAGCATCGATGGTCGGTGATGGTCTGCCGCACCGGACGCTCTGGTCCGGCCCGGCACAGCGGGGATCGAGGCGCCGCACGCCCACCCCGCGGGGCTGCCGCGGGCCGGTCAGCCCAAGCGGTCGACGGCGGCGTCGACGCGCTCGTCGGCGGCGGTGAGCGCCACCCGGACGTGCCCGGCTCCGTGATCGCCGTAGAAGACTCCGGGGCCGACGACGATCCCCTCGTCGGCCAGCGAGGAGACGATCTCCCAGGTGTCCGAGGAGCCGTCGGCGCACCACAGGTAGAGCCCGGCCTGCGAGCCGGTCACCTGCAGCCCCCGCGACTCCACCGCACCGAGCAGCTTCTCCCGACGTCGACGATAGATCTCCCGCTGGGCGGCGACGTGGTCGTCGTCGGTCAGCGCGACGCGCAGCGCTTCCTGCACCGGGGCCGGCATGATCATCCCGGCATGCTTGCGGGTGTTGATCAGTCCGGCGATCAGCTCCCCGCAGCCGGCGACGAACGCCGCCCGGTAGCCGGCGAGGTTCGACTGCTTCGACGCCGAGTAGACCGCCAGCAGTCCGCGACGGTCTCCCCCGCAGACCCGCGGGTCCAGGATCGAGGGGACCTCGTCGACGGTCCAGGGCAGCTCCGCGTAGCACTCGTCGGAGGCGACGACGGCGCCGAGGCGCCGGGCCAGCTCGACGATCGCGCGCAGCTGCTCGGCGGTCTTCACCTCCCCGGTGGGGTTCGACGGCGAGTTGACCCAGATCAGCTTCACCCGGGCCAGCGTCTCCTCGTCCAGCGTCGTCGGATCCTCGGCGGCGACCGCCTCGGCCCCGGCGATCTGCGCGCCGATGTCATAGGTCGGATACGCCACCTGCGGACGCAGCACGACGTCGCCGGCGCCGAGGCCCAGCAGCGTCGGCAGCCAGGCGACCAGCTCCTTGGAGCCGATCGTCGGCATCACCGCCTCCGGGTCGAGGTCGGCGACGCCGCGCCGTCGGGCGAACCAGCCGGCGACCGCCTCGCGGAGCTCGCGGCGGCCGTGCGTGGTCGGATAGCCGGGAGCGTCGGCGGCGGCCGCCAGCGCCTCGCGGACCACCGGCGGCGTGGGGTCCACCGGCGTGCCGATGGACAGGTCCACGACGCCGTCGGGATGCCGTCGGGCCCGCTCGCGATACGGGACCATGGCGTCCCACGGGTATTCGGGGAGGGTCAGCATGCGCGCGCCGGCCGTCCTCAGTGTTCCTGCGGCGGCAGCGCGGTGATGACCTCGTGGTCCTTCTCGATCATCCCGACCTTCGCGGCGCCGCCCGGCGAGCCGACGTCGTCGAAGAACTCGACGTTGGCGCGGTAGTACTCCTGCCACTCGTCCGGGACGTCGTCCTCGTAGTAGATGGCCTCCACCGGGCACACCGGCTCGCAGGCGCCGCAGTCGACGCACTCGTCGGGATGGATGTAGAGCGAGCGCTCGCCCTCATAGATGCAGTCCACCGGGCATTCCTCGATGCAGGCCTTGTCCTTCAGGTCCACACAGGGAAGGGCGATGATGTAAGTCATGGACTCCTCTGTCTCTCCTCAGCCGCCGACGGCGACACGGGATCGGCCGGTCGTGGGCGAGGCGACCAGCTGTGCTTCTCGGGGTGCTCTCCGACCGGCCCGGCGTCGAGCGCGACGGGGGCGACGTCCTCGGACGGCCGGTGCCCCCAGTCTACCGAGCACCGGCCCCGATGTCCTGACCGGGGGTCATGGTCGCGTCACAGACTCGCCGGACCCGGCGCCGACGCCGGCGCGGGCGTCGGAGCCGGCATCGGAGCCGGTCTCCGGCCCCTCGGCGGGCAGCGGCTCGCGGGCGATCAGCCAGCGCACCGCCAGCATGCTGACGAAGGTGATCCCCGCCGAGCCGAACCACCAGACCAGCGAGGCGATCGTCGGGCCCGGCAGGGCCTCCATCGCCTCGGCGCTGTAGGGCACGGCCAGCTGATCGGCCCCGGGCCAGACCATGGTGACTGTGACCAGCGAGAAGGTCACCGCCCCCATCGTCGTCGACTCCACGACGGAGTCCGCCCGCAGGCCGATCCACAGCTGGGCCAGCAGGCAGATCAGCAGGGCCAGGGCCGCGCCCCAGGGGATCACCAGGCCGCCCTGCGTCTCGCCGACGACCCAGATCCCGGCGTGCAGGGCAGTGCCCAGCACGCCGAGCACCGCGCCGATGCCGACGGCCAGACCCATCAGCACCGGGCGGAAGCCGCGGCGCGGACGCGCCGTCGTCGTCACTGGGACGCGCTCTTCTTCTTCCGGGACTGCTTGCTGCGCTCGGAGGAGTCCAGCACCACCTTGCGGATGCGCACCGCCTCGGGAGTGACCTCCACGCACTCGTCCTCGTTGGCGAACTCCAGCGACTCCTCCAGCGTGAGCTTCGCCGGCGGAGTCAGCCCCTCGAAGCTGTCCGAGCCCGCGGAGCGCATGTTGGTGAGCTTCTTCTCCTTGGTGACGTTGATCTCCATGTCCTCGTTGCGCGAGTTCTCGCCGACGACCATGCCCTCGTAGACCTCGTCCGTCGGGTCGATGAAGAAGGTGCCGCGCTCCTGGATGTTGATCATCGCGAACGGAGTGGCCGTGCCGGCGCGGTCGGACACCAGCGAGCCGGAGATGCGGTACTCGATGTCGCCCTTCCACGGCTCGAAGCCGTCGGCGTAGGAGGAGGCGATGCCCGCGCCGCGGGTCTCGGTGAGGAACTTGGTGCGGAAGGCGATCAGGCCGCGGGCGGGCACGCGGAACTCCATGCGGATCCAGCCGGTGCCGGTGTTGCTCATCGTCTCCATGATGCCCTTGCGCCCGGCCAGCAGCTGGGTGATCGCACCCATGTACTCCTCGGGGGCGTCGATGATCATGTGCTCCATCGGCTCCTGCATCACCCCGTCGATCTCCCGGGTGAGGACCTTGGGCTTGCCGATGGTCAGCTCGAAGCCCTCGCGGCGCATCTGCTCGATGAGCACCGCCAGCGCGAGCTCGCCGCGTCCCTGGACCTCCCAGGTGTCGGGACGGTCGGTGTCCAGGACCTTCAGCGAGACGTTGCCGATGAGCTCCTTCTCCAGGCGGTCCTTGACCTGCCGGGCGGTGACCTTCGCGCCCTTGACGCGGCCGGCCATCGGCGAGGTGTTGATGCCGACGGTCATCGAGATCGCCGGGTCGTCGACGACGATGTCCGGCAGCGCCTGCGGGTTCTCCGGGTCGGTGAGCGTCTCGCCGATCATGATGTCCGGGATGCCGGCGACGGCGACGATGTCGCCCGGTCCGGCCTCCTCGGCGGGGACGCGCTCGAGCCCCTCGGTGATGAGCAGCTCGGTGATCTTGACGGTCTTGTGGGAGCCGTCCTTGCGGACCCAGGAGACCAGCTGGTTCTTGCGCAGCGTGCCGTTGAAGACGCGCAGCAGCGCCAGCCGCCCCAGGAAGGGCGAGGCGTCGAGGTTGGTGACGTGGGCCTGCAGGATCTGCTCGGCGTCGTAGCGCGGGGCCGGGACGTGGCGCAGGATCGCCGAGAACAGCGGCTCGAGGTCCTCGTTCTGCGGCAGGCCGCCGTCCTCGGGCTGCTCGAGCGAGGCGCGGCCGGCCTTGCCGGAGGCGTAGACGACCGGCACGTCCAGCACCGTGTCCAGGTCGATGCTCGAGTCCTCCTCGGCGATGTCCGAGGCCAGGCCCAGCAGCAGGTCCTGCGAGTCGGAGACGACGCCGGAGATGCGCGCGTCGGGCCGGTCGGTCTTGTTCACCACCAGCAGCACCGGCAGCTGGGCGGCGAGCGCCTTGCGCAGCACGAAGCGGGTCTGCGGCAGCGGGCCCTCCGAGGCGTCGACGAGGAGGACCACGCCGTCGACCATGGACAGGCCGCGCTCGACCTCGCCGCCGAAGTCGGCGTGGCCGGGGGTGTCGATGACGTTGATGGTGACCTTGTCGACCCCGGCGTCCTCCTGGGCATGCGGCCCGGAGTAGAACACGGTGGTGTTCTTGGCCAGAATCGTGATGCCGCGCTCCTTCTCCAGCTCGCCGGAGTCCATGACGCGGTCCTCGACGTCGCCGTGGCCTCCGACCGCCTTCGTCTGGGACAGCATGGCGTCGACGAGGGTGGTCTTGCCGTGGTCGACGTGGGCGACGATCGCGACGTTGCGCAGATCCCGGCGCTCGTCAGAGCCGAGGTGGGCGCGGGCGGCGGTGATGGTCATGGTGGAGTGCGTACCTTCCAGAAAGGGGTGTTCGGCCAGCACGACGGACCGGGACGACGACGTCGCCCCGCAGCGGTGCGGGCATCAGCATGTCCCAGTCTACTGGTCCGCCGGGCCAGCGCCGTACCGGGCGGCGTGCAGAGGCTGCGGGCGGGTGTTCGGGGCGCCGGCCGGCGGGCCAGTTCTCCCCGTCCAGTTGGGCGGGGCGGAGCGCTGTCCGCCCGATCGCCCAGTTCTCCCCGTCCAACTGGGCGGGGTCGTGCTCCGTCAGCCCGGCCGCCCAGTTCTCCCCGTCCAACTGGGCGGGGTCGCCGATCCACCCCGTCCATTTTCATCGGCCCCGTCCAGTTGGAGGAGGTCCGGAAAACTCGACGAGGCGGAGCGGTGCACGAGGTCTCGGGGCCAGGGCGGAGCGCTGTCCGCCCGATCGACCAGTTCTCCCCGTCGAACTGGGCGGGGTCGCCGATCCGCCCCGTCCTGTTTCATAGGCCCCGTCCAGTTGGAGGAGGTCCGGAGAACTCGACGAGGCGGAGCGGTGCACGAGGTCTCGGCCCGGGCGGACCGGTGGTGAACGCGTCGACGACGGTCTCGTCGGTCAGCAGCGGGACGTCGACCGGGCCCCGGCGTCGGAAGGACCGGCATCAGTAGGCCCAGCGTCGGAGGGCCCGGCGCCCCGCCGGATACAGTGGCCCCATGCCCGCGGCTCCCACCTCCGGCCCCATGTCCCGCCCCAGGACGCCCGACCCGTTCGACGGAGCCGGTCTGCGGCCGCTGCGCCTCCCCGACGCCGAAGCGGTCCGGCAGGCCTTCGCCGCCGATCCGCAGATGGCCCGGCAGGGCGACGTCGACGGCCTCGAGTCCGCGCGGGCGTACGTGCTGCACGTGACCGACGCCTCCCGCGGCCGGCATGCCGCGGCGATCGACGTCGACGGCGTCGCAGTCGGCGTCGTCGGACTGCGCATCACCGCCGAGGACCGGCGCGGCTGGCTGTTCTACTGGGTCCGCCCGGAGCACCGCGGCCGCGGGCTGGCCTCCGCCGCCGCGGCGACGACGGCGCACCACGCGCTCTCGGCTCCCGTCGACGAGGCGCTCCCGCCGACGACGACGCCGGCGCTCGACGGTGACCGGCCGGTGACCGGCCTGGAGCGGCTGGAGCTGGGCCATCGGGCGGACAACCCGATCTCCGGCATCGTCGCCCGCGCGGCCGGATTCGTCCGGGAAGGGCTGGAGCGCGGCAAGTTCCTGGTCGACGGCGAGCGCGTCGACGTCGTCACCTACGGGCGGCTGCGGGACGATCCGGCTCCGTCGACCCGGCTGCTGCCGTGGGGCCAGGCACCGTCTGCGGACTGACCGCGCCTCCCGTCGTCGCCGCATCGGCCGGACTCACGGCGGTCGGATGCGCGCCGGCCGGCCGCCGTCGGCCCGGCATCGGCAGACTCCGGCGGCTGCCCAGCAGCACGCCGCCGACCACCAGCGCCCCGCCCAGCAGCTCCGGCGCGGTGACCCGCTCCCCCAGCACGATCCAGGCCGCACTCATCCCGACGACCGGGACCAGCATCGAGAACGGCGAGACCACTCCGGCCGGGTGTCGGGCCATCAGCCTGTTCCAGATCCCGGAGGCGACGACTGTGCCCAGCACCACGGTGTAGAGCAGCCCGAGCAGCGCCGGAACGGCCTCGGGCGTCGCCGCCGCGGCCAGCGAGTCGAGGATCGTCTCCGGTCCTTCGACGACCAGCGAGAGCAGCAGCATCGGCAGCGGCGGCACGATCGACATCCACATCGCGAAACGCATCGGTTCCGCGGCGGCCGCCTTCCGGTTGCAGAGGTTGCCCACCGACCAGCTCAGCGCACCGGCGACGACGAGCAGGAAGGGCAGCGCCCCGCTGAGCTCGGCGCGCTGGATCCCGACGACGATCAGCCCGACGACGGCGACGACGATGCCGGCGATCTGCACCCCGCGGACGCGCTCGCGCAGCAGCACCGCCCCGAGGACCAGCGTCGCCGGGGCCGAGGCCTGCAGCACCAGCGAGGCGATGCCGGCCGGCAGCCCGGCGGCCATGCCGGCGTAGAGGAAGAGGAACTGGAAGGTGCCGAAGCCGAGTCCGTAGCCGATGAGCCAGCGCCAGGGCACGTCCGGGCGCGGGACGAGCAGCAGCGTCGGGATCGCCAGCAGGGTGAAGCGCAGCGCGACGAGGAAGAACGGCGGGAAATGACCCAGCGAGGCGTCGATGGCCAGGAAGTTCAGGCCCCAGAGGACGGCGACCAGCAGAGCGAGGAGGCGGTGGCGGAGCGGCATGACTCCAGTCTGCTCACCCCGGGCGATGAAGCACTATCGAATTCTCCTGCATCATCGCTGTAGCCTGACTTCATGGACGTGCGCCATCTGGACCTGCTCCGCGAGCTGGCCGACCGCGGCAGCATCACCGCCGTCGCCGAGGCCACGCATCGCACCGTCTCGGCGGTCTCCCAGCAGCTCAAGGCCGCCCAGCGGCAGGCCGGGATGGCGCTGGTCGAGCACCAGGGTCGCGGACTCCGACTGACTGACGCCGGCCGGGTGCTGGCCGAGGCGGGCGCGGAGGTCGGCACGGCGATCGCCGCCGCCCAGGCGCGCTGGGATGCCTTCCGCGCGCATCCGACCGGGACGGTGGGACTGGCGATGCTGCCCAGCGCGGCGGCAGTGCTGCTGCCCCGGACGCTGCGCGCCGCGCACGCCGAGGGCATCGAGGTGGTCTGCCACGACGCCGACATCGCCGAGGCCCAGTTCGCCGAGCTGACCCTCGACCACGACGTCGTCGTCGCCCACAGCCTCAGCGGCCCGCGCCCGGCGGGCACCGAGGGGCTGACCGTGGTGCCGCTGGCGCGCGAACCGATCGACGTCGCCGTCGCCGCCGATCATCCGCTGGCCGCCGCCGAGACGGTCACCGCCGCGCAGGCCGCGGCATATCCCTGGTACGGGGTGCCGCGCGACTACCCCTTCGACACCGTCCTGCAGGAGATCGCCCGCGCCGCAGGTGCCGAACTGCAGATCCTGCAGCGGCTGCGGGACAACCGCCTGATGGAGGCGCTGGTCGCCGACGGCTCGGGACTGGCGCTGCTGCCCCGATTCACCTCGCCGATGACTGCGACGACGACGCTGCGACCGCTGGCCGACGTCGACGCCCGGCGGCACATCAGCGCGATCATGCGCCCCGACCGGGCCGAACGCCTCGCCGTGCGCCGGGTGATCGAGGCGCTGCACGACGCCGGCGCCGAGGCCGAGGGCCGGCACGGCGACGGGGCGTGAGGACGCGCGGCCGGAACTGGTGCCGCGGCACAGCGAAGCGGCGGGAGGATCGAGATCCTCCCGCCGCGCGTCGCCGTCGCGCTGCCTCAGTTCAGACCGAGTCAGGCCGCTCCGGTCTGGTCAGCTCTCCTCAGAGCCGGTCTCCGAGGCACCGGCGCTGTCCTTCTCCCATCCGACGTCCTCGACCGGCGTGACGCCGAAGAGGTCGAGACCGGTATAGGGCTCAGGCGTCAGATTTGCCAGTCCATCCTTCGCCGTCATGATGGACGGGCCGTTGTACAGCGGCATGATGCCCCAGGTCTTCTCCACCACCTCGGATTCCAGATCCATGCCTTCGGAGATCTGTTCCTCCGCCGTCGGCAGTGTCTGGACCTCCTCGATCTGCTCGTCCAGCTCCTCCGAGCCGGTGCCGGAGAGGTTCAGGCCGGAGCCCGTGCAGTACACCTGGCACATGTAGGCCACGCCGTAGGGATCGGAGCTGGTGAATCGCAGTGTGAAGATGTCCCAGTTCTGGCCTGTGTAATCCTCGGAGAAGTCGGCGGCGGCACGCGGGTCGATCTCCACCTCGACGCCGATCTCCTTCATCTGCTGCTGCATGGCGCGCGCCCGAGTCTTGGCGACGGGGTCATCGCCGAAGAGTGGCAGCGTGGCCGTCAGACGCGTGCCGTCCTTGGAACGGATGCCGTCCTCGCCCTCGGTCCAGCCAGCCTCTTCAAGCAATGAGTTGGCTTCCTCTGGGTTGTGTTCCAGTCCGGCATCCTCGAAGGCGTTCACGTACCCCTCCTGGAAGGTGTAGAGGTTGAAGGAACCGGCCGGTTCCTCCTCGTAGTCGAGCCCGTCGAAGGCAACCTGCTTCAGCTGCTCACGATCGATGCCCATCATCATCGCCTTGCGGACCTCCAAGTCTGAGAACTTGTCGCGCGTCGCGTTGATGGTGAACAGGTTGTTCTGCGGAGCCACGGAGCGGTAGGTGGTCACGCCCTCCATGTCCTCGACCTGGGCCAGCCGATCCTTGGTCCCTGTACCCGTCATGTCGACTTCCCCGGACTTGAAGGCGTTGATCGACGCAGTCGGCTCGAGCTGGCGGAAGACGACCTGATCCAGCATCGGTGCATCGCCCCACCAGCCGTCGTTCGGCACGAAGGTCAGCGTGCCGCCGTTCGCGTCGAATGAGTCGACTTTGTACGGCCCGGCCCCATACTCGGGGTTCGGCTCCTCGATATAGGCGTTGTTGAACTTTTCCGGCGTGTCGATCTCCGGATGCATGAGATTCCAGAAGAGTCCCTCGGTCCAGGGATACTCGGTCTCGAACGTCACCACGGCCTGACGCTCGTCCTCGCCCTGTTCGACGGATTCGATCTTGCTGTAGCCGTCGGTCGAGCTGGGCTGATACTCCTCGTTCTCCCCGCTCTGTGCCTTCCAGGCATTCTCATACGAGACCCAAGTCATCGGCGTGCCGTCATTCCACTGAGCGTCCGGGTTGATCGTATAGGTGACCACAGTCTTCCCGTCCACGACCTCTGTGGTGATGTCCTCGAGATAAGCAGGGTTCGGCTTCGCCTCTCCCTCCGGCGACATCAGGACCATCTGCGGGTTGTACCAAGTCCAGATCCGGGACGTGTTGGCGGACCCCTGAGCGTGGTTCGGGTTCATCTGCTCTGGGATCTCGCTGATCGGGAAGGTCGCAGAACCTCCCTGCTGGAGATTCTCGCGCGGCTGCGGGTTGTAGTCCGCCTGCTCGACCTCTGAACTGCCCGAGGTGCCGCCATCGGAGTCGGAGCCGCCGTCGCCTCCGCCGCAGCCAGCCAGAGTCAGCGCGAGGACGCCGGTGATGGCGATCGTGCCTTTCGTCTTCCTCATCATGGTGTTTCTCCTTTCGTGCCTGTCGGCATGGGGATGAGTGATCTTCGTAGACGCGTCACCGGTAGTGGCAGGCATTCGTGTGCATACCTGTCTCTCCCGTCAGACGCGGGACTTCGCTCGTGCATCGCACCTGATCCGCAGCGTTGAGCGTCTGATACAGCGGACAACGACTCGCGAAGGCGCAACCCGAGATGTCCTCCGTGGGACTCGGCAGATCGCCGGCGAGCACCACGCGTTCGCGGGCCCTCTCGACAGCGGGGTCGGGCACGGGCACCGCAGAGAGCAGCGCCCGCGTGTAGGGGTGCTGGGGATCATCGAAGACGGGGTCGACGTCGCCCTCCTCGACGAAGCTCCCCAGGTACATGACTGCCACGCGGTGCGCGAGGTGCCGGACCACGGAGAGGTCATGGGCGACGAAGAGGTAAGACAGCCCCAGCCTGGCCTGCAGCTCCTGCAGCAGGTTGATCACGTCCGCCTGGATCGACACGTCCAGCGCCGAGACCGGCTCATCGAGCACCAGCACCTTCGGCTCGGTGGACAGTGCGCGGGCGATGGCGATGCGCTGGCGCTGACCGCCGGAGAAGGCGGTCGGGAATCGATCGCTGTGCGCCGGGTCGAGCCCGACCAGCTCCATGAGCTCCTCGACTCGCTCCGCCGCCTCCTGGCCCTTCACACCGAAGCTGCGCAGTGGCTCGGAGATGAGTTCGTAGACGGTCATGCGCGGGTCCAGGGACCCCATCGGGTCCTGGAAGACGATCTGGATGTCCCGCCGCAGCTCGCGCTCTTGACGCCGGTTCGTCACCGTCGCGACATTCGTCCCAGCGATCTCCATCCGGCCGTGGTCGAGCGTGACCATATCCATGATCTGCAGCAACGTGGTCGATTTCCCACATCCGGACTCTCCGACGATCGCCAGCGTCTCGCCCTCGCGGATGTCGAAGGTCAGCCCTTTGACCGCTTTCACCTCGCCGACCTTGCGTTTCAGCAGCGAGCCCTTCATCAGCGGGAACGTCTTCGCCAGGTTCTCGACATCGAGCGTCACCTGTCGCCGGTCGCGGGGGACGCTCTCGAGCTGCCCTTCGACGGCTTCAGGCACCGGGAAGACGGGGGCGCCGTCGACCGCTCCGGCCGCGATCTCCTCAGCGCGGCGACAGGCGGCCTGATGGCCGGGCCGACCTTCGACGTCGGTCAGCACCGGCTCGCCCTGCCGGCAGGCCTCCTGGACGATGGGGCACCGGTCCGCGAAAGGACAGGCGTCAGGAAGGTCGATGAGCATCGGCGGATTGCCTGTCACCGGCACCAGCGGCTGCTTCTCCTGCTTGTCCACCCGCGGCACGGCACCGAGCAGCCCGAGGGTATAGGGCATGCGCGGATCTCCGAAGAGCACATCGGCCGGGGCCTTCTCGATCGCCCGGCCGGCGTACATGACCATCACGTCATCAGCGACGTCGGCCACGACGCCGAGGTCGTGGGTGATCATGATGACCGCCGCACCGGTCTCCCGCTGAGCGGTCTTCAGCAGGTCCAGTATCTGTGCCTGGATGGTCACGTCGAGGGCGGTGGTCGGCTCATCGGCGATGATGACCTGCGGGTCGTTGGCCATCGCGATGGCGATCACCACGCGCTGTCGCATACCTCCGGAGAACTCGTGCGGGAACGACTTCAGCCTCGCGGTCGCATTCGGGATGCCCACGAGCTGCAGCAGCTCGACGGCACGGTCCCAGGCGGCCTGCGTGGAGATCTTCTGATGACTCTTCAGGGCCTCGATGATCTGGTCGCCGACGGTGTAGACCGGCGTGAGTGCGGTCAGCGGATCCTGGAAGATCATCGAGATCCCGGATCCGCGCAGCTGCGAGAGCTCCTTGTCCGATCTCCCGACGAGCTCCTGACCATCGAAGGTGATGGATCCGCCGACGGTCGCGTTGTCGTCCAGCAGGCCCATGACAGCCATCGAGGTGACGGACTTTCCAGAGCCCGACTCGCCGACGATCCCGAGGGTCTGGCCCGGCTTCAGCTCGAAGGAGATGCCGCGCACGGCATCGACGCGCCCGGCCTCGGACGGGAAGCTCACCGTCAGGTCCTGGACTGAGAGGAGAGAGGAAGTCATGCACGGCCTCCTGCGCCGGACGTCGGGTCGAAGGCGTCACGGAGCCCGTCGGAGATGAGCGCCAAGGACACCGTCAAGAGTGTGAGGACGGCTGCGGGGAAATAGAACAGCCACGGAGAACTGGTGATCGTGTCGGCCCCGACGCGGATCAGCGAGCCCAGCGACACGTCCGGGAGCTTGACGCCGAAGCCGAGGAAGGACAGGGCGGTCTCCATCTGGACGGCCTGGATGACCCCGAGCGTCCAGTTGACGATCAACAGCGAGGCGATGTTCGGCACCATGTGACGCAGCACGATCAGCCCTCCCGGCACGCCCATGTAGCGCGACGCTGTGATGAACTCGCGCTCGCGGAGCGACAGTGACAGCGTCCAGATGGTACGCGCCAGGAAGAACCAGGTCATGAAGATCAGCACCAGCGAGATGACCCGCCAATCGCCGCCGGAGTCCTCGGACATCATCGCCACGATGAGGAACGTCGGCGTGGCCATGAGGAAGTGGATGAACCCGACGAGCACCTTCTCCACATTGCCGCCGAAGTAGGCTGCCGAGGCCCCGACGAGAGCTGCCAGCACCGTCGCTCCGGTCGAGACGGCCAACGCGATCATCAACGACCGCTGCAGACCGAAGACCACCTGGGCGAACAGGTCGTTGCCGCCCGAGTTCGTGCCGAACCAGTGGTCGGAGCTGGGGCCCTCGCTCAGCGCCAGAAAGTCCAGTTCGATGTGGTCGTACTTCTGGAAGAACGGTCCGATCAGCGCGAAGGCCACGATGAGTCCGAACACCGTCAGACCGGCGACAGCCGACTTGTTCCGCATGAACCGTCGTGCATACAGTTTGGTCTTGCTCATCGGCCGGCGCGCCCGTCGTGGCCGCGTCCCATCGCCGGCGACCCGGTCGCTCACCTGGACGGTCGTCACGTTGCTCATCTCAGCTCACTCTCACTCGCGGGTCGAGTGCGACCACGGCCACATCAGCGATCAAGGCCCCGATCGCCGTCATCAGCGCCGCGAAGGCGGCGACGGCGACGACGCCGTGGATGTCGTTGTCGCCCAGAGTGGTGATGAAGTACTCCCCCATCCCGTTCCAAGCGAAGATCTGCTCCGTCAGCACCGCTCCGGTGAAGATCGCCGGGATCTGGAATGCGACCTGGGTGGTGACCGGGATCAGCGAAGTCCGCAGCGCGTGCCGACGGATCGCCTGCTGCTTCGTCAGCCCTTTGGCCCTGGCAGTGCGCACATAGTCGGCCTTGATGTTGTCCAGCAGCAGCGTCCGCTGAAGCAGGTGGTATCCCGAGTAACCGATGAAGATGATCGCGATCGTCGGGAGCAGCACATGCTGGAGCCGGTCGATCAGAACAGGGAAGAAGCCCTCGACGCCCAGTGATTCGGAGCCGGTCACGTAGAGCACATGTCCGCCGACCACATCGTTCAGCGCGATGGCGCCCAGCACGAGAGCCAGGGCGATGACCGGCAGCGGGATGTTCATCGTCACCGTCGAGGAGCCGATGCCCAGCCGGTCCAGGAGCGAGTACTGGCGGGAGGCGGTGAACACGCCCAGGGCGACGCCGATGAGCACCTGGAAGACGGTCGCTCCCAGGACAAGCATGGCGCTGACCCAGATGCGGTAGGCGATCTCCTCGTTGACGGACCCTCCGGCCGGACTGAGTCCCCAGTCCCAGTGCACGAGGATGTCCGTGAGCCAGGTCCACCACCGCTCGAGGAGCGGGACAGAACTCGCGAGATTGCGCGGCTCCAGGATGTTGTCGATCTCACCCGACGTCAACGGAGGTCGATGTCCCATGAAATTGCTGTGCGGGTCGAGATACGCCCAGGCCAGGAAGTACGTGGCGTTGGTCGCCACGAAGATCATCCCGACCCATGTCAGGATGCGTCGTGTCAGGTAACGGATCAACGGAGTCCAGGTCTTTCGGCTCGGTCGTGCTGTGGCTGCGTGGCTGGATCACGGCGTCAGCGCCGTGCCCGCCCCGCGATGCCTTCGACGGTCGCCGGAATCCGAGCACTGTTCATGGAGGTCTCCTCACTGCCTCTGCTGACCGCAGGATCAGGAACGTCGCGCATGCTCTGCATGACGTGATGCACCTAACACCACGGCTGGACAACCACCAGAATACGGCCGCCCCGCGCGACGCCAAGATGCCGCGGCACCCCGTGATCCGATCGTTACTGACCAGTCACTCCGCCCGACAGCACCCCGAAGATCGCAATGACCCAGGTCACACCGAGCAACGAAACCTGCTGGCAGCAGCGCCGTCGCCGCGCGTTCTGCAAGATCCCTTTCAGAGTTCCCCGTCATCACGCCGATCGAACCACCCAGCCTGCGCCCGGCCGATGTACAGTCCGTGATCAGCGTCACGACCTACTGCTCCGCGCGACGAAACGCCCGTGATACGCCGAGAGGGCCCCGGAGTCACCTCCGGGACCCTCTCGGCGTCGTCTTTCATGACAGGATGTTACGCCGATCCGCCGTTCGACCGCGCGTCGTCCGGCGCTCCCCCGACCTCCCAGTCGGGTTCGGCATGGTGACAGGCCGACAGCTGCGAGACGCCGGGCCGGGAGACCAGCTGCGGCTCCTGGGTCATGCAGATCTCGGTGGCCTTCCAGCAGCGCGTGCGGAAGCGGCATCCCGACGGCGGGTCCGCCGGATTCGGCGGATCGCCGGCCAGCACGATCTGCTCCTGCTGGCCGCGCAGCGTCGGATCCGGCACCGGCACCGCCGAGAGCAGCGCCTGAGTGTAGGGATGCGACGGCTCGCGGTAGATCTCCTCCTCAGTGCCCAGCTCCGCGATCCGCCCCAGGTACATCACCCCGACCCGGTCGGCGATGTGCCGCACCACGGAGAGGTCGTGGGCGATGAAGATGTAGGACAGCCCCAGCTGCTGCTGCAGGTCGTCGAGCAGGTTCATCACCTGAGCCTGCACGGAGACGTCCAGCGCCGAGACCGGCTCGTCGCAGATGATGACGTCCGGGTTCAGCGCCAGCCCGCGGGCGATGCCGATGCGCTGCCGCTGTCCGCCGGAGAACTGATGCGGGTAGCGGTTGATGTGGTCGGGATTCAGCCCGACCAGGGCCAGCAGCTCCTTCACCCGATTCCGCACGCCCTGGGCCGGCTTCTCCTCCGGGTGGAGGGAGAACGGCTCGGCGATGATGTCGCCGACCGACATCCGCGGATTCAGCGAGGTGTACGGGTCCTGGAAGATGATCTGGATCTTCCGCCGCAGCCGACGCAGGTGCTCGCCCTTCGCGGCCAGGAAGTCCTCGCCGCGGAAGGACACCCCGCCGGCGTCGGGCTCCTCCAGCCGCATCAGCAGCTTGGCCAGCGTGGACTTGCCGCAGCCGGACTCGCCGACGATGCCCAGCGTCTCGCCCCGGCGCAGCTGGAAGCTGACGTCGTCGACGGCCTGCACCGCCCCGACCTTGCGCTGGAAGACGATGCCCTGGGTCAGCGGGAAGTGCTTGACCAGGTTCTGCACGTCGAGGACGACCTCAGCGTCGGCGAACGGATCCTCTCCGCGGCCCGCGGCCGCGGACGTCGTCTCAGGCAGGCTCATGCTGGTCCTCCTCGGCGGTGATGAAGTCCTCCGCGTAGTGGCACGCGGCGGTGTGCCCTTCGGCGATCTCGCGGAGCTCGGGCCGCTCGGTGCGACACCGGTCGGTGGCGAAGGCGCAGCGCGGACTGAACGGGCAGCCCGGCGGCATGTCGGTCAGCGCCGGAGGCAGCCCTGGGATGGCCTCGAGACGCTCGTCGGCGCCGTCGACCCGCGGGATCGAGGCGAGCAGCCCGCGCGTGTAGGGATGCGCGGCGCTGCTGTAGATCGAGTACACGTCGGAGGCCTCCATGACCCGACCGGCGTACATCACCGCGATCTTGTCGGCGACGTCGGCCACCACGCCCAGATCATGGGTGATGAGGATGAGTCCCATGTTGAACTCCTCCTGCAGCTGTTTCAGCAGCCGCATCACCTGGGCCTGGACGGTGACGTCCAGTGCCGTGGTCGGCTCGTCGGCGATGAGCACATCGGGGTCCAGGGCGATCGCCATCGCGATCATGATGCGCTGGCGCATGCCGCCGGAGAACTGGTGCGGGAAATCCCCGGCGCGCTTCTCCGCCGCCGGGATGCCGACCCGCTCCATCATCTCCACGGCCTTCTGCCGCGCCTCGCGACGCTTCATCCCGCGATGGACGCGGAACATCTCGCCGATCTGCCAGCCGACCGGCAGCACCGGGTTCAGCGAGGACAGCGCGTCCTGGAAGATCATCGAGATGCTCATCCCGCGCAGCCTGCGACGCCGCTCGGCGGGCATCTGCAGCAGGTCCTCGCCGCGGTAGCGGATCTCGCCGCCGGCGATGTGCCCGGGCGGCATGTCCAGGATGCCCATGATCGCCTGGGCGGTCACCGATTTGCCGGAGCCGGACTCGCCGAGGATGGCGAGCGTCTCGCCGGCGTGCAGCGTGACGTTCAGGCCGTTGACGGCCTGGGCAGTGCCGGCCTTGGTGCGGAACTCCACCTGGAGATCGCGCACCTCGAGCAGCGGCTCGGCGGTGGAGGAGCTGGTCATCGTCTCGTCCTTCGCAGGGGACTTCTGGGATGTGGGCTGTACGGCGTCCATCGATGCTCCCCTCAACGCTTCGACTTCGGGTCGAGGGCGTCGCGGACGGCGTCACCGAGGGTCATGAACGCGAAGACCGTCACGCCGACGAAGATCACCGGGAAGAGCAGCAGATGCGGCGAGGAGGTCACGTAGCTCTGCGCATCCGTGAGCTGCAGACCCCAGGAGATCGCCGGCAGCTGCAGGCCGACGCCGAGGAACGTCAGCGTGGCCTCGGCGCCGATGATGATGCCGATGAACACCGTCGAGTAGCCGATCAGCGGGCCCAGCGAGTTCGGCAGGATGTGCCGGCGCATGATCGTCAGGTGTCCGGCGCCCAGCGCCTTGGCGGCCATCACGTACTCGGAGTTGACCACGGACATCACCGAGCCGCGCATCAGACGGGCCGACGTCGGCCAGGTGAAGAGCATCAGCACCAGGGCCACCTGGATCGGTCCGCGGGTGTCGATGATGTTCAGGAAGACCAGAGCGCCGAGCATGTACGGGATGGCGAAGATCATGTCGGTGATCCGCGAGAGCAGCCCGTCGATCCACCCGCCGAAGTACCCGGCCAGCAGGCCGACGACGACGGCGACGGCGAAGACGCCGATCGAGACCACGACGCCGACGATCATCGAGTTCCGCGCTCCGTGGATGACGCGGGTGTAGTAGTCGCATCCCTGGATGTCGGTGCCGAACCAATGCTGGGCCGACGGCGCCTGTCGGCTCTTCGACAGGTCGCAGGAACCGGGGTCCACCGAGGTGAAGACCTGGGGCACGATCGCCATGGCGACGATAACCACCAGCAGCGCGCCGGAGACGAGGAACCAGGGATTCCGTCGCAGCGAGCGCCAGGCATCGGCCCAGAGGCTGGCCTCGGCCTCCTTGTCCGGTCCCCCGGCGGCGTCGGGAGCGTCCGGAGTGGCCGCCGCAGTGGACTCCCGCGCCGTGGGCGGGGCCGAGGCGGTCCGCGCCGTCGGGTCCGCGGCGGTGGCTCCGGAGCGGGCCGCGGCGTCGTCGAGTTCGGTCTTCTCACTCATAGCGGATCCTCGGGTCGAGCAGGGCGTACAGCAGGTCGACGATCAGGTTGACCGTCACGAAGAACAGCAGGAACAGCGTCACGATGCCGACGACGACGGTGCCTTCCTGTCCCTTGATGGAGTCGACGATCATCGCGCCGAGGCCGGGGATGTTGAACACCGTCTCGATGACCATGGTGCCGCCGAGCAGCGTCGCCAGATCCGCACCGAGGAAGGTCACCACCGGGATCAGCGAGTTGCGCAGCCCGTGTCTCAGCACCACGCGCTGCCGGGAGAGCCCTTTGGCGGTGGCGGTGCGCACATAGTCCGACTGCAGCGCGTCGACGAGCTCGCCGCGCACCATGCGGGCGGCCATGCCGGTGGACACCGCGGCGAGGGCGATCCCGGGCAGGATGTAGCTGACCAGGCCGTCTCGTGTGCCGGCGATCGGGAACCAGTCGAGGTTCAGTCCGAAGATCAGCTGCAGCAGGAAGCCGATGACCAGCGTCGGCAGCGCCACCATGACCACTGTGGTGACCTGCACCAGGCGGTCGATGAAGCGGTCCTTGTAGAGCCCGGCCAGGATGCCGGCGATGATGCCGATGACCGCCTGGATGGCGAAGGTCACCGCCGCGAGCATCAGCGTGGTGGGAAGCCGCTGGGCGATGATGTCGGAGAGCGGCCGGCCGGAGAAGGTGCTGCCGAAGTCGCCGGCGGTGATGATGCCCCAGATGTATTTGCCGTACTGGACCAGGAAGGGGTCGTTGAGGTTGTACTGCTCGCGCATCGTCGCGATGGCGGCCTCGCTCATCGGCCGTTCGCCGGCGAGGGCGCGGATCGGATCGCCCGGCATGAGGAAATTCAGCGCATAGACGATCAGCGTGGAGACGAGCACCACGGGGATGAACTGGAGCAGACGCCGAATGATGTAACGGGTCATAGGTGTCCTTGGAGTGCGACCGCCGACGGGAGGAACCGTCGGCGAGGAACGGGATCGAGGGGCGGCGGGTGATCCGCACGCCGCAGGGCGCGGCCCGCGCTCCCGGCACTCAGGCCGGGAAGAGCGCCGCGGACCGCGCCCTGACGGAGGGACGGAGGGTCACTCGGTGACTTCGAGGTCCTCCACGCGGACGAACGTCCGGTAGTCCATGACCACCGAGGAGTCGTCGACCCGCTCGCTGGTGACCACCGGGTAGGACTTGAACCACAGCGGGATGAGCGGCATCTCCTCCATGAGGATGTCCTCGGCCTCCTGATACGCGGTGGACGCGGCGTCCTGGTCGGTCGCGGAGTTCCCCTCGTCGATCAGCCGGTCGAACTCCTCGTTGGAGAATCCGGTGTAGTTCGACGACTGGTCGGTGGTGTAGATGGGCTCCATCGCGTACTGCGTCGCGGGGTAGCTCAGCACCCAGCCCAGGCGGAACGGGCCGGTGATCTCGTCACTGTCGTGCAGGTCCAGGTACTGAGCGAACTCCATGGACTCGAATTCGACGGACTCGACCCCGAGGTTCTCCTGCCACTGGTTGGCCACCGCCTCGGTCCAGGCCTCATGGCCGGCGCCGGAGTTGAAGTACAGCGTCAGCTCGGAGGGGCCGCCGGCCTCCTCGTAGAGCTCGGCCGCCCGGTCCGGCTCGAAGCTGCAGGTGTCGCAGGCGTCGTCCCGGTACTCGGGCATCATCGGCGGGATCACGCCGGAGGCCGGGACGTTCTGTCCGTCGAAGATCTGCTCGATGATCTCCTCGCGGTCGATCGCCATGGACAGCGCCCGCCGCACGTCGACGTCCTGGTACTCCTCCTGGTACAGCGGGAAGCCGAGGTACTCGAAGGAGGAGGTCTCGAAGGACTGCTGGTTGTCGCCGAAGTCGGCCTCCAGCTGACCCCAGTGATTCGGGGTGACCTCGTCCATGACGTCCAGCTCGCCGGACTGTGCATCCAGGTAGGCCGCCTCGGCGTCGGCGTAGATCCGCCACTCGATGTTCGCCGGCTTGCCGGCCTCCTCGCCGGCATAGTCCTCATAGCGGGTGAGATTGATGTGTTGGTCGTGCACCCACTCCCCGTCCATCTGGTACTGGCCGTTGCCGACCGGCGCCTGCTCGTAGGAGTCCGGGTCCTCGAACGCCTCCTGCGGCAGCGGGTAGAAGCCGGTGTAGGAGAGCATCAGCGGCAGCGGGGAGAAGGGCTCGGTCAGCTCGATCTCCAGGGTGTAGTCGTCGACGGCGCGCACGCCCTCGAGCTCCTCGGCCTCGCCGTCGACGAGGGCCTGGTAGCCGGCGATCTTGTCGTAGAAGCTGGCATTCTGCTGGGCGTTCTCCGGGTCGACGGTCCAGTTGAAGGTGTCGACGAAGGTCTGAGCGGTGATCTCGTCGCCGTTGTGGAAGGTCCAGTCCTCGCCCAGATGGAAGGTCCAGGTCTCGTTGTCCTCGGTCTCCCACTCCTCGGCCACGCCGGGGACGGCCTCGTAGGTCTCGAAGTCCACCCCGGTCAGACCGGTGTAGAGCTGCTCGAGCACCTTCGAGCCGCAGACCTCGGTGGAGTTGCCGGGCATCAGATTCTGCGGTTCGCAGTTGTAGATGCTCACCGTGCCGCCGTCGGCGGAGGCCTCGCCGCCGCCGCCGTCGCCGCCTCCGCAGGCGGTCAGCGTCAGCGCGGCGGCGGCTGTGGTGGCCACGGCCGCGCGGCGCATGGTCGCTTTGTGTCGCATTGTCGGTCGTCTCCTCATCAGGGGTGCGCGGGACGGCGCCACTCCGGCGACGCCCCGGGATCCTCGTGGTCAGCGCCCTCGCAGAAGGGCCCATGACGGGGATGACGTGAGCGACGCTCGCAGTCGCCCGGGAGTGTTGCCCACGTCACCGGATGATGGAGAGTCTAGCAACGATTCGTTGCACGAGTGTTTCAGATCTCGGCGACACTCCGTGTCGCAAGCCACACGTTCCACCGCGGCGAGGAGGTGCTCGGCCGACGGATCACTCGCGCCAGACGTCGTCGGGCTTCGCCGTACGCCCCGCGGTCAGCCGCAGCGCCTGCCCCTGGGCGACGAGCTTCTCGTACTTCATCGCCGCCTTGTCCGCGGCGGCCGTGGCGCGCAGCGGCAGCATGATGGTCCGCTCGGCCTCGATGCCGGCCTGCAGCTGGCGACCCCGTTCCAGCTCCGCATCGACTTCGGCGCCGAAGAGCAGCACGGCGTTGGCGATGAAGATCCAGAGCAGGAAGATGATCACACCGGCCAGGGCGCCGTAGGTCGCCTGGTAGTTGCCGAAGCCGCTGATGTAGACGGCGACGCCGATCGTCGCGAGGATCAGCACGCCGATGGCCAGCAGCGCTCCCCCGGTGATCCACAGGACCCCGGGCTGCCGGATGTTCGGCGTGGTGTAGTAGAGCAGGGCGATGCAGGCCGCGGCGATCACCAGCAGCGCGGGGTACCGCGCATAGTTCCAGACCTGCTCGGCCGTCTGGCTGAGTCCGGCCGCCTCGCCGAGCGCGGTGACCAGCGGACCGGAGACCACCAGCATCATCGCCGAGAGGGCCACCAGCACGATCAGTGCGGCGGTGACGCCGTAGAGCACCGGGCGCAGCACGAGCGGCGAGCGACCCTCCGGCACTTCGAAGATGCGGTTCATCGCCCGGGAGAAGGCGTTGACGTAGTTCGACGCCGTCCACAGCGCGGTGAGGATGCCGACGGCCAGCCCGATGCCGGCGCCGGGCGCCTCGGTGAGCACCTGCAGGATCGTCTGCACCACGCTCATGTCGCGGACGTCGGACTCCAGCAGCTCGTCCAGCGTGTTGAGCAGGAACTCCTGGGTGCGTCGTGCTTCACCGACCACGGAGAGCAGCGAGACGAACGCGATGAGCGCGGGGAAGACCGAGAGCACCGCGTAGTAGGTCAGCGCCGCCGCCGAGTCCGGACACTGGTCGCGGCCGAACTCGGCGACAGCCCGGCGGAAGGAGTACCACCAGGTCGCCGGCCGCAGGCTGAACGGGGTGCGCGGCTTGGCCGCGTCGCGCCCGGAGGCGGCGTGCTCCTCGCGCTGACGGGTCTTCAGCCGATCCGGCTGGTCGGCCGCTGCGGCGACGGTCCCGGGACGGTCGGCGTCGGCGGAGACGAGGCTCTCGCCGAGGACGTCGGGGCCGGTCGCCTCGCGCCGGCTCGCCCGATGCGCGGCGAGCCCGCCGGCCGCCGGTTCGGCGGATTCCGCCGACGTCGACCACGCGCCGTCGGCGGCGGCCTCCTCGGCGAGTGCGGCATCACGCGAGTCGCGGGCGTCGTCGGCTCCGGGGCGGCGATCCTGGGTCTCCTCTGCGCTCATGCGCCCAGAGTAGCCCAGCACCGCCGGTGATCAGCGACGATCCGCGCGCCGCAGGTCACATCGGCGGGCGACCGGCGCCGGGATCAGACCTCGACGTCGTCGCGGCGGGTCTCGCGCAGCTCGTCCGGGCTGGTGATCGCCGCCGGCGGCGAATCGTGCAGATACCCGGAGCGGGCGATCGCCATCGAGCCGACCGCCGAGGTCAGCAGCTGGGCGAGCACCGCGATGATCGCCTTGACCAGATTCGGCCCGCTGAAGTCGATCAGCAGGGCGCCGATCACGATCAGCGCGACGCCCAGGCCGGCCGAGGTGCCCACCGCCGAGGCGCGCAGGTACAGGTCCGGCAGGCGATAGAGCCCGATGGCGGAGATCAGCAGCACGGCGAGGCCGAGGAAGATCAGCACCGCGCCGACGATGTGGGCGGGGTTGGTCAGGTCCAGCATCAGCGTCGTCCTCCCGATCCCAGGCGAGCCATCGAGATCGCCGACATGAAGCCCAGCAGCGTCGCGATGAGGATGATGTCGAAGAGCGCCTCGATCTGTTGATGCAGCGAGATCAGCGTGATGAAGCCGATGATCGCGAAGAAGATGAGATCAGCGGCGACGGCGCGGTCGGCCGTGCGCGGGCCGCGGAAGCCGCGGACGGCGGCCAGCAGCATGCTCAGCGCCAGGATCACCAGCGCGACCTCCAGCAGGTGCTCGGCGATCATGCGTCACCTCCTGCCGGACGTCCGGCGTCGTTCTCCGTGCTCTCGGACTCGGCGGTCCCCGCGGACGCGCCGCCGGCCCGCACGTCGGCCCGGTCGTCGGCCCGGTCGTCGGCCCCGTCGCCGACCCCGGCCGCCGCGTCCTCGGCCGGACGCACCGTCGGTCGGGCCAGCGGGCGGGAGAGGTCGCCGGGCTCGCGGCGCATCGCCCGCAGCAGCCGGTCCTCCATCTCCTGGATCTCCTCGGCCAGCCCGTCCCGGGAGGCGGCGAACATCCCGTGGACGTAGAGCACCGCGTGGTCGCGGGAGTAGGTGATCGTCAGCGTGCCCGGCGTCAGCGTGATCAGCGAGGAGATGAGCGTGTACTCGCTCGCCGTCCGCGAGGCCGCCGGCACCGCGACGATCGCGGGGTCGGTGCGCATGCGCGCGCTCGGTCGCAGGATGTCGGCGGTGACCTGCAGGTTGGCCAGGAGGAACTCCTTGGCGTACCAGAGCAGGAAGCCGATCATCCGCACCGGCCAGGTCAGCCAGCTGTTCATCAGCCGATCACCGCCTTCACGTAGTCGCTGGGGTCCATCAGGCCCTGCGCGGCCTGCTCGGCGAGCTGCATCAGCACCTCGGCGCCGAGGCCGAGGCCGAGGGTCACCACCGCGAGCAGCGCGGCCGGCACGATGAGCTTCGGCGTCACGCGGGCATGCCGCTCGCCGCTGATCACCGCCGCCGTGCCGGTCGTCGGCGGCCCGACCTGCAGCGTGGGCTGCTCGGCCTGGGCCTCCACCCGCAGGTACCGCTTGCCGTGGATGGCCTGCTGGTAGGTCAGCGCCCGACGTTCCAGTCCTTCGGGCTCCGGCCCCATGAACACCGAGGTCCAGATCTTGAGCATCGCGACCATGGAGATCAGGCTGACGATCACGGCGACGCCGCCGATGATCCACTGCTCGGCCTCGAAGGTCGCCCCGATGAGGGAGAACTTCGCGACGAAGCCGGAGAACGGCGGCATGCCCACCAGCGAGAGCGCGGCGACCATGAAGATCACCGCCACCAGCGGCTCACGCTTGAGCATCCCGCCCAGCCGGTCCAGCCGGGCCGTGCCGTAGGTCTCCTCCAGCGCGCCGGTGGAGAGGAAGAGCGAGGCCTTCACGATCATGCCGTGCAGCAGGTAGAAGATCGCGGCGGTCAGTCCGAGCGTGGTGAACAGCCCGACGCCGATCATGATGTAGCCGATGTGGCTGATCATGTGGAAGACCAGGATCGAGCGCGTCGAGTTCTCCCCGACTGCGCCCAGGGCGCCGACGACCATGGTCACCGCCGCGATCGTCAGCCCGACCCAGAGGAAGCGCTGGTCGCCGTCGAAGAGCATCGCGTAGATCCGGTAGATCGCGTAGACCGCGATCTTGGTGTGGATGCCGGAGAACAGCGCGGTCACCGCCGGCGAGGTCATCGAATAGGTGCGCGTCAGCCAGCCGTGGACCGGCACGACGGCGGCCTTGATGGAGATCGCGGTGAGCACCACCGCCCCGGCGATCGCGATCGCCGGGTCCTCGGCGGCCGCGCCCTGCAGCTCGGCCAGGTTGACCGTGCCGGCAGTGGCGTAGACCAGCCCGACTCCCGCCAGCAGCAGCGTGGAGGCCATCAGGTTCACCGTGACGAAGATCCGCGCGCTGTCGGCGCCGAGCTTCGCACCCATCATCGCCATCAGCCCGTAGGAGGGCAGCAGCATGACCTCGATGAACACGAAGAGGTTGAAGATGTCGCCGGTCATCGCCGCACCGGCCACACCGGCCATGAGGATCAGCACGAACGGATGGTAGAAGCGCGCCCGGGCCTCATGGGTGGCCATCGCGAAGAGCACGCTGGCCAGCGCCAGCACGGCGACGAAGGCCAGCATCAGCGCCGAGAGCGTGTCGACGACGAGGGGGATCGCCACCCCCGCCTCCCAGAGGCCGACCTGGTGGGCCAGCACTGTACCGTCGGCGGTGGTCACCACCAGCAGGATCGCGGCGGCGAGCATCGCCAGCAGCGTGATCAGGCTGATCGCATGGCGGATCTTCTGGCTGCGGCGCAGCGCGGCGGAGAACGCCCCGAGGAACAGCGGGCCGACGACCAGCACCGGCAGCAGGGTGGACAGCATCTCGTTCATCGGTCCTCCCCCTCGTCGGCGGCGCGGCCCCGGTCAGCCCAGGTGCCGTCCGCGTCCTTCGCCGCGTCCTCTGCGCGGACGTCCTCGTCCTGGACGTCCTCCTGCGGAGTCTCCTCGGGCCGGCGGCCCTCTTCGGCGGTCGTCGCCACGTCGGCGTCGACGTCCTCCTCCGTGCCGGCCTGGGTGCCCAGCAGCTCGGCGTCCGAGGGCGGGCCGTCGGGCTCGTCGCCGGGGCCGACGGCGGCGGTGGCGACTGTCGGGTGGTGGCCGGTGCGCTTCAGATGCGCCGCGGCGGCGAGCTTCGCCGGGGCGGTCGGCGCGGCCTCGGTGTCGTCGTCGGTGGTCGTGGTGATCGCCAGGGTGACCATGAACATCGAGATCGCGAAGGCGATGACGATGGCGGTCAGCACGAAGGCCTGCGGCAGCGGGTCGGCCCGCTGGGCCGGATCGTCGACGTGCGAGAACGGCGCCCCGCGGAAGGCGACGTCGCCGGCGGAGAAGAGCAGCAGGTTCGCCGCGTGCGAGATCAGCACGAAGCCCAGCACGATGCGGACCATGCCGCGCTGCATGAACAGGTAGACGGAGGCGGCGGTGAGGATGCCGACCATCAGGGCGATGCTCATCGGGCCTCCTCCTGGCCGTCGCTGCGGCCGCTCGACGTGGTGTGCAGCGGTGTCGACTCCTCGGCGACCTCCGGCGGGACGTCGCCGGGATCCAGCGGCGTGCCGCTCCGCCGGCGGGCGGCGGCCTCCGGGTGGGTGCTCAGGTACTTCTGGAGCAGCTCCGCGGGGTAGCGCTGGACCTGGCCGAGGCGGTCCAGGGCCACCAGCACCGCGCCGATGACGGCCAGGTAGATGCCGACGTCGAAGATGATCGCGGTGGTGAAGTGGTAAGAGCCGCCGCCGGGCAGCGGGATGTCGGTGGTCAGCGGCTTCAGGAAGGAGCCCTCGACCAGGCCGGCGAGGCCGGTGCCCGCGCCGACGAGGATGCCGCCGACGATCACCAGCGCGTAGTCCCAGCGCAGCTTCACCGCGGAGTCGGACGGGGCGACCAGGTAGCGCAGGGCGAAGAACCCGCCGGCGACCAGCGCGGCGATGAAGCCGCCGCCGGGCTCATAGTGGCCGCGCACCAGCAGGATCAGCGAGAAGAGCACGATCAGCGGCGCGACCCAGTTGAAGAGGGTGCGCATGGAGGTGGTGTTGTCCACGGCGTCGTCCAGCGGAGTGCCCACCCAGGCCCGGGAGGTCTCCGGCTCGTTGTCCGAGGTGGAGAACGTCGAGTTCAGCACCGCGAGGATCGCGAAGCCGGCGATGCCCAGCACGGTCAGCTCGCCGAAGGTGTCCAGCGCGCGGAAGTCGACGAGGATCGAGTTGACGATGTTGTCCGCGCCGGTCTGCTCGTAGGTGTTCTCCTGGTAGTACTGCGCGATGTCCGACTGCCCGCGGCGGCCGGTCAGCGCGTAGGTGGCCAGGAAGGCGGCGGCGCCGAAGCCGATCGCGACGACCGCCGAGACGACCGTGCGCGAGCGCGGCACCCGGTGGAAGCGCTTCGGCAGCTTGCGCAGCACCAGCACCAGCACCACGACGGTGAGGATCTCCACCAGCAGCTGGGTGATGCCGACGTCGATCGCGCCGAGCATGAAGTAGAAGGAGGCGACGACGAAGCCGGCGCCGCCGGCCAGCACGACGGCGCCGGCCCGGTCGGTCGAGAGCACCGTGCCGAGCAGGAACGCCGCCAGCAGGGTCAGCAGGATCCAGTCGGCCGGCCGCGTGTTCCCCGCGGTGAGCGAGCCGACGGTCGGCGAGGCGACCAGTCCGGCGATCAGCACGCCGAGCAGCAGGATGCCCGGCAGCGTCAGGTGCAGGCCGTGGACATCGGTGCGCGTGAGGTCGCCGATGCGACGGCCGCCGCGGATCAGCGCCAGGCGCAGCGACTCGACGGCGTCGACACCGGTGAACGGCAGGATCCGGCGCGGGACCGCCGCGTCGACCCGGGCGCGGCCGAGGACCATCAGCAGCCCGCCGCCGATGACCGCCGCCGAGAGCAGCAGCTCGACCGAGAAGCCGTGCCAGAGCGCCAGATGCGCATGGTGCTCGGCGCCGGAGGACGCCGTCGCGGCGTCGGAGACCAGTCCGTCGAAGATCCCGGGGACGAAGCCCAGCAGCAGACCGGCGGCGGCCGGCAGCATCGCCGGCAGCCAGAACGTCCAGGTGGCCTCGTGGGAAGCCTCGGGCGCCATCGGCTCGCGGTCCTCGTCGCGCGGGCCCGCCCCGGTGAAGGAGCTGAAGCTGCCCAGCACGATGCGGCCGCAGTAGGCGAAGGTGCCGATCGCCGCGACGACGGCGATCAGCGTGATCCCCCAGGTCATCACCGAGGAGAACTCGGCCGAGAGGAAGCCGCCGAGCAGCCCCTCCTTGGAGACGAAGCCGAGCATCGGCGGCACTCCGGCCATCGACAGCGAGGACAGCGTGGTGATCACCAGCGAGACCCGCATCGTGCGGTGCAGACCGTTCAGCACGCGGATGTCGCGACTGCCGGACTCGTGCTCGACGATGCCGACCATCATGAACAGCGAGGCCTTGAACAGCGCGTGGGCGATGACGTGCACGACCGCCGCGGCCAGCGCCTTCTCGGTCCCCACGCCGATCACCGCGGTGAGGAAGCCCAGCTGGCTGATCGTGGAGAAGGCCATCATCTCCTTGATGTCATGGCGCTGCAGGGCGAAGAGCGCGCCGATGACCGCCGTGATCAGCCCGGAGCTGATCAGCAGCACCTGCCAGGTCGTCGAGTCCGCCAGCGCCGGCGAGAAGCGCAGCATCAGGTAGATGCCGGCCTTCACCATGGCGGCGGCGTGCAGGTAGGCGCTGACCGGCGCGGGGGCGACCATCGCGTCGGGCAGCCAGATGTGGAACGGGAACTGCGCGGACTTCGACAGCGCCGCCGCGGCGACGAGCACCGCGATCACGGCGGTGAAGCCCGGGTCGGTGCTCCACACCTCGGAGGACAGCGCCTCGGAGATCCGCGTGGTGCCGGTGCGGGTGATGATCAGCAGGGCCGCGGCCAGCAGGCCGAGCCCGCCGCCCATGGTCAGCAGCAGCGAGCGCCGCGCCGGACCGGGGGCCTTCTCCCCGGACCGGTTGATCAGGAAGAAGGAGCACAGCGTGGTGAACTCCCAGAAGAGGAAGAGCACGATGAGGTCGTCGGCGACGACCATGCCGGTCATCGAGAAGACGAACAGCAGCATCCAGACGTAGTAGTCGCCGGTCTTCGCCGCCGTCGAGAAGTAGCGGGCCGAATAGGCCATCACCAGGGCTCCGATGAAGAGCACCAGGAAGAGGAAGACCAGGCCGAGCCCGTCGAGGCGCAGCGCCAGCGAGACGTTCAGCGTCGGGATCCAGGGGATGGTCTCGACGACGGCGCCGCCGTGGTGGACCGACTGCAGCCAGGGCAGCGTGAGCAGCCCCACCACCAGCAGCACGGCCGCGGCGGCCCAGCCGGTGTCCCGGCCCAGCAGCCGGTGCATCGAGGCCGCGGCGGGCACCAGCACCAGCACGATCAGCAGCAGCAGGACCAGCGTCATCGGATCGCCCCCGCCCGCGTCGCGGCGCTCGTCCGCCGGGGCTCGAGGAGGCCGCGGGCCACCGGGACCCCGAGCACCGGGACCTCCGGCGTCAGGGGCGCGGCGCGGCGCCCGGCCTGGCGGCGGGACGTCGATCGGGCGGGCGGATGCATCGTGCCTCCTGTCGGTGCGGTGGAACGCGGAGCGGGCGCCGCAGGGCGGCCTCCCGGGCTCCGGGGACTGCGGATCACGGCTCCGCGGACGCGCTCAGATTCGCCGACCAGTCTTCCCGGCACACCGACGACGACTCTACCGATCCGCGCACAGCCGCGGCAATTCGCCGCACCGGCCACGGAGGCGGCGCGCCCGGCGGATCCCCGCGAGGACGCGGTCGCGCGACTATGATGTGGAGCATCATGGACACCTCTCAGGACACCTCCGGCGCCGGCTCCGCCTACCGGCTGCCGTCGCGCTGGCCGCGCCGCGTCTCCGACGTCGTGCCGACCATCGGCCCGAGCGTGCTGCTGCACGCGGGGCGACTGCCGCTGACGGTGCGGATCGCCTGCTTCGGCCTGCTCGGCGTCGTGGGCATCACGGCGCTGTTCCTGCTGCCCAGCTTCCTGATCCACCTCGCCGGGCTGCAGTCGCTGATGCGGCTGGACGGGGTGCTGGCCGGCCTCGCGGGCCTGCTGGCCCTGGGAGTCAACATCGTGCTGGCCGGGCTGCAGATCGTGCTCGCGCTCAAAGTGCCCGAGCGCCTCGAGTGGGTCCGCGCCGCGCTGACCGTCACCGTGCTGGTCGCCGGACTCGAGGCGGTGCTGCGCGACTGGGCCTACCCCAGCGTGCTGGAGATGGGCTTCCGCTGGGACCTGCTCCTCATGGCCGCCATGGTGGCCCTGCTCTGGCTGCCCTCGGCCAACCGCTGGTTCACCGCCGACCCGGCCTGAGCCGCCGGCGTCCCGCACAGGAGACCCGGCCCGCGCAGCGGGCCCGCCGGTGCTGAGAATGCTTCTGGACAGCAGTCGCACCTTATGCTCGCGCACCCTCCCGGCCGTAAAATGATCACGCAGGCATGATCTTCTTCCCTCTCGCCCGCGCCCCGGCGCGACGACGAGGACGACAGCGCGGACGACGGGCCGGCCGAGGAGGTGCACCGATGGGCGCAGGACATTCCCACGCCGGCGGCGTCGACGACGTCGCCGGCGGCGGCCGGTCCCACCGCCGTCGCCTGCAGCTGGTGCTGCTGGTGACGCTCGGCGTCGTCGCCGCCCAGTTCGTCGGCGCCTGGCTGACCGGCTCGCTGGCGCTGCTCACCGACGCGGTCCACTCGCTGACCGACTCCGTCGGGCTGGTCGTCGCGCTGGCCGCGGCGATGCTCGTCGGCGCGGCGGCGACGTCGACGCGCACCTGGGGCTTCCGCCGGCTGGAGGTCGTCGCCGCGGCGGTGCAGGCGCTGATGCTGCTGGGCATCGGCATCTACGCCGCCGTCGACGGCGTCGGCCGGCTCGCCGCTCCCCCGCATGTGCCGCCGATGGAGCTGCTGATCTTCGGCGTCGTCGGGCTGGGCGGCAACACCGTCTCGCTGGGCGTGCTCGCCGCCGGACGGCGGGAGAACCTCAATCTGCGCGCGGCCTTCCTGGAGGTCGCCGCCGATGCGCTCGGCTCGCTGGGGGTCATCATCGCCGCGGCGGTGATGGCGCTGACCGGCTGGCAGCAGGCCGACGCCGTGGCCGCGCTGGCCATCGCCGCGCTGATCGTCCCGCGCGCGGCGCTGCTGCTGCGCGAGACCGGACGCATCCTGCTGGAGTTCGCCCCGCGCGGCATCGATCTGGAGGAGGTCCGCGAGCATATGCTCGCGATGCCCCACGTCCGCGAGGTCCACGATCTGCACGCCTCCACAGTGGCCACCGGCCTGCCGGTGATCAGCGGGCACGTGGTCCTCGACGACGACTGCTTCCACGACGGCCACGCCCCGCAGGTGCTGCAGGACCTGCGCACCTGCGTCGCCGAGCATTTCGACGTGACGCTGGAGCACGCGACCTTCCAGCTGGAGACCGCCGACGTCGCCGCCGGCGAGGCCCACGCCCACTGAGCCGACCGGCCCGGCGCTCACCCCGGCCAGACCCCGGAGGCGCCGCGGCGGTGCGAGCCCATCAGGTGGGTGTCGACGATCCCGACCGCCTCCATCAGCGCGAACATCGTCGTCGGCCCGACGAAGCGGAACCCGGCCGCCCGCAGCCGCTTCGCCAGCGCCTCGGACTCCGGCGAGCGCGTGGGGATCTCCTCGACCACCCGCGGTCGCGGCGTCGTCGCCGGCTGATGCGACCAGATGAGCTCGGCGAGGCCGCCGTGGTCGCGCAGCGCCGCCGTCGCCCGGGCGTTGCCGATCGTCGCGGTGATCTTGCCGCGGTGGCGGATGATGCCGGCGTCGGCCAGCAGCCGCTCGACGTCGGCCTCGTCGAAGGCCGCCACCGTGTCCGGATCGAAGCCGGCGAAGGCGAGGCGGAAGTTCTCCCGCTTGGCCAGGATCGTCGCCCAGGACAGCCCGGACTGGAAACCCTCCAGGCTCAGCCGTTCGAAGAGCCCGCGCTCGTCGCGGACGGGCATCCCCCATTCGTGGTCGTAGTACTCGCGCAACATCGCGCTGCCCAGTGCCCAGGGGGTGCGGGCCAGCCCGTCCTCGCCGACGGCGACGCCGGTGCCGGCGGAGTCGAGGCCGTCGGGAGTGCGGTGCGGCTGGCTCATCCGGCCAGCGTATCGCCCCGGCGGCGACGCTGGACGGCGCGCGACGACGACACGGCGCGCCATCAGTTGCTCGATGCAACCTGTTCGTCCCGCCGCGATGATAGAACCGGACTATGACTGACACCACATCGACGTCGCCTGCGGCGGCCAGCCCGTCCGGCGCCCGCAAGTTCCACGATCTGGACCACTTCGTCGCCTTCCCGCGGCTGGCCGGACTGGCCATGAGCCCCGACGGCGAGCGCCTGGTCACCACGGTCTCCACGCTCGACGCGCAGGGCACCGGCTACACCACCGCTCTCTGGGAGGTCGATCCGCGCGGCGGGCACACGGCCCGCCGACTCACCCGCGGCTCGGCCGCCGAGTCCGGACCGACCTTCTCCGCCGCCGGCGACCTCTGGTTCACCTCCGCCCGTCCCGACGAGTCCGGCTCCGCCGAGGACGCGAAGACCGCCGCGCTCTGGCGACTGCCCGCCGACGGCGGCGAGGCCGAGGTGGTCACCCGGCGCCCCGGCGGGGTGAGCTCGGTGCTCTGCGCCGCCGACGCCGACGTCGTGCTCGCCGCCGCCCCGCTGCTGCCCGGCGCCGCCGACGAGGACCAGCACGCCGCGCTGCAGACCGCCCGCACCGAGGGCGAGGTCCAGGCGATCCTGCACACCGGCTACCCCGTGCGGCACTGGGACCACGATCTGGGCCCGGCGCGGCCGCACCTCTTCGCCGTCGACGGCGAGGAGGCCCCCGACGACGCCGCCGTCCCGGCCACAGTCGAGCCGCCCCGGCGGCGGCTGCGCGCGCTGACCGCCGACCTCGGGACGCACTACGGCGACGAGGCGTTCCTCAGTCCGGACGGCACCCGCGCACTGATCGCGGTGACCCTGCCCGAGCCGGCCGCCGACCAGCGCACCGGGCTGGCCGTCGTCGACGTCGCCGCCGGCGAGCGCCGGATGCTCGCCGACGACCCGGCCTCGACGTACTCTCCCGGGCCGATCAGCCCGGACGGACGCACCGCCGTGGTCACCGTGACCCGCCGACCGGTGCCCGAGCGGGCGCTGCGGCCGATGCTGCACATCCTGGACCTCGAGACCGGCGCGCTGACGCCGCTGATCGACGAGTCCTCGGCCGAGGCCGAGCTGTGGTTCACCCCGGCCGACTGGCTGCCCGACGGCTCGGCGGTGATCGCCCTGGCCGACCGCGACGGTCGCGGCCCGGTGTTCCGGCTCGACGTCGCCGACGGGACGGTCACGGTGCTCACCGACGACGAGGCCACCTGGTCGGAGGCGATCGTCTCCCCCGACGGCGCCCACGTCTACGGCGTGCGGGCCAGCTACGCCTTCCCGAACGAGATCGCCCGCCTGGACCTGGCCGACGGGACGGTCACCCGGCTGGAGAACCCGGTGCGCCGTCCCGAGCTGCCCGGCCGGCTGACCGAGATCGAGACCGTCGCCGAGGACGGCGCCCGCGTGCGCGCCTGGCTGGCGCTGCCCGGGACGGAGGGAGAGGGCGCGCCGGACGCGCCGGACGCGCCGTCGTCGTCGCCGGCGCCGCTGCTGCTCTGGATCCACGGCGGCCCGCTGAACTCCTGGAACGCCTGGTCCTGGCGGTGGAATCCGTGGCTGCTGGTCGCCCGGGGCTACGCGGTGCTGCTGCCGGATCCGGCACTGTCCACCGGCTACGGCCAGGAGTTCATCCAGCGCGGCTGGAACGCCTGGGGCGAGAAGCCCTACACCGACCTGCTGGCCATCACCGACGCCGCCGAGACCCGCGACGACGTCGACGCGACCCGGACCGCGGCGATGGGCGGCTCCTTCGGCGGCTACATGGCCAACTGGGTCGCCGGCCACACCGACCGCTTCGACGCGATCGTCACCCACGCCTCGCTGTGGGCGCTGGACCAGTTCGGCCCGACCACCGACATGTCGCCGTTCTGGCGCCGGCAGATCGATCCGACCATGGAGGCCGAGCACTCTCCGCACCGCTTCGTGTCCGAGATCCGCACGCCGATGCTGGTCATCCACGGGGACAAGGACTACCGGGTGCCGATCGGCGAGGGGCTGCGGCTCTGGTACGAGCTGCTGGAGCAGTCGGGCCTGCCCGCCGACGCCGACGGGAACACCGTCCACCGGTTCCTGTACTTCCCGCAGGAGAACCACTGGGTGCTCACCCCGCACCACGCGAAGCTCTGGTATCAGGTGGTCATCGCGTTCCTGGCCGAGCACGTCCGCGGCGAGGCGCCGGAGCTGCCGACGACGCTGGGGCTCACCCCGCCGGCGTCGGAGTGACTCTGCCCGGGACGCCCCACCCGGCGGATGACTCGGCGGAAGGTGTGGGAATACGTCGCCATTCCCACACCTTCCGCCGAGTCATCGCCGGGGTGGGCGGGGCGGTCAGGGCGCGCCGCGACCCTCGAGGTAGAGCAGCACCGCCCGCACGCGCCGGCTGCTGCCGTCGCCGCGGGCGAGGTCGAGCTTGTCGAAGATCGACCCGACGGCCTTCTCCACCGAGCTGACCGAGAGGTGCAGCCGTTCGGCGATGGTGACGTTCGACTGCCCCTGGGCCATCTCCCCCAGCACCTCGAGCTCGCGCGGGGTCAGGCCCTCGAGCGTGCCCGAGGTGCGGGGCCCGACCAGCAGCTGCTGGACGACGTGCGGGTCGATCGCCGCCCCGCCGGCGGCCACCCGGGAGATCGCCTCCAGGAAGGCGTCGATGTCGGTCACCCGATCCTTCAGCAGATAGCCGATCCCGCCGGTGTGGGCGCTGAGCAGCTCGGTGGCGTAGTCCCGGACCACGTACTGCGAGAGCACCAGCACGCCGGTGTCGGGCAGCTCGGCCTTGAGGTCCAGCGCCGCCCGCAGCCCTTCGTCGGTGTGGCTCGGCGGCATCCGGACGTCGACGACGGCCAGCTGCGGGCGATGGGCGCGCACCGCCGCGCGCAGCTGGTCGGCGTCGCCGACCGCGGCGAGGACCAGGTGGCCCTCGTCCTCGAGCAGGCGACGCACGCCTTCACGCATCAGGACGGAGTCGTCGGCGACGACGACGGACAGCGGACTCATGATTGCCTCCTCTCCCCTGCTCCCGGCGGGGCCCCCGCGCCGCCGTCCGGCAGCTCGGCGGTGACCCGGGTGCCGGTCCCCGTACTCGCCGGCGGCCGTGCGGTCGCACCGCCCCGGGGATCTTCCGTCGAGCCGTCCGTCCGGCTCTCCACCCGGAAGGCCCCGTCCAGCGCCTCGACCCGCCGGGCGAGGCCGCGCAGTCCGGCACCCTGCGGATCGGCGCCGCCGCGACCGTCGTCGGCGATCGAGACGACCACCCGCTCCTCCCCGCGGTCCCCGCGCCGCTCGAGCAGGATGTCGACGCCGGAGGCTCCGGCATGCTTGACCGCATTGGTGACCGCCTCGCGCACGATGAAGTAGACGACGACCTCCACCGGGCGCGACGGGCGCGTCGTGAGCCGGTCGTCGACGCGGACGTCCAGCGGACTCCGCTGGGCGAGGCTCACCAGGGCCTGGTCCAGGCCCAGCTCGTCGAGCTCGACGGGGTAGACCCGCCAGGCCACCTCACGCATCTCGCCGATGAGCTCCTGCGACTCCTCCAGCGTCGCGCCGAGCAGCTCGCGCGAGCGCCCCGGCTCGGCGCTGCGCTCGGCGCGGGCGACGAGCATCGACAGCGAGACCGCCCGCTGCTGGACCCCGTCGTGGAGATCCCGCTCGATCCGCCGGCGCTCCTCGTCGACGGCGGCGACGACGCCCCGGCGCGTGGTGATCAGCTGCCCGATCCGGTCCTCGTCCCCGTCCCGCCGGCGCACCGTCAGCCGACGGCCGAGCAGCGCGGCGGTGACCCGTCCGGCGAGCTCGGCGCCCAGGCACACCGCCACCGCCGAGGAGACCACGTAGAAGGCGGCGAAGAGCAGCGCCGGCGTGCTCTGCTGCCACGACGTCACGAACGTGACCGTCACCGAGGATCCCGGGCCGGCGACCAGCAGCTGCACCACTGAGGCGAGGGTGAAGAGCAGCCAGAGTCCGACCAGCTGGAACATCAGGACTCCGACGGCGGTCGCGAGCAGCGCCTCGAGCAGCAGCACCGCGGGCCTCCGTCGGCCGCGCAGCTCCGGCGGCTCGCAGTCCAGCCGGTGGAACCGTCGCAGCCGCGCGAAGTCCCAGCGGGCCGTGCGGCGCAGGCCGAGACGCGGGCCCAGCAGCCAGCCGAGCGCCAGCAGAGGTCCGGTCAGCAGGCCGAGCAGCGTGCCGACGCTCTGCCGCACCCATCGGCGCGCCAGGCGCCGGGCGCGCCCCGACGTCAGGTCACGTCGGAAGTCTCCCGCCGCGGCGGCGACGGCGGGGTCGGGACGGTCGCGGCCAGCGTCATCGGCATCATCAGTGGTCACAGTGACCTCATGCTAGAGAGCCGCGACGCCGGCCCACAATGCGGCGGGCCCCACTCCTGGCTTCCGGTTATCCGCACCGGAGTCTGCGGCCGGCCGCCGTCGACTCTGTGGTCAGCACCGTGTCTGCGGTCAAGGACTGTTCCATAGCGTGGATCCCGAGATGACACGCACCCCTGATGAGGAGCTTCCCATGACCACGACGCCGATCCCGCTCCCCGACGACGAATCAGCACCGCTGCGCGTGCTGGTGGTGACAGAGTCCTTCCTTCCGCAGGTCAACGGCGTCACCGCCTCCGTATGCCGCGTCGTCGAGCAGCTGCACGCCGCCGGCCATCAGGTCGCCGTGGTCGCGCCCACCGGGCCGGCGCGATACGCCGAGGCCCCGGTCCATCGGGTCCGATCACTGGCGGTGCCCGGCTACGCCGACTTTCGCCTCGGGGCCGCCACCCGCCGACGGCTGCGCCGGCTCATCGCCGCCGTCCGCCCGGATGTGGTGCATCTGGCCTCTCCCTTCGCGCTGGGCGGCGTCGCCGTCGAGGCCGCGGCGGACCTCGGCGTGCCCACAGTGGGCGTCTACCAGACCGATCTGCCGGGCTTCGCCCGCCGGTATCGGCTGACCGCCCTCTCCCCCGTCGCCGCCCGTCGCGTGCGCCGGATCCACGCGCTCTGCGACCTCACCCTGGCACCGTCGGCGGCCAGCGTGGCGCAGCTGGCCGCCCTGGACGTCCCCCGGGTGAGGCACTGGCCGCGCGGGATCGACGGCGAACGCTTCACCCCGCGCCGTCGGCGGCAGGAGGTCCGGCGCCGGCTGGCTCCGCACGGCGAGGTCGTCGTCGGCTATGTCGGACGGCTGGCCCGCGAGAAGGGTCTGGAACAGCTGCGCGGACTGGACCGGCGGCCGGGGACGCGGCTGGTCCTCGTCGGCGACGGGCCGATGCGCCGCCGACTGGAGCAGCTGCTGCCGCAGGCGGAGTTCCTCGGACAGCGCGACGGCGACGAGCTGGCCGACCTGGTCGCCGCCCTGGACGTCTTCGTCCATCCGGGCGCCGAGGAGACCTTCTGCCAGTCGGTGCAGGAGGCCGCGGCCTCCGGCGTGCCGACCGTCGGCGTCGCCGCCGGCGGGCTGCTCGACCGGATCTCCCACGGGGTCGACGGGCTGCACGTCGCCCCGGACCACCCTGCGGAGCTGCATGCCGCCGTGGGCCGGCTGGTCGCCGACGCCGGGCTGCGCGAGAGGCTCGGGGCGGCCGCCCGGCGCCGCGTGGCCGCGTCCTCCTGGCGGGCGGTCGTCGCCGGGCTGGTCGACCACTATCGCGCGGCGATCGCCGCGACGGACGCCTCCGTGCGAGCACGGCCGGAGTCGACGCGCCGGACGGCGCAGACACCTCGGAGCGAGTCGCATGCCCTGGCCGGCTGACCTCGCTCTCGCCCTGCCGACGGCGGGCTCGGCGGAGTCGCCGGTCGCGCTGCTGCTGGTCGTCGTCGCGCTGATCGGCCTGCCCGCCGGGCCGGCCGAGCCGACCGCGCTGGCCGCAGGGCTGCTCGCCATCAGGCCCGAGCTCCCGCTGGAGGCCGGGGTCGTCGCCGCGGCGGCGGGGATGGCCGGCGGCGATCTGCTGTCCATCGGCCTCGCCCACCGGCTGTCCCGTCGCCGCCCGGTCGACGACCACGGCGCCCGGCACGCACGACGCCCCCGCGCTGACCGGGCGAGGCACCTGCTCGCCCGCCAGGCGGACCGTCCGGCGCTCGCCATGCTGGTCCTCGCCGGCGGCCGCTTCCTCCCCGGACTGCGCACTCCGACGGCGGCGGCCGCCGGGCTGGCGGGCCTGCCGATCCGCCGGTGCGTCCTCGCCGTCTCCGTCGGGTCGCTGGCCTGGGCCGCCGTCTGGGTCTCCGCAGGCCGCCTCGGCGCCTCCACCCTCGACGCCGCGGGCGTCGCACCAGGGGACCTCGTCGGAGACGGCGCACTGCTCGGCACAGTCGCCGTGCTGACGCTGCTCGTCGTCGGACTGATCCTTCCCCGCCTGGGCCGCGACGCCGAGCGTCTCCGTCCCTGCTCCGTCTCGTCCATCCGCCCGCCCGACCTCTGGAGGGCCGAACCATCGATGCATTCCTGACCCTCGCCGAGGAGCTGCTCACCTCGCTCTGGCTCCATCCGCTGATCCTGATCGGGGTCATGGCCGACGCCGTCGCGCCGCTCGTCCCGGCGGAGACGCTGCTCATCTCCGCGGCGGCCTTCGGCGCCGCCGGGCCGCCGAACCTGCTGCTGCTCGGCCTGGCCGCCGCGCTCGGCGCCTTCCTCGGCGACAGTCTGATGCACTGTGCGGGGCGTGCGCTGCGCCGCTGGGGACGCGGCGGCCCCTCCCACGGCGGTCCGCTGCGCCGGCTGGCCCGGCGGATGACCGGCCGCAGCGGGGCCGTGGAGGTGCGCTCGGCGACGGCGGATCTGCTGCGGCGCCGCGGCGGAGTCGCCGTCCTCGCGGGACGCTTCCTCCCCGGCGGCCGCACCGCCGTCTCGACGGCGACCGGGCTGGTGGGCTATCCCTGCGGCCGCTTCCACGTCTTCGCCGCAGTCGGCGCCGTGTTGTGGGCCGGGTACATGATCGCGCTCGGCTCGCTGGGCGGCATCGTCTTCGCCGACTCGCCCTGGCTCGGCGTGCTCTGCGGCCTCGGGCTGGCCGCCCTCGTGGCCGCCGGCGGCGAACTGGCCCGCCGGCTGGCGGCTCAGCGCCGGATCTCGAAGTCCGCCTCCGGCAGCGCGGAGCGCTCCTCCTCGGTGGCCGGGCGGACGGCGAGCTCGTCGACGACCGCGTGCTGGGGGCCGCGGCGGCACCAGGCGACGAACTCCTCGACCGCCTCCGGCTCGCCGGCGGCGAGGAGCTCGACGGCGCCGTCGGCGGCGTTGCGGACCCAGCCGGCCAGTCCCAGCTGGACCGCCCGCGACTGGGCCGAGGCCCGGTAGAAGACCCCCTGGACCGTGCCGGTCACGCGGATGTGCCGAATCTCCATGTCACCCAGTGAACCACGGTGCCGATGACCTGTCAGCCGGTGCTACCGTTCCCTCCATGGCGTCACCCACCTCACATTCGCCCGACGACCAGCACGCCGACCAGCACGCCGACCAGCAGGCCGACTCGCCGGCCGCCCTGCTGGCCGAGGAGTCGATCGCACTCGACGTCGCCGCCGCCGACTGGCGCGAGGCCGTCGACGAGGCGGGCCGGCTGCTGGTCGCCGCCGGCGTCGCCGACGACGACTACACCGCGGCGATGCGGCGGCTGGTCGAGGAGCACGGCCCCTATATCGTGGTCGCCCCGGGCTTCGCCCTGGCCCACGCCCGCCCCACCGCCGGCGTGGCCCGCACCGGGCTGTCCTGGGTGCGGCTGGCCGAGCCGGTCCCCTTCGGCCACAGCAGCCATGATCCGGTCGGCCTGGTGGTCGGCCTGGCCGCCGACGACGACGTCGCCCACACCCGCGCGATGGCGCGGCTGGCCCGGCTGCTCGCCGACCCGCGACGGCGCGCGGAGCTGGAGGCCGCCGACTCCCCGCAGCGGCTGCGCGAGCTGCTGCTCGCCGCCGAACGGCCGGAGAGCCGGCCCGAGCAGCCGGCCGCCGCGGAGGAGCCCGCCGCGGAGTCTGCTCAGGGATCCGACGCCGCCGACGCCGCCGCGCGGGCGACTGATCAGCACCTGATCCTGACCGTCTGCGGCAACGGGCTGGGCACCTCGCTGTTCCTGAAGAACACGCTCGAGCAGGTGCTCGAGACCTGGCGCTGGGCCCCGTTCGTCACCGTCGAGGCGACCGACACCATCTCTGCGCGCGGCCGCACCTCCGAGGCGGCGGCCATCCTGACCTCCGGAGAGATCGCCAAGACGCTCGGCGCCGTCGACGTGCCGGTCCGCGTGGTGGAGAACTTCACCAGCACCGCCGAGCTCGACGCCGCGCTGCGCGACCTCTACGACGTCTGACCGACGCGCCCCGCACCCCGCACGCCCGCCAGCTCACGCCCCAGGAGTCGCACACCATGGACTGGCTCGTCGCCCTCGCCGAGTTCCTCGTCAACGAGATCCTCAGCGTCCCCGCCTTCCTCATCGGCCTGATCACCGCCGTCGGGCTCATCGCCCTGCGCCGATCCGTCGGCCAGGTGATCGGCGGCGGGCTGAAGGCCACACTGGGCTTCCTGCTCATCGGCGCCGGGGCCACGCTGGTCACCGCCTCGCTGGATCCGCTGGGGTCGATGATCCGCGGCGCCACCGGAGCCCAGGGAGTGATCCCCACCAACGAGGCGATCGTCGGCATCGCCCAGCAGGAGCACGGCGCGCAGGTGGCCTGGCTGATGATCCTGGGCTTCGCGATCTCGCTGGTGCTGGCACGCTTCACCCCGCTGCGCTATGTCTTCCTCACCGGCCACCACATCCTCTTCATGGCCACGCTGCTGACCATCGTGCTGGCGACGGCCGGCTTCTCCGGCACGGTGACCGTGCTCCTCGGCGGCGCCCTGCTGGGCATCCTGATGGTCTCGCTGCCGGCGCTGGCGCATCCGTGGACCCGGCGCATCACCGGCGACGACAGCGTGGCCATCGGGCACTTCGGCACGGCCGGCTATGTGGCCGCCGGCGCCGTCGGCCGCGCCGTCGGAGGCCGCTCCAGCCGCTCCACCGAGGAGCTGCGGCTGCCGGAGTCGCTGCGCTTCCTGCGCGACTCGATGGTCGCCACCGCGCTGTCGATGGTGCTGATGTACGTCGTCGTCGCGCTGATCTCGCTGATCCGCGAGGGCGAGGCCGCCTACACGGCCTTCGACGGCGGGGCCTCCGGACCGGGGAACTTCCTGATGCAGTCGGTCACCCAGGGACTGCAGTTCGGCATCGCGGTGGCGGTGATCCTCTTCGGGGTGCGCACCATCCTCGGCGAGATCGTGCCGGCGTTCCAGGGCATCGCCGCGAAGCTGGTCCCCGGCGCGATCCCGGCGCTGGACGCGCCGATCGTCTTCCCGTACGCGCAGAACGCCGTGCTGGTCGGCTTCCTCTCCAGCTTCGTCGGCGGCCTGCTCGGCCTGGCCGCGCTCTCGCTGTGGCTCAACCCGGTCCTCGGGCTGGCGCTGATCCTGCCCGGGCTGGTGCCGCACTTCTTCACCGGCGGTGCGGCCGGGGTCTACGGCAACGCCACCGGCGGGCGGCGCGGCGCCGTCGCCGGCGGGTTCGTCAACGGGCTGATGATCACCTTCCTGCCGGCGCTGCTGCTCGGCGTCCTCGGCGACATGGGCGATCGGAACACCACCTTCGGCGACACCGACTTCGGCTGGTTCGGCCTGCTCATCGGCTACGGCGCCCAGCTGGGCACCGTCGCCGGGCTGGTGGTCATCGCCCTGATCGGGCTGCTCATCCTGGCCGCGGCGATCCTGATGCAGCGCCGCGTGGTCGACCGCGGCTGGGATCCCTCGCCGCATCGGGCCCGCCCGGCCGGCGCGGACGCGGAGCAGAGCACCGGCGAGCAGGGAGAGAGCGAGCAGACGACGCCGTCGACGATCCCGCGGGCGCGCAAGCTCGCCCCGCCGCGCGGCGCCCCGACGCCGCCGCCGCGTCCCTGACCCGGCGGGCTCAACCGCGGGCGGCCACCGTCCCCTCCCGGGCGTCCTCGTCGTAGGAGTAGACCTCGGCTCCCTCGATCCAGGTGCGCAGCGCGCGATGGCGGGTGTCCAGCGGGTCGCCGGACCAGAGCACGACGTCGGCGTCCTTGCCGACCTCCAGCGACCCGACCCGATCGGCGACGCCGAGCACCTCGGCGGGGTGGATGGTCACCGCCTTCAGCGCCTCGGCGGGCTCCATCCCCTCGCGCACCGCCAGCGCGGCCTGGTGGACGAGGAAGTCGATCGGCACCACCGGGTGGTCGGTGATCAGCGAGACCTTCACCCCGGCCGCGGCGAGGATGCCGGGCGCCGCCGGACTGCGCCGGCGGACCTCGACCTTGCTGCGCGAGACGATCATCGGCCCGTAGAGCACCGGCACGTCCCGGGCGGCGACGACGTCGGCGATCAGATGCGCCTCAGTGCCGTGGTCGAGCACCAGCCGGTGGCCGAACTCGTCGGCCACGCGCAGCGCCGTGGCGATGTCGTCGGCGCGGTGGCAGTGCTGCCGCCACGGGATCTCGCCGCGCAGCACCCGGGCCAGCGCCTCCGAGACCAGGTCGGTCTCGCGCTCCGCCTCCGGCTTGTCCATCCAGGCCCGGGCCGCGGAGAAGGCCTGCCGCTGGGTCAGCGCGACTCCGAGACGGGTGTTCGGCGTCCGCTTCTGCTCGCCGTGGACCCGTTTGGGGTTCTCGCCGAGCGCGGCCTTCAGCCCCGCCGGCGAGCGCAGCACCATCTCGTCGACGAGGCGCCCGTGGGTCTTCAGCGCCACGCTCAGCCCGCCGATCGGATTCGCCGAGCCGGGGTTGACGTTGACGCTGGTGACGCCGCCGGCCAGCGCGTCGTCGAAGCCGACGTCGTCGGGGTTGACCGCGTCGATCGCCCGGGCGGCGGCGGTGACCGGGTCGGTGGTCTCGTTGGTGTCGTCGCCGGCCCAGCCCTCGCCCTCCTCGTGGACGCCGAGGTGGACATGCGCGTCGACCAGGCCGGGAAGCACCCAGCCGCCGGCGGCGTCGACGACCTCGTGGCCGGCCGGGACCTCGACGTCGGGGCCCAGCGCGGCGATCCGTCCGTCGGTGACCACCACAGTGCCGCGGAACGGCTCGGCGGTGACGGGGACGATATGGGCCTCGGTGATGGCACAGTTCCGCGGAGCAACCATATTCAGAGCCTACCTGATCCTGAGTGGAAGCGGCTCAGCTTCCGGCACGACAGCAGTTGCAGTCCGGCACGCTCCTGGGTACGGTCCGGAAGTGGCGGCGGCCACCGAATCGACCCCGCAGCGGGAACCCGGCCGCCGTCGACTCGACACGAATGGAACGTCTGCGACGAGACAGGAGGTCGACCCCATGACGACGACCGTCCAGGACGTGACGGACCTCTACCCAACCCGCGACGGCGAGCGCACCCGCGTCATCGAGCGCCGGGATCCGGTGGTGCAGGGCACCGCCGAGCAGGGCCCGATGGACGCCGAGACGCTGCGCGGCTTCGACACGAAGGGCTATCTGACCGTCGACGAGCTGATCACCGGCGAGGAGCTGGAGCTCTTCCGCGCCGAGCTGAAGCGGCTCTCCGAGGACCCCGAGGTCAAGGCCGACGGGCGCACCGTCGTCGAGGCCAAGTCCGACGAGGTCCGCTCCATCTTCGACATCCACCGCAGCAACGAGATCTTCTCGAAGATCGCCAACGACCCGCGCGTGGTGGACCGGGCGCGGCAGATCCTCGGCTCGGACGTCTACATCCACCAGAGCCGCATCAACTACAAGCCCGAGTTCGTGGGCAAGGACTTCACCTGGCACTCGGACTTCGAGACCTGGCACGCCGAGGACGGCATGCCCGCGCCGCGGGCGGTGTCCATCTCCATCTCGCTGACCGACAACTACTCCTACAACGGTCCGCTGATGATCATGCCGGGCTCGCACAAGCACTACATCAGTGCCCAGGAGAAGACACCCGAGGACAACCACAAGCAGTCGCTGGTCATGCAGGGCGCCGGCGTCCCCGACCCGGAGACGCTGACCGAGTTCGCCGACCGCTTCGGCATCGACGTGCTCGAGGGCCCCGCCGGCGGCGCGGTGATGTTCGACAGCAACTGCATGCACGCCTCGAACGGCAACGTCACCCCGTACCCGCGGTCGAACGTCTTCATCGTCTACAACTCGGTGGAGAACACCTGCGGCGAGCCCTACGCCGCGCCGAAGCCGCGTCCGGAGCACATCGCGAGCACGGACTTCACCCCGGCCGGCCGCTGAGCGCCGACCGACTGCGGCTGATCGACGACGGCGAGACCGTCGCCACCCTGCCTCACCGGGCATCCTCCGCCGGCGTCCGCGGATGCGGCGCGGCCGGAGCTGACAACTGCATACACGGCTCAAGGAGCTGAGCTGGGAGGTACGGCAACTGGGCTCAGTGAGATGAGCAGGGCGATGGCCCCACCTCGTGCGCAGGTGGGGCCATCACTGGTGCGTGCGCCGTCTCAGCGCGGGCGCTGCAGCTCGATGACCACGTCCATGTCGTCGTCGGGGGCCAGCCGGTTGCGGTCCTCGGCGCCGCAGGCGGTGCAGCGGTGGATCAGCACGAAGCCCTTCTTGCCCGAGTGGTCGACGCCGACCGGCTCCATCACCGCTCCGCAGTCGGCGGCGCGGTCGCCGGGGGCGACGTCGACGTGGCGGGACCACAGGCAGTGCGGACAGTGGTTGCGATAGCTGCCGCCGGACTGCCGGGAGACGCGCCGTCGACAGCGGCCGCACTCGAAGCCGGTGTTCTCGGCCTCGCGGCTCACCGGTCCGCTCCCCCGCTGCTCCCGCCGGCGTGCGGCGCTCCGGCGTGCTGGGCCATGGCCGTGGAGTACAGGCAGACCGTGGCCGCGGTGGCGACGTTCAGCGACTCCGCCCGCCCGTAGAGCGGGATGGAGACCCGGGCGTCGGCCAGCGCCTGCTGCTCCGCGCTGAGCCCGTGGGCCTCATGGCCGAAGAGCCACAGCGCCGGCTCGCCGGGACGCTCGACGTCGGTCAGGGCGACCTCCCCGGCGCCGTCGGCGGCGAGCACCCGGGTGCCCTGCGCGCGGACCGAGGTCACGAGCTCCTCCGCGTCGACGCCGGCGAACAGCGGCAGATGGAAGTGCGAGCCGGCCGCGGCGCGGACCACCTTCGGCGCCCAGGGGTCGGTGGTGCCGGGGGCGAGCACGACGGCGCCGGCTCCGGCGGCGTCGGCGGTGCGGATGATCGTGCCGACATTGCCCGGGTCCTTCAGCCCGAGCAGGCCGGCGGCCAGCTGGGCAGACTCCAGCGGGGACAGATCGGCCTCGCCGCGCGGGATCCTCCCGACGGCGACCAGCCCCTGGGAGGTCTCGGCGTCGCCCATCGCCGCGACGACCTCCGCAGTGGCCTCGCGCAGGAAGAACTTCGAGGCGCGCGGCACCGGGTCCTGCGGGTCGAAGAGCAGTCCGCGGGCGCGGTCGAGCAGCGCCTGGACGTCGGGGTGGGCCTCGAGCGCCTCGGCGGTGAAGTAGAGCGCGTCCAGCTGCGGCAGCGGGCCGACGGCGGAGCCGTCCTCCCAGCGCCGCAGCCACAGCGCCAGCGCCTCGCGCACCGGCTGCGGGCCCTCCGCCAGGAAGCGGCCCTGCTTCCGTCGGCCGGCGCGGGTGGCCAGCGCGGCGATCTTCTTCACCCGGTCGGCGCCGGGGTTGGTCAGCACATCGGTGTCCGTCATGGCGTCCATTCTTCCTCACTGGCGCGGGGTGCGGCGGGGCGGGCGCCCCGCACGACGACGGCGCCCGCCCCCTGCCGAAGCAGGGGACGGGCGCCGTGGTCCGACCGGCCGCGTCGAGCGGAGCCGGTCGCAGATGCTGCGAGAGTCGGGCGACTCAGGCGCGGGCCGCGTTGACGTCCTGCGGCAGGGCCTGGCGCGCGGTCTCCACCAGTGCGCCGAAGGACTGGGCGTCGGAGACGGCCATCTCGGCGAGCATGCGACGGTCCACCTCGACGCCGGCGGCCTTCAGGCCCTGGACGAAGCGGTTGTACGTCATGCCGTGCGCACGGGCGGCAGCGTTGATGCGCTGGATCCACAGACGGCGGAAGTCGCCCTTGCGCTTCTTGCGGTGCTGGTAGTTGTAGGTGAACGAGTGCAGCAGCTGCTCGTTCGCCTTGCGGTACAGACGGGACCGCTGACCGCGGTAGCCGGAGGCCCGGTCGAGGACCTTGCGGCGCTTCTTCTGGGCGTGGACCGCCCGCTTCACACGTGCCACGTGATTCTCCTTGAAGTCGTCGGGGCCGAGCCCCGTGCTCCCCCGCCCGTCCGGCGCCGGCTCCGGCCCGGATGATCCGGGCCGCGCGACCGCGTCGGTGCGGCGAGGGCTGTCAGTCTTCGTTCGCTGTCAGGATGCGGCCGGGCGTCAGGCTCCGCGGCGAGTCCGCAGAGCGACGGCGCCGGCGCGGCGGGATCCGCCGTCCGGGGAACGGACGCTCAGATGCCCAGCATGCGCTTGATGCGCTTCTCGTCGGCCTTGGTGACGATCCGGTCACCGGCCAGGCGGCGCGTCAGGCGCGAAGACTTGTGCTCCAGGTAGTGGCGACGGTTGGCCTGCTGGCGCTTGATCTTGCCGGAGCCGGTGAGCTTGAAGCGCTTCTTGGCCCCGCTGTGGGTCTTCATCTTCGGCATAGTGCCGTTCTCCTTACATCGTCCGGACCTGCTGCGCCTGTGCCGGGCGATGCCCGGCGGCGGCACAGAGGTGGGGCCGCCCGGGATCGCCGGGCCGACGTCGTCGACCCTGCGGCGTTCCCACGGCCCCCTTGTCAGAGGATCGGCAGGCTCGCACCCCGTCCCGCCCGCCGAGGCGGACGCACGAGGACGCAGGTCTCTGCCGAGAACCCGAGGAGACATTCTACGCCATCATCGGCGCGATATCCTCCCCGGGACGCGGACGGGCCCGGACCCGGGTGCCCCGGATCCCGACCCGTCGATGCTCCGCGCCCGCCCCGGAGGGCCGAACTCAGAGGTCCTTCAGCTCGTCCGGCAGGTAGTCGGCCATGGAGTTGGACAGCGGCTTGGCGTCCTTCGGCTCCGTGGAGACGCGCTCCTTGTTCTTGCGCGTCCGGCGGGACTCGCCCTTGCCCTTCTCCGCGTCGTCCTTGTCGGAGGCCTCGGCCGCCTGCTGCTTCTTGTTCTCGGCCTTGGTCTTCAGCGGGCCGACGACCATGACCATGTGGCGGCCGTCCTGGCGCGGCGTCGACTCGACGGAGCCCAGGTCCTCGACGTCCGAAGCGAAGCGCCGCAGCAGACGCACGCCCATCTCGGGGCGCTGCTGCTCGCGTCCGCGGAACTGGATGATCGCCTTGACCTTGTCGCCGGCGGTGAGGAAGCGACGCGCGTTGCCGACCTTGGTCTCGTAGTCGTGCTCGTCGATCTTCAGCCGGAAACGGACCTCCTTGAGGACCGTGGTCGTCTGGTTCTTCCGAGACTCGCGCGCCTTGACGGCGGCCTCGTACTTCCACTTGCCGAAGTCCATCAGCTTGCAGACCGGGGGCTTGGAGCGAGGCGCCACCTCGACGAGGTCCAGATCCGCCTCCGAGGCGAGTCTCTGGGCATCCTCGATCCTGACGATGCCCACCTGCTCACCCTGAGGTCCTACCAGGCGGACTTCCGGGACGCGGATCCGTTCGTTGATGCGTGGTTCGCTGATCTGTCTAGCTCCTGTGTGAGGCGATGGCCGTGGTGTCGATGGGGTGCCGCGACCGCGGTCGCGCGCACATCCAGACTATGACAAGCTTACCAGCATGCAGAGTGAGCAGAACAACCGGGAGGGCGCCCCCGACGCGGCCGTCGAGTCGGCCGCCGAGACGGCGCCCGAGGCCTCCTCCGCCGACGGCCTGCAGCAGGCCGTCGACCAGCAGGCCCGCGACATCTCCGAGGTGCCGGCCGTCGAGCTGATCAACACCGTGTCGGTGCACCTGATGAGCGCCGCGGCCGTGAAGACCGGCCTGGCCGAGGACGACGAGGCGGCGGCCATGAAGGACCTGGACGAGGCGCGCAAGCTGATCACCGCGCTGGCCGGCCTGGTCACCGCCGCCGCCCCGGAGGTCGGCTCGCAGCACGCGATGCCCCTGCGCGACGGGCTCCGGTCGCTGCAGCTCGCCTTCCGCGAGGAGTCCTCCGTCGCCGACGCCCCGGGCCAGGGCCCGGGCGAGAAGTGGACCGGCCCGGTCAACTGATCGCCCCGAGGATCTCTCGGATGAGAGGTCCATGAGACGCGGATGAGAACCCGCCCCGCAGATTCTCATCCGCACCTCACCGTCGTTTCATGACGGCGCACGACGGTGGGATGCATGACGATCACCGTTGCGCTCTACTCCCACGACTCCGTCGGCCTGGGGCATGCCCGCAGGAATCGAGCAGTGGCCCATACGCTGGCCGCCGGCCTGCCGAGGATCACCGGACACCGCGTCCGCGGGCTGCTCATCGCCGGGCACCCGGGCGCCGCGGCCGATTCCCTGCCGCCGGGCTGGGACTGGATGGTGCTGCCCGGGTTCTCCCCCGCGGCGGAGGGCTACACGGCCCGGCACCTCGAGATGAGCTCCGCCCAGCTCTCCCGCCTGCGCCGCAGCGCCGTCGCCGCCGCAGTGGAGTCGCTGGAGCCGGATCTCTTCATCGTGGACCGGCACCCCTTCGGCATCGACGGCGAGCTCACCCCCGCCCTCGACCAGCTCAGGCGGCGCGGAACCCGCTGCGTGCTCGGCCTGCGCGAAGTCCTCGACTCGCCTGAGGCGGCGTCCCGCGAATGGGCCGCCGTCGGCGCCGGGGCCGTCGCCGACTCCTACGACGCCGTCTGGGTCTACGGCGACCCGAGCGTCCACGACCCGATCGCCGCCGGCGAGGTCCCGCCGGCGCTTGCCGACCGTGCGGAGTTCACCGGGTACCTCTCCCGCGACCGTCCGTCCGACGACGCCCCCGCGCCGGTGCCGTCGCGGTCGGCCGAGCAGTCCGCCGGCCCCGTCCGCGCCGACGGCTCCTCCGTCGGCGCCGTCGACGGCGCCGTCGATCCCGCCGACGTCATCGTCGGCTCCCCCGTCCCGTACGTGCTGACCACCGTCGGCGGCGGCTCCGACGGCGGGCGCCTCGCCGCGGCCGCCGCCGCGGCCGACGTGCCGGCCGGCCACCGGCACGTGATCATCACCGGCCCCCAGATGCCCGACCAGGACCACGACGCCGTGGTCCGCGCCGCCGCGGCGAACCGGCAGCAGATCCCAGGCCCGACGGACCGCATCCGCGTCGAGCGTCGCAGCGCGCACATGCTGCAGCTGATCCGCGAGGCGAAGGCCGTCGTCTCGATGTGCGGGTACAACTCCGCCGCCGAGATCCTGGACACCACCACCCCGGCGCTGTTCGTCCCGCGCAGCGCGCGCCGCGCCGAGCAGCCCCGCCGCGCCGCATCGCTGGCCGCCGCCGGCGCGGCAGAGATGCTCGACGCCGCCGAGGCCGACGGCGAGGCGATCGGCGACTGGTTCGCCGGGTCCGTCTCCCGCCGCGTCTCCCGCGAGCGCATCGACCGCGACGGTCTCTCCCGGCTCCCCGAAATCGCCGCCGCCCAGCTGAGGCTGGTGCCGCCGACTTCCTCCTTCCCGGACCCGCACGACCCGGGCGCCCCGAGCGCGACAGGCCTCGGCCACGGCGTCGACCGCGCCGCAGGGCGCTCCTCGGACCACGCGGCGGAGCACACGACCGAGCACGATCACCCCACCATCGAGAGGATCCTCCACCATGTCCGCTGAGACTCCCCGCTCCCCCGAGACCCTGCCGACCGAGGCCGTCGCCGAGGAGCCCCGGACCGAGCGGTCCCGGACCGTCGGCTACGTGGTGAAGATGTATCCGCGCTTCTCCGAGACTTTCGTCGTCTCGGAGATCCTCGCCCGCGAGGCCGCCGGCGAGCGCGTGGTGATCTTCTCGCTGCGCCCGTCCACCGACGCCCGCTTCCACCCGGAGCTGGCCCGCGTCGAGGCTCCGGTGATCCAGCTGCCGCGGGCGACGTCGGCCGGACGCCTGTGGGAGCACCTGGGCGCGGCGGCCGAGGACCCGGCGATCGCCGCCGGCGTCTCCGCCGAGCTGTCCGAGCTGCTCGCCCACGGCCACGACGACGCCCAGCAGGCGCTCGATCTGGCCGTCGCGGCCCGCGCCCACGGCGTCGACCACCTCCACGCGCACTTCGCCTCGGTCTCGACCACAGTCGCCCGGATGGCGAGCCGCATCTCTGGCATCCCCTACTCCTTCACCGCCCACGCGAAGGACATCCACCACGACGACGTCGACCAGCGAGCCCTGGAGACCAAGTTCGCCGAGGCCCACCACGCGGTGACCATCTCGGCGCACAACCTGGACGATCTGCGACGCCGCTTCCCCGCCGCGACCCGTCGGCTGCACCTGGTGCACAACGGGCTGGAGCTCGAGCGCTTCCCGTTCCGGCCGCCGCAGCGCGACCGGGGCGGGGACGCCGGGAGCTCCGACGGCCGGCCGGTCCGGCTGCTCGGCGTCGGACGCCTCGTGGAGAAGAAGGGATTCGGGCTGCTCATCGAGGCGGTGGCCCGGCTGCGCGCCCGCGGCCTCGACGTCGAGGCCGACATCGCCGGCGACGGACCGCTGGCCGAGGACCTGCGCGCGCAGATCGCCGCGGCCGAGCTGAGCGAGCACGTCCGGCTGCTGGGTCCGCGGATCCAGCAGGAGATCAGCATGCTCTTCGAGGACCACGACGCCCTCGTCGCACCCTTCGTCGTCGGCCATGACGGCAACGTCGACGGGCTGCCCACAGTGCTGCTGGAGGCCATGGCCCGCGGCATCCGCTGCGTGGCCGCCGACGTCGCCGCCGTCTCCGAGGTGGTCCGTCCCGGCCGGACCGGCTGGCTGGTGCCCACCGGCGACGTCGACGCCCTGGTCGAGGCGATCGCGGCGGCGACTGCGCACCCGGCCGCCGAGCACCGCACGCTGCTCGAGTCCGCCCGGCGGCTCGTCGAGGAGCGCTTCGACTCGGCAGGCCAGGCGCGGCGGCTGCGCACCCTCGCCGAGGCCCCGGCCGCGGATCTGGAGGCGTCGGGGGCGGCGAGCGCCGCGTCGCCTGCGACCTCCCCGGCCGTGGGCGGGCTCCTCGAGACCTCGCGGCGCGGAGCGGAGGTGCCGGCATGAGGATCGCCTACCTGCTGGCCGACCCCGGCATCGGGATCTTCGGCACCAAGGGCGCGGCCGTCCACGCCCAAGAGATGATCCGGTCATTCCGCGCCCTCGGGCACGAGGTCACGATCTACTGCACCAAGCTCGGCGACGACAAAGACGACGACGCCTCGGCCGACGTCCCCGCCGACCTGGAGGACCTGGAGACCGTCGTGGTCCCGGTCGAGGGCGTCAAGGGCGCGGCCGCCCGCGAGCAGGCCGTGGTCGGCGCCGCGGAGCGGATGGCCGATCAGGCCGCCGCGCTTGGCTCGGACGGCCCCGATCTGGTCTACGAGCGCTTCTCGCTGTTCTCCACCGCCGGCGCCCGCGCGCGCCGCCTCGCGCCGCAGAGTCGGCTGATCGTCGAGGTCAACGCCCCGCTGCTCGCCGAGCAGAGCACCCACCGGAGGCTGCACGACGTCGAGACCGCCGAGCGGGCGGCCGCCGAGACGATGGCCACGGCCGACCTGCTCTCCTGCGTCTCGGCGCCGGTGGCCCGGTGGGTCGGCGAGATGCGCGACGTCGCAGGCGCCGACGCCCGCAGCGACGCGGCGGCCGCGGCCCCGATCCGCATCGTCCCCAACGGAGTCGACGTCGACCGTTTCCGTCCCGCGCGACGCCCGGCGAACCCCGGGGCGCCGGCGATCGGATTCGTCGGCACGCTGAAAGCCTGGCACGGCACCGAGCTGCTGCTCGAGGCCTTCGCCCGCACGCAGGCGGTGGCCGCCGCCGCGGAGCGGAGCCGGCCGCGGCTGCGGATCATCGGCGACGGCCCCCGGCGCGAGGCGCTGGGCGAGCTCGCATCCGATCTGGGGATCGCCAAGCTGGTGGAGTTCATCGGCGCAGTCGCCCCGGCGCGGATGCCGCAGGCCGTCGGCGCGCTGGACGTCGCCGTCGCCCCCTACCCGGCGCCGGCCGCTCCGGAGGATCACTATTTCTCCCCGCTGAAGGTCTACGAGTACCTGGCCGCCGGCACCGCAGTGGTCGCCTCCGACGTCGGAGAGCTGCCCGGGCTGCTGGCCCCCGCCGGCGAGCAGCCCCGCGGACTGCTGGTGCCCGCCGGCGACGTCGACGCGCTGGCCGCGGCCCTGGACCGGCTCGTCGCCGACGCCGGACTGCGGCGCGAGCTCGCCGCCGTCGGCCGCCGCGCCGTCGTCGCCGAGCACAGCTGGCTGCGCCGGGCCGACGACGTGCTCTCCGCCGTCGGCATCGGCGAGATTCGACGAGAGAAGGAGGTGTCCGCCCGATGAGCTCCCGCAGCGACTCCCGCCGCAGCCGCGAGCAGCACCGCCGCGCCCTGCGCCGGACGCTGGGCCTGATCCTGCCCCATCTGAAGGAGCACAAGCTCGCCGCCTCGCTGGGCGTGCTCGCCCTGCTGGGCGACGTCGCCTTCCGCATCCTCGAGCCGTGGCCGGTGAAGATCGCCGTCGACGCGGTCTCCAGCGCGCTCGGCGCCGAGGTGGAGGGCGCCCAGGGCTCCGACGGCGGCGTCGTCGGCGTGATCATCTTCTGGTCCTGCGCCCTGGCACTGATCGTCGGCGGCCGGGCGCTGTGCAACTACGCCTCCACGATCCTCTTCGCCAAGACCGGCGTGAAGGTCACCACCCGGTTGCGCACCCGCGTGTTCGAACACATCCAGGCACTGTCCCTGCGGTACCACTCGCGCGCCTCGGTCGGCGACACCTCGCAGCGGCTCGTCGGGGACATGGGCCGCCTCCAGGAAGTCGCGGTCACCGCCGGGCTGCCGATGATCGGCAACCTGCTGACCCTGGTGGCGCTGTTCATCGTGGTCATCGTGCTCAATCCGCTGCTGGCGGTGATCCTGATCGCCACCGGCGGCGGCTATCTGCTGGCCAGCCGACTGCTCAGCCCGAAGATCTCCTCGGCCTCACGCTCGACCCGCAAGGGCGAGGGACGCCTGGTCGGCGACGCCGCCGAGGCGCTCGGCGCCATCCGCGTCGTGCAGTCCTACGGCCTCGAGGACGCCGTGGCCTCGGGCTTCGCCGCCGGCAACGCCAAGGCCCTGAAGGCCGGAATCCGCGCGCGGCGGCTGGCCGCACGGCTGGAGCGCTCCACCGACCTGCTGGTGGGTCTGGCCACCGCGGTGGTGCTCGGCGTCGGCGGCTGGCAGGTGCTGGTGGGCACGATGACGCCCGGGGACATGGTGCTGTTCCTGATGTACCTGAAGATCGCGATGAAGCCGCTGCGCGACATGGCCAAGTACACCGGCCGCATCGCCCGCGCCGCGGCCTCCGGCGAGCGCATCGCCGACCTGATGGACGAGGAGATCGAGATCCGCGACCCGCGCCGTCCGCTGTCGCTGGGCCGGCCGTCCGGCGAGGTGAACTTCTGGCGGATCACCGCGGACGACCACCGCGGCGCCCGGCTCTTCGAGGACCTCTCCCTGCAGGTCCCGGCCGGCCAGCGCGTCGGGCTGCTCGGCCCCTCCGGCGCGGGCAAGTCCACGCTGGCGGGCTACCTGCTGCGCCTGGCCGACCCCGACGCCGGCTCGGTGATGATCGACGGGATCTCCACGCGCAACGTGACGCGGTCCGACCTGCGTTCGAACATCGCGGTGCTGCTGCAGGAGTCGGTGCTGTTCACCGGCAGCGTGCGGGAGAACATCCGACACGGTCGCCGCGACGCCGCCGACGAGGAGATCGTCGACGCCGCGCACCGGGCCGGCGCCCACGAGTTCATCACCCGGCTGCCCGACGGCTACGACACCGAGCTGGGCGCCCGCGGCGACACGCTCTCCGGCGGGCAGCGCCAGCGGATCGCGCTGGCCCGGGCTCTGATCCGGGAGGCGCCGATCGTGCTGCTCGACGAGCCGACCACCGGCCTCGATCCCGCCTCCCGCGAAGTCGTCGAGTCCTCGCTGCGGGAGCTGACGTCCGGGCGCACCACGATCGCGATCACCCACGACCTGAGCATGATCGCCGGACTCGATCGGGTGGTCTGGCTGGAGGGCGGCCGGATCCTGGAGGACGGTTCCCCCGAGGACCTGCTGGCCGACCCGACCTCGCGGCTCACCCGCTGGGCCGTCTCCCAGCAGCACGCCGCCGAGTCCGCCGCGCCCACGGCGCCGCCCGTCGCCTCGACGAAGTCGGCGTTCTCCCCGGCCGCCCCGCAGACCGAGTCGGCGGCGGACGCCGCGGACGCCGTCGCCGGGTCCGAGACGGGAGCCCGCGGATGAGCCGGCTCGCCGCGGAGCAATCCGCCGCGCACACAGCAGACCACGCTGTCGACGTCGCCGTGCCCACGCCCGCCGAGGCTGACGCCCGCCTCGCCGAGGCCGCCGCGCTGCCCGGCGCCGCCGAGCTGCTGGACGCGAGCACGCTCTCGGAGCTGTTGGGCCGCTCGGTGGAGATCCGTCGACTGCGGCTGAAGCCAGGCAGCTCACTGGCGGCCGGCCTCGTCGACGACCGGGGACGACACGGATGGGCGCTGCTGACCGGCGACGACGACAAGATCGCCGCCGCACGCCGCCGCGCGGCCCGCCACGGCGGCGGCTTCGCCCACCGGGGGCTGCACGGGAGCCGGCTGCTCAGCGGCGACCTGATCAACGACCCGGAGCTCGCCAAGGAGCTCGGCGTCGCGCGCGACGGGATGCCCGGGCTGACCGCGCACATCCTCCGCTACAACCCGCGCCGCCGCGTCGTCGGCCTGGACGCCGAACAGTCGATGGTGGTCCGCGTCGCCGCCGAGCGTCAGGACCATCTGGTCGCCGCCGCGGTCCGCTGGCGGGCGGTGGGCGTCCCCGTGCTCGACCACCAAGTCGTCGGACGGCGCGGCACTGCGGTGGCCTCGCCGCTCTGGGGAGCGGGCGACCTGCTGGCTCCGTCGACGACGGTCACCGCAGAGGCGCTCGTCGCGGCGGCCGCCTCCGCCGGGGAGGCGATCGGGCGGCTGCATCGACGCACCCTCCGCCGGCCGTCGCCCGACTGCGCCTCGACGGTGCGCCGCCTGGACCCCGCCGCCGGAGCCGCCGCCGAAGCGCTCGCCCTGCCGGCCCCCTGGCTGGCCGCGGAGGCGACGGACCTCGCCCGGCGGCTGACGCAGATGCTCCCCGACGGCGGTGCGGACGCCGCCGAGACGGCGCAGCTGCACGGCGACCTCTCCCCGGACCAGGTGCTGATCGACGACGCCGGGACCTCGACGCCGGACATCCGGCTGATCGATCTGGACCGCTGCGGAACCGGGGATCCGATGCGCGACGTCGGCTCCTGGCTCGCCTCCTGCCACCGCCTGGCGCTCCCCCGCCTGCAGGAAGCGTTCCTCGACGGCTATGCCGCCGAGGCGCCCCTCGACCCGACGCGGCTGGCCGCTTGGGAGGCCCATGCTCACCTGGAGGCCGCCGTGGACCCGTTCCGGCGCCGGGAGCACGACTGGCCGCAGGCGATGCGGCGGACGCTGGACCATGCCCGCCGCGCTCTGGACGGCGCGACCGACGGTGCAGGCGCATGAGACGCCGCGGCCCCGTCGACCCGGACGCCGCAGCGACCCTGCCGACCGACCCGACCCCGGAGAGGACCCCGATGCCGGAGAACGCCCCCCGACAGACCGCGACGCAGGCCCCGACGCAGACCCCGACGCAGGCAGAGCCCCCGCGCCGGGAGCCTCTGGAGCCGCGTCCGGACCTACCGCCGGCCACGCTCGTCGTCGACGGCCGACGCCTGGTCGTGACGCGCGCCTGGCCCGACCCCGACCGCGCCCGGCTGGCCGTCGAGCTCGACGACGGCGGCGCCCGGCGGGCCGGCTTCCTCCGCGTCGACGGCCCCGAGCTGCTGCCCGCCGGTCGCGACCCCAGGCTCGGCGCCCTGGCCCGGCTGGCCGACGTCGGCGAGGTCGTCTCCCACCGCCCGGGGCGCCGGGCCGTGGTCCGCCTCGGGGACCGCTTCGTCAAAGTCGTCCGCCGGGGCCGCGCCGAGGACGTCCTCCACGGGATCGAGCGGGCCGCCGCCTTCGACGAACCGTTCCGCACGCCTGCGGTGCTGGACCACGACGAGTCGACGGTGACCTTCGCCGCGCTGCCGGGCATCGGATTGCACGACCCGGCGCCGTTCTCGCCGGAGCGCTGGCGGCGAGCCTGGGAGGCGGTCTGCTCGGCCTGGGTGACGGCTTCCTCGGCCCCCGCCGATCCGGGAGCGCCGGTCCACGACGCCGCCGCCGAGGGCGCGGTGCTGGCCGGCTGGGTCGACCGCGTCGCCGCCTGGATCGACGACGTCGAGCGCACGCGCACAGTCGCCGAGCAGCTGGCCCGGCGGCTGCGACGACTGCCGGGACGTCCGCTCGTCCCGGCCCACCGGGACCTGCACGATAAGCAGCTGCTGGTTCCCGCCGACGACGGCGACCCCTCCGCGCCCGGGCTGCTGGACGTCGACACCGCCTGCCGCGCCGACCCGGCGCTGGACCTGGGGAACCTGCGCGCCCATGCGACGCTGCGTCGGCGCCAGGGGATCTGGGACGCCGCACAGAGCCGCGCCGTCGCCGCGGCGGTGACCGACGCCGCCGCACGACGCGACGTGCCGACCGAGGTGCTGCGGACCTACGAGCTGGCCGCGCTGCTCCGGCTGGGCTGCGTCTACGCAGTGCGTCCCCGGCACACCGCAGTCGCCGCCGCGCTGCGCGCCGAAGTCGCCGCGATCCTCGGCGGAGAGACGCCCGCCCCCTCGGCGGCCGACCGCGCTGGGTGAGAGCGTTCTCATCGCCTCCTCATCCGGAGTTCATGGTCCGGCACCATGATGGAGACGGAACGGTCAGCACGAGACCAGTCATCACGAGACCACACAGCGCACATCGTCACGGAGCCGTCGAGGCGGACGGGCAGCAACCCGTCGCCGACGGAGAGGAGGGACCGAAACCATGGGTCGACAGAGCACCTGGGCCATCGCCGGAGCGCTGAGCATCGTCGTCTTCGGCGGTGCGGCGGCGTTCGCCACGCTCGCCGGGGACGATCCCGAGCGTGACCTGGGCCCGGCCGTGGAGGTGACCACCGAGTCCTCGCCGAGCGAGACGCCTTCGGAGTCGGCGTCGCCCTCCGAGTCCGCCGCCGGCTCCCCCTCCGAGTCCCCCTCCGAGTCCCCCTCGGAGACGGCGTCGCCGTCGGCGACGCCGAGCGGATCGGCCACACCGTCCTCCGACGACGGTGGCACGGGCGGTGGCGGCACCGGTGGCGGGGCCCCCGGCGGCACCCCGAGCACCGTGAACCCGGCGCCGGCGACCACCTACGAGGACTGGAACGACGACTGGGACGACGACGATGACGACGATGACGACGATGACGACGACGATGATGACGACGCGGACGATGACGACTAGTGATCCGGACCGCCGCGCGGCCCGGGTCGCGTCGCCCCTCAGACCTCCAGCCGGTAGCCCACGCCGCGCACGGTGCTGATCGCCTGTGCGCCGATCTTGGCGCGCAGGTAGCGCACGTAGACGTCCACCAGATTGGACCCCGGGTCGAAGGTGTAGCCCCAGACGAGCTCGAGGAGCTGCTGGCGCGAGAGCACCTGGCCGGGATGGCGCAGGAAGGTCTCGGCCAGGGCGAACTCCCGCGAGGAGAGCTCATGCTCGGCGTCGCCGACGGCGATGCGCCTGGCGTGCAGGTCCAGCGTCAGGTTCCCGGCGGCGAGCGTGGCCGGCTCCTCGCCGGCGGTCCCGCGCAGGCGCAGCCGGATCCGGGCCAGCAGCTCGTCGATGCTGAACGGCTTGGCCATGTAGTCGTCGGCGCCCGACTCCAGGCCTGCCACCGTGTCGGCCGAGGTGTTCCGGGCGGTCAGGATGACCACCGGAGCCCGGAAGCCCTCGCCGCGCAACCGGGAGAGCAGGTCCAGCCCGTCGGCGTCGGGCAGCCGCAGGTCCAGCACCGCCAGGTCCACCGCGTTGTTCTTCGCCAGCTCGTAGCCCTCGCGCCCGGTCGCGCCGCGCACGACCGTGTAGCCGGCCGCGCGCAGCCCCTTCTCCACGAATGACGCGATCATGTCCTCGTCCTCGACGATCAGGATCCGGGTCATCGAGCCGCCTCTCTCTCGCTTCTCTCGCTGTCGGTGCGCTCGTCGGCGTCGGGCGCATCGGGGTTGGTGTCGTCAGGCTCCAGAATCGGCTCGTCCTCGACGACCGGCGCCTCGCCCGGCCCGTCCGTCGGCACCACGATGGTGAAGACCGTGCCGACGGCCAGCTCCGAGTCGACCTCGACCCGGCCGCCGTGGGCACGGACAATCTCGCGGACGATGGGCAGGCCCAGGCCCGACCCCGGCTTAGACGCGTCGGTACGTCCGAAGCGCGTGAAGATGCGCTCCTGGTCCTCCTCGGCGATGCCGGAACCCTGGTCGCGCATAGTCAGCCGCAGCTCCGAGCCGACGAGCTCCGAGCCCATCCGCACTTCGGCGCCGGGCGGGGAGAACTTCGCGGCGTTGGCCGCCAGCTGCAGCCAGGCCTGCGTAATCCGCTCGCGGTCCAGCATCGCTTCCCCCTCCGCCCGGGCGGCGACGACCCATCGCTGCTCGCCGAGGGCCACGGCCTTGTCGTACACCTCGTCGGTCAGCCGGCCGACCTCGACGGGCGCCGGATGTACGAATCCCGGCTGACCGGCCTGCGCCAGCGTGGTCATGTCGTCGATGACGCGGTTCATCCGCTGCATCTCGTCGAGGGTCAGCCGGCGCGTGGCGATGACGTCCTCGGGGTCGCCGACGTCGAGCACCTCCAGATGTCCGCGCAGGATGGTCAACGGCGTGCGCAGCTCGTGGGAGACGTCCTGGACGAGCTGATCCTGGGCCCGCATCGAGGTCTCGAGCCGATCGAGCATCTCGTTGACCGAGCGGGTCATCTCGGCGAGATCGTCGCGACCGGTCACCGGGATCCGCTCGGTGAGGTCCTCGCGCCCGATCCGCCGGGCCGAATGCGCCAGCACCCCGACCGGGCGGAGCAGGCGGCCGGCGATGACCGAGCCGACGACGGCCACCACCACCAGAGACAGGGTGGCGACGATCGCATAGATCATGAAGCCCTCGGCGAAGATGTCCTTCTCCGCCGAGGCATCGTAGGCCATCGCGAACGCGGCCACGCTCCCGTCCTCGGGCCCCTCCGGCTGGACAGGGACGACAGCGACGCGATATGTGGTCACGTCGGTGGTGATCGTCGTCATGCTCGAACGCTCCGCCGTCGCCAAAGGAGCGAGCGCCTCGATCAGCTGATCGTCGTCCTCCATCGTCATCCGCGTCACCGAGGAGGTGTAGGCGACTTCGCCGTCCACCATCCCGACGACGTCCTCGTTCCGCGTCGGCATGATGCGCTGCAGCGCGGTGCGGACCAGATCCGTCGGCGAGGAGAAGTCCTCGCCGGTGGTGGGGTCGATCCCCACGTCGTGGAGGACCCGGAACTGCTCGGCGTCGGCCCGCAGCTCGGCGTCCATGCGCTGTTCGACCTGGACCTGCTGGATCACGAAGGCGGTGGCGCCAGCCGCCAGCAGCGCCAGCGCGGCCAGCCCGACGACGGCGACCAGGATCCGTGAGCGCACGCTGAGGCCCCGGGCAGCCGGCCGCGGGAAGCGCCGCAGCGTCGCGGCGTCAGGCTGCGCAGGGGGACGTTCCATGTCCACCAGTCTGTCATCGTCGGCGCGCCGAACGGCCCGTCAGCGCATGAGAATTCGTTCATCCGCGATGGGACCGCCGGCCGGCCTCCAGCCAGCCCTGGGTGGGTCCGACGTAGCCCAGCACCAGCGCCGCGGCGGCCGGGAGCATCAGCAGCAGCCCGACGACGAGCACGCCCTGGACGAGGTAGCTCACCGCGACGATCACCAGCAGCAGCTCGATCACCATCGCCGGCGTGCGCGCCGCCGGCGCTCCCTGGAAGAGGCCGAAGCCCAGCAGCACCAGCGCGACGGCGGCGAGCAGGTAGACCACCAGCATCACCGCCGCGCCGACCGCGTCGAGCACCGCGCTCTCGGAGCCGAAGAACGAGCCCAGCGCGGTGAAGGCCGTGGCCACACCCTGGACGAAGAGGATGAGGAAGAGCAGCCACACCGTGACCGGACGCGCCCGCGCCCGGGTGAAGGGTCGGGGCCGGCCGGCGGCGTGGACGTCGGGCTGGATGGAGTCCTCTGAGGCCATGGGACCATTGCACCACGCGACGGAGCGAGTGCTCCCCGCCGTCCGGCCGAGGCCTGACCGCCGTCGGCCGATCCCCGGCATGGACGGCCGGGCGGCGAGCGGCGCACGAGGCCCCGGATCCGCATGAAACCGCGTCTGCGCTGTGAGCAATTCCACATGGCCCCGGGCTGATTTCCAGGATCGGAGATCTTGTTTGCGCCTTGTTAACGTGTCAGCCTTGAACACGTACTGATCCGGGAGCGCAGGCCCCGCATCGTCTCGTTGCACCTTTGCGGTCGTGCCCGCGTCCGCATCCGAGCTTCTCTGCGCCCCGGTCGGCGGCACCGCCTCCCTGGCGACTCCACAGTCTCGGGTCGAGGTCCCGCCGCAGCCCGATACCCGAGTGATCTCGCCCCGAGTGGGGCGCCTAGGAGCAGTGATTCGCATGGATTGGCGCAGTCGAGCCGCCTGCCTGGACAAGGACCCCGAGCTCTTCTTCCCGGTGGGCAACACCGGACCGGCTCTCCTGCAGATCGAGGAGGCCAAGAGCGTCTGCCGCCGCTGCCCGGTGCTGGACACCTGTCTGCAGTGGGCCCTCGAGACCGGCCAGGATGCCGGCGTCTGGGGCGGCATGAGCGAAGATGAGCGCCGAGCCCTCAAGCGGCGTGCCGCGCGCGCCCGCCGCGCCTCCTGATCAGCGCCTCCTGATCAGCGAGGACCGGACGAGAGACCCCCGTCGCCGCGTGCGACGGGGGTCTGCTCATGCCGCGACGACGGGCCGCTCAGCCTGAGACCAGCGGCGCGTGGAGCACCACTTTCGTGCCCGGCCGGGGGTCCTGCCCCTCGCCGCGAGTCCACTCGATGCCGCCGGAGAGCTCGCCGCGGACCAGGGTCTCGACGATCTGCAGCCCCAGACCGGGCGTCCAGTCCTGATCCGGGACGCCGACGCCGTCGTCGACGATCTCCAGATCCAGCCGGCGCCGCCCCGCGGCGTCGGCGTAGCGCGCGGCGCGCAGCTCCACCGTCAGCGGTGCGTCGTCGTCGAGCGCCCCCAGCCCGTGCTCGACGGCGTTGGCCACCACTTCGGTGACCACCAGCGCCAGCGGCGTGACCATGTCCGGAGGCAGCTGCCCGAAGCTGCCCGTCAGACGCGTGGCCACCGAGCGCTCCGACTGGGCCATCTCCGCGGCCAGATGCAGCTGGCGGCGCATCAGCTCGTCGACGTCGACGCTCTCCTCCAGTCCCTTGGACAGCGAGTCGTGGACCATCGCGATGGTCTCCACCCGGCGCATCGCCCGTTGCAGGCCCCCGCGGCCCTCCTCTCCGTCCATCCGCCGGGACTGCATGCGCAGCAGCGCCGAGACCGTCTGGAGATTGTTCTTCACCCGGTGGTGGATCTCCTTGATCGTGGCGTCCTTGCTCATCAGCTGCCGGTCGCGGCGACGCAGCTCGGTGACGTCGCGGCAGAGCACCAGGGCGCCGAAGCGCTCGTCGTCGCGGTATAGGGGCACCGACCGCACCGTGACCACGGCGCCGTGGGCCTCCAGCTCGGTGCGGCTGGCCTTCTTCCCGGTGAGCAGGATCGGCTGGGTCTCGTCGACGGCCACTCCGGTGGCCCGCTGCAGCTCGGCGCCGATGCCGGCCAGCGAGCGTCCCTCCAGCGAGTCCGCGACTCCGAGCCGGGAGAGCGCGGAGATCGCGTTCGGGCTGGCGAAGGAGATCCGTCCCTCGGCGTCGAGGCGCAGCAGCCCGTCACCGACTCGGGGCGCGCCGCCGAAGCTGTTGAACTCGTAGGGGCCCTGCGGCCAGCGCCCCTGCACGATCATCGTCAGCAGGTCCGCCGCGCAGCGCCGATAGGTCAGCTCCAGCCGCGAGGGGGTGCGCAGCGCGGCCACCGAGTAGTGCAGCGTGACCACCGCCAGGGTGCGCCCGCCGCGCAGCACCGGCACCGCCTGCACACGCATCCGTGCCGGCGCGGGCATCCCCTGGTCGGAGGAGTTGGTCTCCACCTGGTGCTTCCAGGCGCGGGCGACCATCGGCTTCAGGTCCGCCCGGATCCGGTCGCCGACGACGTCGCGATGGACCACAGTCTGGGTGGTCGACGGCCGCGCCTGGGCCAGGGCGATGAAGGAGCGCTGCTCCTCGTCGACGAAGCCCTCCTCCGTGGGAGGGAACCAGAGGACCAGATCCGAGAACGCCAGGTCGGCCAGCATCTGCCAGTCGCCCACCAGATGGTGCAGATGGTCGACGTCGGCGGCGTCCAGGTGCTGATGATCCCGCAACGGGTCGTCGAAGACGGCCACGGATCAGGCCCCGATCATGCCGCGCAGGTGACGCAGCAGCACCGTCAGCGAGGCGACGTTGTCGCGGCTGACCTGATTGACCTCGTCGACGAGCTTCTCCACCCGGCTGATCTTCGCCTCATGCGCCTCGCGCCAGCTGAGCAGCCGCGTCTCGGCGTCGCCGGGCTCCGTGGTGGTCAGCACCGACTCGGTCACCTCGCGCACCGCGCGGTAGAGCTCGTCGCGCTGGGCGCCGCGGGCCAGCGCCTGCCACTTGTCCCGGCGCGGCTGGTCGGTGATGCGCACCAGCAGCGCGTCGATGTCGAACTCGGCGTAGACGGCGAAGTAGACGTCGGCGACGTCGGCCGAGTCGACGTCGAGCTCGGCGGCCAGCGCGGCGATGTCCAGCAGCGAGAAGCTCTCGAAGACCTCGCCGACCCAGTCGGCCAGCTGCTCGGGCATCCCGGCGGAGCGGGCGGCCTCGCGCTTGGCCGCCACCCGCCGGCGATCCTCCTCGCGCAGGTGCTCCTCCAGCCGGCCGTAGAGCGGCCGGATGTGCTCGGCGAAGGCCTCGACGTCCTCCTGGACCGAGGTGCCGCGGGCGGCATGGTTGACGAACCAGCGCACCGCCCGATCCAGCAGCCGGCGCATGTCCAGGTACGTGTGGGCCCACTCGTCGCGCGGGAAGCTCACCGGCAGCTCGCGCATCGCCGCGTCGAACTCCCCCAGCCGGAACAGCTCGCGGACGGCGACGAAGGCCCGCACGACCTGCTCCTCGGTCGCGAACGTCTCCTCCATCGCGCGGAAGACGAACGTCGCCCCGCCCATGTCGACCACGTCGTTGGCGACTTCGTTGGCGATGATCTCGCGCTGCAGCGGGTGCCGCGGCAGCTGCGAGGCGAAGCGGTCGGTGAGCGCCGACGGGAAGTACTCCTCCAGCGTGGCGGTGAACCACTCGTCGTCGGGCAGCGAGGACTCCACCAGGGCGCCCTTGAGCTGGATCTTCGACCAGGCCACCAGCACGGCGAGCTCCGGGGAGGTCAGCGGCTCCTCGGCGTCGCGCCGGGCGGCGAGCTGCTCGTCGGTGGGCAGCCCCTCGAGCTCGCGGTCGAGCCCGACGGTCTCCTCGAGCCAGCCCATCAGCCGGTGGAAGCTCGGCGACCAGTCCCCCAGCCGGTGCCGGTCGGTCAGCAGCACCACGTTCTGGTCCCGGTTGGTCTCCAGCACCAGCTCGGCGACCTCCTCGGTCATGCTGTGGAGCAGCTCGGGCCGCTCGTCGGCGTCGAGGTGGCCGGAAGCGACCAGCTGGTCGACCAGGATCTTGATGTTGACCTCGTGGTCGGAGCAGTCGACGCCGGCGGAGTTGTCGATCGCGTCGGTGTTCAGCCGCACGCCCTGCTGGGCGGCCTCGATGCGGCCGGCCTGGGTCAGGCCCAGATTGCCGCCCTCGCCGACGACCCGCGCGCGCAGCTCGCGGCCGTCGACGCGCACCGCGTTGTTCGCGCGGTCGCCGACGTCGTCGTGGCTCTCCTCGGCCGCCTTCACATAGGTGCCGATGCCGCCGTTGTAGAGCAGGTCGACCGGGGCCTTCAGCAGCGCGCCGATCAGCTCCGGCGGGGTCATCTGCTCGACGTCGGCGGGCAGGTCGAAGCGCCGCCGCATCGGCTCGCTGATCGGGATGGTCTTCGCCGTGCGGGAGAAGACGCCGCCGCCGGCCGAGATCAGGCCCTCGTCATAGGCGTCCCAGCCGGACGGCCGCTCGGCGAACAGGCGGCTCCGCTCGGCGAAGCTCGCCGCGGCGTCGGGGTTCGGGTCGATGAAGATGTGCAGGTGGTTGAAGGCGGCGACCAGGCGGATGTGCTCGGAGAGCAGCATCCCGTTGCCGAAGACGTCGCCGGCCATGTCCCCGATGCCGACGACGGTGAAGTCCTCGGACTGGGTATCGTGACCCATCTCGGAGAAGTGCGCCTTCACCGACTCCCAGGCGCCGCGGGCGGTGATGCCCATCTCCTTGTGGTCATAGCCGACCGAGCCGCCGGAGGCGAAGGCGTCGCCGAGCCAGTGGCCGTACTCCTGGGAGATCGCGTTGGCGGTGTCGGAGAAGGTCGCCGTGCCCTTGTCGGCGGCCACGACCAGGTACGGGTCGTCGCCGTCGTGGCGGACGACGGCGCGCGGCGGGACGATCTCCATGACGCCGTCGCGCTCGACCTGGTTGTCGGTGACGTCGAGCAGTCCGCGGATGAAGGTCCGGTAGGCCGCCTTGCCGGCCTCCATCCACTCGGCCCGGCCGACGGACTGGTCGGGCAGCTGCTTGGGATAGAAGCCGCCCTTGGCCCCGGAGGGCACGATGACCGCGTTCTTGACCATCTGGGCCTTGACCAGCCCCAGGACCTCGGTGCGGAAGTCCTCCTGCCGGTCCGACCAGCGCAGCCCGCCGCGGGCGACCTTGGCGAAGCGCAGATGCACGCCCTCGACGTCGGGGGCGTAGACGAAGACCTCGTGCGCCGGCCGCGGCTCGGGCGCCGAGTCGACGCGGTCCGGGGCGATCTTCAGCGCCACCCGGACATGACCCTGGTGGACGTTGGTCCGCTCCGTGGCGTCGATGAGGTTCAGGAAGGCGCTCAGCACCCGGTCGGCATCGAGGGTGCGGACCTGCTCGAGGGCGTCCAGGACCTCCTGACGACGGCGGTCCATGAGCTGCTCGCGGTCCTCCGCGCCGCCGTCCTCGCCTCCGGTCCCGACCGCCGGGTCGAAGCGGGCCTCGAAGTGCCGCACCAGGGCGAGGGCGACCTCCGGATTCTGCCGCAGCGTCTCGGCGAGGAAGTCGTAGGAGTGCGAGCTGCCGAGCTGGCGCATGTACTTCGCGTAGGCCCGCAGCACGATGACGGTGCGGATGTCGAGGCCCAGGCGCAGCACCAGTCGGGAGAAGACGTCGGACTCGGCGGTGCCGAGCAGCACCTGCGAGTAGGCCTCCTCCAGCTGACCGATGTCCACCGAGCCGGCCTCGATCCCCTCCGGGTATCCGATCCCCAGATCGTAGAGGTGGAAGATCGATCCGTCGCCGCAGGTCAGCGTGTAGGAGCGCTCATCGAGGATGGACAGCCCGAAATCGTCGAGCACCGGCAGCGTCTCGGTCAGCGTCTTCGGCTCGGTCAGGTAGAGCTTCAGGCGCATGTCGGCGGGGTCCTCGCCGCCCGGGGCGTAGAACTGCATCCGCGGGCCGGCCTCCGGATGCGCCTCGAGCTGCTCGAGCTCGGCAATGTCGGCCAGAGCCTCGGGCACCTCGTAGACCACGCGGTAGTCGTCGGGGAAGGCCTCGCCCCAGCGCCCGGCGATGCGCTCGGCCTCTCCTTCGGGGCGGCTCGCCGCCGCCTCCTGCGCGATGCCCTCGCCCCAGGAGCGGATGGTCCGGGCGAGCTTGGCCTGGAGCTCCTCGATGCTCAGCGCCATCTCCGCGGCGTCGTCGGACAGCCGCATGCGGAAGAACAGCCGCGCGAGCACCGACTCGGTCAGCCGGACGTTGAAGTCGATCGACTCTGCGTCGACGTGCCGCATCAGCTCGTCCTGCACGCGCCGCCGCACTGCCGTGTTGAACCGGTCGCGGGGCATGTAGAGCAGCGCGGTCATGAACCGCCCGTGGAGGTCCTTGCGGAGGAACAGCTTGATCCGCCGCCGCTCCTGCAGCTGCAGGATCTGCCAGGCGGTGTCCTCGACCTCCGTGATGTCCATCTGGAGCAGCTCGTTGCGCGGGTAGACCTCCAGGATCTGCAGCAGGTCGGCGCCGGAGTGCGAGTCGGGGCTGAAGCCCGAGCGGCGCAGCAGCTGGTCGGCCCGCGAGCGCAGCAGCGGGATGTTCACGATGGACTGGGTGTAGGCGCTCTGGCTGAACAGTCCGACGAAGCGCCGCTCGCCGGCGACGGAGCCGTCGGAGCCGAAGGTCTTCACCGCGACGTAGTCCATGTAGGTCCGACGCCGGACGCTGGAGCGGGTGTTGGCCTTGGTGATCACCAGCGCCCGCTCCCGCGCCGACTCCTCGGCAGACCCCTCGGCGGAGGCCTCGGGGCTCCGCTCGCGTGCCGGCTCCCGGTGCAGCGCCTCCAGCCCGTGGCGCTCGGCGAGGATCCCCAGCGCGCTGTCGGGCTGCGGGACGAGCTGGGCGCCGTCGGCGGAGTCGCGGTCCAGCACGTACTCGCAGTAGCCGAGGAAGAGGAAGTTGCCGTCGGCCATCCAGTCGAGCAGGTCCGCCGATTCGGCGGCCTCCTCGATGCTGTCGTTCTCGCGCAGCAGTCCCGCCGCTCCGCGGGCCCGCCCGCCCATCCGGTCCTGATCGCGGTGGCTGGCGGCGACGTCGCCGATCACCCGCCGAAGCCCCTCGGTGAGCTCGCCGGCCTGCTCCTCGTCGATCGGATGATCGATGTCGACGGCGATCCAGGACTCCACGGCGGTGCGCCGGGACTCGTCGTCGACGAGCGCGGCGAGGTCGGGCAGCGTCTGCGTGTCGCCGGAGGACATCCCGGGCTGGGCGGTGGGTACCTCGCGGACGGCGAGCAGCTCGCCGCTCGTCGTCTCCCGGGTGGTCAGCACGATCGGGTGCACGACCAGGGACATCGCCAGCCCGTGTCGGGAGACCTCGGCGGTGACCGAGTCGACCAGGTGGGGCATGTCGTCGGTGACGACCATGGCGATGCTGCGCCGCTCGCCGACGACGACTGCGGCCTCGGGAGCGGCGTCGGTGCGCCGCCCCGCCAGCTGGAGATGCTCCTCGACGCGGGCCCGCTGGTCGGCCCGGCTGACCGTCCGCAGATCGTCGGAGGCGACGTGCGCGAAGTATGCGCCCCGCAGCGTCTCCACCTCAGAGTCGTCGCGCGTCCAGAGAACTGTCTCGGCCATGTGCCCCTCGCTCACTCGGATGTGCCGCGGCTCAGCAGTGCGGAGCCGGACCACGTCGTCCAGGTTCCGAACCTCACCCTATCGCGTCCGCCGCGTGAGCCGGTGCGTCACCGCGACTCGGCGCCGGCCCCCGTGTCGGCGTCCGTGTCCGTGCCCGCATCCGTGCCCGCGTCGGCACGCGCCGGCGTGCTCTCCTGCTCAGTCGACCCCGAGGACGTGGTGCCGTCGCCGCCGGCGACGCCGTCATCGGCCTCCGCACTCCGGGTCGCCGCATCGGCGGAGACGGCCGCCTCGGCCTCCGGGGCCTCCGTCCCACCTCGGCCGCCGCGGCCGCGACGGTCCGCGCGGCGACGGGAGCGCCGCTCTCCGCCCCGGCGCCGGCCGAAGAGCCCGCGCCGCCGTTCGGCCAGCTCCACACCGGCCAGCGCGGCGATGCCGCGACGCAGCTCCGATCCCGGGGCCGCCTCCGCCAGGACCTGCCCGCGCAGCAGCGCGACGTCGCAGGCCTCGCGATCCCACGGCAGATGCCGGACGATCGTCGCCGCCGCGCCCCAGTGGGCCCAGGCTTCGGCGACCTGCTCCGCGGGCGACCGCCCGACCGCCTGCGCGCGCAGCTGGTTGATCACCACCTGCGGCTCCGGCGTCTCCGGCACCAGCAGCCGCCGCTCCTCCAGGGCCTTGACCAGCCGCGGGAAGCTGACGGGGTCGGCGGCGCCGACGGCCAGCACGCTGTCGGCCTCCTCCAGCGCCGCCACCGCCGCGGCATGCCGCTGCGGGGCGAAGGTGTCATAGGTGAGGTCCTCGTCCTGTTCGATGGAGGCGGAGACGTCGACGACGACATGGTCGTATTCGTCCCGCGCCATCTGCAGCACCTGGCGCAGGCCGCGCTCGCGCAGCTCGCGCCAGCGATCGGCGCGCGGCAGACCGGTCAGCAGGTGCAGCCGCCAGCCGGCGACGTCGACCAGCGTGACGATCCGCCGCAGCCGGGAGGCGTCCAGCCGTCCGAGATCGGCCTGGCGGCAGGCCTGGGCGAGCCCCGCCGACTCCTCGATGAGGCCGAGCTGCACCGCCGCCGAGGCGGCCACCGTGTCCGCGTCGATCAGCAGCACGCTGCGCCCGGTGCCGGCGAGCTCGGCGGCCATGTTCACCGCGGTGGTCGTCCGCCCCGGACTTCCCGGCGCGCCCCAGACCACTGTGATGCCCTGCACCGGGGAGTCGGACTGCTCGGATGCGGGATCCTCGGAGTCCGCCGCCGCGCGGTCCGCAGTCTCCGCGGTCGCCGCCCTCTCCGCACCGTCCGCACCGATGTCGCCGTCGGCGGGAGCCTCGCCGCTCGCCGCGAGTCGCGGACCGTGCGCTCCGGCGGACGCCGCGTCGTCGACGTCCTCCGCCTCGCCGCGGTCGCCGGCCCCGTCGGCGTCGCTCCCGGCGGCGTCGGCGGCCGGATCCTCCGGACGCTCCGCGGTGGAGGCCCCCGGCTCGCGGGCGTCCGTGCCGTCCGTGCCATCCGGGCCATCCGGGCCATCGGTGCCGTCGTTGCCGTCCTTGCGCCCAGCACCGGAGGAGGAATCGCCGACCCCCGCCTCGAGGGCGTCGCCCTCCGGATCCGGCGGACCTTCGGCGGCGACCAGCGCCTCGAGCTCGGCGTCGAGCTCCTCCGGCGGCTCGATCTCCTCGCCGCGGAGCGCCGGGGCCAGCAGATGGACGCCGACGTCGTCGGGCAGGGCCGCGATGCCCAGCGCCGCCAGCCGCCGGCGCTCGTCGGCGAGATCGGAGATCGCCACCACGACGACGTCGTCCTCGCGCAGCTCGGCCAGACGGCTGCCCGTCAGTTCCTCGGTGCCGCCGACGATCAGCGCCGCGTCGGCGCGCCCGGCTCGGGCGGCGGCGATCAGCTCGACCAGGTCGGAGCAGCGGCGGTCGACGGTGACATCACTGTGGAGTCCCTCGATCGCGGCGATGTGGTCCCGGTGGAGATGTCCGGTGGTGACGACCGAGCAGCGTCTCACTCGGATCCCTCCCCGCCGGAGCCGCCGCCGGACTCGCCGGAGCCGCCGGAGCTCTCCTCGGAATCGCCCTCGGAGCCGCCCTCGACCATCGCCTCGGCCTCGGGCTCCGGAGAGCCCGCCGGGAGCACCGAGACGACGGCCTGGGAGCTGCCGGCGGCGAGGATCGCGGGCACCTGCTCCGGATCCACCAGGACTTCGACCTCCAGCGCCGACTGCGCGCCGAAGGTGGAGCTGGACTCGGAGATCTCGGAGACCTCGGCGCCGGCGGTCAGCTGTTCGACGGTGGCCTCGTCGCCGGCCATCCGCCCGGGCGTGGCCGCCCAGACGTCGACCTGCCGGCCGGTCTCCACCGCCTGGGCCAGCGGGTGCTCCACCATCAGCGTCAGGGCCTGCCGCCCCTGCGGGTCGGCGTCGTCGACCGACCGCCGCGGGACCAGCTCACCCTCCTCGACGACGGAGACGAACTGCTGCTCGGCGGGCAGCTCCTCGTCGGCGAGCAGGTAGTCGTCGCGGACCTCGTCGATCTGCACGTTGACCACGCGCAGGTCCTCCTCGTCCACCGACTCGCCCACGCTCAGCGTGTGCGCGGCCGCGTAGACGGGCGTCGTGCGGTCCTGGGCCGAGACCAGCGCGACCACGCCGGCCACCGAGGCCAGCACGATCACGATCCCCACGAGCAGGCGCGGGTCCTTCCAGCTGGGGCGCTTCAGCCGGTCCGCGGCCGACTCGGCCGTCCCCTTCATCTCAGACGTCATGCGTTTCCTCGCGTCGCTCTCCGGGCCGGGACTGCCCGTCCCGTCTGTGCACCCGGACAGGGTAGACGACTGGAGGCGGGGCTGACCCATCGTCGAGCTCCGGCTGTGGAAAACCCAGGTCGGCGCCGAGCTTGTGGATGAAACATCCCGTCGTCCCGGCCGTTGTGCCACAATCGATCACAACGGACGAACGCGGAACGATCCGCATCGTCCGACCGCGAAACCCATGAAATGCGCCGATCCCCGCCGATCGGCGGCGACCTGACGGAGGTATCCGATGCGCCGCTTCCTGACCCTTCCTGATGTGGCCGAGGTGCTCAACATCTCGATGGATCAGACCCGGAGCCTGGTGCGCAGCGGGGAGCTCGAGGGCATCCAGGTCGGGGGCCGCGGCCAGTGGCGCGTGGAGGAGGCCAAGCTCGACGAGTACATCGAGCACCAGTACGCCCTGCAGCGCGAGGCGCGCGAGCAGCGCCGCCACGAATCCACCGCCTGAGGCGCCGGCCCGCCTCCCGGCTCACATCACCGGGCCGTCCTCGCTGCGGACCAGCGTGATCGCCGACAGCGGCACAGTGCGCAGCCCGTGGCCCTCACGCGCCCGCGGCGTCTCGCCCGGACGCGTGCGCGCCACGTCGACGTGATCACGCCCGACGGCGGCCAGCAGTCCGGTGGCCAGCACGTCGGCCTGCGCCGAGAGCAGCGAGACCACGGCACGATCCCGCCCCAGCGCCCGCAGCGCGCTGGTCATGCGCAGCCGCCGTCGCGTCGGCGAGGTCTCCTCCTGCGCCCGCCGCGGCAGACCGTCGACGGCGAGCACCGCCTCCAGCGGCACCAGCACGCCGACGTGCCCCTCCGCGCCGGCCAGCCAGTCCTCGCCGACGGTGTCCACGTCCACGACCATCGAGCCGGCCCCGGCGACGATCATGCTCACCCGCGCGCCCCGCTGAGCACGCAGCCGGTCGGCGAAGGGCACCGTCGCGCGCTCGGCGCGCACCGCCTCGGCGATCTCCCGATCACGCTCCTCGGCGGCACCGGCCTCCCACTGAGCCTCCAGATCGGCGAACAGCGCATCCCAACGCATCTTCTCGGCCTCCCCTCCCGCCTCGCCCCGGCCCGGGCGACGCGCTCGACGGTGCTCGCCCGCCGTCCGGCCGGACGCGGCGCGGCACGCATGATCGCGTGCAGTGGACATCATGACGCATCCGCCCCGCGATCCGCTCCCCGCCGAGCCGCGCACTCTCCTCCCTCCGTCCGACGACGCTGACCAGGGACGACACCTCTCGACTGAGAACGGAGATCAAGAGACACCCAGATCGCCGCATCCAGTCTCATCTCGACCAAATCGCATCAAACCGCATGATCGGTGTACAGTCTCTCTCACGACGGCCGCTCGCCGAAGAACGCACCGGCGCCGTCCGATGAGGAGAAGGAGCTCGCCGATGTCCGCGATCCATGCACCGGCCCCGTCGCCGGTCGCCGGCCGCCCCGCCCCCTCGCGGGCTTCCGCCGCCGACGTGGTCCTGACGCTGCTGGTCGTCGTCAGCGGTCCGCTGCTGCTGGTGCTCGGCGCTGTGCTGATGTCCGGGGCCGAGACCTCCGCGGCCCGCCTGCTGCGGCCGGAGGCGTCCACGCTGCAGGTCTGGGGTGCGACTCTCGAGGAGCAGCGGCAGGCCCTGGCCGTCGGAGACCTGCAGGCCGTCGAGGAGCTCATCGGCCTGCTGTGCGTCGCATTCGGCGTGCTGCTGAGCCTGCTCGCCGCGCTCTCGGTGGTCGCCACCGCCCTGCTGCAGCTGAGCCGACGCATCGGCGTCCGGCGCGGCACCGCGCTGCTGGAGCTCCTCTCCCCCGGCTTCATGCGGCGCGCGCTGGTGATCGCCCTGGGCGCCCAGATGGCTGTCATGGGCACCGCCGCCGGAGTCTCGAGCTCCGTGGCGTCGCAGACGACGGTGCCGACGCCCACCGCCGCCGCCCAGGACGAGCAGGACGACCAGGACGACGAGGACGCCGAGGATGCCGAGGCCGGTTCGACGGCGGGCGCGGACTCCGACCTGGTGGCCGACCGTGGGGACCAGTTCCCGGACCCGCTGTTCGCTCCGGCGCCGGCCGCCGACGACGAGGACGCCGGCGACGGGGCCGGCGACGCGTCGAGCGCCGATTCCGAGGCCCCGTCGGAGGACTCCCCGGACAGCTCCTCCGACAGCTCCTCCGAGGGATCCGAGGAGTCCGACGGGTCCGACGGGTCGACGACGTCGCGGCCCGCGGGGCCCCAGCGGACGACCTCCCCCGAGCCCGGGGACCGGCTCACCGGCGGCCAGACCCGCTCTGCCGCCGACGAGGCCGACCACGTGGTCGTCCAGTCCGGCGACACGCTCTGGAGTATCGCCGCCGAGCATCTGGGCCAGGAAGCCGCCGACGCACAGATCGCGGCCGAATGGCCGCGCTGGTACGCCGCCAATCGAGCGACGATCGGCGACGATCCCTCCGAGCTGCGGCCCGGCATGGTGCTCGAGCTGCCCGACGAGCGTTCCCGCGGCTGAGCACCGGGGCGCCGACCGCGCCCCACGACCGACACCGACTGCGCACCGACCGAGAACCGACTGAGCACGATCGATCGCCGCCGACGGAGAGCCCGCGACGGCCGAGCGAAAGGACGAGCCGATGACTGCGACCGCCCTCGAGAACCGGAGCGGAGCCGACGAGCCGGGACGTCGCCGCATGCGGCGCCACGTGCGGACGCCCCACGGCGACCCGCTGATCCGGCACGATGCCCACCTCGCCGGCGAGCCCGCCGCCGAGCGTCCCGGGCCGGCCCCGGTCGACCCGCTGGCCGCCCGGCGCGGCACGACCACGCCGACGCTGCTGCGTCAGCTGGAGGGATCGGCGGAGCTCGCCGCGACGGCGGAGACCGACGGGGACCGGCGCCGTCCGACCCAGCTGGCCGGGCTGCGTGAGGAACGGCGGCAGATCGTGGCGATCTCGCGCATCGTCTGCCAGGCGACGATGGAGTCGCTGAGCGGCGCCCGGCCGGTGAAGCAGATGCAGCACTGGCTGGAGGCCTGCGTCTACCAGAAGGTCTGCGAGCGGGCCGAGCTGATGGCCCGGCGCCGCACCGACGGTCCGGACGAGCAGGCGCCGGCTCCGACCCCGCGTCCGCTGGAGATCCGGCAGGTCCGCGCCGACCATGTCGAAGGCGGGATCTGGGAGGCCTCGGTGATCTTCACCGAGGACGCCCGCACTCGCGCCTGTGCGATGCGCATGGAGGCCCACCGCGGGCGCTGGCGCGTCGTCGCCCTCGAGATGGGCTGAACGCCCCGCGCCGGATCTGGACCCTGCCGGGGGTCAGCCGTCCTGCGGCGGAGCCAGCGCGGCCGCCTCGCGGGCCAGCGACTCGATGCGGTCCCAGTCCTCGGCCTCGACCACCTGCCGCGGCGTCAGCCAGGTGCCGCCGACGCAGGCGACGTTCGGCAGCGCCAGGTACTGCGGCGCGGAGGCCGCGGTGATGCCTCCGGTCGGGCAGAATCGCGCCTCCGGCACCGGCCCGGCGAGCGCGCGCAGATGCTCCGCCCCGCCCGCGGCCTCCGCCGGGAAGAACTTCACCGACGTCACGCCGGCCTCGAGCACGGTCAGCACCTCCGAGACGCTCGCGGTCCCCGGCAGGACGGGCAGCCCGGAGTCGACCATCGCGGCCAGCAGCGCCGGCGTCGTGCCCGGCGAGACCAGGAACTGCGCTCCGGCGTCGCAGGCTCGACGGACCTGATCGGGGGCGGTCACCGTGCCGGCGCCGACGAGGATCTCGGGCACCTCCTCGGCCACGGCGGCGACGGCCTCCAGGGCGTCCGGAGTGCGCAGCGTGATCTCCACGATGGGCACGCCGCCGGAGGCGAGGGCGCGCGCCAGGGGCACGGCATGCGCCCGCTCGCGGATCTCGACCACCGGGATGACCGGTGCGACGTCGAGCGGGTCGGGACGGGCCGGGGTTCGGGACATCGCGGGTCTCCTCGGTGCGTCAGGACGGCGCCCGGGGCGGCGTCCCGGTTCGCTCAGCGGGTCGGGCGGGTCTCCGTGGTCGAGTCGCCGGTCTCGCTGGGCGCGGTGTACTCCAGCTCGGCGTCGTCCTCGCCGCTCTGCGCATCCTCCATGCCGGGCACGGAGACCTGCTGGTCGGCGGAGTCGGCCGCGTTCTCCGTCCTGCCGGACCGCGCAGCCGCCTGCACCTGCGGCGAGGCCGTGCGCACCTCGGCGTTGAAGAGGTAGCGCACCGAGTCCTCGCGGATCGTGTCGGCCATCGTCTGGAAGAGCTGGTAGCCCTCCCGCTGATACTCGACCAGCGGGTCGCGCTGAGCCATCGACCGCAGGCCGATCCCAGACTTCAGGTAGTCCATCTCGTAGAGGTGCTCCTGCCACTTCTCGTCGATGACGGAGAGCAGCACGCGACGCTCGAGCTGGCGGATGGCGTCCTCGCCGAGCTCGTTCTCCTTGTTCTCGTAGGCGACCTTCGCATCGGAGATGATCTCGCGCTTGAGCATCTTCACCGTCAGCTGGTCGACGCCGCCGGCCTCCTCGACGACGTCCTCGATCGTCAGCGCGATCGGGTAGAGCCCGGAGAGCTCCTCCCAGAGGGCCTCCAGATCCCAGTCCTCGGAGGAGCTCGCGGTGGTGTGCTCGTCGATCATGAGTCCGACGGCGTCCTCGATGAAGTGCTGGACCTTCTCATGGACGTCGTCGCCCTCGAGGATCCGTCGGCGGTCGGAGTAGATCGCCTGGCGCTGACGGTTGAGCACGTCGTCGTACTTCAGCACGTTCTTGCGCATCTCGGTGTTCTGACCCTCGCGCTGCTGCTGGGCGTTGGCGATGGCGCTGGAGACGAACTTGTGCTCGACCGGGATCTGATCGTCCATGGCCTTGGAGTTCATGATCCGCTGGGCGGCGGCCTGGTTGAACAGACGCATCAGATCGTCGGTCAGCGAGATGTAGAAGCGGGACTCGCCGGGGTCGCCCTGTCGTCCGGAGCGGCCGCGCAGCTGGTTGTCGATGCGGCGCGACTGGTGACGCTCAGTGCCCAGCACGTAGAGGCCGCCGCGCTCGCGGACCTCGTCGCCCTCGGCCTCGGCCTCCTCCTTGGCCTGATCGAAGACCTCGCGCCACTTCGCCTCGTACTCCTCGGAGTTCTCCACCGGGTCCAGGCCCAGCTTCTCCATCTCATGGACGGCCTTGAACTCGGCGTTGCCGCCGAGCATGATGTCGGTGCCGCGGCCGGCCATGTTGGTCGCGACGGTGACCGCTCCGCGGCGGCCGGCCTGCGCGACGATCGCGGCCTCGCGCTCGTGGTTCTTCGCGTTGAGGACCTCGTGGCGGATGCCGGCCTTCGCCAGCAGCTTCGACAGGTACTCGGACTTCTCCACCGACTCGGTGCCGACGAGGACCGGCTGGCCCTTCTTGTTCCGCTCGACGAGGTCCTCGAGCACGGCGTCGAACTTCACGACCTCGTTCTTGTAGACGAGGTCATTGTGGTCCTCCCGCTGGCGCGGCTTGTTCGGCGGGATCGGGACCACGCCGAGCTGATAGGTGGACATGAACTCGGCGGCCTCGGTCTCGGCGGTGCCGGTCATGCCGGAGAGCTTCTCGTAGCTGCGGAAGTAGTTCTGCAACGTGACCGTCGCCCGCGTCTGGTTCTCGGGCTTGATCTGCACGCTCTCCTTGGCCTCGATGGCCTGGTGCAGACCCTCGTTGTAGCGGCGGCCCTTGAGCATGCGCCCGGTGTGCTCGTCGACGATGTGGACCTCGCCGCGGACGACGACGTAGTCGGTGTCCCGCTTGTAGAGCTCCTTGGCCCGGATGGCGTTGTTCAGGTACTGGATCAGGGTCGTGTTGCGCGACTCGTAGAGGTTCTCGATGCCCAGGTAGTCCTCGACCTTGTCGATCCCGGACTCGAGCACGCCGACGGTGCGCTTCTTCTCGTCGACCTCGTAGTCGGTGTCCTTCTCCAGCTTCGTCACCAGCGTCGCGAAGTCGGAGTACCAGCGGGAGATGCCGCCGGTGGCCGCGCCGGAGATGATCAGCGGGGTGCGCGCCTCGTCGATGAGGATGGAGTCGATCTCGTCGATGATGGCGAAATGATGCTCGCGCTGGACCAGGTCGTCCAGCGACTGGGCCATGTTGTCGCGCAGGAAGTCGAAGCCGAACTCGTTGTTCGTCCCGTAGGTGATGTCGGCGGCGTAGGCCTCGCGCCGCTGGGCCGGCTGCATGTCGTTGGTGATGGTGCCGACGTTCAGCCCCAGGAAGCGGTGCACACGCCCCATCAGCTCCGACTGGTACTTGGCCAGGTAGTCGTTGACGGTGATGATGTGCACGCCCTTGCCGGTGAGCGCGTTCAGGTACGACGGCAGCGTGGCGACCAGCGTCTTGCCCTCGCCGGTGCCCATCTCGGCGATGTTGCCGTGGTGCAGCGCGGCCCCGCCCATGACCTGGACGTCGAAGTGCCGCTGGCCCAGCGTGCGGTCGGCGGCCTCGCGGACCGTCGCGAAGGCCTCGGGCAGCAGGGAGTCCAGCGATTCGCCGTCGCGATGCCGCTCCTTGAAGCGCTCGGTCTCGGCACGCAGCTCGGCGTCGGACAGCTCCTTGAACTCGTCCTCGAGAAGGTTGACGGCGTCGGTCTGCGACCGCAGCGTCTTGAGGATCTTCTTGTCCCCGGTCTTGAGGATTCGTTCGAGCAGAGTAGGCACAGCCGGTTCTCCATCAGGTTCGTACTGGGGCACGGCCCCGACGTCGACGCCGCCGGCACCGGCCGGCGCACCGTCGACGTCGCCCTCGGCGCCCGGTCCGGACGCGGTCGCGCACGAGTGCCGTGTGCTGAGGGCCACGCGGGAGCCTCGGTCAGTCTACGCCGTCCGTCTCAACTGTGCCTAAAGGTTCCCCGAGTCCCGTCTCGACGTCAGCCGGGGGCCTCGCCCCGGCGCACCGCCGGGATCCCGGCCCACGACGACCCCGGCTGACACCTCGGATCCGACGGGTCGCCGGGATCAGTCCCCGGACGGCCGCCGGGGCCCGGACCGCGACGATCCGGGCCCCGGCGGGCCGCTTCTCCGGCGTCCGTCGTCAGGTCAGGCGGCACCGACCGCGGCGTGGGTCGCGCCGTTCTCCGGACGGTAGGAGCGCTCCTCCGTCACCTGCGCCTCGACCCCATGCTCGCTGTCCAGCGAGATGACGCCGTAGGTCCAGCCGCGCCGGCGATAGACCGCCGAGGGCTGTCCCGTCTCGGCGTCGACGTAGAGGTAGAAGTCATGACCGACCAGCTCCATGGCGTCGACGGCGGCGTCGACGCTCATCCGCTCGGCGGGGAACACCTTCCGGCGGATCTTGATCGGGGCGTCCCAGTCCTCCTCGGCGGGCGGGGCGTCGTCGGCCTGCTCGGCCTCGAGCACCTGCTCGTACAGCGGACGGTCAGTCGACACCGGCTCCAGCCCGGCCATCGCGGTGGCGACGTCCGGAGCGCCGTTGTGCCGCGGCGCGTGGGCCCGCGACTTCTTCTTGTCGCGCTGCCGGCGCAGCCGCTCAGTCAGCTTGTTGAACGCGATCTCGAAGGCGGCGAACTTGTCGCCGGCCTGTGCCTCGGAGCGCACCACCTTGCCGCGGCCGAACACGGTGAGCTCCACAGTCATCGTCGTCTCGCTGCGCCGATGGGAGTTCTCCGCGACGACCTTGGTCTCGAGTTCGTGGCCCTTGTCGGCGAGCTGGTCGATCTTGCCGACTTTGTCCTCGACGTGCTCCTTGAAGGCGTCGGGGATCTGGATGTTGCGTCCGATGTAGCTGACCTGCAGGGTCATGGTGACCTCCTCGTGTCCGATGACAGCACAACGGTCGATCGGGCCACTCGTCCCGTCGCCGCTGCGATGGGACCCATCGTGAAGATTCCCATACTCCACACTAGGACGATTCGTCGCGCACGTCACCCGATCCGCGCGACGAATATCCGCGTCGCTCCGCCCGAATCTCCCCCGACCTGCTCAGCCGCCGCCGGGCCGGCGGAATCCGGGGCGGCGGGCTCAGAACCGCGTCGCCGACGGCGCGACCGGCCGCGGCGCGGCCGCGAGCACCGCCGCCCCCAGCACCCGCGCTCCGGCGGCGTCGAGCGCCCGATGCATCTCGGCCAGCGTCGCCCCGGTGGTCAGCACATCGTCGACCAGCAGCACCTCCTGCCCGGCGAGCGCCTCGGCCCCGTGCCGGGCGACCCGCAGGCTGCCGGCCAGCCGCCGGCGGCGCTCGCGCGCGCCGCGCGCCTTCTGCGATCCCCCGGGCAGCAGGCCGGCGAGAGCCGCGCGACGGCGCAGCAGACCGCGGGCGGCCGGCACCCCGGCATGGGCGAGCAGATGCTCGACGGGGTCGACGCTGCGACGCAGCCGCGAGGTCGCCGACGGCGGCGGCGTCACCGGCCTCACCGGCCGCACCGGCCTCACCGACCGCTCCGGCGGCCGGGCCCCGTCCGCGCCCACGCTGACAGGGCCGCGCTCAGCCGCCTCGGCAGGACCCCGTTCGGCCGCGTCGGCACGGGCCAGCGCCGCCTCGACGGCGCGGGCCAGCGCCGGGGCCAGCACGCGGGCGAGACCGATGTGCTCGTGATCCTTGAAGCCCAGCACGGCGCGGGCGACGACGCCGTCGTAGCGCCCGGCGGCGGTGACCGGCAGCACCTCGGAATGCGTGCCTCCCGCCGGGTCGTGACGGTGGACGATCGGCAGAGCCATGGCCTGACGCTCGGCGGGGCGCGGCCGGCGCAGCGCGCCGCGGAGGTCCTCGGCGCACGGCGGGCACAGCTGCCGCCCCTCGGCTCCGCACCCCAGGCACCACACCGGCACCAGCAGACCCGCGGCGTCGTCGACGGCGCGCCGCAGTCCGTGGCCGGGGCGGGAGAACCAGAGCCGGTCGAGCAGCACGGCCGGGCGCGGCCCCTCGCGCGGACCGCGCCCGGCGTCCTGAGGCTCGGACGGACGGGGCACCATGACGGCCAGCCTGCCCCGCGGCGGAACCGGAGGCCAGCCCGGACGCGGCCGCTGTGGAGAGCCCGGCGTGTCGCCGCCGGCGGCGCGCTCAGTCGGCGCGCTCAGCCCGCGTAGGCGTAGTCGTGCAGGGCGACGTCCTGATTGTCCAGATTCCAGGCGTCTCCCGGCAGGGTCACCACGGAGGATTCCGCCGCCTCGGCCATCAGCTCCAGATCGGGGCCCTCGCCGGTGGAGACGTTGCGCACCGCCAGCAGGACGTCGCCCACGTCCTCGGTGGTCATGTCCAGCGTGACCCGCTGGATCTGCACCGCCTCATCCTCGACGCCGCCGGGCTCCCAGACCACCAGGGCATCGTTGGCGTCCCAGCGCACCTGCTCGACGTCGACGGTGGTCGGCAGCGCCATCGGAGTGGCCACCCCTCGCGGGATCCCCTCGGAGTCGCGGACGACGCCGGCGACGTAGAGCGTCCGCTCGCCGCCGTCGTCGACGACCATCGCCGCGCGGGCCCCGTCCTGGGCGATGCGCAGCGAGGTGATCTCCCGGCCGTCGAGCCAGTCGGCGCTGACCTTCACCGGCGAAGCCTCCAGCGACTCGTCATAGGGCACCGCATGGATCGTGGCGCCGGAGTCGGAGTTGCTGACCGTCCAGGTCCAGCCGTCGTTGTCCATCGAGGGCCGGGTGAGCGACTCCCCCTCGGCCACCGAGACGGCGGACCGGTCCGGGCGCACGTGATAGAGCGTCTCGCGGTCTCCGTCGAGGAAGGCGTAGACGTCGTCGGCGGCCTCGGGCATCGCCGGAGCCTGCGGCTCCAGATCGGAGATGTCCGGCAGCCCGGCGATCGACAGCGTCTGCAGCCCCTCCAGCAGCTTCAGTCGCCCGTCATGCACGCCGACCTGCAGCGACTGGACCTCCGGACGGTGGGTGATGCCGAGCGCCTCGAGGCTGCTCGAGCCGTCGAAGGTCCACTCTCCGGCGCGAAGGTCGACGTCGCCGACCTCCGGCAGCCCTTCGAGCGACAGCCTGGCCTGGTGACGCATCAGGCTCCGCTCCTCGGCGGTGGTGCCGGCGATGCGCTCGGAGTCCAGCTCGATCGTGGTCGCGCCGTCCTCGCCCTCGACGGGCCCGCTGGTCATCACCGCGCCGTCCGGGAAGGCCGAATCCACGGCGGACTGCAGATAGGGGGCGGGCCCCTCGAGCAGCGCGCGCATCGTCTCGGCCGCGACGTCGCGGCCGCGCTCCATGAACCATCGGCGATCGGGCACGGCGTAGTCGTGCTGCCGGTCATAGAAGTAGAGCGTGTGGGCGCGGAACGTCTGCGAGAACGCCGTGCTGCTGAGCATGATCCCCTGCGGCGCCTCGGCGATCCGCCATTCGCCCTCCTCGCCGTCCTCTCCGTCCGAGCCGTCCTCTCCGTCCCCGCCGCCCTCGCGGGTCAGGGTGAACTCCACCGAGTCCGGAGAGGAGGTCCGCGGAGTCATGATGCCGTTCGAGTCCACGGAGGAGTCCACGCCGACCTGCACCGAGTAGGTGTCGTCCCCCTCGGAGAAGATCGCCGGATCCGAGGTGTAGACCAGCGTGCGCTCGGTGGGGCGCCACTGCTGCGAGGCCTCGTCGGTGAGGAACTCGCGGGCGACGGCGAAGTCGTCCTCGGCGCCGACGCCGGCCTTGATGAAGTCACGGATGATGTCCTCCGGCGAGGCGCCGGGCTGCGGGGAGGCGGGCTGGCTGAGGTACTGGGTGTCGTCCTCCGACTCCGGCTGCGAGGTGCCCACCGGCCCGCTGGTCGGGATCATCGGCGCGCAGGCGGAGACGAGCAGCATCGCCGCCGCGAGGACGACGGCCAGCAGCGTGGTCGCACGGACACGGCGTCGCTCGTTCATGCCTCCGCCTCCTCGGCCGTCGGGTCCTGCGGGTCGTCGTCGGCGCGCGCCGGCGGTCGCGCTCCGCGCGCTCGTCGCCCTCCCCATGGTCCGCGGCGACGGCCGTCGTGTCATCCGCGCCGCCGGCTTCGACATGCGACGACTGCTCGCCCAGCGACTGCTCGGTCAGCCGATCGTACGCCGCCGCCCCGGCGGAGGGCCCGCCGATCACCGACCCGCTGACCGATCGGCGGTCCGAGGCGCGGTAGACCGGCGGCAGCGCCAGCGGCGAGGCGCGGTAGGGCACGTCCTGGCGCCGCGGCAGCACCAGGCGGAAGCAGGCGCCCTGCCCCTTCTGCCCCCAGGCGTCCAGCGCGCCCTGGTGCAGCCGGGTGTCCTCCGTGGCGATGGACAGCCCCAGCCCGGATCCGCCGGTCGTGCGGGCCCGCGCCGGGTCGGCGCGCCAGAAGCGGTCGAAGACGTGGCCGACCTCCGAGGGGCTCATCCCGATGCCGTGGTCGCGGACCGCCAGACCCACCGCCGTCGGCGAGGAGGCGATGACCACGTCCACCGGACGTCCCTCGGAATGCTCGACGGCGTTGTTGACCAGGTTGCGCAGGATCCGATCGATGCGCCGCGGGTCCACCCGGGCGACGAAGTCCTCGCCCTGGACGACGATCGACAGCTGCACGTCCTGCTGGTCGGCCAGCGGCAGCGCCGAGGTCAGCACCTCGCCGGCCAGACTGCGCAGGTCGACGTCGGTCAGCGCCAGCTCCGCGGCGCCGGCGTCGAAGCGCGACATCTCCAGCAGATCGCCCAGCAGCGCCTCGAAGCGCTCGACCTGGGGGTGGAGCAGCTCGGCGGAGCGCTGATTGACGATGTCGAAGTCGTCCTTGGACTGGTGCAGCACCTCCGAGGCCATCCGCACAGTCGTCAACGGGGTGCGGAGCTCGTGGGAGACGTCGGAGACGAAGCGCTGCTGCATCTTCGACAGGTTCGCCAGGCGGGTGATCTGCTCCTGCAGATTGGAGGCCATCCGGTTGAAGGAGATGCCCAGCCGGGCGATCTCGTCCTCTCCGCGCACCGCCAGGCGCTGGTCGAGCTGGCCGGCGGCGATCCGCTCGGAGACCTCGGCGGCGTGCGAGATCGGTTTGACCACCGAACGCGTCACCCAGGCGACGATGGCCATGTTGAGCACCAGGACGCTCAGGCCGGCCAGCAGCAGGATCCGCAGGAAGAAGGCCAGCGTCTCCTGCACCGTGGAGAAGTCGTAGACGAAGTACAGCCCCCAGGCCTCGCCGGGCGGCAGGTTGACCCGGGTCCCGAAGACGACGCCGGGCACCTCCTCGCCGTCGTCGCGGATGGACACCGACTGCCAGTACTGCGAGTCGCCGTCGGCCAGTGCGGCGGCCAGCTCGTCGGAGACGACGTCGCTGATGGCGTCGTCGGTCGCCGTCGCCTGCACCCAGGATCGCTGCTCGGGGTTCAGCGGCTCCAGCAGGATCCCGCGGCGCAGCTCGGACCCCTCGTCGCCCAGCACCCCGATGGTCTCGTCGACGCTGCGCTCGGCCTCGGTGGGGTTGGAGGCGGACAGCTCGCCAAACAGCTGCTGGCCCTGCTCCAGGCCGCCCACCGCCTGCCGCTCGACCTGGTCGAAGCGCTCCTGGAAGAGTCCGGTGGTCACCTGCTGGGTCAGGAAGGCCGCGACCAGCAGCGTGCTGACCAGGGTGAGCACGCCGGTGAACGCGACGGCGCGGAACAGCAGCGAGCGCCCCCACAGCCGCGGCAGCCGCGCCACGGTGCGCCACAGGCGCCTCCCGGCGCCGGGGCGGGGCTCGTCCTCGGTCCCCTCCGGCGCGCGGGCGGACTCCTCCGCCTCGGCCGGCGGGACCACCGGGATGGAGCCCGTGGTGATCGCGACGGCGCGGGAGGCGGAGGCCCTGGACTCCTCCTCAGCGATGGCCTATCCCTGCCCTCCGGCCTTGTAGCCCACTCCGCGCACGGTCTGGACGATCTCGGGATTCTCCGGATCCTTCTCGATCTTCGAGCGCAGCCGCTGGACGTGGACGTTGACCAGCCGCGTGTCGGCCTGGTGCTGATAGCCCCAGACCTCCTCGAGCAGCATCTCGCGGTTCCACACCTGCCAGGGCTTGCGCGCCAGCGCCGTCAGCAGGTCGAACTCCAGCGGAGTCAGCGAGATGCTGGTGCTGCCGCGCCGGACCTCGTGGCCGGCGACGTCGATGCTCAGGTCGCCGATGGTCAGCGGCTCGTCGCCGTGGCGCTCGACATGCTCGGTCGGCCGCAGCCGGGCCCGCACCCGGGCGACGAGCTCGGCGGGCTTGAACGGCTTGGGCACGTAGTCGTCGGCGCCGGCCTCCAGACCGCGGACGACGTCGGCGGTGTCGGACTTCGCGGTGAGCATGACGATGGGAGTGTCGGCCTCCTCGCGCATCTCCCGGCAGACCTCGATGCCGTCCTTGCCCGGCAGCATCAGGTCCAGCAGGACGAGGTCGGGCCTGGTCGTCCGGAAGGCCTCGAGGGCCTCGTCCCCGGTGACGCAGAAGGTGGGTTCGAAGCCGTCGTTGCGCAGCACGATGCCGATCATCTCGGCGAGCGCCTCGTCATCGTCGACGACCAGAATCCTGGCTTTCATCCGCACTCCTGTTCCTCAGTCCCCTGGCTCAGCTGACGTGTGCGGTCAGGATATATGACGACCCCGCGTCATCGGCGACTCCGGCGCGGACTCCGCGCCCCCGCGGAACCGGCGACGGGGGCGTGTGTGGAGTCGATTCCTCCACAACCCTGACGCGTCGCCTGCGAACTGCACCCGGCGGGCTATAGAGTGAGGAGCGGGACGGAGACGGCCGCAGGCCCGGGACGACGGCGACGCCGCGCCGCCGCGCGACCGGCTCCGCCCGCCTCGGCCGACGTCGCTCCGGGACCCGCCGCAGAGGACTCTGACGGGGCCGAGGACACGGATGACATGGAAGATACGGATGACCTGGACGCTGTGCGACCCACGGCGCCGGAGTCCGCTCAGGAGGATGACGTGACCCAGCCCCCTTCGTCCTGGGGCCCGCAGGGCCCCCACGCCGGACCGGGCTCCGCCCCGGGCGAGCCGGCCTGCCCCGGCGCCGTCTTCCCGCTGCGCCGGATGAGTCTCGGCGAGGTCCTCGGCGGAGGGACCGCGATGCTGCGCCATGCGCCGAAGGCGGTGCTGGGGCTGCCCCTGCTGGCCGGCCTGATCACCTTCCTGCTGCTGATGCTCGCCCAGGTGCTCTTCCCCGCGCCGCTGGCGACTCTCGAGAACCAGATGATGATGTCCACCTGGTCGGACGACCAGGTGTTCTCCGCCCTGGCGGAGTCGGTGCCGTACTACACGGCGACTGTGGGGATCACCATCCTGCAGAACCTGCTGCTGACCGTGGGCTTCGCGCTGATCGTGCTGCCCACGATGCGCGCCGCCTGGGGCTGGCGCACCGAGTTCCTCCAGATGCTGACGCTGTGCCGCGACCGGATCGGGGCGCTGATCGGCACTGTGCTGCTGCTCGCCGTGATCGGCGTGCTGGTGACCCTCGTCGCGGGCACGGTGGCCGTGCTGGTCACCGTCATGACCTTCGGCATCGGCCTGCTGCTCGCCCTGCCGGGCTTCCTGCTGCTGGGCCTCTGGATGACCGCCGGGCTGATGTACGCGCCGATGGCCGTGCTCGTCGAGCGTCGTGGCCCGATGGAGTCCCTCGGCCGCTCCTGGGCGCTCGGCACCGGCCGACGGTGGGCCACCATCGGCACGCTGGCGCTGGTGCTGCTCATCGCCTTCGTCGCCAGCACCATCCTGGGGATCGTCGCCGGACTGATCGGCGCCGCCGGCACCGGCAGCTCGGTCTCCCCCGGCGGCGTGACCGAGCCGGGGATGGGGGCGACGATCCTCCAGGCGGTCAGCACGCTGATCGCCACGATGGCCAGCTCGCTGGTGGTCGCCCTGGTCGGCGCCGTCGTGGCGGTCATGTACCTCGACGCCCGCCATCGCCGGGAGGGGCTCGACGTCGCGCTGATGGCCGCCGCCGAAGGCGCTCACGACGACGGCGTCACCGTGCCCGGTTCCGTGGAGCATCTGGGCCGGCCCCGGGAGGCCGCCCCGCCGACGCAGCTGCCCGGCCCGTACGGCCAGCCCGGCCCATACGACCAGCCCGGCCAGCCGGGTCCATACGGACAGCCGGGCCAGCCCGGCCCGTACGGACAGCCCGGTCCGTATGGACAGCCCGGTCCGTATGGACAGCCGGGCCAGCCCGGTCCATACGGTCAGCCCGGTCCGTACGGTCAGCCCGGTCCGTACGGTCACCCCGACGACCCGGCCGACGGCGGCCCGGCGAGGCCGCAGTAGGACGCTGGTGCTGATGACCGCGCTTCCTCCGTGGGCCGCGCCCTGGGCCGCATCCGTCCCCGCGCCGCCGGCCGTCTCCGTCGACGGGTCCGTCGGCGGAGACGCGACGCCGGCCGCGGCCGCGGACTCGCCGCCGCTGCGGCCGGCCCGCGACGGCGCCCGCGAGCTGCTCGAGGAGGAGCTCCGCGACAGTCGCTACGACACCGCCGACGCCGGCCCGATCCGCCGGCTGATCGGCGATGTGCTGGCCTGGCTGGACGACCGCCTGGTCACCCTCACCGGCGTGGACATCCCCTACGGCCCGGTGCTGCTGCTGGTGCTGCTCGCCGTCGTCGTGGTGCTGGTCGTGCTGCTGGTCCGTCCCCGGCTGCAGCATGCCTCCGTCGAGGACCGGGTCCTGGAGGAGGAGCACGGGATCACCGCCGACGAGCTGCGCGACCGGTCCGCCCGCCGGCTGGCCGCCGGCGAGCCGGACGCGGCCTTCCGCGACCGCTTCCGAGCGATCGTCCGCGCCGCCGAGGAACGTGATCTGATGCCCGCCGGCGCCGGGCGCACCGCCACCGAGGCCGCCGTCGGGCTGGGGACGGTCTTCGCCGCCCAGCGCGGCCGGCTGCGCGTCGCCGCCGATCTGTTCAACCTCTCGCGCTACGGCGGGCGCCCGCTCTCCGCCCAGGACTGCGAGGAGCTGGCCGCCCTCGACGCCGCGCTGCAGACCAGCCGACCCGACGACGGCGCCGAGTCGTCACCGGCGGCACAGGTGGTGGCGCCGCGATGACCGACGAGACCGCCGCCTCCGCCCAGACTGCCCAGACCGCCCAGTCCGCCCAGACCGCCGGATCCGCCGCGCCGGCCGCGAGCGCCGACCGCTCCGGCGCCACCGTCGAGAGCGGTCGCGCCGCCCTGCGCAGCACCTGGCGCCGCTGGCAGTTCTGGGTGCTGCTGGTCGTGCTCGGCACGACGCTCGCCCTCGCCCAGCAGCTGCTGACCACCCCCGACGTCGCCCCGTACAGCCTGGGCAGCACGGAGCAGGACGGCTACCGGGCCGTCGCCGAGGTCCTGGAGGATCAGGGCGTCACCATCCACGAGGTCAGCGGCGCCGAGCAGCTGCGGAGCAGCCTCTCCGAGCATCCCGAGGCCACGCTGGTCGGATTCGAGGCCGACTGGCCGATGGACCGCCGCATCCGCTCCGAGCTCGTCGACGGCACACTCGCCGAGGAGACCGACTGGCAGGGCGAGACCGTCTTCCTCTCCCCCTCCGGCGAGACGCTCGACGCCGTCGGCTCCGCGCAGCTCGACGGCGACGACCTGGTCCGCGGGCCGGGCGCCGGCCTCGGCGCGCAGCCGCCGGTGCTGCCCGCCGGTCCCGCATGCCCCTCGCCCGCCGCGCGCAGCGCCGGCAGCATCGCCGCCTCCGGCGACCTCTATCGCACCGACCTGCCCTCCTGCTTCGCCCGGCCCGCACCGGGCGACGACGGCGGACCGGCCGAGACCGGGGAGGACGCCGCCGCGGCCTCCTCCGCGGACGAGACGGCCCCGGAGACGCCGGAGACGGCACCGGCGGCGACGATGGTGCTCACCGACGACGGGGTGGTCTTCGGGTCCCCCGACGCCTTCACCAACAGCACCATCACCGACGAGGGCCACGCGGCGCTGGGCCTCTGGCTCTTCGGCCGGGACGAGGAGCTGATCTGGTACCGCAGCACCGCCGCCGACGTCTCCGACGCCGCCCCCGGCTCCGCCTGGGACCACCTGCCGGACTGGGTGACCACGCTGAGCTGGTGGCTGGTGATCGTCGCCGGACTGCTGATCCTCGTGGCCGGACGGCGCCGCGGTCCGATCGTCTCCGAACCGCTGCCGGTGCAGGTCCCGGCCGCGGAGACCGCCGAGGGCCGGGCCCGCCTCTACCAGCAGGCCGACGCCGTCGACGCCGCCGCGCGCACGCTGCGCTCGGCGCACATGCTGCGGCTCGCCCGGCTCCTGCGCCTCGGCCCGGCCGCCGAGGAGGCCGCCGTCGTGCACGCGACGGCGACCACCACCGGCCGGGAGCCCCGCGCCGTCGCCCGCATGCTGGACGCCGCCGCCGTGACCTCCAGCTCCGACCTGCTGCGCTTCGCCCAGGAGCTCGCCGTCCTGGAGGACGAGGTGCGCATCCGCAGCGGCCTGGGGCCCCGCCGACCGGACTCCGCCGACCCCACCGACCCTGCCGAATCTGCCGACCCTGCCGACCCTGCCGACCCTGCCGATCGACGCGACGGAAGCGATGGACTCTCCCGTGACTGACGACCAGACCCCCTTCCCCCAGCAGCTGAGCGACCCGGCGCCCGCCGCCTCCGCCCCGGCCGAGTCGGACGCCGGATCCGGCGCCGCAGCCGGCGCCGAGCCCGGCGACGACGTGCTGCGCGACCGCTTCCACCGGGTCCGCCAGGAGGTCGCCAAGGCCGTCGTCGGCCAGGACGGGGCGGTCACCGCCGTGCTCATCGGCCTGCTGGTGCGCGGCCATGTGCTCCTCGAGGGCGTGCCCGGCGTGGCCAAGACGCTGCTGGTGCGCTCGCTCTCGGCGTCGCTCTCGCTGGACACCGCCCGGGTGCAGTTCACCCCGGACCTGATGCCCGGCGACGTCACCGGCTCGCTGGTCTACGACTCGACCACCGGCGACTTCAGCTTCCGCGAGGGGCCGATCTTCACCAATCTGCTGCTCGCCGACGAGATCAACCGCACTCCGCCGAAGACCCAGGCCTCGCTGCTCGAGGCCATGGAGGAGCGCCAGGTCTCGGTCGACGGGCTGGGCCGCGGCCTGCCGGATCCCTTCCTGGTCGCCGCCACGCAGAACCCCGTGGAGTACGAGGGCACCTATCCGCTGCCGGAGGCCCAGCTCGACCGCTTCCTGCTGAAGGTCACGCTGGATCTCCCCCAGCGCGGCGAGGAGATCGAGGTCGTCCGACGCCACGCCGCCGGATTCAACCCCTCCGACCTCGCCGACGCCGGAGTGCGGCCCCTCGCCGGCGCCGACGACGTCCTCGCCGCCCGCCGGGCGGTCTGGCGGGTCTCCATCGCGCCGGAGGTGGTCGCCTACATCGTCGACATCGCCCGGGCCACCCGCCAGGCGCCCAGCTTCCAGCTCGGCGTCTCGCCGCGCGGTGCGACCGCCCTGCTCAACGCCTCCAAGGCCTGGGCCTGGCTCTCCGGCCGGGACTTCGTCACCCCCGACGACGTCAAGGCGCTGGCCCTGCCCTGCCTGCGCCACCGCGTCTCGCTGCGTCCGGAGGCCTCGATGGACGGGGTCAGCGCCGACGACGTGCTGCAGGGCATCCTGGCCACTGTCGCGGTGCCGCGCTGATGGTGCTCACCCGCCGCCTGCTGGGCCTCGCCCTGGCGCTGAGCATCGTCGTGGTGGCCGTGCCGGTGTCCGCGACGATCGGGGTCTGCCTGGTGCTGCTGGTGGTGCTCGTCGTCGTGGACCTGCTGCTGGCCGGCTCGCCGCGGCGGGTCCGCGTCGAGCGGATCGCGGCCGAGGCGGTCCGGCTGGGACGGACGACGACGGCGACGACAGTGGTGCATCACCAGGGTCGCCGCAGGCTGCGCGGCCGGCTGCGCGACGGGTGGCAGCCCAGCGCCGGCGCCGAGGCTCCCGAGCACCGGATCGCGCTGTCGCCCGGCGAGCGCCGCCGCGTGGCCACGGCGCTGCGCCCGACGCGCCGCGGCCGGCTGATCAGCCCTTCGGCGACGATCCGTTCGCTGGGTCCGCTGGGACTGGCCGGCCGGCAGGTCACCCACCGCGTCCCGCACGAGCTGCGCGTGCTGCCGGCCTTCGGCTCGCGCCGGCACCTGCCGTCGAAGATGCAGCGGCTGCGCGAGCTGGACGGCCAGACCGCCGTGCAGCTGCGCGGGGCGGGCACCGAGTTCGACTCGCTGCGCGAGTATGTCCGCGGCGACGACGTGCGCTCGATCGACTGGCGCGCCACCGCCCGGCGGCAGGGTGCGGCCGGCCAGCAGCTGGTGGTCCGCACCTGGCGGCCCGAGCGCGACCGGCGGGTGGTGCTCTGTCTGGACACCTCGCGCACCTCGGCGGCGCGGGTGGGGATCCGCGACGTCGGGGACCCGAGCCGGCGCGACGGCGACGGGTCCGGCGACAGGGCGGGCCAGGTCGTGGACGAGCCGGTGCTGGACACCGGCATGGAGGCCTCGCTGCTGCTCGGCGTGCTGGCCGCCGGCGCCGGGGACCGGGTCGACTTCCTGGGCTTCGACCGCGAGGTCTCCGCCCGGGCGCGCTCGGCGGCCTCCGGCGACTTCCTCCACCAGCTCGTCCACGCCATGGCCGAGCTCGAGCCGCAGCTGGTGGAGGCCGACTTCTCCCAGCTGCCGGCCCACGTGCAGAAGCTGACCTCGCAGCGCTCGCTGGTGGTGGTGCTGACCTCGCTGGACTCGGCCTCGCTGGAGGAGGGCCTGCTGCCGGTCCTGCCCCAGCTGACGCAGAAGCACCTGGTGCTCGTCGCCGCCGTCCGGGACCCGGAGCTGGACCGCCGCTCGCTGGCCCGCGACGACCTCGGCGAGGTCTACCGCGCCGCGGCCGCCGAACGGGCGATGATCGAGCGGGAGGCGCTGATCAGCCAGCTGGGCGCGCTCGGAGCCGAAGTCGTCGACGCCTCCCCGCACGAGCTGCCGCCGCAGCTGGCCGACGCCTACATCCGGCTGAAGGCCGCCGGGCGGCTCTGACGTCGACGCCGAGCCGGATCTCCCGGGGCCGGTCGGAGACGCGACGTCGTCCGGCTCCCACCCCGGCGACGGGACTTTGCCGCCCGCGGTGCCGCCCGCGTAGCGTTGAAGGGTGAAGATTCTCGCTGCCATGTCCGGAGGCGTCGACTCCGCCGTCGCCGCCGCCCGCGCCGTCGACGCCGGCCACGAGGTGGTCGGGGTGCATCTGGCGCTGAGCCGCATGCCCGGCACACTGCGCACCGGCTCGCGCGGCTGCTGCACCATCGAGGACTCCTCCGACGCCTGGCGGGCCTGCGAGACGCTGGGAATCCCCTTCTACGTCTGGGACTTCTCCGAGCGGTTCAAGGCCGACGTCGTCGACGACTTCATCGCCGAGTACGCCGCCGGGCGCACGCCGAACCCATGCATGCGGTGCAATGAGAAGATCAAGTTCGAAGCGCTGCTGGACAAGGCCATCGCGCTGGGCTTCGACGCCGTCGCCACCGGCCACTACGCCACGGTGCTCACCGACGAGCACGGCGACCGGCAGCTGCACCGCGCGGCGACCTGGACGAAGGACCAGTCCTATGTGCTCGGCGTGCTCACCCACGAGCAGCTGCGCCACTGCTGGTTCCCGCTGGGCGAGACGCCGTCGAAGGAGCTGGTCCGCGCCGAGGCCGCCGAGCGCGGACTCACGGTGGCGAAGAAGCCCGACTCCCACGACATCTGCTTCATCCCCGACGGCGACACCCGCGGCTGGCTCGCCGAGCAGATCGACCTGCACGACGGGCCCATCGTCGATCCCGAGGGCGAGACGATCGGCGAGCACGGCGGCTCGCAGGCCTACACCGTCGGCCAGCGCCGCGGCCTGCAGCTCGGCCGTCCCGCCCCGGACGGCAAGCCGCGCTATGTCCTCGAGGTCCGGCCGAAGGAGAACACCGTCGTCGCCGGGCCGAAGGAGATGCTGGAGATCGACCGGCTCACCGGCATCCGGCTCTCCTGGGCCGGCGAGCCGGTGGCCGAGGCGGTCGCGGGCGCCTGGTTCGACGTCGACCTGCAGATCCGCGCCCACGCCGACCCCGTCCCGGCCCGCGCCCGCGTGGAGGCCGAGGAGCCGGAGACCGAGGACGGCGCGCCGCGGCTGGTCGTCGAGCTCGTCGAGCCGCTGACGGGCGTCGCGCCGGGACAGACGGCGGTCATGTACCAGGACACGCGCGTGCTGGGGCAGTCGACCATCGACACCGCCCGGTCGCGGCATTACGAACCGGTCGGCGCCGATTAGGCTGGGGCCATGAGCTCCACGCCTGATACGCCGGATGCGCGCGGCGGCGACGTCGCCGGTCGCGTCGACCCCGAGGTCCTCGACGAGCTGGTGGCCATGCGCGCCAGCATCGACAACATCGACGCCACCCTGGTGTATCTGCTCGCCGAGCGGTTCAAGGCCACCCAGCGGGTCGGCGTGCTCAAGGCGACCCATGACCTGCCGCCGGCGGACCCGGCCCGCGAGCGCCGGCAGATCGAGCGGCTGAAGCGCCTGGCCGAGGACGCGCAGCTGGATCCGGACTTCGCCGAGAAGTTCCTGAACTTCATCATCGACGAGGTCATCCGCCACCACCAGGCGCTCTCGGCCTCCTCCGCCGAGCCGGCCGCCGACGACGCCCGATGAGCCCGCGCCCCTCCCCCGCGACGCGGGTGACCGCGTCCGCGCCGGCGACCATGCCCGGACTCGCCATGCCCGAGGTCGCCGAGCGCCTGGAGACCGAGCTGGCCGCCCCGCATCTGCCCTCGGTGCCGGCGCTGTCCAGCCGCGGCCATCACGGCACGCAGCTGGGCCGGGCGACGGCGCTGCTCAGCGAGCTGCCCGCCGAGCTGACCTCCTACGGCTGGCGGCTCACCCAGCGCCCCGGCGCCGACCGGCAGCGGGCCGAGCGGCAGCTGAGCGCCGACGTCGACGCCGTCGCCGATGTGCGCGGTGCCGCCGCCGAATCCGGCGCGCACGCCGACGGCGCACCCGGCCTGGTGCTGCATCTGCTGGGGCCGGTCAGCCTGGCCGCCCAGCTGGCCGTGCCCTCCGGAGAGAAAGTGCTGGTCGATCACGGCGCCCGCCGCGACGTCGCCGCCTCGCTGGCCGCCGGCCTCGGCGAGCATCTGGCCCACGTGCGGCGCGCCTGTCAGCCCTCCTCGCTGACCGTGGTGCTCGACGAGCCGGACCACTCCCGGGTCCGTGCCGGCGCCGTGCCCACTGTCAGCGGGTATCGCACGATCCGCTCGCTGCCGCGCGACGAGACCCGCCGGATGATCGGCGAGGTCGCCGCCGCAGTGCGCGCCGCCGGCGCCGACCGCGTGCTGCTGGATCTCGGCGCCCCGGTCGCCGCCGAGCATCTCGAGGATCATCCGACCCGCGGCGAGGAGCGCGTCGACGGCTTCGGCCTGCCGGTGACCCGGCTGGACACCGGCGACTGGGAGCGCACGGCGACGCTGGCCGAGCAGGGGGTGGAGTTCCTCGCCGGACTGCTGCATCCCGGCGAGATCGTCGGCGTCGACGGCGCGGCTCCGGCGGCGGCGCCGGAGGTCAGCACCCTGGCCGACCGGCTCGCCGAGCCGTGGCGCCGGCTGGGCATGGCGCCGTCGTCGCTGGCGGCGATGCTGCTCGCCCCCTTCGACGCCGCCCACCACCACCGGCTGGCCGAGGCCGGCGAGGTCGAGGCGCTGCGCGCGGCGACCCGCACCCGCGACGCCGCCGAGGCGCTGACCGACCGGATGGGACGCTGACGGCGGCGGCATGGTGACGACTGGTGGAGGCACGCCCGACGACGATGTGCTGGTCTCCGTCATCCTGGAGAAGTTCGACGAGCTGGTCGCGCTGGTCGCCTCCTGCGACGACGCGACGGCGAACGCCGTACCCGCCGCCGGCCGGCCGGAGGCGATGAACTCCCCGATCCAGCTGCTGGTGCACACCTGCGGCATGATGCGCCGCTGGTCGTGCTCAGTGAACCGCGGCCTCCCCGTCCCCCGCGATCGGGACGCCGAGTTCACCGCGCGGATGCCGGCGGCCGAGGCTCTGGCCCTCGCCTCACGCACCCGCGCGGACTTCCGCGACGACGTCGCCTCCACGGATCCGGACGCCGCGCCGGCGGCGGTGCCCGCCGGCCGGGAGCACCTCTGGACGGGCAGCTGCCGCGGGGTGCTGCTGCATGTCTTCGAGGAGATCTGCCAGCACCTGGGGCATGCGGAGATCACCCGCGACATGCTGGATCGCCCCGGCCGCTGACCCCGCAGCTGGGGCGCGGACGCGTCGTCTTGGCACCGGACGGGGCTCCGAGTAGCGTCGAGATGACGACTTCGCCTCCGGATGCGCCGCGGCGTGCCCGGACCCCGACTCCGTGAGCAGGTGATGGACCATGGCATGCCGGATCAGCGAACTCGTGCTCGAATGCGCCGACCCTGCGCGGCTCGCGGAGTTCTGGTGCGAGGCGCTGGACTTCGTCGTGCTAGGTGACGAGGGGGACGGCAGCCTGGAGATCGGCCCGCGGGACGGTTTCGGCGGGCCGCAGCCGACGATCATCCTCAGTCGCCACGCCGCTCCGCAGCCGGGCAAGCCGCGGCTGCATATCGACGTCAACGCCACCGATCGGGACTATGACGCCGAGCTCGACCGCCTGCTGGCCCTCGGCGCGCGGCGGGCCGACGTCGGCCAGACCGGAGCCGAGCCGTGGCATGTGCTGTCCGACCCGGAGGGCAACGAGTTCTGCCTGCTGAAGGCGCGGCTCGACCCGCTCTGACCCGCACTTCCCCACACTGGCCCGTGGTGGCCCGTGCTGACCCGCTCCGCTCGGAGCTGCGCGGCTCGGCCCGGGGCCCTGACCCAGGTGTCACGTCCTGACCGAGTTGTCACGCCCCTGTCCGGACGTGACAACAGGTCGAGGGCGTGACGCCTGGCGGGGCTGGCGGAGGCGGGCAGGGGCGCCCGCCGGCCCCGCTCAGCGCCGGTCGCCGGCCATCCCCGCCGCCCGGGCGCGGGAGACGATCTCCGGCAGCGCGGCGATCAGCGCCTCGACGTCGTCCTCCGTGGTGGTGTGCCCCAGGGTGAAGCGCTGGGCGCCGCGGGCGACGTCCTCGCCCAGCCCCATCGCCAGCAGCACGTGCGAGGGGCGCGGCACTCCCGCGGTGCAGGCCGAGCCGGTGGCGGTGTCGAAGCCGGCCATGTCCAGCATGAACAGCAGCGAGTCCCCTTCGGCGCCGTCGACGGTGAGGTGCAGGTTGTTCGCCAGCCGCCGCTCCGGGCGGGATCGCGGGTCCGGCCCGCGCAGCTGCACTCCGTCGAGGCCCTCGACGGCCTCCAGCAGCCGGTCGCGCAGCCCGGCGACCCGTCGGGTCTCCTCCGCACGGGTGCCCACCGTCTCCTCGGCGACGGCGGCGAAGGCGCTCAGTCCGGCGACGTCGAGGGTCCCGGAGCGGATGTCGCGCTCCTGTCCGCCGCCGTGCAGCACCGGGGTCAGCGCGACGTCGCGGCGGACCAGCAGCGCGCCGACGCCGACCGGCCCGCCGATCTTGTGCGCGCTGACCGCCAGCGTCGCCGCCCCGCTGGCGGCGAAGTCCACCGGCGCGGCGCCGACGGGCTCGGAGCCGAAGGCCTGGACGGCGTCGGTGTGCAGCGGCACGCCGTGCTCGGCGCAGCGCGCGGCGATCTCGGCCACCGGCTGGATCGCGCCGATCTCGTTGTTCGCCCACATCAGCGTGGCCAGCGCGATCGACTCCGGCGCCTCGGCCAGCTGCGCGGCGAAGGCCCCGACGTCGACGATCCCCGCGGCGTCGACGGGGGCGAACACCAGCTGGGCGCCCTCATGGGCCTCCAGCCACTCGGCGGTGTCCAGCACGGCATGGTGCTCGATGCCGGTGAGCAGGATGCGCCTCCGCCGGGGGTCCTGGTCCCGGCGATGCCAGTACAGCCCCTTCAGCGCCAGGTTGTCGGCCTCCGTCCCTCCTGAGGTGAGGATGACCTCGGAGGCGTCGGCGCCCAGTGCGGCGGCCAGCCGCGCCCGGGCGGAGTCCACCGCCAGCCGGGCGCGACGCCCCGAGCCGTGCAGCGAGGAGGGGTTGGCCAGCCGCGGCGCCGCCTCGGTCAGCGCCGCGGTGAGCGCCTCCAGCGCCGCCGGCTTCATCGGCGTGGTCGCGGCATGGTCGAAGTACCGGGAGGTCGTCGTCATCGTGCCACCGATTCTACGGGCGGAGACGCTATCGTGAACGGGAGATGAGCTCCCCCTCCCCCGATTCCGACCTCTACGCGGTGCTCGGCGTCGCGCCCGACGCCGACCCCGCGGCCATCCGCACCGCCTACCGGCGGCGCGCCCGGGAGGCCCATCCGGACCGCGGCGGCACCGACGAGCAGTTCCAGCGCGTCCAGCACGCCTGGGAGATCCTCGGCACGGCCGAGGCCCGGGCGGACTATGACCGGCGCCGCGGCCGGGCCGGCGGCGCCGAACCGGCCGACGAGACCCCGTCCTGGACGGCGCCGACGGCCGCCGGCGCCGCCCGCGGAGCCGAGCGGACGGCCCCCTCGGGCGCGGCGCACCGGGCGGTGGTCTACGAGCCGGAGCTGTCCTCTCCGCAGCCGCTCTCGCTGCCGCTGACCAGCCAGAAGGTCCACGGCGAGTTCGCCTCCCGCGGGCTCTTCGGCGGCGGCCGGGCGCTGCGCCGTCGTCGCCGCACCGTCGAGCTGCTGGAACGCCAGGTGCTGGCCGAGCTGCCGGCGGCGCGGCTGTTCAACGACGTCCATCTGCTGCCGCCCCGGCCGGACCGCAGAGGCCGCGCCCGGCCGCCGAAACAGGGCGAGCGCGCCGAGCACGTGCTGGTCTGCGGCGACGCGATGGTGGTGGTCTTCTCCCTGGAGGTGCCGGCGTCGGTCGCCTCCTGGGACGGGGCCACGCTGCGCGCGGCCGGGCGGGCCATCACGCTGCCGGACCTCGCCGGCCAGGCCGCCCAGCTGCAGGAGACGCTCTTCCGCCGACTCGCCGACGAGCATGGTCGGCGTGCGGAGCTGACCGTCGGCCACCAGGTGATCCTGCACTCGCCCGACGGCGGACTGCTCTCCCCGGTCGTGGAGACCCTGCGGCCCGGCGGTCGCGCCCCGCTGGCCGCCGGCCGGGCGGTGCGGGCGATCACCGGCCAGCTGGCGATCTCCTCCCGGGCGAACGTCGTCGACCGTGCTCTGCTGTCCGTGCTGCGCGGCCAGCTGGCGTCGCCGGTGACCGGCTGAGGCGCGTCCGCCCGCTCCGAGTCGCTAGGATCGTGGGCGTGCCTGAGACCTCCGATGCCCCTGACGCCGCCTCCGTCGTCGCCGCCTCCGCCGACTCCCCGATGGGCCGCCCCCGCCTGCGGGTGCTGGTCGACCAGCCCGAGATCCCCGGCAACACCGGCAACATGATCCGCCTGGCGGCGGTCACCGGCGCCGAGCTGCATCTGGCCGAGCCGCTGGGCTTCGACTTCGCCGATGCCAAGCTCAAGCGCGCCGGGCTCGACTACCACGATCTGGCGGTGCTGACCGTGCACCCGGACCTGGAGACCGCCCTGCAGCGGCTGCGCCCCGAGCGGCTCTTCGCCTTCACCGGAGAGGGCTCCACGAGTCACACCGCGATCGACTACCGCGACGGCGACGTGCTGCTCTTCGGCCGCGAGTCCACGGGACTGGACGACGAGGTCAAAGCCGATCCCCGCGTCACCGACCTGGTGCGCATCCCGATGCTGCCCTCCCGCCGCTCGCTGAACCTGGCGAACTCGGTCTCCGTCGCCGTCTACGAGGCCTGGCGGCAGCAGGGCTTCGACGGCGCCTCCTGAGGTCCGCCGCGGTCCGCGTCGGTCCCCGCAGGCGCCGGCGCGGGTCGCTAGACTCGCGAATCATGGAGACCCCTTCCTCACGTCCTGACGACCGCGGCCGGGACGACGCCGACGACCGCTCGGTCCACGACCCCGCGAGCTCCCCCGGCTCCCCGGCGGCGGAGTCCGCGACCGACGGGGAGCCGTCGCTGGCCGACATGCTCGGCGCCACCGCGGCCGGCGACCAGGCCTCCTTCGCGGCCTTCTACGACGCCACCGCCGACGTCGTGCACGGACTGGCGATGCTGATGCACGAGGACTCCGACGGCGCGGACACCGCGACGGTGGCGGTCTACCGCCACCTCTGGGACCAGGCCGGCGAACGCGCCCGCGACCTGCGGCTGCAGACGGCGGCCTCGCAGTCGCTGACCGACGAGCACGCCGACGCCGAGGCCAGCTACCGGCCCGACGAGTACGAGCAGGTGCTGGAGTGGCTGGTGCCGCTGGCGCACCGCATCATGGTCGAGCGGTTCCGCGAGGGGCAGGCGACGCCGATCCGGCTGCAGGTCGTCGCCGAGGAGGGCGGCATCAGCGGCCTGCCCGAGGAGGTCGTCGACGACCTCTCGGCGCTCTCCGACTCACAGATCCAGGCCATCGCGCTGAGCTACCTGGTCGGGGCCACGCATCTGGAGATCGCCGAGGCCGTCGGCGCGGCGGTCCCGGCGGTGAAGTCGCGGCTGCGCGACGGCATGACCCGGGTGCACAGCCGGCGCACCGCCCGCGAGGAGCAGGTCGACCCGGTCCTGCGGGCGGCGGTGACCCGTCGGGACGTGCTCCGGTCCTCCGGGATCAACCGGAACTTCACCCGGGAGATCTCCGCCGATCTCGAGAAGGGCCTGCTGGTCGAGCTCGCCGAGGTCTACGCGCTGGACGCCATCGACGAGCGCCAGCGCGCCCTGCTCGACGAGTCGGCGCTGACCGCCGCGTCCGACGTCGCCCAGGAATGGGACACGCGCGTGCTCGCCGCCCGCCGCTCGCTGGCGGAGGTCTTCACCGTCCACCCGGTGCGTCCGCCGTCGCACCTCATCGAGGAGGTGCTGCTGGACCTGGGCGATCAGGAGGTCGGCATGGGCATGGTCGAGGAGTTCTCCGAGGGGACCGAGGAGGAGGGTCGCCGCGAGCCGCTGATGAAGCGGTGGATGGTCCTCGCCGCCCTCGCGCTGGTCGTGATCGTCGCCGGCGTGCTCATCTGGCGCGTCGTCGCCGGCGGAGACGTCCGGCAGATCGCCGACGAGGCCCCCGACGCCGAGCGGCTCGAGGACCTGGAGCTGGCGCAGGGCGGGACCGCGACGGCGGTGCTGGCCGAGTCCGAGGACCTCGGCTACGCGGACTTCTCCGAGGTCGGCACGCCCGACGGCGCGGCCTACATGGTGTGGCTGATGCCCGCCGACGCCCAGGGGCAGCCGTCCTCGCTGGGCAGCTACACCGCCGAGGAGCTCGACGAGGAGATCATCGAGATCAGCGACCTCGCCGAGCACCGTTCCCTGGTGGTCACGGCGGAGGAGGTCACCGGCCGCGAGCGTCCGGCCGGCGACGTCGTCGTCGAGATCCCGCTGCAGGACGGGGCCTCGGGGCCGAGCTACGGCGGACCGGACACGGCTCAGTCGCCCGGCGAGGACAGCTCCGGCGACGACTCGCCGGGCGACTCCGCCGACGGGGAGTGATCCGGCGAGGAGTGATCCGGCGGGCACGACGCGCCCGCCGGCCGGACGGCGGCTCGAGAGCCGGCGAGCTCAGCATCCGGCGAACTCAGAACTCGACGAACTCAGAACCCGGCGAAGGTGTCCGGGCCGTTGATCACCACGTGGTGGAAGCCCTCGGCGAGCGCGCCGGAGGGCCCCGCCGGATGGGCGGCGCGCATCTGGTCGGCCACCCGCTCCTCCATCTGCCCCGGGTCGGGGTGCTGGCTGAAGTGCTTGCGCAGCGCGGCGAGCTTCGTCGGCAGCTGCGCGGTGACCTCCACCCGCGCATCGATGCGCTCCTGCGGAGCGGCCATCAGCAGCAGATGGGCGATCCGGAAGGCCTCCAGTCCCTCGTCCTCGCGCAGATGCGGGAAGGCGAAGGGGTTCTCCACCGCCGGGTAGCTGGCGCGGACCACCGCCTCGCCGCAGGCCAGGTGGTCCGGATGCGACTTCTGCAGCCGGTCCCAGGCCCGCTCCGGATGCGGAGAGATGACCACGTCCGGGCGCACCTGCCGCATCACGCGCACCAGCTTCTCCACCAGGTCGGCCGTGGGTTCGACCCAGCCGTCGCGCTCGTCCAGCAGCACGACGTCGGAGATCCCCAGCACCTCGGCGGCCTCGCGCTGCTCGGCCTCCCGGCGCCGGGCCATCTCCGAGGGGTCGTGCCCGCCCTCGAAGCCGCCGGCGTCGCCGGCGGTGAGCAGGCACAGGGTGACCTCGACGCCGCGCTCGGCCAGGGCGGCGACGGTCGCGGCGGCGCCGAAGTCGACGTCGTCGGGGTGGGCGCCCACGGCCAGCACGCGGGAGATGCCGAGACGCTCGACGAGCTGGTCGGGGTCGACCAGCTCATCGGCCGACGGGGCGGGGGCGGCGGAGCGGGACAGCGGCGTCATGCGGCGATCACATCGCTCCCAGGGTCACGTCGGCCTGCTGCTCCTCGCCGCCGCGCCGGTAGGTGATGGTCACGTCGCTGTCGGCGGGGTACTCCCGGATGGTGGCGGTCAGGTCGGTGCTGTCCTGGATGGAGCGGTCGTCGACGCCGGTGATCACGTCGCCGGACTGCAGCTCGGCCTCCGCGGCCGGCGATTCGGAGGCGACCTCCTGGACTGTGGCGCCGGCGGTCGCGGCCTGCTGCTGGGTCTGGTCCTGCGAGGGGCCGACCGTCACGCCGAGCAGCCCGTGGGAGACCTCGCCGTCGGCGATGAGCTCCTCGGCCACGCGCTGGGCGTAGTCGATCGGGATGGCGAAGCCGACGCCGATGTTGCCGGAGCTCTGGCCGGTGGTGCTCCCCCCGCCGCCGGAGGCGATGGCGACGTTGACGCCGATGATCCGGCCCTCGCCGTCGACCAGCGCGCCGCCGGAGTTGCCGTGGTTGATGGCGGCGTCGGTCTGCAGCACGTTCAGGTGGATCTGGCTCTGGGCCGACCGATCCTCCATGTCCGGGAAGTAGAACTCGAAGCCCTCGCCCTCCTGCTGCTCCTGCTCCTGCTGCTGGGGCGCATCAGACTCCGACTCCTCCGGGGTCGCCGAGGAGGCCACTGAGATCGTCCGCTCCTTGGCCGAGATGATGCCGTCGGTGACCGTGCCGGAGAGGCCCAGCGGGGCGCCGATGGCCACCGACTGGTCGCCGACGTTCAGATCGCCCGAGGAGCCCAGCTCGGCGGGCTGCAGCCCCGAGGGGTCGTCGACCTTGATGACGGCCAGGTCCGAGGCCGGATCGGTGCCGACGACCTGCGCCGAGCGGGTGCTGCCGTCGTTCAGCCGCACGCTGATCTGCGGGTCCGAGGCGGCGCCGCCGAGGGTGACCACGTGCGTGTTGGTCAGGATGTGGCCTTCGTCGTCGAGGATGATCCCCGAGCCGGAGCCGCCCTGCCCGCCGGCGCTGACCTGCAGCGTGGTCACCGACGGCGAGGCCTTCGCCGCCGCGGCGGTGACTGCGGTGGCGCTCTCCGGGTCGTTGATCGTCACGCCCTCTCCGGTGCTGCCGCTGGTCTGCACTGTGGGCTGATCGCTGAGCAGGGCGACGGTGCCGGCGCCGACGCCGCCGCCGAGCAGGCTGGCCACCACGACGCCGGCGGCCAGCGCGCCGAGCCCGACCGTCGCCGGACGGCGGGACCCGCGGTCGTCATGACCGCCCGACGGCGGGCCGGCGGCCTGCGGAGCGGCGAACGCCGGCTCCGTCGGCCGCTGCCCGTAGCCGTGCGGGTCCGGGGACGAGCCCCCATGGTCGGAGCCGTAGGCAGACCCGTACGAGGAGTCGTAGGGGGAACCGTACGAGGAGCCGTACGGAGAGTCGTACGGAGCGTCGTACGGAGCGTCGTAGGGAGAGCCGTGCTGAGCTCCGTGCTCAGCGCCGTACCCGGCCCCGTGCTGGGCGCCGTACTCGGCCCCACGCTGGGCGCCGTACTGGGCGCCGTACTGGGCGCCGTACTGGGCGCCGTGCTGAGCTGCATCCGGTGCTCCATGCCCGGCGCCGGGAGCGTCGCCGGAGGGCCCCGACGACGGCGTCGACGGCGCCTGCTCCGGGCCGTCCGTCTCCTCGCGGGGCTGCGGCGACTGCTCGCCCTGCGCCCCGGACGGGCCGGTGCGGTCGTCGTCGGAATGCGGATCGTACGGACCGGACGTCATGGTGTACCTGCCTTCAGTCTGGTGCGGTCGTGGGCGCATCGGCCACGACCCTGCTCGAGGGGCGGTGCACCTCCTCCGCGGAGCGGGCGGGGTCGTCGCGACGGACGGCCCTGCCCGGGTGCACCTCCAGCATTGTGCGTCGGCACCCTGTGATGACGACGATAACCCGCTGAATATGTGCTGAACGATTCCCCGACGAGCGTTCACCCCCTGCGAACACCTCGGCGAGGCCCCCGTCCAGCCGACCGGTCAGCAGTCCGGCGAGCGCCCCCGCCGCCGGCCCGTCCGCCCGTCTCGGCGGGCATCCTGCCCAGGCGCTGATCTCCGTGGACGGTCTCGGGGGCGGACCATAGACTGACCACATGGTTCCAGCCGCCGCGATGTCCCTGATGCCGCCCGTCGGTGCCGTGATCGTCGGTCCGCTGATCATCGGCGCCGCAGTGCTGGCGCTCATCGGCGTCGGCGCCCTCTACCTGACGCGCGGCGGGGCGCAGTCGCGCCGCATCGCCGCGGCGAACCGGTCGCGGAACGGCGGCGAGGTCGAGCAGCAGCAGACTGATCCGCTCGACGCCGAAGACCTGGATGCGCTGCGCCGCCGGGCCGGGTCGCTGCTGGTCGGCGCGGACGAGGCGGTCCGCTCCTCGGAGCAGGAGGTGCTCTTCGCCCAGGCCTCCTACGGCGACGAGCAGGTGGCCGTCTTCCGCGAGGACATCGACGAGGCCCGGCGGCTGCTCACCGAGTCCTTCCGCCTGCAGCAGCAGGCCGACCATGCCGAGCGCGATCTGGACCCCTCCCAGGAGGATCTCGACCAGGCGCGGGAGGCGGCCCTGCGCGGCCCGCTGAAGGAGATCGTGGAGAACTGCCGGCGCATCGACGAGACCCTCGAGCAGCATCGCCGCGAATTCGAGGACCTGCGCAGCCTGGAGCGCGACCCGGGCCCGGCCGCCGACCAGCTGGCCGACCAGCTGGGGCGGCTGCGGGACCGTCGGGCCGCGGCCGAGGAGCAGCTGGCCGAGCTGCGGGAGAACTACGACCCGTCGGCCTTCCCGCAGTACGTGGCGAATCTGCGACGCACCGGAGAGGAGCTCGACGAGGCCGAGGCGGCGCTGGCGCGCGCCCGCGAAGCGGTGGAGGCCTCGCGGGCGTCCGACGCCGTGGTGGCCCTGCACGAGGGCGAGGAGGAGGCCTCGGACGCCGCGGACCTGCTGGACTCGATGGAGACGACCTCGGGACGGCTCGCCGAGGCGCGGCGCGGGCTGGACGGCGAAGTCGCCGACGCCGAGCAGGACGTCGCCCAGGCACGAGCGATCCTCGACGCCGGGCAGGCCCCGGAGCTGGCCGGTCCGATCGCCGCGACCGAGCAGGCCGTGCGCCGCGTGCGCGCCGCGCTCGACGGCGAGGCCCCGATCGACCCGCTGGAGCTGCGCGACCAGCTCGAGACGGCCCACCGCGAGCTCGACGCCCCGCTCGAGGAGGTCCGCGACCGTCAGGCGCAGGACCGCCGGGCGCGCGCCTCGCTGCAGACCGAGCTGCTCTCCGCCCGCAACCAGGTCCAGTCCTCGGTGGACTTCCTGCGCTCGCGCCGCCGACAGGTCGGCAGCACCGCGCGCACGCGCATGGCCGAGGCCGAACGGTGCCTCGCCGAGGCTCAGGCGCAGGAGAACACCGAGCCGGCCAAGGCCCTGCAGTCGGCGACCCAGGCCAAGCAGCTCGCCGTGCAGGCCGCGCAGATCGCCGAACGGGAGCGTGCCGAGGGCAACCTCACCGGCGGCGGCGGCTTCGGCGGCATGGGGATGGGCGGCGGCATGGGCGGCGGCATGGGCGGCGGACGCGACTACGGAGCCCCGGGCGGCTTCGGCGGCGTCCTCGGCTCTCCCGGTCATGGCCGCCGGCGACGCCGATTCTGACCCCGACGCCGTCCGGGCCCCGGCCTGGCCACGTCCCTGCCCGTCCTGCACCCGTCCCGCCCGCCGTCCGCCCGTCCACACCCCTGTGCCGCGGGCCACGGACTCACTAGACTGGTCCCGCCCCCTCCATGAAAGGTGATCATCGTGTCCAAGCAGTCCATCTTCGGCCGGATGTCCCAGCTCGTCCGCGCGAACATCAACTCGATGCTCGACAACGCCGAAGACCCCGAGAAGATGCTGGACCAGATGGTCCGGGACTTCACCAACAACATCGCCGAGGCCGAGGAGGCCATCTCCCAGACCATCGGCAATCTGCGGATGATGGAGGACGACCACAAGGAGGACCTGGAGACCGCGCGCTCCTGGGGCCAGAAGGCGCTCGCCGCCTCGCGCAAGGCCGACGACCTCCGCACGGAGGGCGACACCGAGGACGCCGCGAAGTTCGACAACCTCGCCAAGGTCGCCATCCAGCGGCAGATGGACGCGGAGAACTCGGCCAAGACCGCCGAGCCGACCATCCAGTCGCAGCGGGAGATCGTCGAGAAGCTCAAGAACGGCCTGGAGCAGATGAAGACCAAGCGCCAGCAGCTGGTCTCCAAGCGCGACGAGCTCGTCGCCCGGTCCCGCGCCGCCGAGGCGCAGTCCCAGGTCCACGACGCCGTGAAGTCGATCGACATCATGGACTCGACCTCCGAGGTGGGCCGCTTCGAGGACAAGATCCGCCGGGAGGAGGCCAAGGTCCGCGGACAGTCCGAGCTGGCCGCCTCCAGCCTGGACGCGCAGTTCGAGGACCTCGAGGACCTCGGCGAGCAGGCGGAGGTCGACGCCCGGCTCGCGTCGCTGAAGGGCGGCGGCGACACCAAGTCGCTGGGCACCGGTCAGGACGACGCCGCCGACACCACCTCCGGAGACCTCGACCTCGCCGACGATCTGGCGGCCCTGGAGGCCGAGCAGCGGCGCTGACGCCGCGTCGACTGCCGCCGTCGCCCCTCGACCCGGCGCACCCTCGCCGGGCGACGGGCGTTGCCCGAGCGTGCCCCGAGCGTGCCCCGCTCCCGGCCCGACGGCGGATGACGTTCTGCGGCCCCATCCCGCCGAAACCGCGCGGATCTCTGCTTCAATGGATGCCTGCGCATCCGTGATCCGCATCCATCATCGAGGAGCCCATCAGTGACCCCTGAGAACACCCAGTCGCCCGGACAGGGCGCGACGACGGTCAACACCGGCCTGGCCCACATGCTCAAGGGCGGCGTCATCATGGACGTGGTGACCCCCGATCAGGCGAAGATCGCCGAGGAGGCCGGCGCCGTCGCCGTCATGGCCCTGGAGCGCGTCCCCGCCGACATCCGCGCCACCGGAGGACTGGCACGGATGTCGGATCCGGACCTGATCCAGGGCATCATCGACACCGTCTCCATCCCGGTGATGGCGAAGGCGCGCATCGGCCACTTCGTCGAGGCCCAGGTGCTGGAGCACCTCAAGGTCGACTACATCGACGAGTCCGAGGTCCTCTCCCCCGCCGACTACGTCAACCACGTCGACAAGTCGAAGTTCTCGGTGCCCTTCGTCTGCGGCGCCAGCAACCTCGGCGAGGCGCTGCGCCGGATCACCGAGGGCGCCTCGATGATCCGTTCGAAGGGCGAGGCCGGCACCGGCGACGTCTCCGAGGCGGTCAAGCACCTGCGCACGATCAACGCCGAGATCGCGCGGCTGACCTCGATGGCCGAGGACGAGCTCTACGTCGCGGCCAAGGAGCTGCAGGCTCCCCACGCCCTGGTCAAGCAGGTCGCCGCCGACGGCCGCCTGCCGGTGGTGACCTTCGTCGCCGGCGGCGTGGCCACGCCCGCCGACGCGGCGATGATGATGCAGATGGGCGCCGACGGCGTCTTCGTCGGCTCGGGCATCTTCAAGTCCGGCGACCCGGCGGGCCGGGCGAAGGCCATCGTGCAGGCCACCACCCACTACGACGACCCGTCGGTGGTCACGGAGGTCTCCCGCGGCCTCGGCGAGGCGATGGTCGGGCTGAACGTCGCCGACCTGCCGGAGCCGCACCGGCTGGCCGAGCGCGGCTGGTGAGCCCGCGGATCGGCGTCCTGGCGCTGCAGGGGGCCATCGCCGAGCATGTCCGTGCTCTGCAGGCCGTCGGCGCCGAGGTGAGCACCGTGCGGCGCCCCGCCGAGCTGGCCGGCCTGGACGGACTGGTCGTCCCCGGCGGGGAGTCGACCACGATGGCCCGGCTGGCCGCCCCGGCGGGGCTGCTGCCGCAGATCCGCGCCGCCCACGACGACGGCATGGCGCTCTTCGGCACCTGCGCGGGGATGATCCTGATGGCCGACGACGTCTCCGACGCCGCGGCGCTGGAGGGCTTCGAGCGGATCGGCGGCCTGGACATCGTCGCCCGGCGCAACGGCTACGGCAGCCAGCTGGACTCGTTCACCGCCGACCTCGACGTCGTCGGACTGGACTCTCCGCTGCCGGCGGTGTTCATCCGCGCGCCGGTCGTCGAGTCGACCGGCGCCGAGGTCGAGGTGCTCGCCTCCGCGGCCGAGCGACCGGTGGCGGTGCGCCAGGGGCGGATGATGGCCTCCAGCTTCCACCCGGAGCTGACCGAGGACCACCGCCTGCACGCGCTGTTCGTGCAGCTCGCCGGAGCCTGAATCCGCCGCGGGACGCCTCGGGCCGACCCGAGGCGTCCCGCGGGCGGGTTCCGCCGGCCTCCCGCGCGTCGGCCGGGGTCGGAGTGCCGCGCCGCCGTTCGGCGCTGTAAGCTCTCCCACGACGACCCGAGCCCCGACTGCCTCCCGGCTCCGAGGAACCATGACCTTCAGCTACGACGATGTCCGCCGCCTGGCCTCCGACCCGGAGTCCGAGTGGGGCACTCTGCACTGGATCGCAGAGGAGTACCCTGAGCTGCGCCCCGCCGTGGCGGCGAATCCCGCGACGTATCCCGAGCTGCTGGAAGCGCTGGCCGATCTCGACGACCCCGCGATCACCGCGGCGCTGATGCGTCGTTTCAACCCCGAGGCCGCGCCCGCGGAGGGCGCCGAGCACGAGGGCGGCGAGCACGGGGGCGCCGAGCATGGGGACGCCGAGCATGGGGACGCCGAGGCCGACGGCGAGCACGCGGACGAGCACGCGGACGAGCACGCGGGCGCTGAGCCCGGGGACGACGAGCACCCCGATGAGCACCCCGACGAGCACGCGGGCGCGGGGAGCGCTGAGAGCAGCGACGCCGGCGACAGCGCGCCGGAGGCGGCCGGAGCGGCGACGGCGGCGCACACCGCGGCGGCGACGGGCCCTGCCGAGGCATCGGCTCCGACTCAGGCGACGGACGAGCCGTCCACGCCGCCCGAGCCGACCGAACCGGCTGAGACGGCCGGAGCGACCGAACCGGCTGAGACGGCCGGAGCGACCGGAACAGCCGGGGTGGCCGGAGCGGCCGCGGGCGCGGCATCTCCGGGGCCGGAAGCCGACGGCGGCGGGGACGGAGCCGAGGAACCTGCTCCGGCGCTGCCGGCCTCGACGCTCACCGCCGGAGCCGGCACCGGCATCAGCGCGGCGGCGCTGCAGGAGCGCGCCCGCCGTCGTCGCTCACGAGCCGGACTGGTGCTGCTCGCCGTCGTCCTGCCGATCATCGCCGTCGTGGCGATCGCCGCGCTGGTGATCATGCTGCTCGACGACCGCGGCGACCCGCAGGCCGAGCCGGGCGGGGACGCCGCGAGCGAGACGAGCTCCTCGCCGTCGGAGACCTCGCCGGAGCCGAGCCCCTCGCCCACCGGCCCGACGCTCGACGAGCTGCGCAGCGCGGTGTCCGAGCTGCCGCAGACCTCCTCCTGCGAGGACGTCACCGACGACGTCGACGTGTTCACCGCCTACGCCGAGCGCGCCGCCGACGAGGACTCCTGGAGCACGGAGGACGATGAGCTGGTGCAGCGCACCGTGGAGGACCTGCAGGCTGAATGCGGCGCGCTGCAGAGCGCCCAGGTGCATCAGCAGCTGACCGGCCAGTCCTCCGCGGGGATCGCCGCAGCGGCCGAGGACATGGGCACCGGGTGGATCGAGATCGGCGCCCCCGCCGACGGTGCGACGGAGCTGACCTCGTTCAGGATGCCCAGCGGCAACGTCCGCTGCGAGATGGGCGATCGGCTGCACTGCAGCATCGTCGAGCGCGACTTCTCCGCGCCGGAGGGCTGCGACGAGGCGAACCCGATCACCTACCAGAGCACGCTGCGCACCACGGCCGCGCCCGACTGCGAGGATCCCGTGGAGGAGGCCGACCGGGAGATCCTCGCCTACGGGCAGACGACGGCGAACGAGTACTTCGCCTGCCAGTCGATGCGGTCGAAGCTCTCCTGCTGGAACAAGATCACCGGCGAGGGATTCAACCTCTCGCGCAGTTCGCACAGCACGTACTGAGCTCCGGCGCCGGCAGCCGTCCCGCGGCGGACCTCGTGGTCCGCTACTCCCAGCGGATCGCCCGCAGCGCCGGCGTGCCCTTGCAGATGATGACGATGAGGTCGATCAGCTGCCAGATGCCGAACGTCATCCAGCTCAGCAGCAGCTTCGCCACGCCCAGTCCCACATGGCCGAGGTAGAAGCGATCCACGCCGAGGGTCCCCAGGAAGAGCGACAGCAGGACGGCCGCGGCGAAGCTCTTGGGCGGCCCGGGTGCGTAGCCGGCGACCGCCGGGCCGGACACGGTGTTCACCACGGTGACCCCGCCCTGGTTGACCGGGGCCGGGGCGCCAGCGACCGATGCCGAGGGAGCCTGCTGAGGAGCGGCGAGCGAGGCGGGGTGCGGGATCCCGACGCTGGCCTGACCGGGACCGTGGAGCATCACGGGAACTTCGACGTCGACCCCCTGCGCCCGCAGCGACCGCAGCGCCGGGGCGCACGTCGTGGCCAGTTCACGGTCGATGCAGCCCACGGGCCGGCCGTCGACAACGATCAGCACGGCGTCGGCGTCGTCGGGGTTGCCGGACTCCTGGACCAGTGCGGCGAGACGCTGGACGGGACCCTGCGCGCCCTGGGACGCCTGCCGGTGGGCCTCGGCGAGGTTCTGCGGATGGTCGCGCAGCCAGGACAGCACAGGCGCCTCCTGGACAGGCTGCGGCCGGATGATCGACATAGTGGTCCCCTCATCTGATGGCTTCTCGGATTCATGGCGCCGGCGCGGGACACGACGAGAACCTGGGCTGCGTTCTCGTCCAGCCTGCTCGGTGCGAATGTCCCCGGAGTCTATGCGAGGGCACTGCCACGCCCCGGCACCTGCTGGGGCCGGGTCGGCGGGCTGGCCCCGCCCCCGGACATGCAGAAGGCCCCCGGCCCGGGATCTCTCCCAGGCCGGGGGCCTCCTTCTTCGTTGCGGGGGCAAGATTTGAACTTGCGACCTCCGGGTTATGAGCCCGGCGAGCTACCGAACTGCTCCACCCCGCGGCGACATGCTCCACTCTACCCATGGATGAGCGCGGCGCAAAATCGAGATGAACGATTCCGAGCGTGATCTGCAGCACGCCTCGACGACGTCCTTCGCACCACGTCAGATCGGCCCCGTCCACCTGACACCTCATCTCGCCGCCGGGTAGTCTGCGAGCACCCGCAGACGCCCGGGCACGGCCCTCCGCAGGGTCGGCACGTCCCCGGCCGACGTCCCCTCCGACCACCACCGCAGGGAGAGCCCCATGATCCTGGATCTGCCCCTCCACCCGCTGATCGTCCACGCCGTGGTCATCCTGGTGCCGCTGTCCGCCGTGCTGGTGCTCCTCGCCGTGCTCGTGCCGCCGCTGCGTCGGAGCTGCGCGCCGGTGGGCGCCGTCCTCGCCGTCGTCGGCGCGATCTCCGCGCTGGTCGCCGAGCGCAGCGGGCGCGCCCTGGCCGAGACGGTCGGCGTGCCCGCCGACCATGAGCCCTGGGGGACCCCGACGCTGATCGCCAGCGCAGTCTTCGCGGTGCTGGCCGTCGTCTGGCACCTGGTCCAGCGCCGCGCCGGCCGCCGGCGACGCGGATCCCCCGCGGTCCGAGTCCTCGGCGCGCTGACCGTGCTGGCCGCGCTGGCCGCCGTCGGCCTGACGCTCATCTCCGGCCACACCGGCGCCGAGGCCGTCTGGGGAAGCATCCGCAACATGCTCTGAGCGGAGCCTCCCGGCCCTGCCCCGCGCTGAGTGGTCACTTCTGACGACACTCTGCGGCCTCCGACGGCGTGTCGCCGCCCCGGAGCCGTCAGAATCGACCACTCAACGTGCGGAGCGGCCCGGCACGGGACTGAGGGACCGGACACCGGGCTGAGGCCCCCGGGCCCGGCCCCGGGCAGAGGGACCCAGCTCCGGGCCATGGGACGAGCAAGGGCCCGGGAGCAGTCAGCTCCCGGGCCCTTCTCATGCCGGTCGACCGGCCGTACTCAGCGGCGGAAGATCACTCGCCGCCGGAGTCCTCGGAGCCTCCAGAGTCACCGGAGCCTCCCGAGTCGCCGGACCCGCCGTCGATCTCCTCCTGGGCGGCCATGGCGTCCTCGACAGCCTGCTGCAGCTCGTCCTGCGCCTCCCCGTAGGCGGCGAAGTCGTTGTCCTGCAGCGCCTGCTGGGAGTCCTGCATGGCCTGGTTCGCCCGATCCAGGGCGTCCTGCAGCTGCTCGCCCGCCGGGCCGGTCGGCGCGGGGGTCGAGTCGTCCGGAGACGGCGACGGCGACTCCTCGGAGCCCGAGGTCTCGCCGGAGTCTCCGGAGTCGGACGAGTCGCCCTCGCCCTCGCCGTCGACGCCGGCCTCCTCCTCGACCTCTTCGCCCTGCACGCCGGCGCCGTCGGCGACCTCGGCGCCGGAGTCGCCGCCGAAGATCTGGTCCAGCGCGCCGTCGAGGCTGTCGGCGAAGCCGACCTCCTCGCCGTAGGAGACCACGACCTTCCGCAGCAGCGGGTAGGAGGTGGTGCCGGTGGACTGCACGTAGACCGGCTGGACGTAGAGGATGCCGCCGCCGGCGGGCAGGGTGATCATGTTGCCGCTGATCACCTCGGAGGCGCCCTGGCGCAGCAGGTTCAGCTCCTGGGAGATGACCGAGTTGGAGTCGAAGTTCGCCTGCGTCTGGCCCGGTCCGGGGACCGCGGTGTCGCGCGGCAGCTCCAGCAGCCGCAGCTGTCCGTAGTCCTCGCTCTTCACTCCGTCCTCACCGGTGCCGGCGTCGCCGGTGGCCGAGAGGTAGCCGTAGAGCACGTTGCGCTGCTGGGCGCCCTCGGTCACCTGCGGGATGAACGTCGAGGTCAGCGAGAACTTCGGCTCGTCCTGCCCCGGCATCCGCAGCGTCATGTAGTACGGCGGCTGCTTCACCGAGTCGTCGTCCTCCGTCGGGTCGTCCGGCACCGACCAGGCGTCGTTGTCCTCGTAGAACGCCCCGGCGTCGGTGACGTGGTACCGGCCCAGCAGCTCGCGCTGGACACGGAACATGTCGTCCGGATAGCGGACGTGGTCCATCAGCTCCGCACTCATGTCCTCATAGGACTGCAGCGCGTCCGGGAAGACCTTCTGCCAGGCCTGGAGGATGGGGTCCTCCTCGTCCCAGGCGTAGAGGTCCACCGAGCCGTTGTAGGCGTCGACGGTGGCCTTCACCGAGTTGCGCATGTAGTTGACCTGGCCGGAGAGCACCGACTGGCCCTGCGTCAGCGAGTCGGTGGTGGCCGACTCGAGCTGCTGCTGCGCGGAGTAGGGGAAGTCGTCGGAGGTCGTGTAGCCCTCCACGATCCACTTCACCCGGCCGTCGACGATCGCCGGGTAGGCGTTCTGGTCGACGGTCAGGAACGGCGCGACCTTCTCCACACGCTGCCGGGGATCGCGATCGTAGAGGATCTGCGACTCGGAGTTCATGTCGCCGGAGAGCAGGATCTCCGGGGACTGGAACTGGATGGCATAGACCAGCCGGTTGAACAGGCCGCCCACCGACGGGCCGCCGTCGCCGTCGAAGGTGTAGGTCGCGTCCTCCTCGTTCTGGCCCGACGCCGGACGGTCCAGCTCCATCGGGTCCGCACCCTCGGGAGCGCCGACGATGGAGAAGTCCGGAGCGTTCTCCCCGAAGTAGATGCGCGGCTCGTAGTCCTCGTCCGAGGCCAGCTCGCCGCGGGTCGGGATGCCCTGCAGCGTGAAGTCCGGCCGGCCCTCGGGGGTCACCGAGGAGGCGTTGGCCGCGACGAGTCCGTAGCCGTGGGTGTAGATCAGGTGCTCGTTGACCCAGGAGGCGTCGTCGGCGACGTTCACCTCACGCGCGGCGATGACGGTGTCCTCCATCTGGCCGTCGACCGAGTAGCGGTCGACGCTGAGCGTGTCCGGGAACTGGTAGTACTGGCGGAACTGCTGCAGCTGCCCGAAGGAGGCGCTGACCAGGTTCGGGTCCAGCAGACGCACGTTCTGCGTGTTGGCCGAGTCTTCGCTCAGCCCGCCCTCCTCGGCGGTGACGTCGGCGTCGTAGCTGTCCTGGCTGATGTCCTGCAGTCCGTAGGCGTAGCGGGTGGTGTCGATGTTGCGCTGGATGTATTCCTCCTCCAGCGTCCGCTCCGACGGCTGCACCTGGTACTCCTGCACCAGGAACGGGTAGATCGCCCCGCCGACGATCGCGGTGACCAGCAGCATCGCGACGCCGATGATGGAGAACCGCCAGCGGCCGGTCACCGCGGTGACGATGAAGATCGCGGCCACCAGCACGGCGGCGACGGCGAGGATGGCCTGGGCGGGGATGACGGCGTGGACGTCGGTGTACATCGCACCGGCCCAGTCGCCGTCCTGCGACTGCAGCGTGGAGTAGCGGTCCAGCCACCAGTTCGCCCCCTGCAGCAGCACGAACAGCGCGGCGGTGACCGCGATGTGCCAGCGGGCGGCCTTCTCGATGATGAAGCGTCCGTTGGGCTCGATCCGGATGCCGCCGTAGAGGTAGTGGCAGATGATGCCGGCGATGCCGGCCACCAGCACCACGGAGACCAGGAAGCCGGTCAGGAAGCCGATGAACGGCAGGTTGAAGACGTAGAAGGCGTAGTCGAGGCCGAACTCGGGGTCGCTGTCGCCGAAGGGCTCACGGTTGAAGAACAGCAGCACCGTGTCCCAGGCGCCCGACGCCGCCGTGCCGGCGAAGAAGCCCATCAGCACCGGCAGGCCGATCATGAACAGCCGGCGCATCGAGTCCAGCGTGCGCTGATAGCGCTGCACCGACTCGTTGACCTGCCGGCCCAGGGTCTGCGGGCGATGGCGGAAGGCGAGGAAGAGGCTCAGCCAGACGAAGGCGCCCATCACCACGAATCCGGCGGCGAAGACGCTGATCCGGGCCAGCCGCTCGGTCCAGAAGACGTCGGAGTATCCGACCTGGTTGTACCAGAGGATCTCGGCGTAGAACCCCGAGAAGATCATGAACGCCCCGATGAGCAGGGCGATGATGATGATCGTCAGGGTCAGCGCCGACGGCCGGCGCGAGCCGCTGCGCGCGCTGTTCGAGCCGCCGCCGTCGCCTCCTCGCCCGCCGCCGGAGCCTCCGGAGCTGTCGTCGTCGTTCCCGGAGCCGAACAGGCCTCCGCCGCTGAAGGGGTTCGCGGAACCGAATCCCTGGGAGAAACTCACGTCTACCCTCTCCTCGCCTCTGCCGCGGCCCCGAGGGGCCCACAGCGTCGTGGGTGTGCTCGTCGGTGCTTCAGTGCTTCAAGTGATGCTGCGTGGTGCTCGAGGCCGGCGGACCGCTCATCCGCAGGTCTCCGCGGCGTCCAGCGCGGCTTCGTCGCCGTCGCCGACCGCCTGGACGATCGACCGTGCCTGGCCGACGCCCTCGATGCTGTAGACGTCGATGCCGGCGGGGACTCGTCCGTCGAGCCCGGCGCAGTTCCCGGCCGGGGCCAGGAAATGGTCCGCGCCCTCGGCCGCGGCCCCGCGGACCTTCTGCGCGATGCCCCCGATGGGGCCGACCGTGCCGTCAGCTTCCACTGTGCCGGTTCCGGCCCAGTGCTCCCCCGCCGTCATCGATCCGTCGGTGAGCGTGTCGATCACGCCCAGCGAGAACATCATCCCCGCACTGGGCCCGCCGACGTCGTCGAGCCGGATGTCGACCTCGACCGGGAAATCGAAACGCCCCTGCAGAAGAACGCCCATGTAGTGCTGGCCGTCCGACTCTTCGTAGGTGGGGACGTCGACCTCCTGCCGCTCGCCGTCCCGGATCACGTCCAATCCTACCGGCTGACCTGCGGCGTCGGTGACCGCATCGCGCAGTCCCGGCACGCCGGCCACCGGCTCGCCGGCGGCCGCGACGACTTCATCGCCGATCTGCAGCACGTCGTCGGCGCCGGACTCGGCCGCGCCGTCGGTGAACTCCACGACCTCCAGGCGCTGCGAGTACTCGATGCCGAGCTCGTCCAGGGCGGCGGCCACCGCCTGGTCCTGGGAGCTGGTCATCGCCTGCGCGTTCTGCTGCTCGACCTCCTCGGCGGAGGTGCCCGACGGGTAGACCAGCTCATGCGGCTCGACGTCGACCGACGGGTCGAACCAGCCGCGGATCATGTCCGGCACGCGGACCGTCGAGGTGGGCTGGCCGTTGACGTAGACCGTGGTCAGATCCAGGTTGCCGTCGGTCTCGTAGGTCTGGGCGCCGTCGACGGTGATGATCGGGTCGCCGTCGGTCTCGCCGATGGTGTTGAAGGTCGGCCCCGGCGATTCGATGAGGAAGGCGCTGGGCACCGAGAGCGACGCCGCGCCCAGCAGCAGCGCCGAGGCGCCGGCGCCCAGCTGGACGCCGCGGCGCACGCGACGACGGCGCGGCGGGCCGGGGACGCCGTCGGCGGGGCGGTCCTCGGAGGCCTCGGACCCGGGCGCGGCGGAGGCCGGCGCGAGGCCGGGATCCTGGGCCGGCGGCGCAGGCTGCGCCGCACGCGGCGACTGATGCTGGTCTGTCATGGTGATCGAAGGATATTGTCTCATCCTGGCCATGACGGGACGAACGCGCCGTCGGCCATGCCGCGGCGTCCGGCTCGGGCAGGCTGCGGGCGCCGTGCCGCCTCCCGTCCACCGAGCGCGAACTCGGGCCCGTGGAGCGGACACCGTGCTCGACGGCTCGATACCCTGGAGACTCCACAGACCCATGGTCAGCGACGAGTCAGGGAGCACCCGATGAATGGCGACAACTCCGAGCGCCGCGACGGCGACGGCGAGGACCCGCAGAACCCCATGGAGGAGCTGTTCAAGCAGCTCTTCGGCTCCGACCCCTCCGGGAATCAGAGCGGGACGGGCGACTCGTCGCAGGGCCCGTCGATCGGCTTCACCGGCACGCCCGGCTCCGGGCAGTCCGGCCAGTCCGGCGCGCAGGGCTTCGACCCCTCGCAGATGGGCATGTCGGGCATGGACCCGCAGATGATGCAGCAGATCATGGGTCAGGTGCAGGCGATGTTCAGCGCCATGCAGAACTCCTCCGAGGAGGACCGGCAGGGTCCGGTGAACTGGTCGATGGCCAAGAACGCCGCCCGCCAGGCCGCCTCCGGCGACGACCCCAGCGTCTCCCCGAGCGAGTCCCGGGAGATCGACGAGGCGCTGCGGCTGGCCGACATGTGGCTCGACGCGGCGACGACCTTCGCCTCCACCGGCCAGCTCGGCAAGGCCTGGTCGCGGGCGCAGTGGATCGAGGAGACCTTCGACTCCTGGCAGCGGCTGACCGAGCCGGTGGCCGAGTCGGTCTCCTCCGCGCTGTCGCAGACGATGAAGGATCAGCTCGGCGAGCAGGGCGACCTCACCGCCGGGCTGCCGCCGGAGATGCAGGGCATGCTCGGCGGCGCCGGCTCCGAGCAGATCACCGGCATGCTCGAGCAGATGGGCGGCATGGCCTTCGGCATGCAGCTCGGCCAGGCGGTCGGCGAGCTCGCCAAGGAGGTCCACTCCGCCTCGGACATCGGCCTGCCGCTGGCCGGCCGGACGCTGGCGCTGCTGCCGAAGAACATCGCCGAGTTCGGAGAGGGCCTGCAGGTCGACCGCCAGGAGATCGTGCTCTACCTGGCGCTGCGCGAGGCCGCCCGGATGCGGCTGTTCACCCACGCGCCCTGGCTGGAGCAGGACCTGTTCAACGCCGTCGCGCAGTATGCCGCGGGCATCAGCATCGACATGGGCCGGATCGAGGAGGCCGCCTCGCAGGTGGATCCGACCAACCCCGAGGCGATGCAGCAGATCATGGGCGAAGGGCTGTTCTCCTCCGAGCGCACCCCGATGCAGGATGCCGCGCTGCGCCGCATCGAGACCACGCTGGCACTGGTCGAGGGCTGGGTCGACGACGTCGTCAGCCAGGCCGCCGAGCACCTCGAGTCGCTCGGCGCGCTGCGCGAGACGATGAACCGCCGCCGGGCCGCCGGCGGACCGGCCGAGGAGACCTTCGCCTCGCTGGTCGGCCTGGAGCTGCGCCCCCGCCGGCTGCGCGACGCCGCCGCCCTGTGGGCCCACCTGCGCACCGCCGACGGCCTGTCCGGCCGCGACGAGGTCTGGTCGCACCCGGACGTGCAGCCCGATGAGCAGGACCTGGACGACCCCGAGGGCTTCCACCGTCGCCGCGCCGAGCGGCAGGCGGAGTCGGCCGAGCTCGACGAGGCGCTGGAGAAGCTGCTCGCCGGCGGCTACGACGGCCCGTCCGAGTCCGGCGCCTCCGCCGAGGACGAGGACGCCGGCGACGCCGACGGGTCGGGCGAGTCCGGCGAGTCCGGCGACGACTTCGACCGCCCGGGCGGCTCCGGCGGCTCTCCGACCTCCTGAGCGCCGCGTCGATGGCCTCCTCGTCATCCTCCCGCGGGCGCCCGCGCTCCGGGAGCGGGTCCGGGCGGAAGCCGGCGCAGACTCGCCGCGAGACCGAGCAGGTCGAGGTCGACGGCCATCCGGTGATCGTGGTGCGCTCCTCCCGGCGGACCCGCACCGTCTCGGCCGACCAGGTCGACGGCGTGCTCCGACTGCAGGTGCCGATGCGGCTGACCCGCCGGCAGGTCGACGGCCATGCCCGGGCCTTCCGCCAGAAGCTGGAGCGGCGCGCCGCCCGCGGCGAGCGCTCCGAGGACGAGTTGATGCGGCGGGCGCGCCAGCTCGTCGCCGAGTACTTCGGCGGGCTGCTGGATCCCGCCGAGGTCCGGTCGGTGACCTGGTCGGACCGGCAGAACACGCTCTGGGGGTCGACGACGGCGCTGGAGGGCACCATCCGGCTGTCCTCGCGGCTGAGCGGCATGCCGGTCTGGGTCCAGGACTCGGTGCTGGTCCACGAGCTGGCGCACCTGATCGCACCGGATCACGGCGCGGAGTTCCAGCGGCTGGTGGCGGCCTATCCGCACACCGTAGCCGCCGACGCCTACCTCGAGGGCGTCAGCTACGGTTGGCGGAACCCGCAGGGCTGAGCGGCCCGCGCGACCAGCTCAGCCGCGGCCCTCGAGCACCGCACGCAGCGCCTCGCCGTGCTTCTCCAGCTTCCGCTCCCCCACTCCGGGGACTTCGAGGAGCTCGGCGCGGGTGGTCGGGCGCCGCTCGGCGATGACCTCCAGAGTGGCGTCGGTGAAGACCACGAAGGCCGGCACCTCGAGGCTCTGGGCCTGCTCGGCCCGCCACTGGCGCAGCCGTTCGAAGAGCTCCTCGTCGTAGCGGGCCGGGCAGTCCGCACAGCGCCGTCGTTTCACCTCGGTGCCTGTGGTCAGCACTTCCCCGCAGCTCGAGCAGGTCGCCGTCGACTTCCGCACCCGCGAATTCGGATTCGTCCGTCCCGACGACGGCGCGATCTTCCGCGTCGGCTCCTCCAGCCCGAGCTCGCGGCGCAGCGGGCGCAGGAACCGCGAGGGGCTGCGCCGCCCGCGGCCGCCGCTGTGCCGCGACCGGGCCGAGGAGAGGCTCAGGTACTTCCGCGCACGGGTGATGCCCACGTAGAGCAGCCGCCGTTCCTCGTCGATCTCGCGCTGCTCCTTGGCGAAGGTGATCGGCATCAGCCCCTCGGAGAGCCCGGCGAGGAACACCGCGTCCCACTCCAGTCCCTTGGCCGAGTGCAGCGAGGCCAGCGTGACGCCCTCCACCGTCGGAGCGTGCTGGGCGGCCGAGCGTTCCTCCAGCTCGGCGAGGAACTGGCGCATGGTGAAGTCCTCGCGCTCGGCGTCGAGCTGGTCGGCCAGCGAGACCAGCGCGGCCATCGACTCCCAGCGCTCGCGCACCGCGCCGGTCGACTCCGGGGCCTCGCGGCGCCAGCCGTGGGCGGAGAGGATGTCGCGGACGGTCTTGGGCACCGATTCCTCGGATTCGGCCACCAGCGAGGAGGTGCGCAGCGCCGCGATGGCCTCGCGGACCTCGCGCCGGGAGAAGAACCGTTCGGAGCCGCGCAGCTGATAGGAGACTCCGACCTTGGCCAGCGCCTGCTCGATCGCCTGGGACTGGCCGTTGGTGCGGTAGAGCACCGCGACCTCGCCCAGCGAGACCCCCGAGCGCTGCAGCCCGGCGATCTGGTCGGCGATCCAGGCGGCCTCGGAGTCGTCGTCATCGTGCAGGGTGATCTGCGGGTCCGGGCCGTGCTCGCGCTGCGAGACCAGCCGCAGCGGGTCCGGCCAGGCCGGCACCGTCTCGCCGGTGTCGCGGCTGCGCGCCTGCAGGCTCGCCTGCTCGCGGGTGCGGTCGGTCAGCAGCCCGTTGGCCAGCTGGACCACCTCCGGCGTGGAGCGGTAGTCGCGGACGAGCTTGACCACCTTCGCCTCGGGGTGCCGGCGGGTGAACTCCAGCAGGTACGACGGCGTCGCGCCGGTGAAGGAGTAGATGGTCTGGGCGGCGTCGCCGACCACGCAGAGCTCGTCGCGGCCGCCGAGCCAGAGGTCGAGCAGCCGGTGCTGCAGCGGCGAGACGTCCTGGTACTCGTCGACGACGAAGTGCCGGTACTGCTGGCGGACCTGGGCGGCGACGCGCTCGTCGTCCTCGAGGATGCCGACCATCAGCAGCAGCACGTCCTCGAAGTCGATCAGGTGCTTGTCCAGCTTCACGTCCTCATAGGACTGGTACAGCTTGGCGAAGGTGCGGTGGTCCACTCCCCCGGGCTCGGCGCGGCCGGCGGCGACCTCCAGGTACGAGTCCGGCGTCAGCGTGGAGACTTTGGCCCATTCGATCTCCGAGGCCAGATCGCGCAGCGCGGCCCGGTCGGTGGTGATGTGCAGCCGCCGGGCGGCCTCGGAGAGCAGCCGCACCTTGTGGTCGAGGATCTCGGGCATCGTCCCGCCGATGGCCATCGGCCAGAAGTACTGCAGCTGGCGCAGCGCGGCGGCGTGGAAGGTCCGCGCCTGCACTCCGGGGGCGCCCAGCGAGTTCAGCCGCGAGCGCATCTCGGCGGCCGCGCGGGCGGTGAAGGTCACCGCCAGCAGCCGATGCGGGTCGTAGACCCCGGAGCGGACCCCGTAGGCGATGCGGTGGGTGATCGCCCGGGTCTTGCCGGTGCCGGCGCCGGCGAGGATGCACAGCGGCCCGGTGAGCGTCGCCGCGGCCTCGCGCTGCTCGTCGTCGAGTCCGGCGAGCACCGCCTCCGGCGGCTGTGCCGCCTGCGCGTCTGCTCCTGCGGGCTGCGCGGACGCCGTCATCGGCGATCGCCCCCTTCGTCTCGTCGGTGGTCTCGGCTGCGGTCTCGACTGTCGGACGCCGGCTGCGGGCCGGTGCGCGGACCGGCGTCATCGATCCGGCCGCCGTGCCAGTGCTCGATCAGCGCCCGGGAGATCGACGAGCGCGGCGGCAGCCCGATCCGGCCGGCGGCGGTCTCGGCGGCGAGCTCCTCGCGGGTGAACCAGCGGACGTGGCGGATCTCCTCGCGGTCGGCGACGGCTCGCTCGGCGTCGTCGACCACCGCCAGATGTCCCAGCATCAGCGAGCGCGGGAACGGCCAGGACTGCGAGCCCAGGTAGCGGACCTCGACGACGTCGACGCCGGCCTCCTCGGCGACTTCGCGGGCGACGGCCTGCTCGACCGATTCGCCGGCCTCGACGAATCCGGCGAAGGTCGAGTAGCGGGAGGCGTCCCAGCGCACCGCCGAGCCCAGCAGCAGCCGGTCGTCGCGGTCGACGACGGCGGTGATCACCGCCGGGTCGGTGCGCGGGAAGGACTGGGCGCCGCACTGCGGACAGGCGCGCATCCAGCCGGAGCTGCGGATCTCGGTGGCCGCTCCGCAGGCGGCGCAGAAGCCCGCGGCGCGGTGCCAGGCGAGGATCGCGACGGCCTGGGTGAGCAGCCCGGCGTCGACGGCGGCCAGCTCGGCGGCGTCGCGGCGCAGCATGATCGTCGAGACCATCTCCGCGGCGGCGTCGGCGTGGTCGTCCTCCGGCTCTTCGACGGCGAGGACGTGGACGCCGCCGGACGCGTCGGCGGCGGGATCGACGGCGAGATCGGCCGCGGGCACCTCGCCCAGGTAGACGGCTCCGTCCGGCAGCTCGCCGCGCGCCGGCTCCAGCACCGGCCGCGCGCCGTCCGCGGTGCGGCGCACCCGGTCTCCGGCAACCCGCAGCACCCGCGTCTCCGGGCGCCGCCAGACCTCGGCCAGCCAGTCCTCGCGCTGCCGATCGGCGTCGTGCCGGTCGATCCGGTGGCCGGTCTGCGGCAGAGCGAGAGGGCCTTCATCCAGGGCCGAGCTGACGACGTGCATGTCCTCCAGCGTATCGCTCCGATGCGCCCCCGACGCATCCGGAGCGCGGCTGTGCAGGAGCCGGCCCTCCGGAGCCTCAGCCCTGTCCGCGCAGCGGCAGCCTCGCCGAGACCAGCCAGCGTCCGTCGGCCGGGCCCCAGCCCAGCGTGCCCTCGAAGACGCGCAGACGCTCCTCCATCCCGGCGAGCCCCATCCCGGCGCCGGCGGTGTTGCGCTCCGCCTGCTGATCCGGGATCGGGCTGGAGACCTCGACGCGCATCTGCCCGTCCTCGGCGACGACCTCCAAGGACACCTCGCCCTCGCCCGGGCCGTGCTTGAGGATGTTGGTCACCGACTCCTGGACCACCCGCAGCACGGTCAGCTCCAGCGAGCGCTGCAGGTCCTCGGGCGCCTCCAGGCGCAGCCGGACGGTGTAGCCGCCCTCCTCGAGCCGCTCGCCGAAGCGCCGCAGCGCGTCCAGGCCCTCGCCGCCGTCGGGCGCGTCCGCGCCGTCGGACCGCTGGCTGCCGTGCAGCGCGACCAGCAGCCGCCGCAGATCCACCAGCGACTGGCCGGCCGCCTCCCGGATGGTGCGCTGCACCGAGCGGCGGGCCTCGGGCTCGTCGAGCATCTCCAGCACCGAGCACTGCATGGCGACCACCGTCATCCCGTGGGCGACGACGTCGTGCATCTCCGAGGCGATCCGTCGACGTTCGGCGGCGACGGCCTCCTCGCGGATCTCGGCCTGGCGGTCCAGGTCCTGTACGATCCGCCGCACCCGGGCGTCGTGGGCGCGGAAGTACCAGCCGATGGTGGTGCCGAGCAGCACCAGGAAGAAGGAGACCAGCACGACGGCGACCGGATGGCCGACGCGCAGCACCGCCGCGGCCCAGACCAGGTAGAGGATCGCGCTGAAGGCGGTGAAGCCCCAGGTCGCGGTGCGCGCCAGGCAGGCGGCGATGAACACGAAGCCCATCGCGAAGTTCATCGGGTACCAGTCGGCGACGGTGCCGAAGGCGAAGACGAACATCAGCAGCGCCCCGGCCGGCGCGGAGATCGAGGCCAGCACGATCAGCAGCCCGACCACGGCGACCTCGGCGAAGCCGTCCCGGCCGACGCCGGCGGTGGTCTCGCCGAACATGCCCAGCGCCGAGGCGAGCTCGAGCGCCAGATACGCGACCAGGAATCCCCAGATGATCAGTCGGGTGCGCCAGCTCAGCGGCGGCGCACTGAGATGGCGGCGCAGCGAGCGGCCGATGCGGGGCAGCACAGGGTCCATCAGCGGCCCTTCCTCGGCCTCTCCGGCGCGGCGGTCGTCTCCGGGATCACAGCAGGCATCCTACGCACCGTCGGCGACGACACCGGCATCGATCGCCGCCGTCGGGCCGCCGGATGGTCACCTGCCGGTCACCCGAGGGGAGCCGGCAGGTCTGGTCCCCGTCACCGTCCTGCAGGAGACTGGCACCGGAGACTGACCGTCTCGCCATCACACTCGCATCCCCCGAGAGGAGAGGTCCGATGAACCTCCTGACATCTGTGGCCACCCTGCTGTCCACTGTGACCGCCGCCGGCGACCCGTTCTACTGCTGGGTCATCCCCTGCCCCTGAGGCGCTGCGGCACCAGCCGCGGCACCGCCCGGACCATGAGCACCAGGAGCACCAGCTCGACCAGGGTCTGGGTCACCACCACCAGTGCGGCGAGCGCGAACCGGTCCGGCAGAGCGAGCACCAGCGGCAGCACGACCAGCGAGTTGCGCGTCGCCCCGGAGAAGATCACCGCCCGCCGGCCGGCGACGTCCAGACCGGCCAGCCGCCCGACGGCCAGGCCGAGGACGACCATGATCGCCGCGAAGAGCACATAGAGCGGGATCACCTGCAGCAGGGCGGCGAGCTGATCGGCGACGGCGGCGATCTGCGAGACCACCACCGTCGCCAGGGTGAGCATCATCAGCGGCACCATCGCCCCGGATCCGGCCTGCGCCAGCGCCGCCGCCGGCCGCGTGCGCCGCGCGGCGGCCTGGGTGATCCAGGCCGCCGCCAGCGGCAGCACGATCAGCAGCACGAAGGCGGCCAGGAAGGGCTCCGGAGACAGCGTGGCCAGCGCCTCCGGCCCGGCGAGCAGCCACAGCGCCGGCGGCAGCAGCGCCATCTGCCCGATCATCAGCAGCGGCGTGGTCGCCAGCAGCCGCTCCTGCGCTCCCCCGGCCAGCCCGGCGAAGACCACGACGTAGTCCACGCACGGGGTCAGCAGCACGAAGAGCACGCCGAGCAGCACCGCCGGATCGTCGGCGACGGGCCGGGAGAGCAGCCACACCACCGGCGGGACGAGCAGCAGATTGACGCCCAGCGCCGCGGCGAGGAAGCGACGGTCGCGCACGGCACGCCCGACGGCGGCCGCCGGGACCTCCAGGAAGGTCGCGTAGAGCAGCAGCCCCAGCCCCGGGTGGATCAGCACCTCGGCGACGCCGGCCAGCGACGGCGCGGCCAGTCCGACGACGGCGCCGGCCACCAGCGCGGCGAGGTACAGCGGCACCTGGCGGCGGCGCATCCAGGAGCCCGCGGGCACGGCGGAGTCGGTCATGCCTGCGATTCTTCCAGCCCGGACACACTCCCTGCCGCGCTCCCGGGCGCCCTCCCTGACGGCCACCCGGATGATCCGCGTCCGCGGCGCGCCGTCGACGGTCGCCGGACCGCCGTCGGACCGCCGCCGGGGAGGCGATTTCGGGGAAACACCGTGGCCCATCGTGCCGTCGCCGGTGACGTCCCATACGCTGGGGTGCGTGCGATGGACTTCGATGGAGCTGGCGGCGATGGCCACCGCCGCCGTGCCGGGACTCTCCCCCACGGGTGTGGCCGCGGCCGCCGACGATGCGCGGGACTTCACCTCGGCGATCGTCGTCGACGTCGAGGGCGGCCGCTGGCGCGTGCGCTCGCCGCAGCACCAGGAGGCCGCGATGCGCCTGGAGACCGAACTGCAGGTGCTGCGCGGCTTCTCCACCGGCATCCGGGCGGAGCTGCCCTTCCGACTGCCCTCGGTGGCCGGCGCCGTCCGCCGCGGCGAGCTGCGCACCTTCGTCTACAACCACCTGCCCGGGGACTCGGCGGAGCTCGAGGAGCTCAACCGCGGCCCGGCCGAGATGATCGACGACATCGGCGCCACCATCGCCGCGATCCATGACCTGGACGAGAACGTCGTCGACGACGCCGACCTGCCGCGCTACTCCGCCGAGCGCTTCCGCCAGCGCCGGCTCAACGAGCTCGACCAGGCCGCGACCACTGGCCAGATCCCCTCGACGCTGCTGCGCCGCTGGGAGCACGCCATGGAGGAGCGCGAGCTCTGGGACTTCACCCCGACGGTCACCCACGGCGATCTGCACGAGGACGCTCTGCTGATCGACGAGCAGCGCGTGGTCGCGGTGACCGGCTGGACCGACCTGCACATCGGGGACCCGGCCGCCGACTTCGCCTGGCTGACCGCCTCGCCGGAGGTGGAGTTCTCCGACGCGGTGCTGGCCGCCTACCGCTCCCACCGCCGCGGGCCCTCGGACCCGCACCTGATGCGCCGGGCGGCGCTCTCGGCAGAGTTCGCCCTGGCCCAGTGGCTCGTGCGCGGACACGCCACCGAGAACCAGGAGATGGTCGACGAGGCCCGCGAGCTGCTGCGCCAGCTCGAGGAGGACGTCCTCGCCCACGGCGGGCAGCCGATCTCGCTGAGCTCGCCGGACACCGGACCGACCGACGCCGTCGACCCGGCCGGTGCGAGTGGTCAGACCGACCAGGCGGGGCACGCCGGGACGCAGGACTCGAAGCCGGTGGCCCGCCCCGGGGCGGCGGCCACCGTGGCCGACACCGGCGACTGGTCCGACTCCGGCGTCGGCGACGACGAGCCGGCCGTGATCACCGACGCCAGCGCCGACGAGCCCGAGCACGACGCACCGCTCGAGGAAGCCGACGAAGAAACGGGCGAGGAAGCGGGCGATTCCTCCGCCGGGACGGCCGCGCCGGCGACCGAGCCCCGGCCGCAGTCCGAACCGGACGCCGAGCGCTCGCCGTCCGTGGCGGACGAGGGCGCCCAGCACACGGCACCGGTGCCGCGCCCGCAGCAGCCTGCGGCGGCCGAGGAGCAGCCCACCGGCGAGATCCCGCCGCTGGGCTCCGGTGCGCCCGACGACGGCGACGCCGCCCTCGCCCCGGACGAGCAGCCCACCGGCGCGTTCCCCGCCGTCGCCGCAGAGGAGCCGGAGCACACCGCCGAGTCCGCTGAGAACGCCGAAACCACCGAGACCACCGAGACCACCGGACCGATCACCGGGGAGCTTCCCATCGCCCCCGACGAGGACGCCGACCGGCGAGCCCGGGAGAAGCGCTTCTTCCCGTCGCAGAGCTCCTACTCCGCCGAGGAGCCGGAGGACGCGGCCGAGCCGGCGCAGCAGGAGGAGCAGGAGGACGCGACGTCCGAACCGGAGGCGCCGTCGTCGTCTTCCCGGCCGAGCCGGCTGACGGACACCTCCGACTCGGTCTACTCGACCTTCCCGGGTCTGCGCCCGCCGAAGTCCTGAGGCCCGCTCCCCTGCCGCGGCCGACTCGCTCCCCGGGCCGGCCGTGGTCTCCGCGACGACGTCCGGCCGCGGCGTCGGCGGGCTCCGTTTGATCTGTCTCTCATCGGGCGTGTGCGGGGAATGGCGTCCCCGCCGCGTCGGTTGGGGACTGTTGCGCTGCACATCGGTGTGCGGGGCCGAGCCGTGCCACGGCTCCGACTCTGACGCTGCGATCCGCCGGGCAGGCGATCGCTCCGACGACCGATGAAAGGGCTGCTGCTTGGCAACCTCGACCCAGACTCCCGACCACGACGGCGCCCCGCTGGTCACCGATGCTCCGCGCTTCTCGCGCAAGCAGGTGGTGCTGGCGATCCTCGCGCTGGCCACCGGCGGCTTCGCGATCGGCACGACCGAGTTCGCGATCATGGGGCTGCTCCAGGAGGCCGTGGCCGATCTGGGCGTCACCCGCTCGCAGGGCGGACTGCTGATCAGCGCCTACGCGCTCGGCGTCGTCGTCGGCGCTCCGGTGCTGGGACTCTTTGGCGCCACCCGCGAGCGGCGCAGCTACGCGCTGATCCTGCTGGGGCTGTTCACCGTCGGGCATCTGCTGAGCCTGATCGCGCCGAACTACGAGCTGATGCTCGTCGCCCGCTTCATCTCCGGGCTGCCCCACGGGGCGTTCTTCGGCGTGGCCGCGCTGATGGCCGCGCATCTGGCCGGGCCGACCAAGCGTTCCCGGGCGATCGCCGTGGTGATGGGCGGTCTGGCCGTCGCCAATGTCATCGGTGTGCCCATCGTGACCTGGGCGGGCCAGCAGTTCGGCTGGCGCTGGATGTTCGCCATCGTGATGCTGCTGGCGGTGATCACCATGATCGCCGTGGCCACGCTGACCCCGCGCCAGGAGCCGCATGCCTCGGCCTCGAAGCGCGGCGAGCTCAAGGGCCTGGCCAACCGGCGGCTGTGGGTCGGCATCGGGCTCTCGGTGATCGGCTTCTCCGGGATGTTCGCGCTGTACTCCTACATCTCGCCGGTGATGACCGACGTGACCGGCCTGGATGCGTCGTATCTGCCGTGGGTCGTGGGGCTCTATGGCTTCGGCATGGTCTGCGGCAACTTCCTGGGCGGCTGGAGCTCGGACAAGACCGTGCTGGGCACTGTGGTGCTGGCGATGGGCCTGGTGGCGGTGTTCATGGTGCTCTTCGCCGCCACCGCGCACGTGGTGGTACCGGCGCTGCTCTTCCTGTTCCTCGTCGGCGTCTCCGCCTCCGCCCTCGGCCCGGCGATGCAGACCCACCTGATCGACGCCACCCCGAACTCGCCGCAGCTGGCGGCCTCGCTGCACCATTCGGCGTTCAACGCCGCCAACGCCCTCGGTGCGGCCATGGGCGCGGCCGTGATCGACCTCGACTGGGGCCTGCGGGCGCCCAGCTACGTCGGCTCGATCGCGGCGGTCATCGGCGTGGCCATCACGATGTATGCGGTGGTTCTGGCCCGCCGCGCGCACCCCGGACAGCCGGTGCTGAAGCCAGTGCGGGGGTGAAGGGGCGACTGACAGCGCTAAGCGTTACGTGAACTTCGGGGTTTGGGTGGAGTTCACAACCCATATCGACGCAACCTCAGGAACGCCTGGACCAGGCGATCACCACGCATTCTGGCAGTTGCAGCGCTCCGTTCCATAGGCATAATAGGGACATGAGCGAAGACACCTCGCCGGGATCTGGCAAGAAACAGGGGTTCTGGGCCAAAGTCGCTGCGGACGCGAAGAAGGCCGCTGAAGAGAGCGATGCGCGAGCGCTACGGGCGCGCGAGAAGGTTGGCAACCTCGTGATAACGCAGTCTTTCGGCGGGTCGACGGTTGAAATTTACGACCGTGGGTACGTTCGAGTTGCCCCTTCATCTCGAAGAAGACCCCGTACGAAAAGCTGAAATCAATCAAACACTCCTTCCAGGTCCAGGACAAGAGCGCCGGTGGTCGTGCACTTACGGGACTGGCCACAGGGGGAATCAACTATCTCGCTTCAAACGAGAAGCGAACGATATTCCTTACGCTCGTAACGGACAAGCGAGTTCACACGTTGAAGGCTACGGGGTCCGTGGGACGCACCGATGACAAATCGGCACTTGGACTCGAGACGGCCGGTCGCGGCGTCTTGGATTCTCTGGATACGCCAACGGCGACACCACCGACAGCCCCTGCGCCTTCCAACGAATCGGCCGATGCGCTTGAACAGCTCAAGAAGCTTGGCGAGCTACATTCTTCAGGAGTTCTTTCTGACGAGGAATTCGCGTCGAAGAAGGCAGAGCTGCTCGACAGGTTCTAGCACTCCGCTGCACTTGGATACCCCACGCTGTACAGCGGTGGGCAGCTGCCACTCACGCCTCACACCACATTCGACACATTCCGCGGGAGCTGAAATCGAGCGCCGCAGATTTCCAGGTCAACGACGCGGCGTTGTGAATACACTGACTCCCCCGCGGAGGGCTCCCCACCCCAGAGACTCGATGACAGCCCCTGGGATTAGACAGCCGCCTTGAACTGCTCAAACCGGTGAGCAAGCAGTTCACGCTGGGGACGCTCGGGGGTCTTCTCCGGGACAACACGCAGCCTCTGCCCGTGATGGCTCTGAAGTCCATACTTCAGCATTGGCCCGTCAATTTCGTGCAAGATGTCTTCGCGGATGTGCACTGTGTAATCCGGATCCACACCCAGGACGTGACTGTCGAAGGCTGAATGGTGGATCTTGCACAGGGCGAGACCGTTCTTCACCGCGGCAATTCCGCCCGCTTCCCGATCGCCGATGACGTGGGCGGCGTCGAGTAGTTCACCGTGCTTCAATGCGCATACCGCACAGGTGGTTCGATATGCAGTCATCACCAATGCACGAAAATCGCGCTGGTGTTCGCGAACCTCGACTGTTCGTGAAACATAGCTTTTTCCGACTTCACTCTTTGCTGCGAATTGGAAGTCCACTCGCCCCGTATCCGGGTTCGCGCCACTCACGTCGATCAGATACTGACGCTGCTTGGAGTCGTAGCCAATTACGTAGATGGGGAAAGTCGCACGGTATATCCCCTCGGCTATGCCCTTGAGGTACACCATGGGAAGCCGGTGCTCATACGCTCGCCGAACGTTGGCATTGTCCTCGTCCTGTGAGGCTTGTTCGCTGTACCGGAGATACCCCTCTTCTGAATAATCGTCGTTGTAGACGAATGGGCGGTCATTCCGGTTACGAGGAGGAGAGCTCTTAAGGGAGAGCGCACCCACCATCTCCTTGGGCTTAAAGATCCCCCGCTGACGGTTCGCCAGGACCACACCCCATGGGTTCATCTCTTTGAACTTGAGAATGTCTTGCCACGTGATTGTGGTCTGCTGGCCGCCTGTCATCTGGTTCAGCCAGTCGAATGCCGTTTGTCGCACACGCGCGTCCCACGCAAGCTGCTCTTCTGTCGGCATCCGATGTCTCCTTCCCTAACGAAGCCTCAGGCCTCAGCATCGCACGAACTGACGCGGTTGCCGCTCACTCCGCGAAGTGTCGCCGCGCCGAGCGGATGATCTGCCGCAGCTGGTCAGCGTCGGGCAGATTCTCCGCATGCACCGGTGTGCGGTGATCCACGTAGTAGAACGAGGCCTGGATCTGCCCCAGGTCCACTCCGTAGTTCAGGCTGAACGCCAGCCGGTAGATCGCCAGCTGCAGCTGTTTGTTCCGCAGGTCCTCGCCCTTGGGCACGCGCCCGGTCTTCCAGTCGACCAGGTGCCAGCTGCACCGGCTCATCAGCGCGTTGCGCTCGTCGCGGGGCAGCATCTGCCAGCGGTCGAAGTCGGCGGTGAGCACGTCGTCGCCGTCGGCGGTGGTGCCGAAGACCGCGTCGATGCGCCCGCTGATCGTCACCCCGTCCAGCGAGGTCTTCATCGCGATCTCCATCGCCGCCATCTGCCGGCTCCCCCACGGCGAGACCTCCAGCGCCTCGCGCACCTCGGCGATGCCGAAGGCCTCGTCCAGGTGTTGGTCGCCCTCCAGCGGGTCCTCCACGCCGTCGAGGCCGGCCTTGTGACCGTAGAAGTCCTCGATGAAGGCGTGCACCGCCGTGCCCCGTCGCATGACGTGGGAGGGCTTCTTCGGCACCGGCCGCAGGTACTGCTGGGCGACGTCGGCGCTGTCCTTCTCCAGCTCCACGAACCGCGAGGTGCTCAGGTTCTGCGGCATATGAGGCCGGCCGACGGGCCGACGGGCCGCCAGGAACCGGTCGACCACCCACTGGGCCTCCTGCTCGACCTCGCTGGCCGGATCCGGCTGCACGCCCTCGGCGACTGCGCGACGGACGTCCTGCAGGCTCGCTTCCACCGCCGGACGGCGCGTGGTCGGTGCGGGTTCGGCGTCGTCGACCGGCTCCAGCTCCGGGGCGCGCCAGGGCTGGTCGGCGAAGCGGCGCTCGGCGTAGCGGCGCACCGGGGTGGTCGCCAACGGGTCGATCGGCCAGTCCACGCCGAGCTTCTCCGCACCGCGGGGGTTCGGCTCATTCGTGAACTCCTTGGCGATCGCCTCGGCGTCCGGGTCGTCGAACTCCTCGAGCAGCGGATCGGCGACCTCCTCAGGCAGCCGCAGCTCCCGGGACTCGCCGGTCTCCTCGTCCTGATCGGTCAGCCACTCGACGCCGTCGACCTCGGCCAGCTCGCGCAGGAACGCCGACGGCAGATCCCCCTTCGTCGCCCCGTAGAACCGCGCCCCGGTGGCCAGCAGCAGCCGCTCCGCCCGGGTGACGGCCACATAGGCCAGCCGTCGCTCCTCCTGCCGGGAGAACTCGGCGACCTGCTCCTTGAAGGACTTCACCTGGGACTCGTCGATGCCCAGGCGCTCGGCCTCGGCCTGCTTATAGCCCTTCGGCGGCTTCGAGGAGGCCGCAGCCGACCACATCGCCACCGTCTCCTGGTCGCTCTGCCACTGCGGCAGGCTCTCGGCGTCCCCGCGCAGCGGCCACGGCAGCTGGCCGTTCTTCCCCAGCCACTGGTCGGAGCGGTCGGAAGGGAACTGCCCCTCGCGCAGACCGACGACGGCGACGACCTCCCACTCCAGCCCCTTCGAGGCGTGGACGGTCAGCAGCTGCACCGCCCCGGGCGTCGGCTCCACCGGGGCCTGGTTGAGCCCGTTCTCCTGGTCTTCGGCAGCGTCGACCCATTCCAGGAAACCGGTGAGATCCGCCCGGCCGGGAGCCTGGGCGACGAAGGACTCGGCGTGCTGGATCAGCGCATCCAGCTGGCGGGTGGCGGTGTGCTGCTCCTCCCCCGGCCGGGCGAGGACCTCGACGCCGAGCCCGGTGTCCTCGATGATCCGCTCGATCAGCGAGGACAGATCCAGGCCCGCGGCACCGCGCAGCCGCTGCAGATCCCGCTGGGCCGCGCGCAGCCGGGCCAGGCCCTCGGCGCTGAAGCCCTCCAGGTCACCGTGCTCGGACTCCTCCGGCAGCTGGGCCAGCGCCTCGACCAGCGAGGCCATCTCGGCGACCTCCTGGGCCGGGGCCGCGGCGTCGACGTCGTCGCCCGATGAGCTGCCGGCGGCACCGGCCTCGCCCGCGGCGCGCTCCTCGGCATCCCGCGTCGCCCGCTTCTCGCGACGCTTCACCAGCGAGGAGGCCATCCGGTTCAGCCGCATCAGATCCCGCGGCGGCACCTGGTACTTCGGCCCGGCCAGGATCCGGATCAGTGCATCCGATCGCGAGGCGTCGGCGATGACCTGCAGGAAGGCGATCACCTGCACGACCTCCGGGGTGGAGAGCAGCCCGGAGAGTCCGACAAACTCATAGGGCACTCCGCGGCGGGCCAGCTCCTCGGCCACCGTGCTCAGGTGGCTGCGCTTCCGGGAGAGCACCGCGGCGGTGGGCCGCTCGCCGGACTCCTCGCCGGCGGCGAGCTCGGCGGCGAGCTGGTCGGCGACGGCGGCGGCCTCGGCGTCGCCGGTCTCGTACCAGCCCAACCGCACCGCCCCGCGGTGGCCCTTGCCGGCGCGCAGCCGGGCGATCCGCCGTTGCTCCTGCTTATGCCGCTTCCACGACGGCGCCCAGCGCGGCTGGTGCTCGCGGAAGGGCTCGACCAGCCGGTTCGCCGCGTCCAGGATGACCTGCCCGTTCCGCCAGGCGCGGGTGAGCTGCAGCTGCTGCGGGACCCGCCGCGCCGTCGTCGCCGACTCGGTCCAGGTGAAGCGGTCCAGGAAACTGAACAGCTGGCCCGCCGAGGCGCCGCGGAAGCCGTAGATCGACTGGTTCGGGTCGCCGACGGCGGTGACGCCGATGCCCTCGACGCCGGCGAAGAGGCGGGAGAACAGCTCCAGCTGGGCGTGCGAGGTGTCCTGGAACTCGTCGAGCATGACCAGCCGGTACTTCTCCTGCTCGGCCCCACGGGCGGTGGTGCTTCCGGCGATGCGCACCGCGTGGACCAGCAGGTCGCCGTAGTCCATGACCTTCAGCTCGGCCTTCTGCCGGCGGTACTCCTCGGCGAGGTCGACGACGATCCGGCGGATGGTCAGGTTGTCGAGCAGCTTGTCCTCGGCCGCGCCCCATTGCTTGTCCCGATTGCCGGACTTGCCCCACGGCAGCGAGTCGACGCGGGCGATCTCGGCGTCCAGGAAGCTGCGCACCACGTCGAGATCCTCGATCAGGTGCTCGCTGCAGTCGCCGACCAGCTTCAGCACCTGACTGGCCAGGCTGCGCGGGCTGACCTCCAGATCGACCAGCTTCTGCGGGTCCGAGGGCTCATGCTCCTCGACCAGCCGCATCACGATCTGCCACGCATCGGCGTCGCTGATCATCGTGGTCTCCGGCTCCAGACCCAGCTGCAGCCCGTACTCCTGCACCAGCGAGTTCGCATACGAGTGGTAGGTCGCCACCGTCGGCGCCAGCAGCTCGACCAGTCCCCCGGCCCCGACGGCGGCGGCCGCCGAGCCCTCGGGCAGCAGATCGGCCGGGTTCAGCAGCCCCTTCTGCTCCAGGCGCCGCAGCTTGGCCACGATCCGTTCGCGCAGCTCGCCGGCGGCCTTGCGAGTGAAGGTCACCCCGAGCACCTCGTCGGGGCTGACCGCGCCGGCGGCGACCTGATGGACCACGCGGTCGGCCATCGTCGCGGTCTTGCCCGAGCCGGCGCCGGCGACGACCAGCATCGGCTCCAGCCCGGCCTCGATGACCGGGGCCTGCTCATCCTCGGTGGGCGGGAAGAAGGTGCCGTCGAGCGGCTCGTGCAGCATCTCGGCGAGGCCGGCGGCGCTGAGGCCGGAGCCGACGACGCCGGAGGCGGTCTGGGAGGTCATGGGCTCGTCGCGTCCTCTCCTGGGTGCTTCGGGGCAGGTGTTTCCAGCGGGTGCTTCCGGCGGGTGCTGGGGCTGACAGGTCATTCGAGCGGCTGGGTGACCTCGGTGCCGGAGGCGCAGAGCGGACAGAGCGCCCCGACCCGGCACTGCTGATCGCCGGGACTGTGCACCGCACGGAAGCGGGCTCCGGAGACCACCTCGGCGGCCTCGCGCAGCGCCAGCTGCGGCCAGTGCTCGACGCCGTCCGGCCAGTCGTCCTGGCGGTCGACGTCGGTGATCGGCTCCTGGCGGTACTCGATCCCCTCGATCTTCTTGCGGTCCTCGCCGACCTGCAGCAGCGCCGCGCCGAGCACCTCGCCGGTCAGCTCCAGCTCCACCGGGTCCTCGCCGCGGACGACGGTCTTCTCCTCGGCCGGGGTGGTGAGCATCGTCTGGTAGATGCCCAGCTGCAGGTGGCCGCAGAGCTCGCAGGTCTCGGGCTTGGTCCGGGCGCTGCCGGGCGGAGTGTGGTGCGCGCAGCGCCGCGGGGCGTGACGGCCGGTCTTATAGTCCAGGATGAAGAAGCGGCCGGTGGGCTCGCCGGCGTCGTCGACCTCGCGCTCCAGCCGGTCGATGAGACCGGAGACGGTGACCTCGCGCATCGTGCCGCGCACCGGCAGCTGGGACCCAGTGGTGAAGTGCGCCTCGGAGATGAGGTGCTGGCGGCCGGACTCCTCGGCGGCATGCAGGTACCAGGCGATCCGCTTGATCATCTCCTGGGCCCGGGCATACTCGCCGGCCGTGCGCCAGGAGTCGGGATCCAGGCCCAGCTCCGGCCAGCGGGAGGCCAGCGCGTCGAGCAGCATCTGCTGGGTCTCGTGCGGGCGCGCACGCGGCTCGGGGTGGTCCTCGGCGATGGAGTGGATCAGCAGCCCGAGGCTGCGCGCCTGGTCGGTCGGGGCGACGCCGCCGGCCCGCTGGGTGAACCACTGCAGCGGCTGGTTGAACGCAGTGTCCAGCGCCGAGGGCGAGAGCCGGATCGGCGCGCCGTCGTCGAGCTCGGCCTCGGTGATCAGCGGCTCGACCTCGCGCGGATCCACCGTCCCCCACCACTCCTCGGGGTCGGCGCCGGGGATGCGGTCGCCGCTGTGCGGATCCTCGGCGGAGGCCATCAGCGCCAGGGCTCGGGCGGCCTCCTGCGCCTGAGGCTCAGCGGTCTGCGGAGCATCGGCGCTGTGGTGATGCTCGAGTCGCCGGCGCAGCTCGGCGAGGAGCGTCGGTGCGGTCATCGCCCGCGGACGCGCCAGCTCCGAGGAGGGACGCAGCAGCGGCGGCAGGATCAGATCCAGCAGCATGCTGGGCGTCTCGTCGGTGTTCTCGATGCCGATGCCCACCAGCCGATGCTTCGCCCGCGAGACCGCCGCGGCGAAGAGCCGGTGCTCGTCCTGCAGGACCTGCAGCCGCTTCGCCCGCGTCGAGGCCGCGGCCGGATCGTCGCCGTCGACGACGTCGACCAGCCGGGAGGAGCCCAGCAGCTCGCCGCGCGGCGTCAGGTTCGGCCAGACCCCGTCCTGCAGCCCGGCGATGACCACAGTGTCGAACTCCTGGCCGGCCGCCGTCGCCGGGGTGAGCACGTGCACCGCATCCTGGGCCGTGGAGGCCTCGGCGAGGGTGTCCATGGGCAGCTCCATCTCCTCCATATGGGTGACGAAGCCGCTGACGCTGTGGCCGGGCAGCTGCTCGGCGTAGCGCTCGGCCGCCTGGAACAGCGAGACCACCGCATCCAGGTCACGGTGGGCACGGCGGGCCTCCTCGCCGCCGCGCGCCGAGCGGCGCACCCACAGCGCCTCGCGGCCGGAGGCCTGCCAGACCTCCCAGAGCAGATCGCCGGCGCCGGCGGACTCGCCCAGCTGCTCCCAGGCCGTCCGTGCGGCGGCGACCATCGCGCCGAGCCGGCGCAGTCCGGACAGCGCCGGGCCCTTGGTCGCCAGCGCCTCGGCGACGGTCGGATCCTCCGGAGCCGAGATCCCGACGGCGAGCAGCTCCTCGGAGTCGCGCTGGTCGACGGTCTCCGGGCGCAGCCGCCGCTCGGCGGTCAGCAGCCGCTGGCGGATGCGGCGCAGCGCCACCGAGTCCACTGCGCCGTAGGGTCCGGCGAGCAGCCGCTTCGCGTCGGCGCCGGCGAGCGGATCCTCGGCGGTGACCGCCCGCAGGATGCGCAGCAGCGGGGCGACGGCGACCTCCTCGTGCAGCACGATCTCGCTCATCGAGCGCCGCACCGGCACACCGTGGGAGTGGAAGAGCCGGGTGATCTGCTGGACCATCTGGCCGTTGCGGACGACGACGGCGATCTCGTCCAGCGGCAGCGGCTCGCCGGCGTCGCCGCCGCGGTGGTGCCGGTCGAGGACCTCCTGCAGGATCATCTGCTCGGCGTGGTACTGGCCGCCGACGACGGCGACGTGCACGCCGCGGCCGCGAGCGTCGACGTCGGCGGCGACGTTCAGCCTCCGGCCCGAGGAGGGCTTCTCCCCCGCGGCCGCGCGCCGCTCGGCCTCAGCGCGCTGGTCCTCGGCGAGCGCGTCCAGGCGCTGCTGGGCCAGAGTGGCCAGCTGCGCCCAGCGTCCGCGGTGGGCACGGCTGTCGCCGACGGCGCCGATGCGCTGCACGACCCGGCCGTAGACCTCGCCGACGGGCTCGTCGAGCCGGTGGTCGCCGTCGAGGGCGAGGACCTCCGGGGTGCGGCCGGGCAGCCCCTCGTCCGGGCGCATCGAGCCGCGCCGGCCGCGCAGGGTGACCGTCCCGTCGTCGTGCTCCTCCGGCGCCTCGGGCTCCTCCGGCGCTCCGGACTGGTCGGCGCCCTCGGCATGCTGCGCCTGGGCCGGACGGTCGCCGGTCGTGCCGGTCCAGTGGGCCAGCAGGTCCGGGCGCGCGCCGCGGAAGCCCTGGACGGCGACGTCGGGGTTGGCGCAGGCGACGACGCGGCGGCCGGCGCCGATGAGCCGCAGCAGCCGGTAGATGTTCGGATTGGCCTCCTGCAGGTCGTCGGCGAGGATCAGCCGCAGCCGGTCCTGCTCCTCGTGCAGCAGCTGCGGGCTGTCCTCCAGCACGTCGCAGGCGCGGCTGATCAGCCCGGCCGGGTCGAAGGCGTTGGGCGCGCGCTGGCCGAGCTGCTCGAGGTACTCGGCGTAGAGCCGGCCGGCCGGCAGCCAGGCCGGATCGCCCGGGCCGGCGCCGGGGGCGGCCTGCTCGCCCCAGGCGATGAGCTCCTCGGGGCTGACGCCGTACTCGGCGGCACGGTCGAAGAGCTCGCGGATCTCCTTGCGGAAGCCGGCGGTGGCGGCGGCCTCGCGCAGGTCGATGCGCACCGCCCCGCTGATCGGATCGGTGACCCGCCAGTCGATGGCGGTGTGCTCGGAGTCCAGCAGCGCGGCGATCTCGCGGTCCTGCTCGGCGCCGGAGAGCAGCCGCGGAGTCCGCGCGGCGAACTCCAGGAAGCCGCGGCGGCGGGCCTCGCCGAGCAGCCAGAAGGCATACGAGGCGAAGGAGCGCGAGGGCTGGTCGGTCAGCGAGCCGCCGTCGGGCTCCGCGGCCCACCGGGCCTCCAGCGCGTCGCGCAGCGCGGCCGAGGAGGCGCGCGAGGGCGAGAGCAGCAGCAGGTGGTGGGAGTCGCCGCCGGCGCGCAGGAAGCGCAGCGCCAGCTCGACGGCGAGCGTGGACTTGCCCGTGCCGGGCCCGCCGGTGACCAGCAGCGGGCCGTGGTCGCCGGCGGCGACGCGGTCGAGGACGGCCTGCTGGGCGGCGTCCGGAGTGACGGCGACGTCGAAGCTCATGGCCCACATTCAACCAGAGCCCTCCGACACGGTCCCGCCGCCGGACGGGATGACTCCGCGGCACGCGTGGGAATACCGGGGCTTTCCCACACCTGCCACAGAGCCATCCTGGGTCTCGCCGTCTGTGCGAGCGTCGTCCGCGGACGTGTCGGCGGCGGACGATACGCTGGAGGCGTGGATGAACCGGCACTCTTCGACCTCCCGACCAGCCGCCAGAGCTGGCACGACCGTCCGCGAGCGGGCTTCGACCTGGAGACCACCTCGCGAGACCCCCGCGTGGCCAGGATCGTCTCCGCGGCGGTGGTGACCGTCTACGCCGACGGTCGCCGCGAACGCGCCCGCGAATGGCTGGTCGACCCCGGTGTGGAGATCCCGGCCGAGACCACCGCGGTCCACGGCATCTCCACCGAACAGGTGCAGGCCGAGGGCCAGGACGCCGCCGAGGCGATCCCGCAGATCGTCCACGCAGTGCGCGAGCAGCTCGAAGCCGGCAATCCGGTGATCGTCTTCAATGCTCCGTACGACTTCACCGTGCTGGCCGCCGAGGCCGAGCGGCACGGCATCGACGTGCCGCTCCCCTCCCCGGTCATCGATCCGCTGGTCGTCGACAAGCAGGTCGACCGGTTCCGCCGCGGCAAGCGCACGCTGGGCCACGTCAGCGAGCACTACCGGATCACGCTCGACGACGCCCATTCGGCGACGCCGGACGCCTGGGCCGCCGTCGAGGTCGCCGGCGCGCTGGCGGCGAAGTATCCGCAGCTGCAGATCCCGGCCGAGGAGCTGCACGAGCTGCAGATCGGGTGGAAGGCCGAGCAGGCCGCCTCGCTGCAGGAGTACTTCCGCCGCACCCGCCCCGACGCCGTGGTGGACCCCAGCTGGCCGATGTGAGGCGGCGACGCCGGTGACGCCGGCGGCGCTGCCGGCTCAGCCGACGTCGGCGGCGATGCGGAAGCCGGTGTGGCCCAGGGTGGTGTCCGCCGTCGCCTGCGTACGTCCGGTGGTGCGGTAGCGGCGGCAGTAGTTCTCGTGGCACATGTAGGAGCCGCCGCGGGCGACCGGATTGCCCGTGGCGCCGAAGGTGCCGGCGGTCCACTCCCAGACGTTGCCGGTGGTGTTGTAGAGGCCGAGGCCATTGGGCTCGAAGGAGCGTGCCGGCATCGTGCCCGCCTCGCCGTGCGGGTCCTCCGGAAAGTCGCCCGGGAAGATGTTCATCCGCCTCACGCCCTCGGGATCGCGGACCGCGCCCCACGGGTAGGGCTGCTGGTCCAGCCCGCCGCGGGCGGCGTACTCCCATTCAGCCTCAGTGGGCAGCCGCGCGCCCACCCACTGGGCATAGGCCTGCGCATCGCGGTGGGAGACATGGGTGACCGGGTGGTCTTCGCGGCCTGCGGCGGTGCTGTCGGGCCCATCGGGGGCGAACCAGGTCGCGCCGCGGACCTGCCGCCACCACGGAGCCTCGGCGACCGCCGGCGTGCTCGCCCGCAGCTCGTCGGTGAGCCGCCCGGCGAAGACCATCGAGTCGCCGAAGGTCTCGGCATCGGTGCGGTGGCCGGTGGCGGCGACGAAGGCGGCGAACTCGGCGACGGTGACGCTGGCGGCTCCGATGGCGAAGGGCCCGACGGCGACCTCGCGGACCGGGCCCTCACCGTCGGCGGGGTAGGCCAGCTCGTCCTCGGATCCCATGCGGAAGGTGGTCGCGGACAGCCCGATCATCGTCAGCTGCTCCGGGGCGTGGGCGGCGAGGGCTTCGAGGAGCTCCGGCGAGGGACCGGAGACGGATCCCGAGGGCGACGTCGCGTCCCCGTCGCTGGAGGCCTCGGCCGGTGCGCTGCTGCTCGGCGCGCAGCAGGGGCTGGTCGGCTGACGAGGGGCATCGTCGGAAGAGGCGTGCTGGGCGGTGTCCATGGGCTGCTCCAGGGCGGATGCGTCGAGTCCGGGCGGGTTGGCTTCCAGCCTATCGGCCGGCGCCCGGGGCCTCGTCCACAAGCTGACCTGGCGGAGTTGCGGCGGCTGGTGTGGTCTCTAGACTGGCGGGCTGAGCGGCCTCCGCCCTGCCCGGTGGCCCCTGATCTTGCCGGAACGACGCGGGAGCCCCCATGACGCCTGTGGCCACTGAGACCGACCTGACGACCGACGACGGCGCCGCCCGCGTGCGCCGCCTGCCCCTGATGGGGGTGGTGCTCGCCGGAGCACTGCTGCTCAGCGCCTGCGGCGGGTCGCCGGAGGAAGGCGCTGAGGCCGGATCCGAGGAGCCGAGCGCGTCGTCCTCGTCTGAGGAGACAGGCGACGGCGGCTCGGGCGAGGAGTCTGCGTCGCCTGATGAGCCCTCGGGCACGTCTGGGAACGATGGTTCGAGCGAGGAGGGCTCCGGCGAATCGGTGCCGGCCTCGTCGGAAGGCCCTGCGGAGAACTGGTCGGAGCCTGCGGCTCCTGCGCAGCTCACGGAGAACAGCGAAGAAGGCGCAGAAGCAACCCTGAAGTACTGGTGGGAGCTCGACGCCTACGCCCGGAACACGGGCGACACGGACCCCCTCAAGGCGATTTCAGGTGACGACTGCACATTCTGCATCAATCGGGTGAACCGCGTCATCAAAACCTACGACGAAGGCGACTGGTGGACGCAGGAGTCACATAAGGTCGGCAGGGTCGGACTGACGAACCAGGGCGACGGTACCTTCAAGGGGCTGTTCGAGATCGATGAGGGGTCTTTCACCGCTTACTACGATACCGCCGAGGCTGAGCCCGTCGAAGGAGAAGAGGGACAGTCCTGGGGCGCTCTTCTGAAGTACGACGGAGAACACTGGGTTGTTCGAGACCTCAGCTCACTGCCTGACGACTCGAACACAGAAGACGACTCGTGATTTACAGCATGCGCATCAGAAATATCTGGAGCGCGTCGCTCGCTATCGGTTGCCTGATGATCGTCGGACTAGAATCTCCTGGGCGGGCAGATACGACAGAGCCTGCAGAAGTTCCTGAAAGTACAGCAGGAATCGGCGATAATGAGTGGGAACTCGAACTCGAAGATCAGTACACCGATGAGACTTCATACGAAGAATTAAACGACGACTCTCCCCCTGCCTCGGAAACCCCCAACACTACACCCTCGGCCGACAATGACATCGACCATGCCGAGACCCTCTACGATCTTCAGAATACCTGCATCGATGAAGAAACCCTGGAGTACAATATGATGTGCTCCAGCATCTACTTCCTGAACAAGCCCTGTGAGAATCAAGGAGATTATGAGGATGTCGAAGGCTACACTGTCCAGTGCGCCCCAGGCTGGGAATTAGAAGACGATCCCGGTGACGAAGAGAATGTCGATGAGCCATCACCGGCCACTGTGGCAGAGTCAGCTTTCATGTCGATGAGCCCTGACGCTCCGAGAGTGAGGTTCGAACCCCACCTCCTGGGATTCGGCTATAAGGGACGGCACACGAACATGTACGCCGAGGTTGACGAGCAGTCCATATCGGAAGAGTTTCTGGGGCAGACGGTAGAGATCCGGGCCTCGCCGGTGATCTATCACTGGGACTACGGAGATGGAATGTCGAGGACAACCACTGACCCTGGCGGGCCATTGCCGGAGCACGACGGAACGGGCGAAAAGATCAACAAGACGGACTTCGCCACCAAGACATCGCTCGTCTACGAGGAGACGGGCATCTATCCGGTGACTGTGACGACCGTCTACGTCGGCGAGTTCCGCTATGCCGGACGTGATTGGACAAGCCTCCCAGGCCAGCTCCGCGTCGAGTCCTCCCCCGGCGAGGCCGACATCTGGACCCAGAACTCCCGCTGGGTCTCCGGCGCCTGCGAGTCGCAGGACCAGTGGGGCTGCAACGGACCGGTGCAGTTCGATCCGTCCACGGATCGCCCGCCGAAGATCTATCAGGATCAGTACGACGAGAACGGCCGCTGGATCGGTCCGGTCAACTGACCTCACTCACCATCTGCTCTGCTCCACGTCGGGCAGCGCACGAGCCGCCCGAACGGCTGAGGGGCGCCGACGAGACAGTGCCCGTCGACGCCCCTCAGCCCGATCAATCCGGCACGGGGAGCCTCAGCGTGAGGCCTTGATCAAATCCGCGCAGCGCTCGCCGATCATCATCGTGGTGATGTTCGGGTTCACCGTCGTCAGCTCCGGCATCGCCGAGGCGTCGGCGACGCGCAGACCCTTCACGCCCTTGACCCGCAGCTCCGGGTCCAGCGGGGACATGTCGTCGTCGACCGCGCCCATCCGGACGGTGCCGGCCGGGTGGTAGACGGTGTTGTGGGTGCGGGAGACGTAGTCGGCGATCTCCTCGTCCGTCTGCACGTCCTTGCCCGGGTAGAGCTCCTCGCCGGCCCACTCGGCCATCGCCGGCTGCGAGACGATCTCGCGGGCCAGCTTGATGCCCTCGACGGCCACGCGCATGTCGTGGCCCTCGGCGTCGGTGAAGTACTTCGGGTCCACGTGCGGCTTGTCCCGGTAGTCCCGCGACCGCAGCCGCACGGTGCCGCGCGACTTGGCGTGGGTGATGTTCGGGGTCAGGCAGAACGTGTTCTCACTGGTGGGGTAGCCCTGACGCAGCGTGTGCATGTCGAACGGCACCGCCCCGTAGTGCATCATCAGGTCCGGACGGCCCGGCTTGTCGGACTCGCCGGTGCCCTCCTTGGTGTCGGCGAAGATGCCGATCTCCCACCACTGGAAGCCCTCCTCGATCATCGGCTTCTTGGCGTCCCAGCCGATGACCGCCTCCGGGTGGTCCTGCAGGTGCTCGCCGACGCCGCGGGAGTCCACGCGGGAGGCGATGCCGTGCTCGGCCAGATGCTCGGCCGGCCCGATCCCGGAGAGCATCAGCAGCTTCGGCGAGTCGATCGCGCCGGCGGAGAGGACGACCTCTCGGTTCGCGGTGATCGTGTGGGCCTTGCCGAAGGCCCCGCCGACCGCGGAGAGCCCGACGGCCCGGTCGCCGTCGACGAGGATCTCCTTCACCCAGGTGTCGGTGAGGATGGTGAGGTTCTCCCGGTCCAGGATCGGGTGCAGGTAGGAGACCGACGACGACGAGCGCGTGCCGTCCTCCTTGCGGTTGACCTGGAAGAAGTTCGCGCCCTTGACCACGGTCTCACCCGAGTTGAACTGCACCCGGGGGATGCCGGCCTGCTCGCAGGCGTCCAGCAGCGAGACGCCGCAGGGGTCGTGCGGCGGGATGGTCATCAGGTTCACCGGCCCGGTCCGGCCGTGGTGGTCGCCGGCGGCGTCGTTGGTCTCCAGGCGCTGGTAGAGGGGGTAGGTCGCCTCGGCGTTCCAGCCGGTCGCGCCCATCGACTCCCACTCGTCCAGGTCCTCCTTCGGCGCCCAGAAGGCGATGCAGGAGTTGTGCGAGGAGCAGCCGCCCAGCACCTTGGCGCGGGCGTGACGCATGAAGGAGTTGCCGTTCTGCTGCGGCTCGATGGGGTAGTCCCAGTCGTAGCCGGACTCGAGCAGCTCCATCCAGCGGTTCAGTTGCAGGACGACGTCCTTGTCGGCGTCGGTCGGGCCGGCCTCCAGCAGCGCGACGCTGACCCCGGGGTCCTCGCTCAGCCGCGCGGCGACCGCCGCACCGGCGGAGCCGCCGCCGACGACGACGTAGTCGAAAGTGGTGTTCTCAGTCATTCTCTCCTGTCCTCACTTCTCCGGCATCGAGAACCAGCCGCTGACCGCCGGCTCGGTGTTCTGATAGATGTGCTTGGTCTCGCGGTACTCCTCCAGCCCGCCCAGGCCGAGCTCGCGGCCGACGCCGGACTGCTTGAAGCCGCCCCACTCCGCCTGCGGCAGGTAGGGGTGGTAGTCGTTGATCCAGATCGTGCCGTGCCGCAGCTTCGACGACACCCGGTGAGCCGTGCCGGCATCCGAAGTCCACACCGCCCCAGCCAACCCATACTGGGTGTCGTTGGCCGTCGCGATCGCCTCCTGTTCGGTGGAGAAGGTCTCGACAGTGATCACCGGACCGAAGCCCTCCTCGACGACGACGCTCATCCCACGCTCCACCTGGTCCAGGACGGTGGGGGCGTAGAAGCAGCCCTCCTGGTGCTCCTCGCCGCCCCAGTGGCCGCCGGTGCGCAGCCGCGCACCCTCGGCGACGCCCTGCTCGACATAGCCGGTGACCTTCTCGCGGTGCTCGGCCGAGATCAGCGGGCCGGTCTCGGCGGTCTCGTCAAACGGGCCGCCCATGCGGATGTTCTCCGCGCGGCGGACCAGCTCATCGACGAAGTCCTCCGCGATCGACTCCTCGACGATCAGCCGGCTGCCCGCGGAGCAGACCAGGCCGGAGTCCAGGAATCCGGCGTTGAGCGCGTTGTCGACGGCCGCCTCGAAGTCGGCGTCGGCGAAGACCACATTCGGGTTCTTCCCACCCAGCTCCAGAGCGATCTTCTTCACCGTCTGTGAGGCGGCCGCAGCGATCTTGCGACCAGTGACCAGACCCCCGGTGAACGAGATCAGATCGACATCCGGATGCGAGGACAACGGCGCACCCGCAGTCGCACCAGCACCGAGGACCAGGTTCGCCACCCCGGCCGGCAGACCCAGCTTGTCCAGGACATCGATGATCAGGATCGCAGTATGCGGAGTCAGCTCGGCCGGCTTGAGGACCAGCGAGTTGCCGGCCGCCAGCGCCGGGGCGATCTTCCACGCCGCCTGCAGCAGCGGGAAGTTCCACGGAGTGATCATCCCGCAGACCCCCACCGGCTCGTGGACGACCTTCGAGACCACCGTCGGGTCGCCGGCATCGACGAGGCGACCGGCATCAGCATCGGCGAGCTTGCCGAAGTGGCGGAAGCAGCCGATGATGTCGTCCATATCGATCTGGGCCTCGACGAACCGCTTGCCGGTGTCGAGGGCCTCGGCGCGGGCGAACTCGTCCTTGCGCTCGGCGATGGCCTCGGCGACCTTCATCACCAGCGCGCCGCGCTCGGCGGCCGGGGTCTCGACCCAGATCCGGGACTCGAAGGCCTGCTTCGCCGCGGCGATGGCCTTCAGGGTGTCGGCCTCGCCGGCCTCGGCGACGACGCCGACCTCGGAGCCGTCGGCCGGGCAGGTGATCGTGCGGGTCTCACCGGACTCGGCCGGCACCCACCGACCATCAATGTACAGAGTTGCAGACATATACAGACGCTCCTTCGATCACCAGGGACATATTTCGCCCTGCTTCAGGGCTTCTCGCCCTATTCTTCAGAGGAAAACAGAAAGGGACTCGTCCCTTCGATCGGCGAGCCGCCGAGCGGCCCTGGGTCTCGCTCCCCTCATAGGGAACGGGACGAGACCCAGAACAGTTCACCGAGTCTGAGCATCCGACTCGTCGCCCGTCTCACCTGAAATCTGCTCTTCCGCGGAGACGATGGAGATCTCACCCGTCGCCGGATCATATCCATCGGCCCATTCTCCCGTCGTGAAGTCATATCCGACCGGCTCATCGTTCTCATCGGTGCGCTGATACCACTCGGTGAAACAGTCATCGGACGAGTCGACATCCGCGCCGGCCCCCGTGCCTGGCTCCGCCTCCACGACGTGGATCGAAAAGTCATCGCCATATCGGTCGACGCCTTCGGTCACGGCGTTGTCCACTGCAGTGTGGGCATAGTGCATCCGCAGCGCCATCGGATCGGTGCGCAGCTCTCGGAACCACGCGATCATGACGATGATGAGCACGAGGGCGAACGGTGCGGCGGTCACAGTGACCAGCTGCTGCAGACCGGTCAGCGCCGTCGCGTCCCCGAGCAGGAGCATCACGATCGCGATGCCCGCCATCACCAGGCCCCAGAAGATGACCACCCAGCGGCGCGGCCGAGGATCCCCCTGCATGGTGAGCATCCCCATGACCACTGAAGCGGAGTCAGCCGCGGTGATGAAGAAGATCGCCAGGATCACGATCACGACATACGGCAGCCACTCCACATAGGGAAGGTTGTCGATGAGCGTGAAGAGCACGTCTGGCGGCGCCATCTCCTCGTCGAAGCCGCTAGCCCCTTCACGCCGCATCCAGATCGCGGCTCCGCCCATGATGCCGTAGGCCACGAAGAGCAGCGAGGAGGGCACGATGATCGTGCCGAGGGTGAATTGCCGAATGGTGCGCCCTCGGGAGATGCGGGCGACGAAGATGCCGACGAACGGCGACCACGAGATCCACCAGGCCCAATAATAGACAGTCCACACCGACTGGAACTCCTGCGTCTCCTCACCCCACGAGAGGGAGCGCCCCATGAGGTCCCCCAGGGAGAACAGGTACTCGATGACGGCTGAGGGCAGCAGGTTCAGCAGGAAGAGCGTCGGCCCGAGGAAGAGCACCGCCAAGATCATCACGAGCGTGAGCACGATGTTGATATTCGAGAGGTATCGGATTCCTCGTGCGACGCCGGACACCGCCGAGATCACGAACCCCACGGTCAGCACCGCGATGATGACGATCAGCATGGAGTTCGTCAGCTCGCCGGCATTCGACACGATGCTGACGCCCGAGCCGATCTGCATCGCCGCGATGCCGAGGGCCGCCGCCGTGCCGAAGAGCGTCGCGATGATGGCGAAGACGTCGACGAGCATGCCGGCCAGTCCCTCGGTATGCCGTTTGCCGAACAGGGCGCGGAAGATCGACGACATCAGCAGTGACCGGCCGCGACGATAGGCGGAGTAGGCGATCGCGCCGCCGACCAGAGCGTAGAACGCCCATGCGTGGAATCCCCAGTGGTAGTACATCTGCGCCAAGGCTCGATGCATGGCGCGGACGGATTCGGGCTCATTCGTCAACGGTGGCGGTGAGATGAAGTATGTCAGCGGCTCGGACGGCCCCCAGAAGAGAACAGCGACGCCGAGGCCGCCGGCGAACAACATCGCGGTCCAGGAGAACGTGCTGAATTCAGGCTTCTCCCCTTCTTTCCCCAGCGGAATCCTCCCGTACGGGGACAGCGCCATGCCCACGAGCGCGACCAGGACGACGATAGCGACCAGGTTGAACACCCACCCGAGGTTCTCCATGGACCACGAGAAGGCGGCCTCGGCGACGGGCGCCACACTCTCCGGGGAGACGATCCCCCAGACCACGAAGGCGACGGTCAGCGCACCGGCGATCGAGAAGACCCTCCAGTCGATCCGGTATCGCCGCCGCTGCTCATCGACGGCGATACCGGGAACAAGAACCGGGTGCGTGTCGTGGGGGTACTGCGGGCGCATATAGTCCAAGCTCTTCGAAGAGCCCGCCCTCTTCGCTCGATCGTCGACCGCCCCATCAGACTCGCGGGCGGCCGCTTCCCCGCCGTCTTTCGGAGAGTGCGACGGGCCGGCTGGACCCTCGTCAGCCCTTCTTCTATTTTTTGGCACGCCGATTAAACCCTTCTATAGGATCTGCTGATCTATCATCCAGCAGCCAGGCACATAGAGTTCAGTCATTCAGCGAGGGGCGGCAGGCTTCCTGAGCTCGACATGAGCCGCAACTACGACCCAGGGACAGGGCGCAAGATCACACACGCTCGGGAGTCGTCATCGATGCCGCAGGCGGGGAGACCCCGACCAAGTCAGGGTCCGAACACTCCTCGACGGCACGCCGCTCCACCACTCGCAGGGCGGTGTGCTTAGGGCTCGCCGCCGTACCAGCCGATCGCCTCGCCGGCCCAGGAGTCGTTGGCATAGCCCGCCTCGTCGGCGGCAACAAGGGGATTGACGAAGTCGTGCAGGGTCGCGACGCTGCCTGTTCGCACCGCCCGCGCACCACGACTGCCGCAGGGCAGCCTGTCAGTGACCTCCGTCATACCCCAGGACGTTATTGGAGGCATGAGTCACTGTCAACGGCGCGATCCCGACGGCAGACACTCCGTCCGCAAGGCGCCACGCGTCACCGAGACTGGGCCAGTTGAGCGGATACGTGACAGCCGCCGGTCAGGCCGCAAGGACCTCGGGCCGAGCACAATGGCCGCTGTCGGCGAGAACTCACCCTCGCCGCCGTCTGACAGGGCGGAACCCCGGAGAGATCATCCTGACCCCGCCATGAACGAAGCGCACATCGTCACGGATTGGGATGCACCCCATTGCAGTGACCTGTAATGTGACGCTCGCGTTCACCGGACGGTCGAACGCGTCACACCACGACTCTGGAGAAGGAGGGATGCAGGCATGTCCGACGCTCAGGACACTTCGCACAACTCAGGGACTGTGTCCCCTCCCAACATCGTGGTGGTGCAGGCGGACCAGATGGCCGCGCAGGCGCTCGGCGCCTACGGCGACGAGGCCGCCAAGACCCCGAACATGGACGCGCTGGCGGCCGAGGGCGCGGTCTTCGACCGGGCCTACTGCAACACTCCGCTGTGCTCGCCGTCGCGGGCGTCGATGATGACCGGCCAGCTGCCCTCGCAGCTGGGCTGCTACGACAACGGCGACGACTTCCCGTCCTCGGTCCCGACGTTCGCGCACCACCTGCGCAACGCCGGGTACCACACCGCCCTGGTGGGCCGGATGCACTTCATCGGCGCCGACCAGCACCACGGCTTCGAGGAGCGGCTGACCACCGACGTCTACCCGGCCGACCTGGACATGGTCCCGGACTGGGACCTGCCCTTCGACCAGAAGCTGCAGTGGTACCACGAGGCGAGCGCAGTCTTCGACGCCGGCGTCTCCAAGGCCACCGTCCAGCAGGACTTCGACGACGAGGTGGGCTTCCGGACGATCCGCCACCTCAACGACCGGGTCCGAGCGAACCAGTGGGCCGAGGCGCACGGCGAGGAGCACCGGCCGTTCCTGATGGTCACCAGCTTCATCCACCCGCATGACCCGTACGAGCCGCCGCGGGAGCACTGGGACCGGTTCGGCGAGGGCGAGATCCCCGACCCGAAGCACCCCCAGGTGCCCTCCGTCGAGGAGGACCCGCACAGCCACCGCCTCCGCGCGATGGCCGGCTTCGACGTCCGGGACCCGGAGATCGAGGACGTCCGCAACGCCCGTCGGGCGTACTACGCGGCCGTGAGCTACATCGACGACCACGTGGGCCGCATCCGCGCCCATCTGGAGGAGCTCGGCCTGGCGGAGAACACGGTGATCATCGTGACCGCCGACCACGGCGACATGCTCGGCGAGAAGGGCCTCTGGTACAAGATGTCCCCGTACGAGCGCTCCTCCCGGGTGCCGATGATCGTGAACGGTCCGGAGCACCTGGTGCCGCAGGGCCGGTACCAGACTCCGGTGTCGCTGCTGGACCTGATGCCGACGCTGATGGACCTCGGCGGCGCCCCGTCGCTCGAGACCGAGGGCAGCTCCATGCTGGAGACCGCCCGGCGCGAAGCCGCCGGCGACATCAGCCCCGAGGACCGCGACGTCATCGTCGAGTACCTCGCCGAGGGCACGGTGAAGCCGCAGCTGACCATCGTCCGCGGGCAGCACAAGATGGTCATCTGTCCCGGCGACCCGGATCAGCTCTTCGACCTGGAGGCCGACCCGGACGAGTTCACCAACGTCGCCCGCTCCCCCGAGTACGCCGAGGTGGCCTCCACCCTGCGTGCCGAGCTCGAGCGGCGGTACGACCTCGATGCGCTGGACGCCCAGGTGCGCACCAGCCAGTCGCAGCGCCGCCTGGTGGCCGAGGCCCTGACCAAGGGCACCATGCGCCACTGGGACTTCGTCCCCGACGCGGAGACCCGCTACGTCCGCGGCGACTTCTGGTCGGCGCTGAAGTACGGGACCATCCCCGACGCGAGCCGGCGCTGATCAGCCGAGTCGCCGCCCGACGGTGACGCACGACGACGGCCCCGTCCGAGGAGTTCCTCGGGCGGGGCCGTCGTCATCGGCACCCGTCATTTCGTCTGGTTGGGATGCTTGGTGTGGACCTGCTCGAGGTACACGGTCCGACCGTCCACGTAGAACCAGATCCGCGCATCACCCCGAGCAGTCGGCTTGTGCTGCCACCGCTGGTGCTCCCGGCCACTCCGGACGATGGTGGCCAGCTCTCCTTTCAGCGGGTAGTTCGTGGGCGTCACTTCGAGAGGCGTCCGAGTCAGGAAATCCCACGTCTCAGCCAGTGCGTTGCGGATCGTGCCCTGAAGGTCTCGCCATCCCTTCTTCGCCCCGCCGGCGGCGAACTGCAGCTCATATTCAGACTTCTTCGTGGGGCGCTCGACTCTATCCGTGTTCTTCTTGCCCATATGTCACGGACGCTCCACCGGCTCGTCCTCCTCGAGCCACTCCACAGGCTCAGTATGCAACCCTGCGGCGATGGCCGCCGCGGTCTCCTCCCAGGAGGTCAGCGTGGCCACGGCCAGGTGCGGCTGATTCGTGGAGAAGGAAGCCCGCGCGGCCGAGAGGAGCTCTTCGGCGCAGTCCGCACGGTCGCCGTCGGAGAGCGCCTCCATCCAGGGCAACACTTTGACCAGGCGATCGCTCAACGTCCCCTCACTATCCGTCGCCGCGGCGATCAGCTGGGCGGCCAGCTCAAGCAGGCGCCGGCGCGCTCGATCGCGGGACTCGCTCATGAGGACGAGCGGCTCACCATCGCGCCGCGTCACGCGGATCGGATGGTCCGACGCCGCGGCGAAGACCGCGGGAGAGGAACGACTCAGATCCGAGGACCGGAACTCGGACCGCTCAGGGACTGTACTCGACATGCTCATAGGATACTTCTGAATATGATCTGAACTCAAGGGTGCATCACACCATGACGCACGACGACGGCCCCGTCCGAGGACTTCCTCGGGCGGGGCCATCGTCATATGCAGAACCGGGAGGCCGCCGGTCAGCGGGTCATCAGCTCCCGGGCCCTCGGATTCAGGCTGGCGGCCGCCTGGACCGGCGCGACGAGCAGCGTGGCCAGCGCCAGGCAGGCGACCGCCCAGTGCCAGCCGGTGCCGAGCGCATCGTGGAGCGGCCCGAGCACTGTTGCCGGCAGCGACATCAGCGCCAGCATCACCAGCGCCCATGGACCCGCGGCCGGACGGCCGGCATGCCCGCGGGCTCCCTGCGCGGAGAAGTGGGCGCGCCGCAGGTAGTGCAGACTCGACGCGGCGAAACCCCCGCAGAGACCGGTGGGCAACCAAGCCCACGACGAGTCCGGGACGAGCGCCATCATGCCGAACGCCCCCGCCAGACTCACCGTCAGCAGCGTCGCCGCATACGCATCATGCGGCGCACCGAGCGCCGGCTTCACCTCCGTCGCGCCCTCCGACTCCTCCTGCTCGATGCCCCGACCCGAGACGTCCTGCGTCATACCCCTCCTCAGTCAGCACCTTCCCCGAATCATCTGCTGACTCGAGTCTATTGACCGAGGAGGGGCGTGTGAAGCACAGCGCCGCAGGTCAGCCCTGCGGCCGCGCGGCGGCCGCCGCACGGGCGGCCCCCGGCAACGCCTGCAGGATCTGCTCGACGGCGGCGTCGTCGTGCGCCGCCGAGAGGAACCAGGCCTCGAAGACGCTCGGCGGCAGGAAGACCCCGGCCTCGAGCATCGCGTGGAAGAACGGCCCGTAGCGGAAGGCCTCCTGGGCCCCGGCCTGCGCGTAGTCGTGCACACCGGTCGCCGAGGTGCCGAAGGCCAGCGAGAACAGCGATCCGGCCTTCTGGATCGTGTGGTCCACTCCGGCGGCGTCGAGCGCCTCGCCCAGCCCGGTCGCCACGGCCTCGGCGGCGGAGTCGATGTGCTGGTAGACCTCGGCAGTGGCGTGCTCCAGCGTCGCGGCACCGGCGGCCATCGCCACCGGGTTCCCGGACAACGTGCCGGCGTGGTACACCGGCCCGGTCGGGGCCAGGTGCTCCATGATCTCCCGACGACCCGCCAGCGCGGCAGTGGGCATCCCGCCGCCGATGACCTTGCCGAAGGTGAACAGGTCCGGCGTCCAGCCCTCCTGCCGGCCGGAGGCGCCCCACTGGCCGGCCTCGGTGATGCGGAATCCGGTCATCACCTCGTCGAAGATCATCAGCGCGCCGTGCTTCTGCGTGATCTCCCGGATGAAGGCGTTGAAGCCCTCCTGCGGCGGCACCACGCCCATGTTGGCGGGCACGCCCTCGGTAATGACTGCGGCGATGTCCTCGCCGTGGTCGGCGAAGACCTGCTCCAGTGCGGCGCGGTCGTTGTAGCCGATCACGATGGTCTCGGAGGTCTGGGCCTCGGTCACTCCCGCCGTCCCCGGGAGGCCGAGGGTGGCCACGCCGGAGCCGGCCGCGGCCAGCAGCCCGTCGGAGTGGCCGTGGTAGCAGCCGGCGAACTTCACCACCAGCTTCCGTCCGGTCGCCCCGCGGGCCAGGCGCACCGCAGTCATCGTCGCCTCGGTGCCGGTGGAGACCATGCGGATCATCTCCGCGCCGGGCACCCGCGAGCGCACCAGCTCGGCCAGCCGGGTCTCGGAGGGGTGCGAGGCGCCGAAGCCCAGTCCGGAGTCGACGGCGGCGTGGACGGCGTCGATGACCGCCGGGTGCTTATGCCCCAGCAGGGCCGGGCCCCAGGAGCCGACGAGGTCGATGTACTCCTTCCCCTCGGCGTCGGTGAGCCGCGACCCCTCGGCGGAGACCATGAACGCCGGGGTCCCGCCGACCGAGCCGAAGGCCCGCACCGGAGAGTTCACGCCTCCGGGCATCACGTCGCTGGCGGCGTCGAAGAGCTGCTGGTTGGTCGTCATAGGTCCTCTCGGATCGGTGCTCGGATCGGTGATCGGGACAGTGGTCGAAGCCGACCGGCGGGGCGGCGGTCCGTCGAGCCGGTCAGCCCTCACGCAGCCAGCGGGCGGCCTCGGCGGCGTGATAGGTCAGCACATTGGTGGCCCCGGCCCGGCGGATGGAGGTCAGCGCCTCCAGCACGACGGCGCGGCGGTCGACCCAGCCGTTCGCCGCGGCCGCCTCGATCATCGCGTACTCGCCGCTGACCTGGTACGCCGAGACCGGCACGTCGGAAGCCTCGGCGACGTCGGAGAGCACGTCCAGATAGGCGGTGGCCGGCTTGACCATGAGCATGTCCGCGCCCTCGGCGAGGTCCAGGTCGGCCTCGCGCAGCCCTTCGGAACGGTTGGCGGCGTCCATCTGGTAGCTGCGCCGGTCGCCCTGCAGCTGCGAGTCGACCGCCTCGCGGAAGGGACCGTAGTAGGCCGAGGCGTATTTGGCCGAGTAGGCCAGGATCGCCGCGTCCTGGTGGCCGGCGTCGTCGAGCGCCTGGCGGATCACCGCGACCTGGCCGTCCATCATGCCCGACGGCGCGACGACGTCGGCGCCGGCCTCGGCCTGGGCCACCCCCATGCGCGCGTAGATCTCCAGAGTGGCGTCGTTGTCCACCGCGCCCTCGGCGGTGAGCACGCCGCAGTGGCCGTGGTCGGTGAACTCGTCGAGGCAGAGATCGCTCATCACCGGCAGCCGGTCGCCGACCTGCTGCTTCACCGCGGCGATGCTGCGATTGAGGATCCCCTGCGGATCCAGCGACGCCGAGCCCTCGGCGTCGCGGACGGCGGGGATGCCGAAGAGCATGATCCCGCCCAGGCCCAGGTCGGCTGCCTCCTCGGCGGCCTCGAGCAGGCTCTGCTCCGTGTGCTGGACGACGCCGGGCATCGAGCTGATCGGCATCGGCTCGTCCAGGCCCTCACGGACGAAGACCGGCAGGATGAAGTCGGCCGGATGCAGCCGGGTCTCGGCGACGAGACGGCGGAGGGCGGGGGTGCGGCGCAGGCGCCGGGGCCTGTCGGCGGGGAACGTCACGAAGGAACTCCTGTGGTCGCCGGGCGGGATGCGGGCCGGAGGACCGGCGCATCCAGTCTAATCCCGCACCGCCGTCGCGCGCCGGGCCCGGCGTCGTCGTCGGCCGTCTTTCGCCTCACGTGCGACTCCCCATCCGTTGCCTCTGGACTTTGAGCCTTAACCCCCTCGATTCGCAAGGGGGTTAAGGCCCGAAGTCCAGAGGCAACGCAGGATGACGCCCTCAGCCCAGGGCGCGGCGCACGCCGTCGGCCGTGGGCTCGTCGAGGACGACGTCGGCCGGGGACTCGCGCTCCTCCAGCGTGCGGGCGGTCGGACGACCGATGGCCAGCACCTGCGCCGGCGCGAGCTCGTCGCCGCGGCGCTCGGCGCCGGCGACCAGCTCGACCCAGGCCTGCGCGGCCGAGGAGCTGGTGATCAGCACGACGTCGTCGGCCTCCAGCCGCGGCACGCCCTCCGGCGGCACGCCGTCGATCAGCCGGCTGACGGTCTCATAGGCGGTCACCGCCGTCACGTCCCAGCCGGCTGCGGCCAGACCGTCGCGCAGCTGCGGCCGGGCCAGCGCGGACTGCGGCAGCAGCAGCCGCTCCCCCGGCCTCGGCGTCGGCATCTCGGCGAGCAGACCGGAGGCACTGGCCTCGGACGACGGCGTCCAGATCTCCTCGACGCCGGTGCGCTCGGCCAGCGCGGCGGCGGTGGCCGCGCCGGTGGCCGCCAGCCGCGTGCCGGCGGGCACCTCGCCGGTCCAGCCGACGGCGGCCAGCATCCGCACCGTGGTCGCACTGGTGACCAGCAGCCAGGAGAACTCCCCGGCGCGCAGCCGGTCGACGGCGCCGCGCAGCGCGGCGACGTCGGCGACGAGGCGCTGCTCGGTCAGCGGCAGGAAGTCCACGGCGAGGCCGGCGGCGCGCAGGCCCTCCTCGAGCCCGCCGGCCCGCGCCGCGTCCCGGGTGATCACCACACGCATGGCGCTCAGCCTATCGGAGCCAGCACCCTGTGCAGCGCCGGCCGCGTGACCTGGGCGCCGAGGAACACGCAGAGCACGCCGAGGCCCAGCACGCCCAACGAGGTCGCCACCGCCGCCGGAGCCACGAGCACCGCCGCCCCGACCAGCGGGAACGCGGTGACCGCCGCGGCGACCAGGGCGACGCCGACCACGGCGCCCACTGCGCGCATCACCGCCAGCGTGCGGATGCGCTGCAGCTGGCCGCGGCTCATCCCCATCATGTGCAGCGAGGCGTACAGCCGGCGCCGGTCCAGCAGCTGGGCGGTCTGATTGATGCCCACTGAGCAGGCCGCCATCAGGAAGGAGATCGCCAGCGTCAGCCAGACCCCGCGCTGGATGTCGGCGATCAGCTGGGTCTGTCCCGCATCCGCCTGCGACGGGTCGGCCAGGCTCACCAGGCCCAGCCCGGAGCCGGCGATGACCCCGGCGTAGGTGGTGATCGCGACCCCGCCGACCTGCCTGAACATCTGCTGCGGGGACTCCAGCACGCTGCGCGCGGCGATCAGCCGCTCCGCCGTCCTCGCCCGCCGCAGCTGGCCGGTGGTGACCAGCTTCAGCACCCAGGGCCCGACCAGCTGCACCACCACCAGCGGCACGGCGACGGCGGCGAGCATCATCGTGATCGCCGCGGCCATGCCGCCGACGCCGGCCAGCTGGGCCAGCAGCTGCGCCGCCAGCACGCCGAGGACGGCGACGACGATCCGCACCCAGTGCACCCGTGCCGGGGCGGCCATCGTGCGCACCCCCAGCGGCGTGATCTCGATGCGGCGCATGCCGGCCAGCGAGGCCCCCGCGGCGAGGAGCATCAGGGCTGCCGCGGTGAGTCCCCAGAGCCCGGGACCGATCCAGAGCCCGGAGACGCCCATCGGCGTTCCGGCGAAGGGGATCAGCCCGACCAGGGGCATCAGGACCGCGTAGAGCACCGTCCCGGCCAGGACGCCGGCGGCGGCCAGCAGCACCGCCTCGGAGACGGCGAGCAGCCGCAGCTGGGACGTCGTCGCTCCCAGCAGGCGCAGGCTGGAGAGCCGCTCGTCGCGGCGCCGGGCCATCAGCCGCGCGGAGGAGGAGAGCAGCGAGACCATCGGCACGGTCAGCAGGATCAGCGCGACGGCGGCCAGCACGGCGTAGAACCCGGCCAGCGGGTGCTCGAGGGTGAAGAAATAGCGGGAGCCGCCGACGACCATGAAGGCGATGCCGCTGGTCAGCATGCAGGCCAGCACCGGCAGCGGCCAGACGCTCCGGTCCTGGAAGGTTCGGGCGAGGAAGAGCCGGATCATCGCCGCTCCCCCGTCGCCGCAGCCGCACCCTCGGCATCAGGCGCGCGGTCCGCACTGGTCGCACCGTCCGCACCGTCTGCACCGGTCGCGCAGTCGGAGACCAGGCGTCCGTCCTGCAGCCGGACGATCCGTGCGCAGCGGGCGGCGACCGTCTCATCATGGGTGACCATCACCAGCGACGCCCGGCGACCGACGGTGGAGTCCAGCAGCGCGTCGAGCACCGCCGCGGAGGTCGTCGAGTCCAGCGCGCCGGTGGGCTCGTCGGCGAAGACGACGGCCGGGCCGGCGACCTGGGCCCGCGCGATGGCAACGCGCTGCGCCTGTCCGCCGGAGAGCTGGCCGGGGCGGTGCTGCTCCCAGCCGGACAGCCCGAGGGCACCCAGGTGCTCGGCGGCCCGCTGCTCGGCCGTCGAGCGACGGACCCCGGAGACCATCAGCGCCACGGCGACGTTCTCCAGGGCGGTGAGCTCGGGCAGCAGCAGCCCCTCCTGGAAGACGAAACCGAGGTGCTCGCGGCGCAGCCGGGCGCGCTGCTCGGCGTCGAGCCCGGAGAAGGCGATCGGCGCGGAGTCGGAGCCCACGGCCAGCTGCACCTCTCCGGCGTCGGGGGGCAGGATGCCGGAGAGCACATGCATCAGCGTGGTCTTGCCGGATCCGGAGGGGCCCATGATGGCCACCGACTCCCCCGGCCGCACGGTCAGGCCCACCCCGTGCAGCGCCGGAGCGGCCTGTGGAGCCCCGTCATAGGTCTTGGAGAGGTCGCGGGCCTGCAGCACCGCCGGAACAGATGTCGTCATGGCCCCAGCATCGCCCGCGCGGCACCGCCGGCACATCGGCCCGGCGGGCGAATCCGACCTCGCCCGGCAGGATGAGCGGCGGCCGTCCGGTTCACCCCTGTGGAGGAGGGCGGCGGCTCAGGTGTCGACGACGTGGGCCAGCAGCCCGGTGTCCTCGGCGAGCAGCTGCTCGGCCGCGCGCCGGCCCAGCGCCGCGGCCGCGGCGATCTCCTCCTCGGCGCTCAGTCCGGCGTCCAGCTCGACCTGCTGTTCGGCCCGCTGCGCGGAGGTGCCGTCCGGCGAGCAGACGACAGTGTCCAGCCGCAGCACGGAGCCCGCGCCGGAGCCGGTCTCGGACTCCGTCGCCTCCAGCAGCCGCCCCAGCCCGCCGATCGGCGCCGAGCAGCCGGCATTGAGCCGGGCCAGCAGCGCCCGCTCCGCCGTGGTCTCCAGCCGAGCGCGGCGGTCGTCGGCGGCGGTCAGCGCCGATCCCAGCGGCGCCCCGGCGGCGTCCTCGCTGCGCACCTCCACCGCCAGCACGCCCTGGCCGGGGGCCGGCAGCATCACCGACGGGTCCAGCAGCTCGGAGATGTGGTCGGCCAGTCCCAGTCGGGCCAGCCCCGCGCCGGCCAGCACGACGGCGTCCAGGTCTCCGCGGGCGGAGTCGGGCGCCTGCGTGGAGGTCTCGGCGGCGTCCTCGCGGCCGCGGACGCGGGCCAGCCGCGTGCCGACGTTGCCGCGGACGTCGACGACGTCGAGGTCCGGCCGGGCCAGACGCAGCTGGGCGGCGCGCCGCGGCGACCCGGTGCCGACCTTCGCGCCGGCGGGCAGCTCGGCCAGCGGCAGGTCCCCGGCCGAGCAGAGCGCGTCACGGACCTGCTCGCGCGCCGGGACCGCGGCGATGGTCAGCCCTTCGAGATCCTTGGCCGGCAGATCCTTCAACGAATGCACCGCGACGTCGCAGCGGTGGTCGAAGAGACCCTGCCGCAGCGCGGAGGCGAAGACGCCGGTGCCGCCCATCTGGGCCAGCGGGCCGGTGAGCACGTCGCCCTCGGTGCGGATGGTGACCAGCTCGTGGTCGATCCCCGCCGCGGCCGAGAGCATCTCGGCCACAGTGGTGGACTGGGTCATCGCCAGGCGGCTGCCGCGGGTGCCGACGCGGATGGTCTGCATCAGGACGCCTCGCCCTGCCGCAGAGTGCCCCAGCCGCCGTCGCCGGTCAGGTCGCTCCAGTCGCCGGCGACGGTCTGCTCGCCGGAGGTCCGCGGCTCGCCGTCCTCGCCGCGCAGGTACTCGCCCATGATGTCGACCAGCCCGGAGACGAACGCGGGATGCACTCCGGTGGTCGGGGCCCGGTGGAAGGCCATCCCGTGCTCCTCGGCGGTCTCCTTCGCCTCGGTGTCGAGGTCCCACATGACCTCCATGTGGTCGGAGACGAAGCCGAAGGGCATGACCACCACGCCGCCGAAGGCCGCGGCGTCCTCGGCGATCTGATCGTTGATGTCCGGCTCCAGCCACGGAGTCCGCGGATCGCCCGACCGGGACTGGAAGACCACCTGGTGCGCCAGTCCCTCGGCCTGCGGCACCTCGTCCATCAGATGGTCGGCCACCGCCTGGTGCTGAGCGGTGTAGACGTCGGTGCCGAAGAGCTCGCGGATCCGCTCCGGGCCCTGCTTCTCCGCCGCCGCCGTCGGGATGGAATGGGTGACGAAGAGGACCTTGATCGGCTCGCCGTCGCGGCCGTCGGCGACCAGCTGGGCGCGCACGTCGTCGATGCCGGCGCCCAGGAACTCCGCGTTGGGGCGGGTGAAGGCCTTGTCGTGGAAGAACTCGCGGACCTTGACCAGCTCGAGCTCGCCCTCCAGGCCCGTCTCGGCCAGCGTGCGGTCGAAGTCCTCCAGGTACTGGTCGTTGCTGGAGTAGCCGACGTAGGCCGAGGTGACCAGCACCAGCACCCTCCGGTGCCCGTCCTGGTGCATCTGCCGGAAGGTGTCGGCGAAGTACGGATCCCAGTTGCGGTTGCCCCAGTAGACCGGCAGCTCGATCTCCCGCTCGGCCAGCTCGGCCTCCAGCGCGGCCTTCAGCCGGCGGTTCTGCTCGTTGATCGGGCTCACGCCGCCGTTGGCGCGGTAGTGGGTGGCGACCTCCTCCAGACGCTCGTCCGGGATGCCGCGCCCGCGGGTGACGTTGCGCAGGAACGGGATGACGTCGTCCTGCCCCTCCGGCCCGCCGAAGGAGGCGAGCAGGATGGCGTCGCAGCGGGCCTGCTGGGTGCCGGACGCGGAGCCGGCCGGGGATGCGGGAGTCATGGTCAGCGCAGCACCTCGGTGATCTCGGCGGTGGTCTTCAGGCGGCGTCCGGTGAAGAAGGGCGTCTCGTCGCGGACGTGGTAGCGCGTCTCCGAGGAGCGCAGCCGGCGCATCATGTCGACCAGGTCGGTCAGCTCCGGGGCCTCCAGGCCCAGCAGCCACTCCCAGTCGTTGAGCGCGAACGCGCTGGTGGTGTTGGCCAGCACGGAGGGGAACTCCTGGCCCAGCTGGCCGTGCTCGCGCAGCAGCTCGCCGCGCTTGGCCGGGTCCATCAGGTACCAGTCGTAGGAGCGGTTGAACGGGTAGACGACCAGCCAGTCCTCGGCCTCGACGCCGAGGCTGAAGGCCGGCACGTGCCGGGTGGCGAACTCGGCGGTGCGGTGGACGCCCATCGCGGAGAAGGTCTGCTCGGTCTCGGCGAGCAGCCCGGTGCGGTGCAGCGTGCGCAGCGCCTGCTGCAGCGCGGCCGGGTCGTGGCCGGTCAGCCAGGTCATCACGTCGGCGTCGGCGCGCATCCCCGAGACGTCGTAGGCCCCGCGGAGCACGATGTCCTGCTCGGCGAAGCCTGCGACGGCGGCGTCGAACTCCTCGACCTGCGCGCCGGCCTGCCCGTCCGCGGCCGCACGACGCGGCCCGGTGCGGCGGAAGACGGTGTAGAGGGTGTACCAGTCCAGCCCCGAGGCGTTGACGTCCTCGGCGGTCCTCGCGGCATTGCGGCCGTAGCTCATCTGCTCCTCCTTCGACGCTCCGGCGGGTCGTCGCCGGCACCGGGGCCCAGCTTACCGTCGAGCCGACGGCCCGCACCGCGCGTGGCACGCCACATTCCCGCACATCCCCTTCTGACCTGGGGCTATAACGTCCTGCACAGGGTCACGTGGCGAGGATCTCGCCGGCGACGGCGCGCGCGTCCGGGATCACCCGGGCCAGCCCCGTGCCGGCGAACCAGGAGCCGGCGGCATGCAGCCGCGGCAGCCCGGCGTCCGGATCGGCCGGAGCCTCGCGCAGCCCGGCGCGCAGCCGCTCGATCTGCCCGGCCTGGCCGGCCGCGCTGCGCGGCAGCGCCTTCTGCCAGCGCACCACGTCGGCGTCGAGGATCTGCGCGGCGGCGATCGGCCGGTCGAAGAGCGTCCCGACGTCGGCGGCGGCCGCGGCGAGCAGCTCCTGGTCCGAGGAGGCGAAGCCGAGGGCGCCGGATCCGGGGAGGTCGGTGACCCGCCCGTAGGACAGCCGCACCAGGTGCCGGCCGGGGCCGCAGGCGGCGTCGAGCCACTCCCACTTCGCACTGGCGTGGGTCATCGCCTTCGCCGCGATCCCCGGCGTCGACGGGGCCACCAGCATGCCGGTGCCGCGCGGGCGGTCGTCGAGCTCCGGGGCGTCGAGCACCATCGAGACCAGCGCGACGCCGCGGCCCGTCCGGGGCGCGTCCCGGCCGCCGTCGTGGTCGTCGGCGTGGTCGGCGTCGCCGTCGTGCTCCCCGGCGTCCGGCAGCGCGACGAGCCCGGCGGCCAGCCGCACGGCGGTCGGAGCGTCGACGGCCAGCACCACGTCGGTCACCGGCCCGGCGTCCTCGGCGGCCAGCTCGTCCAGCAGCGTCGGCAGCGCGTCGACGCTCCGACCGAGCCGGACGTCGACGCCGCGGGCTCCGCGCTGCGGCAGCTGCGCGGCGAAGGCCTCGATCAGCGTGTTCAGCCCGCCGTGCAGCGACTGCACCGCCGAGCCGGCCGGCGCCTGGGCCTTGACCGCGGCGACGGCGCGGGCCAGCGAGCCTTCGCGCAGCATCGCGGCGAAGAGCCCGGGGGCGGCGGTCTCCAGGTCCAGGTCGTCGGCGCGGGCCGAATGCACTCCGGAGACGATCGGGGTGACCAGCCGCTCGAGCACAGCCTCGCCCATCCGGTCGCGCACGACCTCGCCGAGGGTGACCGCCTCCCGGTCCCGCCAGGCCGCGACGTCGGCGACCAGGTCCCGCGCGGCGCGCTCGGCCCCCTCGGCGCCGATCAGCCGCACGACCTCGTCCCCGTGCGGATCGGCGGGGATGCCCAGCATGCCGGTGGGCGGCATCGGCGCCGCGACGTCGGGCAGTCGCAGCCAGGCGCCGTCGGGGCGGGGCTCGACGATCTGCTGCTGCAGCCCCAGCTCCTCGACGAGCCGCGGCACCGCCGTCGAGCGGGTCGCGAAGGCCTCGGCGCCGGCGTCGACGGCGAGTCCGGCCAGATGGTGGACGCCGACGGCGCCGCCGAGCCGGTCGGCGGCCTCGACCAGGGTCACCGCCCGGTCGGCGCCGGCCAGGTCCCAGGCCGCGGTGAGCCCGGCGATGCCGCCGCCGACGATCAGCGTGCGGCTCATGCCTCGCGCTCGTCCTCGATCCGGTGGACGAGCGAGACCAGGTCGGTGAGCACCTGCGGGTCGGTCGACGGCGGCACGCCGTGGCCGAGGTTGACCACGTGGCCGGCGGCCGACGATCCGGCGGCGACGACCTCGCGGACGTGGGCCTCGAGCGCCTCGGGCCCGGCGGCCAGCAGCGCGGGATCGATGTTGCCCTGCAGCGGGGTCTCCTCCCCCAGCCGGCGGGTGGCCTCGGCGAGGCTCAGCCGGTAGTCGATGCCGACTGCATCGGCGCCGGCGTCCTTCATCAGGTCCAGGATCTCGGAGGTGCCGGTGCCGAAGTGCACCAGCGGCGCGCCCAGCCCCTGCACATGGGACAGCGCGGCGGCCGAGTGCTGCTGCACGTGGGCGGCGTAGTCCGCGCGGCCGACCGAGCCGGCCCAGGAGTCGAAGAGCTGGGCGGCCGAGGCGCCGGCCATCAGCTGGGCGCGCATGAAGCGGCCGGAGACGTCGGCGGCCCAGGAGGCCAGCGCCTCCCAGGTCTCCGGGTCGGCGTGCATCATCGTCCGCGGCCCCAGGTGGTCGCGGGAGGCCCGCCCCTCGACCATGTAGGCCGCCAGCGTGAAGGGCGCGCCGGCGAAGCCGATCAGCGGGGTCGAGCCCAGCTCGGCCACAGTGCGCCGGACGGCCTCGGCGACCGGGGCGAAGGCGTCGTCGTCGAGCGTCGGCAGCGCCTCGACGTCGGCGCGGGTGCGCACCGGATGCGCCAGCACCGGGCCGACGTCGGGCACGATCTCCACGTCGATGCCGGCCAGGCGCAGCGGCACCACGATGTCGGAGAAGAAGATGGCGGCGTCGACGTCGTGGCGGCGCACCGGCTGCAGCGTGATCTCCGAGGCCATCGCCGGGTCCAGACAGGCGTCGAGCATCGCGGTGCCCTCGCGCAGCTCGCGATACTCGGGCAGTGAGCGGCCGGCCTGGCGCATGAACCACACCGGGCGGCGCTGCGGGCGGGCGGGCCGGCCCTGCGAGTCGCGTCCGCCGCGGTACTCCACCAGCAGCGAGGAATCGGCGGTGGCCCCGGTGCGCAGCGGATGCTCGGCCGGCAGCGTCGCGGCGGCGGGGGCGACCGGGCGGGTCGGCACCGTCGTGGGCGAGGAGGCGGCCATGCTGTGGAAGGCGGAGGGAGTCATGCCGCCCAGCCTACTGCGCCCCGGGGCTCGGCGGCACCGGGGCCTCGCCCTCCCCCGCCGAGCCCGGCGCGCGATCCGGCGGCCGTTCGATTGTCAGTCGAGATCTTCGCCCATCGCGCTCCGCTCACCATCTCATCCGCGCGCGGGCGCGGGCGTCTCGTATGTCACCTTCTCCCCACAGGTGACCGTCCAGGCTGTAGAATCGGGAAGTCGTGGTTCTCTTCTCACTCGTGGCGACGCATGCCGATCTCGATCTCGAGACTGTCGGCACCCTCAGCTCAGGAGCGGCCGATGTGGCCGGTTCTGTGGACGTTCCTGCCGTGACGCTGGCGACCTGCAACCGCCTGGAGATCTACGCCGAGGCCCCGTCCGAGTCGAAGCACGACCTCGCCGCCAGCCGCGACGAGCTGGTCGAGGCCGTCGCCGAGGCCTCCGGGGTCGCCCGCGACACCATCTCCTCCTCCTTCCGCACGCTGGTCGAGGACGACGCCGTCGGCCACCTCTTCGAAGTCGGCGCCGGACTGGACTCCGCCGTGGTGGGCGAGCGGGAGATCGCCGGCCAGGTGCGCAAGTCGCTGGCCGAGGCCCAGGAGGCCGGCACCGTCAACGGCACCCTCACCCGGCTCTTCGAATCGGCCACCCGCACCGCCAAGGACGTCGGCGCCCGCACGGCGCTGGGCAGCAGGGGCCGCTCGATCGTCTCGGTCGCCCTCGACGTCGCCGGCGATCTGCACGGCGACGGCGCCGCCTTCTACCCCGGGGCCTCCGTGGTGCTCATCGGCACCGGCGCCTACGCCGGCACCGCGCTGGCCCAGCTGCAGGAGCGCGGCGTCTCCGACATCTCGGTCTTCTCCGGCTCCGGACGCGCCGGGCAGTTCGTCGCCGAGCGCGGCGGCGGGGCCCGGGCGCTGGCCATGGAGGAGCTGCCGGCGGCCTTCGCCGGCGCCGACGTGATCGTCGGCTGCTCGGGCGGCAACCGGCAGATCACCGCCGACGAGATCCGGCGGCTGGCCGGCGTCGGCGACGACGGCCGCGACCGTCCGCTGACGGTCATCGACCTCGCGCTCTCCCACGACTTCACCCCGGAGGTCGCCGAGCTGGACGACGTCGAGCTGATCACCCTGGAGTCGGTGAAGATGGCCGCGCCGCAGGAGACCGAGAACTCGGTGGAGCAGGCGCGCGAGGTCGTGCAGGCCTCGGTCCGGGAGTACCTCGAGGAACGGCGCCGCCGCACCGCCGACGACGCGATCGTCGCGCTGCGCAAGCACACCCAGCAGCTGCTCGACGGCGAGATGGAGAAGGTCCGCAAGCAGCACGGCTGCACGGCCGCCGCTGAGGAGGTCGAGTTCGCCGCCCGGCGGATCGTGCGCAAGCTGCTGCACACCCCCACGGTCCGGGCCCGCGAGATGGCCGCCGAGGGCCGCTCCGACGACTACGTCCAGGCCCTGGAGGATCTCTTCGGCCTGGAGGTGGGCTCGCGCGAGGAGACCGAGCGGCGCCAGCCGGCCAAGCGCCGCCGCGCCGAGGAGTTCTCCGCCGCAGAGCTCGCCCAGATGGCGGCCCACCTGCAGAAGGTCCCCGACGGCGGCTTCTGCCGGCACCACAGCCCCGGCGAGTTCCAGGTCGAGCGGCTCGAGGTCGCCCAGCGGCTGACCGAGGCGCAGGCCTCCTGATACGTTCGTCGGCATGACGCGCGCCGACGACCTGCTGACCACGCTGCTGGAGGTCGAGCACGCCGGATGGCGCGCCCTCTGCGCGCAGCGCGGCGGCGCCCACTTCGGGACCCTGATGACCCCGGACGGGCTGATGGTCCTGGTCGACGGCTCGATCCTCGACCGCGACGCCGTCGTCGCCTCGCTCGACGGCGCGCCGCCGTGGGACGGCTACGCGCTGGCCGAGCCGCGCGCGCTGGATCTGGGCCGCGACGTCGCCGCGCTGGTCTACCGTGCCGAGGCGACGCGCGCCGGCCGGGAGCCCTTCCGGGCGCAGATGACCAGCACCTACCGCTTCCTCGACGGGGTGCCTCGCCTGGTGCTGTACCAGCAGACGGCCACGCCCTGAGGACGCGCCGACAGCCTGGTGAAACATCGAGAGGGCGATCTGTGCAGGAAACTCACGGCGGTGCCGTGGGGAACCTGCACAGATCGCCCTCTCGATGGATCGAGCACCCCGGCCCGGTCGGTCGGAGCGTCCGGCCGGTGACGCCCGCCGCGCCGCTCAGACGGTGACGCGGGCGCTCTGCCGGGAGACCTCGACCATGTCCTCGCGGGGGACGATCTTCACCCGTTCACGTTCGACGGGACCGTCCGCCGTGGCCTCTTCGCCGAGCCCGCGCTCATGGTCGTCCAGCTGCAGCCAGCCGGCCCAGGAGGTCGTCTGCACGCCGCGGGACTCCAGCACCTCGACGACGTCGACGTCCCCGGCGGCGGTCCCGCGGCCGGGCAGCTGCGGGAGGTCCTCGAGCAGGCAGGCGACGGTCTCCATCGCGTCGCCCTTGGTGTGGCCGATGAGCCCGACCGGGCCGCGCTTGATCCAGCCGGTGGAGTAGACCCCGGGCACTGCGGCGCCGTCCTCGTCCAGCACCCGACCGGCTTCGTTCGGGATCACGCCGCGGTCGGCGTCGAAGGGCACGTGGGCCAGCGGCGAGCCGAAGTAGCCCACGGCGCGGTAGACCGACTGCACGGGGTAGTCGAGGAACTCGCCGGTGCCGCGCACGTTGCCGGTGCCGTCCAGCTCCTGGCGCTCCATGCGGATGCCGGCGACCTTCCCGGCGTCCTCGCCCTCGCCGGCGAGGATCTCGGTCGGCGACTGCAGGAAGTGCAGGTGCAGCCGCCGCGAGGCCGGCTGGTGGTCCGGGTCCTCCTCGCGCTCGTCCTGCTCGACCAGCCAGTTGGTCAGCGTGTTGACCATGGTCTTGACCTGGTTGTTCGACTTGATGGACTCGTCGGACCCCTCATCGAACTCGAAGTCCTCCGGGTGCAGCACGATGTCGACGTCCTTCGAGTGCGCCAGCTCGCGCAGCTCCAGCGGGGTGAACTTCACCTGGGCCGGACCGCGCCGGCCGAAGACGTGCACGTCGGTCACCGGCGAGGCCTTCAGCCCTTCGTGGACGTTCTGCGGGATCTCGGTGGTCAGCAGGTCGTCGGCATGCTTGGAGAGCATCCGGGCGACGTCCAGGGCGACGTTGCCGTTGCCGATGACTGCGACCTCGGTGGCGTCCAGCGGCCACTCGCGCGGGTAGTCGGGGTGGCCGTCGTACCAGGAGACGAAATCTGCCGCGCCGAAGGAGCCGTCGAGGTCGATCCCCTCGATGTTCAGCGCGGCGTCGTCGACGGCGCCGGTGGCGAAGACGACGGCGTCGTAATGCCGCTGCAGCTCCTCGAGCGTGATGTCGGTGCCGTAGTCGACGTTGCCGATGAAGCGGATGCCGTCGCGCTCCATCACCTTGTGCAGGGCCTTGACGATGCCCTTGATGCGCGGGTGGTCCGGCGCGACGCCGTAGCGGATCAGCCCGAAGGGCGTCGGGTAGCGGTCGAAGAGGTCGATCGCCAGCGCCTCGCCGCCCTCGGAGCGGGCCAGGTTGTCGGCGGCGTAGACCCCTGCGGGTCCGGAGCCGATCACAGCGATGCGGCGGGCCGCGTCGGGGATGAACTCGGACGCGGCGGTCAGGTTCTCAGCAGTCATGGTCTGTGTCCGTCCTTCGTGTCGGAAGCGGGTCGCGGGGGCGTCGTCGCGCCGGTCGTCTCGTCGGTCCAGTCGTCGGCGAGGGTGACCACCTGCCCGACGACGATCACTGCGGGGTTGGCCACCTGCCGCTGAGCGGCGGTCTCGGCGATGCTGTGCAGCCGACCCAGCGTCACGCGCTGCGCCTCGGTCCCGCCGGACTCCACCACGCCCACCGGCGTCTCGGGGTCGTGGCCGTCGGCCATCAGCTGGCGGCTCACCCGCGGCAGCGTGGAGACTCCCATGAGGATCACCAGCGTGTGCTGCGCCGAGCGCGGCACCACGTCCAGATCCTCGTGGCCGGTGATCACGGTGAAGCCGCGGGCCAGCCCGCGATGGGTCAGCGGGATCCCGGCGGCCGCCGGCACCGCGGAGGCCGAGGTTATGCCGGGGACCACCTCGACGTCGACGCCGTGGGCGCGGCAGTGCTCGCGCTCCTCGCCGCCGCGGCCCAGCACATAGGGATCGCCGCCCTTCAGCCGCACCACCCGGCGGCCGGCCCGCACGCGGTCGACGAGCAGCTCGTTGATCTCGTCCTGCGTGGCCGACTGCCGACCGGGCTCCTTGCCGACCTCGACGACCTCGACGTCCGCGCCGAGCTCGTCCAGCAGGCCCCGCGGGCCCAGCCGGTCGGCGACGACGACGTCGGCGGCGGTCAGCAGCTCGCGGCCGCGCACGGTGATCAGCTCGCTCGGGGCCGGCCCGCCGCCGACCAGGGCGACGTGTCCGGTGCTCATCAGCTCTCCGTCGCGGCGGCGGTGTGGATGCCGCACTCGATCTTGCCGCTGCCCGACCAGCGGCCGGCCCGGGGGTCCTCCCCCGGCGCGACCGGTCGGGTGCAGGGCTTGCAGCCGATCGATGGGTAGCCGTTGTCGCGCAGCAGGTTCACCGGCAGCCGCCGCCGGGCCGAGTGGTCCACCAGGTCCTCGTGGCGCCAGGTGGCCAGCGGGTTGACCTTGATCAGCCCGTGGGCCTCGTCGAAGGTCACCAGCGGAGTGTTCAGCCGCGTCGGGGCCTCCTCGCGGCGCACGCCGGAGAACCAGACGCGGTACCCGGCCAGCGCGTCGTTCAGCGGCTCGACCTTGCGCATCCGGCAGCAGGCCGCCGGATCGCTGGCGAAGAGGTCCTTGCCGTGCGCGGCGTCCTGCTCGGCGACGCTGAGCTTCGGGGTGACGTCGACGACGGTCACGTCGAGCTGGCGCGCGACCTCGTCGCGGGTCGCCAGCGTCTCGGTGAAGTGATATCCGGTCTCCAGGAAGAGCACGTCGACGCCGGGGAACTGGTCGGCCACCAGCGAGGGCACGACGGCGTCGGCCATGGAGCAGGCCACCGCCAGGTCCTCGACGGAGAAGTGCTCGCCCACCCAGGCGATGACCTCCTCGGCGGAGGCCTCCCAGCCCAGGGTCTCGGCCCCCTCGGCGGCCAGCGCACGGAGTCGGTCGACGTCGACGGGCGCCTCGGCGACGGCGCAGGCGCGGTCGGTCGCGGCGCTCATGCGGCGGTCACCTCCTCCTTCTGCAGGCGCTCCTCGTCGGCGCGGTGGGCCCACTGGCCGAAGGTCTCGCCGGCGGTCCGCTCCGCCAGGAAGCGGCGGACCAGCGTCTCGACATAGTCGACGAGCTCCTCCGTGGTGACCTTGAGCCCGCGCACCGTCCGGCCCAGTCCCGGGTCGTCACGCTGCTCGGAGGTCAGCCCGCCGCCCAGATGGACCTGATAGCCGGGCGACTTGCCGCCGTCGCCGTCGGGCAGCAGCTGGCCCTTCAGGCCGATGTCGGCGGTCTGGATGCGGGCGCAGGAGTTCGGGCAGCCGTTGATGTGCAGCGTCAGCCGCTGCGGCATCTGCTCGGCGACGTCGGCCAGCCGCTCCTCGAGCTCGCCGACGGCGGTGGCCGCGTTGGCCTTGGTCTCGACGATGGCCAGCTTGCAGAACTCGATGCCGGTGCAGGCGATGGTCGAACGGCGGAACACCGACGGCGCCGGGTCCAGGCCCAGCTCACGGAGTCCGGCCTGCACCGCCGCGACGTGCTCGTCGGCGACGTCGAGGATCACCAGGTGCTGGAACGGCGTGGTGCGCAGCCGGGCCGAGCCGTGGACCTCGAGCAGGTCGGCCAGCTGCACCAGCAGCGTGCCGGAGACCCGTCCGACGGTCGGCGCGGCGCCGATGTAGTTCAGCCCGTCCTTCTGCCGGTGCACGCCGATGTGGTCGCCGGGGACGTTCGGCGTCGGCGGAGCCGGACCGTCGGACAGCGCATAGCCGAGGTACTCCTCCTCGAGCACGCGCCGGAACTCCTCCGGGCCCCAGTCGGCCATCAGATACTTCAGCCGGGCCTTGTTGCGCAGCCGGCGGTAGCCGTAGTCGCGGAAGATCCGCGTGACCCCGTGCCAGACCTCGGCGGCCTGCTCCTCGGTCACGAAGGCGCCGAGCCGCTCGGCCAGCCGGGCGCTGGTGGACAGCCCGCCGCCGACCCACAGGTCGTAGCCGGGACCGTGCTCGGGGTGGTCGATGCCGACCAGCGAGCAGTCGTTGATCTCGTGGACCACGTCCTGGCTGGGGTGGCCGGTGATCGCGGTCTTGTACTTGCGCGGCAGGTTCGCCAGCTCCGGATCCCCGATGTAGCGGTCGGAGATCTCGCGGATGACCGGCGTGGGGTCGATGACCTCGTCGGCCGAGATCCCGGCCACCGGCGAACCGAGGATCACCCGCGGGGTGTCGCCGCAGGCCTCGGTGGTGTGCAGGCCGACTGCCTCCAGCCGGCGCCAGATCTCCGGGACGTCCTCGACGGCGACCCAGTGCAGCTGCACGTTCTGCCGATCGGTGACGTCGGCGGTGTCGCGGGCGAAGTCCCGGGAGACCTCGCCGACGACGCGCAGCTGCTCGGTGCTCAGCCCGCCGCCGTCGATGCGCACGCGCAGCATGAAGTACTCGTCGTCGACCTCCTCGGGCGGCAGCGAGTTGTGCGCGCCGGCCTCCACGCCGGGACGCCGCTGGGTGTACAGCCCCCACCAGCGGAAGCGGCCGCGCAGGTCGTCGTTCGAGATCGAGGAGAAGCCCTGCTTGGAGTAGACCTCCTCGATGCGGCGACGCACGTTGAGGCCGTTGTCCTCCTGCTTGAACTCCTCGTTGTGGTTCAGCGGGTCGGTGCCGTCGACCTTCCACTGCCCGTTGGGGCGCTTGGTCGGGCGGGGCGCTGCGGGTTTCGCGGGCACGTCAGTGCTCAATGGATCCTCCATCGGTCCTGGCGTTAGCACCCGGCACGAAGCCCTGCTCGGCAGGGACGTCATCCGGGTTGCTGCGGCATCGTCGAGCCAGATCTCTCAGCCGCTCTGGATGGGTCATTCTGTTGTTCAGGGCCCCACGCTACTGCAGGTCCCCGGAGGAAGAGAAGACGACATGTCACATATCGTCATGAATGTTCATGTGTTCAGTCGAGGTCCTTCTCGGCGAGCCAGTCGGCGGCGATGTCCTCGGCCGCGGCCTGCTCGTCGATGCTGCGCCCGTTCAGCGCCAGCAGCTCCTCGCTGGTGAGCTCGGCGGTGACGTCCTCGACGGCCGCGCGCGCCTGCTCGCCGACGGCCTCGGAGGCCAGCGGGACCACCGGCTGCGGCGGGACCAGCTCCTCGGGATCGTCGAGCACGACCAGGTCGTTCTCCTCGATCGTGGGGTCGGCGCTGTAGATGTCGGCGACGTCGGCGTCGCCGTCGGTCAGCGCGCGCACCGTCAGCGGCCCGCCGGAGTCCTCCACCGGCACCACCTCGGCGTCGACCCCGTAGACCTCCTCCAGCCCCTCGGGCCCGTAGGGCCGGGTGGCGAACTCGGAGTTGGCCGCGATGCGCACCCCGCCGTCGACGTCGGCGAGGTCGCCGACGCTGGACAGGTCGTGCTCCTCGGCGAACTCGGCAGTGACCACGTAGGAGTCCTGATCGGTGGCCTCGGCGGCGGACAGCGTCTCGACGCCCTCGGGCAGGGCCTCCTCCAGCCCGGCGAGGATCTCCTCGCGCGTGGCGGCCTCGGCCTCCGAGTCCAGGTATTGCAGCAAGTTGCCCGCGTACTCCGGGAAGAGGTCGATGGCGCCGGACTCGACCTCGGGCATGTAGACCTCGCGCTGTCCGATCTCGAACTCGCGCTCGACCTCGTGGCCCTCGGCCTCGAGCCGCTGGGCGAAGAGCTCGGCGATGATCGTGTTCGAGTAGTACTGCTGCGAGCCGACGACGAGGGCCGAGCCGTCGCCCGCTCCCCCGCCGCCGTCGTCGCCCTCGGCCAGCGGATCCGAGGAGGAGCAGGCGGTCAGGCCCAGCAGCGCGGCGGTCGCCAGCGAGGTGATGCTCGCCGTCCTGCCGCGGAGACGGGTGCTGCGAGGCGAGGCATGGTTCATAGTCGTTCCCCTTCCTGGTGGATCAGGCGATGCCGGGCCGGCGGGCGAGCAGGCGCTGCCCGAGGGCGAACAGCGCGTCGAGCACGACGGCCAGCAGGATCACCACGATCGACGCTCCCAGCATCATGGCATAGTCGTGGTTGCGCAGGCCCAGGAACAGCGGCCGGCCGAGGCCCCCGGCGCCGACGTAGGCGGCCAGCGTCGCCGTGGCCACGACCTGCAGCGTCGCCAGCCGCACGCCGCCGAGGATCAGCCGCAGGCCCAGCGGCACCTCCACGCCGAGCAGCACCTGCCGCGGGCTCATCCCCTGGGCGCGGGCGGCGTCGACGACCTGCGGGTCCACCGCCTCGACGCCGGAGTACGCGCCGGCGAGGATCGAGGGAACCGCCAGCACGATGAAGGCGACCATCGGAGCGGTCAGTCCGATCCCGGCGGCCAGCGCCACCAGGGTGATCACCCCCAGCGTGGGCAGCGCCCGCGTGACTCCGGTGCTGACCACGGCGATCCCCCGGCCGCGGCCGGTATGGCCGATGAACAGCCCTGCCGGCAGCGCGACCAGCGCCGAGAGCCCGACGGCGAGCAGCGAGTAGAGCAGGTGCTCGCCGGCGCGGACGCCGAGTCCGCCCGGCCCCGTCCAGGAGTCGGCGGTCAGCACCCAGTCCAGCGCCTCCAGCAGCGGGGTCATGCCGCGCCCCGCTCCGCGGCCCGCGCCGCCTCTCGGGAGCCGGCACGGCGCGGCGCCGGCCGCCGCCAGGGCATCAGCACCCGGCCGAGGGCGACCAGCAGCAGATCCAGCACCAGCGCCAGCACGGCGGTCATCACGATGCCGGCGACGATCGAGGCGACGATGCCACGTTCGAAGCCATCGGTGAACAGCGAGCCGAGACTGGTGATGCCCAGCACCGCCGAGACGCTGACCAGGCTGATCGTCGAGACCGAGACCACCCGCAGCCCCGCCAGCAGCGCCGGGCCGGCCAGCGGCAGCTCGACGGTCAGGAAGCGGCCGGCGGCGGAGTGCCCGACGGCGACGGCGGCCAGCCGCACGTCCTCCTCCACCGAGCCGAAGGCGTCGGCGGCCGAGCGCACCATCAGCGCCAGACCGAACAGCGTCAGCGCCATCACCGCATTCACCGGCTCCCGGATGCTGGTGCCCAGGATCAGCGGCAGCACGATGAACAGCGGCAGCGAGGGGATCGCGTAGAGCAGTCCGATGCCGCCGACCAGCGCCTCGCGCAGCCGCGGCAGCCGCACGGCGAGCCGGCCCAGCGGCAGCGCCAGCAGGAAGGCCGCGAGCACCGCCGGGACGGTGAGCAGCAGGTGGTCGACGGTCAGTTCCAGGATCTGCGGGAGGTTCTCCAGGATCCACTGCACGGCGGTCACTCCCCGGCGCCGGCGGAGGGCCCGCCGTCGGCGTCGTCGAGCACGCCCAGCGGCCGGCCGGCGTCGTCGGTGACCACCTGTCCCCCGCCGGGACGCGGCGCGGCGCGGAGCTTCCGCCGCCCCGCGCCGAGCCCCAGGAAGCGGGAGACGAAGTCGTCGGCGGGCGCCTCGACGAGCTCGCGCGGCGTGCCCGTCTGGGCGGTGCGGCCGCCGGGCCGGAGGACCACGATCTGGTCGCCGAGCGCCAGCGCCTCGTCGATGTCGTGGGTGACGAAGACGATCGTCTTGCGCAGGTCGTCCTGCAGCCGGCGCAGCTCCCGCTGCAGCTCGAGTCGCACCAGCGGGTCGACGGCGCCGAAGGGCTCGTCCATCAGCAGGATGTTCGGGTCGTCGGCCAGCGCGCGAGCGACGCCCACGCGCTGCTGCTGGCCGCCGGAGAGCTGGCCGGGATGGCGCCGGGCGAGCTGCGGATCGAGGCCGACGACCTCCATCAGCTCCATCGCGCGCCGGCGGGCCTCGGCCCGCGGGACGCCGTTCAGCCGCGGCACGGTGGCGATGTCCTCGACCACGCGACGATGCGGCATCAGCCCGGAGTTCTGCATGACGTAGCCGATGCTGCGCCGCAGCGCCACCGGCCGCACAGTGCCGACGTCGACGTCGTCGATGCGCACCGAGCCGGCCGTGGGCTCGACCATGCGATTGACCATCCGCAGCAGCGTGGTCTTGCCGCAGCCCGAGGAGCCCAGCAGCACTGTGGTGGTGTGCGAGGGCACGGTGAGGCTGAAGTCCTCCACGGCGGCGGTGCCGTCGGAGTAGGTCTTCGACACCTGACGGAACTCGATCACGACGGCGCCTCCTGTCCCGCGGCGGGCGGTCCGAGCGGCAGGCTCCGTCCGTCCGTCCCCGTGCCGGAGCTCCGCTCCGGATCGATCGGATGCACCTCGGCGTGGGCGCCCAGCCGGCGGCCCATCACCTCGACGGCGTGCGGCGAGGAGTCGATGCAGACGAAGCGCCGGCCGGTCTCCGCGGCGACTGCGCCCAGCGTGCCGGAGCCGGCGAAGAAGTCCAGCACCCAGTCGCCGGGCCGGGAGGAGGCGGCGACCATCCGGCGCAGCAGTCCGGTGGGCTTCTGCGTCGGGTAGCCGGTCTTCTCGCGGCCCGTCGGAGAGACGATGGTGTGCCACCAGACGTCGGTGGGCAGCTTGCCGCGGGCGGCCTTCTCCGGGGTGACCAGCCCGGGCGCCATGTACGGCTCGCGGTCCACCGCCTCGGCGTCGAAGTGATAGGCCTGCGGATCCTTGACGTAGACCAGGATGGTGTCGTGCTTCGTCGGCCAGCGCTTCTTCGTCCGGCCGCCGTAGTCGTAGGCCCAGACGATCTCGTTGAGGAAGCACTCCCGGCCGAAGACGACGTCGAGCATCACCTTCGCGTAGTGCACCTCGCGGTAGTCCAGGTGCAGATACAGCGTGCCGGTCCGGTCGAGCAGCCGCCAGGCCTCCAGCAGCCGCGGCTCGAGGAACTCCCAGTAGTCGGTGAAGGAGTCGTCGTAGGCGGCCAGCAGCCGACGCACCGTCTCATAGCGTCGGCCGCCGAAGCCGACATGGTCGCCCTCGGCGTGCCGGGTGGTGCTGGTGCGGACGCTGGTCCGGGCCCGGCCGGTGTTGAACGGCGGGTCCAGATAGATCATGGCGAAGCCGCCGTCCGGCAGCCCGCGCAGGTGCTCGAGGTTCTCGCCCTCGAGCACCAGCGACGGACCGTCCGGGTCGAATGCGGTCGTCACCGATGCAGGTCCTCACTCGGCCCCGGGCTCAGGCGCCCGAGCCCGCCTGTCCGCCGTCGCCGTTCGTGGAGCCGCTCTGCGCGCCGGAGCCCGAGGACCCGCCGCGACGACGACGCCGCCGGCGCCGCTGCCCGCCGCCGGATCCGCTCCGGCTCGACTCGCCGGCCTCCGCCGTGCCGCCGTCCTGGCCGTTCTGGCGGCCCTGGCCGCTCTGGCCCTCGGCCTGGCCGTTCCGGCCTCCGGCCTCGTCGGAGGACCGGCGCGTGCGCCGTCGGCCGCCGCGTCCCGAGCCGCTCCGGCCCGAACCGCCGCGTCCCGAACCGCTCTGCGCCGCGTCGTCCCGGCTCCGGCCGCGCGAGGACGAGCTCTTGCGGCTGTCGGCGTCGGCGCCGCCCAGCTCCTCGAGCGTCTCGTCGTCCAGTCCGGTCTTCGAGCGCTTGTGGCGCGGCAGGCGCCCCTTGGTGCCCTTCGGGATGTCCAGGTCCTCGTAGAGGTGCGGCGAGGAGGAGTAGGTCTCCACCGGCTCCTCCACGCCCAGACCCAGCGCATTGTTGATCAGCTTCCAGCGCGGGACGTCCTGCCAGTCGACGAAGGTCACCGCGGTGCCCTTCTGGCCCGCACGGCCGGTGCGGCCGACGCGGTGCAGATAGGCCTTCTCGTCCTCGGGCGCGGTGAGGTTGATGACGTGGGTGACATCGGTGACGTCGATGCCGCGGGCGGCGACGTCGGTGGCCACCAGCACGTCGATCTTCTCGGTGCGGAAGGCCCGCAGCGCCTGCTCGCGCGCACCCTGGCCCAGGTCGCCGTGGATGGCCCCGGCGGCGAAGCCGCGGGAGATCAGCTCGGCGGAGAGCTTGTCGGCCTGCCGCTTGGTCCGGGTGAAGATGATCGTCCGCCCCCGGCCCTCGGCCTGCAGGATCCGGGCGATGACCTCGTCCTTGTCCAGCTGGTGGGCCCGGTAGATGACCTGCCGGATGTCCTTCTTGGTCACGCCCTCGTCGGCCGGATCCGCCGCGCGGATGTGGGTCGGCTTGGTCATGTACCGGCGGGCCATGGAGACCACCGGCCCCGGCATGGTCGCCGAGAACAGCATGGTCTGGCGGCCGATCTCCGGCACCGCCGAGAGGATCTTCTCCACGTCGGGCAGGAAGCCGAGGTCGAGCATCTCGTCAGCCTCGTCGAGCACGACGATGTTGATGTTCTTCAGCTTCAGGTAGCGCTGACGGTGCAGGTCGATCAGTCGGCCCGGGGTGCCGACGACGATCTCGACGCCGCGCTGCAGCTCCTCGATCTGCGGCTCGTAGGCGCGGCCGCCGTAGATCGTGGCCACCCGGGCGCCGCGCTTCGCGCCGGCGACGCTGATGTCCTGGGCGACCTGGACGGCGAGCTCGCGCGTGGGCGTGACGATCAGCGCCTGCGGGGAGCCCGGCGCCTCCATCTCGTCGAAGCCGGCGTCATCGGGCGTGGTCACCCGCTGCAGCGCGGGGATGCCGAAGCCGAGGGTCTTGCCCGTTCCGGTCTTGGCCTGGCCGATGATGTCGCTGCCGCCCAGCGCGATGGGCAGCGTCTCCGCCTGGATCGGGAAGGGCGTGACGATGCCCTTCTGATCCAGCGCCTCGACGATCTCGGGGCGGACCGCGAAGTCGGCGAAGGTCACCTGCTCCTCGGCGGTCTGCGGCGCCTCGACGGTCTCGGCGGACTCGGCCTCGTCGGCCGATGCAGTGGTCTGTTCAGTCATAGGTTCTTTCATTCGGCGACTGCGGCGAAGCCGACAGTCTGCTTGGTGTCGGAGCCGATCTCCACATAGCCGATGGACGCGACGGGGACCACGATGGTCTTCTCCCGACGGTCCTGCAGGCTCAGCAGCGGCTTGTTCTGCTCGACCGCCTCGGCGACGCGCTGCTGCACGTCCTCGGCGGTGGCATCAGTCTCGACGACGATCTCGCGGGTGACGTTCTGCACTCCGATACGTACTTCCATGGTGCTCCTCCGTGTCTCTGCAGGGCCGCACGGAGCCCGCGCGGCCCTGACGTCTCCGCTCCGACGCCGGCCCCCGCGGCCGCGCACGGCCGACGGGGCGACGTCGTCATCCTCCCCGATACTACCCACCACGTCGGCTCAGCACCTCACCGGACCGGCGGGCGGGCCCGTGGACGGGTCGGCGATCGGGACGGCGGTCAGGTCGGCGGTCGGCGCGACGTCGGCCCGCGCCGTCGCCGGCTCACTCGGGAGCCGAGGCCGCCGAGTCGCCGGAGGCGGCCTCGCCCTCCTTCGGGAAGCCCGAGATCCCCCGCCAGGCCAGCCGTGCCGTCAGCTGCGAGGAGACGTCGAGGTCAGGACGTTCCGAGAGCCGGGACCAGTGCCGCGCGGCCGCGGTGACCATGCCGATCAGCCCGTGGCCGAGCAGCGTGGCCTCGGCCATCGGCTGGCCGGTGTCGTCGACGATGACTTCGGCGATCCGGACGGCGATGCGGTCGAAGAAGCGGTCCAGCCGGGACTCGACGGCCTCGTCGTTGTCCATCCCGGAGGCGAGCAGCAGCCGGTAGGCCTCGTCCTCGCGGGAGATGAACTCGTAGAAGGCGGTCATCGTCGCCGTGACGCGCTCCTTGTTGTCCTCGGTGGAGCTCAGCGCGGCCACCAGCATCTCCTCGAGCTGGCCCAGATGCGTCTCCAGCAGATCCAGGAAGAGTTCATGCTTGCCCGGGAAATGCTGGTAGAGCACCGGCTTGGAGACTTCGGCGACTTCGGCGATGTCGTCCATCGAGGTGCTGTGGTACCCCTTGGCGACGAAGACCTGCAGCGCGCTGTCGAGCAGCTGGCGCCGACGCTGGGCGCGCGGCAGCCGCCGGGCCCGCTGCGGCGCGGGGGCGGGGAGCACGTCGTCGGTCATGGTCTCCCAGTCTACGGGACCTCGCCCGCGGCTGTCCGCCCGCGGGGTCGGAGCCGCCGCTCCGGCCCCAGCTCGCCCGCGCCTCAGCGCGGCAGATGTCCGTACGCCGGGACGCCGGTGGCGAGATCGAGCAGCTCGGCGACAGTGTCCAGATCCGTGGTGTTCTCCCCGATCAGGTTCGGCTTGCCCGCACCGTGGTAGTCCGAGGACCCGGTGACGAGCAGATCGTGGCGCGCGGCCAGCTCGAGCAGCACCTGCCGCCCCTGCGGCGGATTGTCCCGGTGCCGGACTTCGACGCCGCCGAGCCCGGCCTCGACGAGGTCCTCCAGCTGCTCGGCCGCGAGCGTCCGGCCGCGTGCGGAGGCCATCCCGTGGGCGAGCACCGGCACTCCCCCGGCCCGGCGGATCAGCCGGATCGCCTCGTCCGGACGCATGTTCAGCTGCGGGACGTAGTAGGGCGAGCTGCGGTGCAGCAGACGGTCGAAGGCCTGCTGTCGATCGGCGACGACCCCGACGGCGACCAGCGCGTCGGCCAGGTGCGGCCGGCCCAGCGTGGCGCCGTCGGCCACGTGTGCCAGGACGTCCTCCCAGGTCAGCGGGAAGTCCTGGGCGAGCAGCTCGGTCATCCGCCGCGCCCGCTCCCAGCGACCGCCGCGGGCACCGCGGATCGCCTCCGCGAGCTGGGGCTCGTGCGGGTCGTGGAGGTAGCTGAGCACGTGCACGCTGATGCCGTCCGCGGAGAGCGTGGTGATCTCCATCCCCGGGACCAGCAGCACCCCGTGCTCCCCCGCGGCACGCATCGCCTCCGCCCAGCCGGCGGTGGTGTCGTGGTCGGTCAGCGCGATGCCGTCCAGCCCCGCGCGGGCGGCGGCGGCCACCACGGCCGCCGGGGGCTCGGTGCCGTCGGAGTACCAGGAGTGCGCATGCAGGTCGACGCCCATGCCCCTCACTGTATCCCCGCGGAAGCGCTGCGCGGACCGACGACGTCGCGCCTCGCCGGCCGACCCCGGCCCGGCCCCTGCCCGGCTCGCTGCCCGACCCGCGTGTCACGTCCGCACCGGGTCGTCACGTCCGGGCCCGGGCGTGGCGACCGGGTCAGGACGTGACATCCGGCACGACGAGCCGGGCCGATCCCGCGCCGGCGGGACTGCCCCGGTGGGACCGCGCGCACCGAAGTGACAGACTATGGAGCATGGTCAGTTCGCAGAATCATCCGTCTTCCCACGAGTCCTCCGAGTCTTCCGAGCCGGCCGGATCGGCCGGCCCCGCGGAGGAGTTCGACGTCGTCTCCTCCGTCGAGCGGACCACGCTCACCCCCGCGGGCCCGGACCAGGAGACCGCCTCCGACGAGGCCGCCGGCGCCGAGGGCCAGCCCCTCGAGGAGCGCGGGTCGAACCGGTCGCAGAAGCCGACCTCGGAGGCGTTCAAGGAGTTCATGGCCTCCCACTGGGCGCCGGCCGAGCAGGTCGAGCATGCCCGCGACGCGGTGGCCGACCATGCCGCGCGCCGCCGCGCCCGCGTCTCGCGGAACCACACCGGCGAGCGCCTGGTGATCCCGGCCGGCCCGCTGAAGGTCCGCTCGAACGACACCGACTACCGCTTCCGCCCGCACTCGGCCTTCGCCCACCTCACCGGCCTGGGCCTGGACCACGAGCCGCATGCCGCGCTGGTCCTCGAACCGGTCGAGGAGGGCGCCGGCGACGACGGCTCCGGCCATGAGTCCACGCTGTACTTCAAGCCGATGGCCGGTCGCGACACCGAGGAGTTCTACGCCGACGCCCGCTCCGGCGAGTTCTGGATCGGCCCGCGCCCGGATCTGGAGGAGTTCCGTCAGCGGCTGGGCGTGCGCACGGCCGACGTGTCCCAGCTGGAGGTCGCGGTGACCAAGGATGCCGGCCCCGCCGAGCTCGGCGGCACCCGCATCCGGCTGCTGCGCGAGGTGGACTTCGACGTCGACGCGCTGGTCGACACCTCGCGGATCAACACCGGCATGGATCTGGAGGCCTCCGACGCCACCGACGCCGAGCTGGCCGAGGAGCTCTCCGAGCTGCGGCTCGTCAAGGACGACTGGGAGATCGCGCAGCTGCGCGAGTCGGTGCGCTCGACGATCGCCGGTTTCGAGGACGTCGTCTCAGTGCTGCCGCGCGCCGTCGGCCACACCCGCGGCGAGCGCGTGGTCGAGGGCGCCTTCTTCTCCCGGGCGCGGCTGGAGGGCAACGACCTCGGCTACGACACGATCGCCGCCAGCGGCAACAACGCCACCGTGCTGCACTGGATCCGCAACACCGGCGCCGTCCGCGACGGCGAGATGCTGCTGCTGGACGCCGGGGTGGAGGCCGACTCGCTCTACACCGCCGACATCACCCGCACCCTGCCGGTGAACGGCACCTACGCCCCCGTCCAGCGGAAGGTCTACGAGGCCGTGCTGGCCGCCGCCGACGCCGCCTTCGCCGTCGTGCGCCCGGGGATCCGCTTCCGCGAGGTCCACCGCACCGCAGTGACCGTGCTCGCCGAGCACCTGGACTCCTGGGGCCTGCTGCCGGAGCCGCTGGAGGAGGTCCTGGCCGACTCCGGCCAGCACCACCGCCGGTGGATGCCGCACGGCACCAGCCACCACCTGGGCCTGGACGTCCACGACTGCGCCCAGGCCAAGCGGGACCTGTACCTGGACGGCGTGCTCGAGCCGGGCATGGTCTTCACCATCGAGCCGGGGCTGTACTTCAAGGCCGAGGACCTCGCCGTGCCGGAGGAGTTCCGCGGCATCGGCGTGCGCATCGAGGACGACGTGCTGGTCACCGCCGACGGCGCGGAGAACCTCTCCGCGGAGCTTCCGCGGAAGCCCGACGACGTCGAGGCCTGGATGCGCGAGGTCCAGGCCGGCACCCGCGCCCGCGGCTGACCCGGCGCCGGGTCTCGACGGACGAGGCCGCTGACTGCGCAGCAGTCGCACGGCGGCCGCGTCCGCGCACGTCACCGGCCCGCAGGCCTTCCCGGTGCGCCGGGGCGGGGCCGTATGCTGACCCCATCGACGACCCCCGACGTTCTCTCCGGGGTCGCATCGAGCGGAGGGAGGCTCCTGTGGGCATCATCGGCTGGCTCATCCTGGGACTGATCGCCGGAGCGATCGCCCGCGCCATCCTGCCGGGGAAGCAGCCCGGCGGCTGGATCGCCGCACTGATCACCGGCGTGCTGGGCGCGATGCTCGGCGGTTTCCTCGCCTCGGCGCTCTTCGGCGTCGGCATCGGCGAGTCGTTCTTCGACCTGGGCACCTGGATCTTCGCGATCGCCGGCGGCGTGATCGTCGCCTTCCTCTGGCAGGCGCTGACCGGGCGCGGGCGCTCCGAAGTGTGACGCCCCCGCCGCGACGGCGCGGGGTCGCGATCTCGCGTGGTCACGAGCTCACGTGGTCACGAGTTCGCGTGTTGCGGCGAACTCGAGTGGTCACGAATGACGGCATCCGGCGGGCTCGACGCGGCGTGTCGGACCGAGATGCCGTCGGAATCGACCACTCAGCGGGTGGTCTCCTCGGAGGACTCGTCCTGCTGCGACGACGCGTCCTGCGGAGGTGCCTGCTGCGACGAGGCGGGTTGCTGCGCCGGCACGTCCTGCTGCGATGAGGCATCCTGCGGGGCGGACGGCTCCGCGGACTCGGACGGCGCCTGCTCCGGCGTCTGCTGCTCCGGCCCCTGCTGCTCCGACGCCTGCTGCTCGGCGGCGGGCGCGGCGCTCGTCGCGCTGCTCGCGCTCGAGGAGCTGGTGGTCCGCACCCCGTAGCGCGGCCGGCCGTCGGGCAGATCGCCGTAGCCGGCCCGCGGCTCCGCGGCCTGCGCCGCCGGAGAGCCCTCGGGCTGTCCGCCGTCCGGACCGGGCTGGGCGCCCGGCTGGCCGGGCACGGGCTGCTGCGGGCCGGGAGCCGGCTGCTGCACCGGCGCCTGCGGGCCCGGCGCCGGCGCCGGCTGCATGCTGGAGACTCCGACGCCCTGCATGAGCCGCCGGGCGTGGCCGGCGGCGTCGAAGGAGCAGACGACGTCGAAGGAGGTCGCCACCAGCTGCGAGGAGGAGGCGAAGTCCCGCCGCCCGCGGCGCACCGCGTAGCCGATCACTCCGACGATCATCCACACCGCGCTGCCGAGCAGCACGGCGAAGAGGATGTCCAGCGGATTCGCCTGCGGACCGAAGAGGTACATCAGGAAGCCGATGAAGGCGCCGAACATCGCCCCCTGCGCCGCGCCGGCGCCGGCGACCCGCGGGTAGGACAGCCGGCTGCGGATGTGCTCGACCGACCGCAGGTCATTGCCCACGATGGTCAGCATCTTGACGTCGAAGCCCTCGGACGCGGCCAGGTGGTCCACCACCTGCTGGGCCTCCTCGTACGTGCGGTAGCGGCCCAGCAGCTCGCCGCGCGGCAGGCCGCCGGCCTGCTGGGGAGTCATGGATGCGTTCATCGCCATGGCCCCATTGTGCCGGGTCGCGCCGCCCGACGCGCACCGCGGCCCCGGACGTTCGCACAGGGCGCACCGGCGCGCCGTCGTGCCGTCACGCCGCCGCGCCGTCGTGCCGACCCGTGCTCAGGCGGCCTCCGTCCCGCACGCCGGGGCGTCGTCGAGCAGCTCGAGCAGATGCGTCGCCGGCGCCTCGACGCGATCCCAGGAGGTGGACACCGCCGAGACCGTCCACGTCGGCGCGTCGGTCGCCAGCGGCCGCGCCGCCAGCGGGGCCGCCTGCGGCTTGGCGGCGACGTGCCGCGGCACCACCGCGACGCCGAGCCCGCGGCGCACCAGGTCCAGCAGCGAGTGCACGTCGTTGACCGCGCAGCGCACCCGGCGGGTGATGCCCTGATCGCCGAAGGCCGATTCGTTGAGCGCGCGGATCGCCCAGGAGTCGTTGAAGTCGACGAACTCCGCGTCGGCGAGCTCGCGACGTGCCAGCGGACCGCGGCCGGCGACCAGCGGATGCTCCGGAGCGGCGAGCAGCACCAGCTGCTCCTCCCCCAGCCGACGGTGCGGCAGCGGATCCAGATGCCGGTCGCCGGCCACGAAGGCGACGTCGAGCGCCTCGGCGCGCAGCATGGCCAGCAGGTCCTGCGAGCCGGTCTGGGTGAACTCGATCTCCACGTTCGGGTGGCGCCGGTGGAAGCGTTCGAGCAGCGCGACGACGTCGACCACCCCGAGGCACTGCTCGGAGCCGAGCCGCAGTCGGCCGGTCACCGCGCGGCTGGCGGTGACCACCGTGTCGCGGGCGTCGGCGGCCTCGGCGAGCAGGCGGCGGGCATGGGGCAGCAGCGCCGCGCCGGCCTCAGTGGGCACCACCCGTCGGGTGGTCCGGTCGAAGAGTGCGGTGCCCAGCTCCTCCTCCAGCCCGCGGATCGCCGCGGAGAAGCCCGACTGCGAGATGCCCACCAGCTCGGCGGCCCGGGTGAAATGCCGCTCCTCCGCCAGCGCCAGCAGATACTCCATCTGCCGCAGATCCATTGATCGCTCCTGCTTCTGCCGTCCAGTGCCGGCGATTGTTGGACTTTCTCAATCGAGCCTCCATAGAGTGACACACGGCACGCCGAGGACTCCACTCGCCGCCGCATCCTCAGCCTCGACGCGACGTCGCCGGCCGGCGCGCGCCCCGACCCCCGGAGGAGAAGAGCCCCATGCAGACCCGCAGAATCGGCGACCGGTCCGTCTCGGCCATCGGACTCGGCGGCATGCCGCTGTCCATCGAGGGCCGCCCGGACCGCGATCAGGCGATCCGCACCGTCCACGCCGCGCTCGACGCCGGCGTCACGTTCATCGACACCGCCGACGCCTACCACCGCGACGCCGGCGAGGCCGGCCACAACGAGGAGCTCATCGCCGCAGCGCTCCGCAGCCGCGGCTCCGACGCCGACGAGGTGCTGGTCGCCACCAAGGCCGGACACCTGCGCCCGGGAGACGGCACCTGGACCCAGGACGGCCGCCCCGAGCATCTCAAGGCCGCGGCGAAGGAGTCCGCGCGCCGCCTCGGCGTCGAGGCCATCGGCCTGCACCAGTTCCACCGCCCCGACCCGGAGGTCCCCTACGCCGAGTCGATCGGCGCGCTGGTCGAGCTGCTCGAGGAGGGGGTGATCCGCATGGCGGGGATCTCGAACGCGGACCTGTCGCAGATCGACGAGGCCGACGAGGTCCTCGGCGGCCGGCTCGCCTCGGTGCAGAATCAGTTCTCCCCGCGCTTCCGCTCCTCCGAGGAGGAGCTGCGGCGCTGCGCCGAGAAGGACGTGGCCTTCCTGCCGTGGAGTCCGCTGGGCGGCATCGCCAACGCCGCCGACCTGGCGGCGAACCACGCGGAGCTCGCCGCCGTCGCCGAGGAGACCGGCGCCTCGCCGCAGCAGGTGACGCTGGCCTGGGAGCTCTCGCTGGCCGACGTCGTCGTGCCCATCCCGGGCGCCTCGCGGCCGGAGAGCGTGCACAGCTCGGCCGCCGCGGCGGAGCTGACGCTGAGCGCCGAGCAGCTCGCCCGGCTCTCCGCCTCCTGACCGGCGGGCCCTCCGGCCCCGTCCGACCCTCCGGCCTGCACCCTGACCTGTCCCGCACGACCACCGCGAGATCCCCGAGGAGACCTGATGAAGACCATCGACATGCCCGACGTCCGCCTGCCCGCCCCGAACATCGTCCAGGGCCTGATGCGCATCCAGGAGAAGACCGACGACGAGGTCCGCGAGCTGGTGCGCACCGCCCGCGAGTCCGGCATCACCTTCCTCGACCACGCCGACGTCTACGGCGCCGAGCTGCACGGCTGCGAACGTCGCTTCGCCGAGGCGACGCAGCTGACCCCCTCGGAGCGCGAGGAGTGGACCCTCCAGACCAAGGCCGGCATCGTCCGCGAAGGGCCGTACTTCGACTTCAGCCGCGAGCACCTGGTCTCCTCCGTCGAAGGATCGCTGGAGGCCCTGGACACCGACTACATCGACATCCTGCTGCTGCACCGCCCCGACGCGCTGGTCGAGCCCGAGGAGGTCGCCGCGGCCTTCGACGAGCTGAAGTCCTCCGGCAAGGTCCGGGCCTTCGGCGTCTCCAACCACACCCCGCGGCAGATCGATCTGCTCCGGAAGTACGTCGACGAGCCGATCATCGCCAACCAGGTTCAGCTGTCGATCACCCACGCGCCGCTGGTCGCCCAGGGCGTGGCGGCGAACATGCAGAACCTGGACCAGTCGGTCAGCCGCGACGACGGCCTGCTGGACTACTGCCGGCTGCACGACATCACCGTGCAGGCCTGGTCGCCGTTCCAGGCGGGCTTCTTCGACGGCCCCTTCCTCGGCTCGGACCGCTACCCGGAGCTGAACGCCGTCGTCGACCGGCTGGCGGCCGCCTACGACGTGCCGCCCATCGCGATCGCGACCGCCTGGATCACCCGCCACCCGGCGGACATGCAGGTGGTGCTGGGCACGACGTCGCCGGAGCGCGTCGCCGGAGCCGCCCAGGGCTCCGAGATCCCGCTGACCCGCGCGGAGTGGTACGAGCTCACCCGGGCCGCCGGCTACACGATCCCGTGAGCGACTGAGCATCGCGGGTGCTGCGAGGCGGCGCCCGGCGGTCCGCGCGGCGGCCCCAGGGGGTGACTCCCCACGGGTCGCCGCGCGAGACTGAAGGCCTCGATCGGGCTCGTCGCCGGTGCGGGCCCACGGCGGGAGGTCACGATGAGCGGCGGACGAGACGCGGACACACCTGAGCCCCCGGGCGCCGACGGGCATGGTGAGGACGGCGAGGCGGTTCCCCCGGTCGTCGACCGCGAGACCTGGCGCCGTCGCCGGGAGGCTGTGCTGCTGCACGAGAAGGCCCACACGCGAGAGGGCGACGCGATCGCCGCGGAGCGCCGGCGACTGCCGATGACCGAGGTCGCCCCGGTGGAGCTCGTCGGCCCTGAGGGGCCGACACCGCTGGTCGACGTCTTCGACGGGCGCGAGCAGCTGATCGTCTACCGACACATGTTCTACGACGGCGAGCCCTTCGACCGACAGTGCGAGGGCTGCACGCACAATCTCTGGAACATCCGCGATGCCTGGCCCTATCTGAACGCCCGCGGGGTGAGCTTCGCCGTCTTCGGCGACGGGCCCTATGAGGAACTGGCCCGGTTCCGCGCCTTCATGGGCTACACCCACCCCTGGTACTCCAACCAGCAGGTCGAGGATCCGGCCGTGGGCGGCGGCGGGCGCATCACCTGCTATCTGCGGCGGAGGAACCGGGTGTTCCTGACCTACTCGACGACGGGCCGCGGGGTGGAGAAGCTCTCCACACTGGACCTCCTCGATCTCACCCCCTACGGCCGCCAGGAGGTCTGGGAGGATTCCCCGGCCGGCTGGCCGCAGGATCCGACGCACAGCTACCTGCGCACCGACGTCTCCGGTCGCGCCGTCGGCATCGGCGACCATGGGGAACGTCCGGGGCGTCCGACCGCACAGTGGACCCGTCCCGGGATCGCCTCCACTGACGGCGGGTCGGACGCCTAGACTGGGACGGTGCCTGATCCGACCGTCGAAGACAGCATCCGCCGCCACCTCGCCCAGGTCATGGACCCCGAGCTGCGCCTGCCGATCACCCAGCTGGGGATGGTCGGCGACGTCGCCGTGGACGGCGAGGGCGTCGCCGATGTGACCGTCAAGCTGACCATCGCCGCCTGTCCGAAGCAGCAGACGATCACCGACGACGTCACCGCCGCGGCGGTGCGCGCCGAGGGGGTCTCCACCGCCCGGGTCCATCTGGACGTGATGACCCCCGAGGAGCGCGCCCGGCTGAAGGAGGACCTGCGCGGCGAGGGCGGCAAGATCAACCACTTCGCCCAGCCCGACAGCCTGACCCGCGTCTACGCGGTGGCCTCCGGCAAAGGTGGAGTCGGCAAGTCCTCGGTGACGGTGAACCTCGCCTGCGCGATGGCCGCCGACGGGCTGAAGGTCGGCATCGTCGACGCCGACGTCCACGGCTTCTCGGTGCCCGGGCTGATGGGCATCACCGACACCCCCACCCGGCTGGACGAGATGATCCTGCCGCCGGTCGCCCACGGGGTGAAGACCATCTCCATCGGCATGTTCGTCGAGGGCAACCAGGCGGTGGCCTGGCGCGGGCCCATGCTGCACCGGGCGGTGGAGCAGTTCCTCACCGACGTCCACTTCGGCGATCTCGACGTGCTGCTGCTGGACCTGCCGCCGGGGACCGGCGACATCGCCATCTCCGTGGCCCAGCTGCTGCCCGGCTCGGAGCTGCTGGTGGTCACCACGCCGCAGGCGGCGGCCTCGGGCATCGCCGAGCGCGCCGGCGGGCTGAGCACGCAGACCGAGCAGAGGGTCGCCGGGGTCATCGAGAACATGGCTCCGATGGTCCTGCCCGACGGCAGTTCGCTGGACCTCTTCGGCTCCGGCGGCGGCCAGGTCGTCGCCGACCGGCTCACCGAGGATCTGGGGGCCGAGGTGCCGCTGCTGGGCTCTGTGCCGTTGGACATGGACCTGCGCTCCGCCGGCGACGCCGGCGATCCGGTGGTGCTCTCCGCCCCCGAGTCCCCGGCCGGCTCGGCGCTGCGGGAGATCGCCTCGGCGCTGGCGCACCGTCCGCGCGGCATCGCCGACCGCTCGCTGCCCTTCGGCCCCGCCTGACCCCCGACGACTCGTCCTCCGGCTCGCGGCGTCGACGCCGCGGCGACTCAGGTGGCGTCGACGTCGAAGGGCGCCGGGTGCAGCCCCGGGACCTCGGGGGTGCCGTCGTCGCTCGTCGAGCCCGGCTGCACTCCGGCTCCGGCCATCCCGGCGGCCAACGCGGAGCCGCCGGCGGATCCCTCCGGCGTCGTGCCCGCGGCCGCCCCGGCGGCACCGGCCGCCATGGCCGCGCCCGTCGCGGCGGAGGCGCCGCCGAAGACCGACCGGGGATCGTCGGCGCCGGAGCCCGTCGCCGCTCCTGACGCGGCCGCGCCGCCGGAGGTGCTCCGCGAACTGCCCGAACCGGCCGCGCCGCGCGCGGATCCGGCCGCCGTGCCACTCCGCCCGGTGGGCAGGCGGGCCGAGTCGCGAACCTCGGTCACCGCCTGGCGGGTCTCCTCGTAGTCCTCGGCCAGCGCCTCACGGATGATGCGCCGCGGGTCGTACTGGCGCGGGTCATAGCGCTTCCAGTCGACCTCGTCGAAGTCCGTGCCGGTCTCCTCCCGGAAATACTCCTTGGCGTCCTCGGCCTTGCTGCGCGCCTGACGCACCCACCGTGCCAGCGTCTGCGCATAGGCGGGCAGACGTTCGGGACCGAGGAGCACGACGGCGAGCACACCCAGGATGATGAACTCGTACCCATTGAGACCAGGCATGTGCTCAAATCTACCTGCTGTCGGCGCCTGCTGCGGCGCCGGCTCAGTCCATCCAGCCGAGCAGCGAGCGGAAGCCGCGCTCGAGTCGCTCGCCCGCATCCGGCGAGGAGGGCATCTGCTGCACGCGCGAGCGATCGGTGGTCATCACCCAGTCGGCCACGGCGGCCACGGCGGAGGCGTCGAGATCGGAGGTGATGACGTACTGCACGGAGCCGGCGTCGACGGCCGCCGTCCAGCGACCCTCGGCGGCCGAACGGTAGACGGTGCAGTCCTCCCCGGTGGGCAGCGTGAGCGACTCGCGATCCACCGCGTCGAGGTCCAGGATCTCGTCGAGCTTCTCGGCCAGCGGCCGCAGCTCGGTCGAGTCGTCGGACGGGCGGGTCTCGGCGACGGTGATCGTGTGCTCGCCGTCGGTATGGTGCACCTGGACGGTGCGCACGCCCGCAGCCTGGGCAGTGGCGGCGTCGTCGGCCTGCATCGCCTGTCCGAGCCCGTGCAGCTCGGCGACGTTCCAGCCGAGCCGGTGCAGCCTGTCGAGCTGGTCCACCGGCACGCTGCGCACCGGCATCCGCTCGACGGCTCCGGGGAGGCTCGCGACGCGACCCTGCGGTCGCCGAGACTCCTCCAGACCGACCGGCAGACTGGCCGCGGGCGTCGACGCCGCGGCAGCACCCGATCCCGGCGCGGACGACGGCGCGGATCCCGACAGCCCGGCGCCGTCGGAGGCCTGCGACCTCCGGGCGTCCGGCCCGATCGACGGGACGGGTGCGGCGGCACTGGCCCCGTCGCCGGAGGGCTGCGGCGGCGCGGACCGGGTGATGTCGACGGAGCTCGGATCCGGCGAGGACGACGCGCCGTCGGCGGCCCCCGGCGCCGTCGCCGCGGCGGAGACATCGCCCGTCTCCGCGGAGCTGCCGCCGTCCTGGCGAGAGGTGGTCAGCGCCTCCACGCTGGAGACCTGCCCGGCCCCCCGTCCGCCGAGGTACCACGCCGCGGCGACCACTGCGGCACAGGCGGTGAGGGCCACCAGGCACATCACCCCGGGCCAGCCGAGACGCGGACGACTCGGTCGGGGCCGGCGGTGCTGGGCGGGGGCGGGGGCCTGTGGCATCACTGCCCATGATGCGAGGGACAGCTGAGCGTAGGCTGGATATGAGCCGGCGGGTCTCGAAACACCAGGGAGGGTGTGGGAACCTCGCGAGGTCTATAGGATGAGCCGGAGCGGCGTCGGACGCCACCGGTTCCCCGGACGATCTCCCGGCTCCACAGTCCGCGGCGCCGTCTCTCCCCGTCCTCGCCGCAGAAAGGTGCCATGAAAGCCTTGAACTCCCCGCACACCGCCAAGCACGCCGGCTGGCTGTACGCCGAGCAGCATCGCGGTGAGGATCCGGTGCTGGAGGCGGCACGGGCGCGCGGCGAGGATCTCGGCGTCCGTCCGGTCTCCGAGGGCGCGGCGGCGACGCTGACGGTGCTCGCCGCCTCCTCGAACGCCCGGGCACTGGTGGAGGTGGGCACCGGCGTCGGGGTCTCCGGAGTCTCGCTGCTCCGCGGCGCGACCGCACAGGCGGTGCTGACCAGCATCGATCCCGATCCCGAGCACCTGCAGGCGGCCCGTCAGGCCTTCGCCGACGACGGCGTCCCGGCCTCGAGGACGCGGCTCATCACCGGGGATGCGGCCGTCGTGCTGCGGCGCCTGACCACATCGGGCTATGACCTGGTGCTGCTCGACGCCGGCACCCCCGACGTGCCCGTCTACGTCTCCGAGGCGCTGCGCATGCTGCACTCCGGCGGCATGCTGATCATCAACGACGCCCTCGACCACGACCGCGTGCCGCGGCCGGCCGTGCGCGAGGAGAGCACCCGGATGATGCGCGAGGTCGAGCGGATGCTGCGCGACGACGAGCGCCTGGTGACCACGATGCTGGGCACCGGCACCGGACTGCTGGTCGCCGTCGTGCGGTGACGTCGTCCCACGGGCGGCGGGCGACGCCCGCCGCCCGGGGCTCTCACTCCCCGACGGCGTCGATCAGGCACTCCTTGAGCGCCTGGGCCTCCTCGTCGTTGATCTCCAGGACCAGACGGCCTCCGCCGTCGATCGGCACTCGCATGATCAGGCTGCGGCCCTCTTGGGCCACCTCCATCGGACCGTCACCAGTACGCGGTTTCATTGCAGCCATCGAGTGCTTCCCTTCTGGTGTTCCTCACTGCGGATCGGGCCGCCCGCCGCGCACGGCGGTCGCCCGATCAGGTCGGATGCGCGCGGCATCCTGTCTCCTAGTATCCCCCATGGCGGAGGATCCTCGCCGGGATCAGCGTCGAACCCCCTCGTCACGGAGCTGGTCGGCCAGCGTGTCGAGCAGGGCGTCGACCTGGTCCATCCGATAGCCGCGCACTGCGGAGTCGAATCGGACCTCGTCGAGGTCCTCGGCGGTCAGGCCGTCTGCACGGGCACGCTCGATGAGCTCGTCGACGTCGCTCGCTCCCCCGGCCGGCGGGTCCTCCTCGACCGGCTTCGGACCGCTCCAGCGGCCCATCAGGAGCAGCACGATGCCGCCGAGCACGATGAGCGCCAGCAGATACAGCCAGACCATGTGTTCCACCCTATACCCGCCGCAGGGGCGCAGGACCCTGCGCTCCGGGCGTGCCCGGCGCGCAGGACCGGCTCAGCGACGGCCGGCGATGCCGGCGGCCTGGAGCAGCTGCGGCAGCACCTCCCCCGAGGGGCCGCGGATCGCGAAGTCGACGAGGTCGGTCAGCTCGGTCTCCTGCGGATTGACCTCGATGATCGGCACCCCGCGCTCCAGGCCCAGCAGCGGCAGCGAGGCCGCGGGCTGGACCATGCCGGAGGTTCCCACAGCCAGCACCAGGTCGGCGGCGCGGATCGCCGCCGAGGAGGCGTCGAAGTCCGAGGCGGGCAGCATCTCGCCGAACCAGACGATGTCCGGACGCATCAGTCCCTCCTCGCAGTGGGTGCAGAAGGGCGGATCCACCGGTTCCGGCGGGGCGGTGAAGCCGTCGAACTCCGGCGGCGGCAGCTCGTCGGGTTCGCCGCAGTCGGCGCACCGGTGGGCGGCGATGCGCCCGTGCAGATGTCCGAGCACGTCGGCGCCGGCGCGCTCATGCAGATCGTCGACGTTCTGCGTGGAGACCGCCAGCCATCCGCCGTCGACGTCGGCCAGACGCTGCTGCCAGAGTGCCAGGGCCCGGTGCCCGGCGTTCGGCTCCACTGCGGCGATCAGCGCCTGGCGCCAGCGGTACCAGGTCCAGACCAGGGCGGGGTCGTTCTCATAGGCCTCGACAGTCGCCAGCTCCTCGGCGGAGAACCGCTCCCAGAGCCCGGTCTGGACCTCCCGGAAGGTCGGCACGCCGGACTCCGCGGAGATCCCGGCGCCGGTGAGCACCACGACGCGACGGGCCTCGCGGACCAGCGCGACGACCTCGTCGGGCACCTCTTCACTGACGGAGAGCTCTCGCATGCCTTCACCGTAGCGAGTCGGCGTCCCCGAGCTGAAGCGCCGCGGCCCGCGCGTCCGGCTGACCAGGCCGTCGACCGTTCCCCGCCGCCCCCTCGAACACCTAGGGTGAGGAGGGAACTCGGTCCGCCGAGTCAGGCCCCAGCGGCCGCGCGTCCACGAGGAGGAACGATGACTCAGCAGCCACCCCACGGTCCCGGTCCCGACCGCCCGACGGGCCCTGACGACGCCTCGAGCCGGCCCCCGGGCGGGACCCCCGGCGGAGCACCGCAGAACCGTCCGGACGAGCAGACGCCGCCGCAGGGCTCCCCTCCGCAGGGACATCCCGCACAGGAGCCTCCCGCACAGGGCCCACCTCCGCAGAGCCCGCCGCAGGCCCCTCCCGGCGGCGGCCCGGCGCCGGCCGGACCCGCGCCGACCGTGCCTCCGCTGACCGCCGGCGAGGAGCAGGGCTGGAGCATCGGCGCCCATCTGGGCGGCATCATCGCCAGCTTCATCCCTGCGCTGGTGATCTGGCTGGTCTTCCGCGAGCGCAGCCGCATGGTCGCTGACCACGCCAAGGAAGCGCTGAACTTCCAGATCACAGTGGCGATCGCCTATGTGGCCGGCTGGGTGCTGACCATCATTCTGATCGGCCCGCTGATCAGCCTCGCCGCCTGGGTCTGCTCGATCGTCTTCGCCATCCTGGCCTCCGTCGCGGCGAATAAGCGCCAGGCGTATCGGTATCCGGTCTCCATCCGGTTCGTCTCCTGACCACTCGGCCGAGCCGGGACGGACGTCGGCCGGACCCGGCCCGGCCGACGTCGTTCCCGGCATCGCGCCGCAGGGCGGTGGGACCGGCGTCCCGCTCAGGACTTGCGGTTGTAGACGAACATCGAGATCGGCCCGAAGATCACCACGAGCACCGCGCAGTAGATCAGCACCGCGGTGATCGAGCCGATGTCGTAGACCCCGTCCATGAACTCGCGGATGCAGCCGACCAGCGTGGAGACCGGGTTGGCCTCGGCGAAGGCCCGCACGGGGCCGGGCATCGACTCAGTGGGGGCGAAGATGTTGGACACGAAGGTCAGCGGCATCATGATGAACATCGACACGCCCATCGCCGCCTGCTCGGTGCGCATCAGCAGCGCCACTGTGGTCCATACCCAGGACAGGCAGAAGCTGAACACCAGCAGCATCAGGAAGGCCGCGAGCACTCCCGGCAGTCCGCCGGCCGGTCGGAACCCCATGATGAAGCCGACCACCAGGATGATGACGCCGGCCAGCGTGTAGCGGACCTGGTCGCCCAGCAGCGCGCCGACCAGCTGGGCCGGACGCCAGACCGGCAGCGAGCGGAAGCGATCGAAGACCCCTTTGGAGATGTCCCGGTTCAGCGTCAGTCCGGTGTACATCGTGATCATCACCAGCGTCTGGGCGAAGATGCCGGGGATCAGCCACTGCACGTAGGCGCCGACGGCGTCGCCGCCGGCCTCCTGGCCCGAGACCGCCGCGCCGATGGAGCCGCCGAAGACGTAGGTCATCATCACCGTCATCATGATCGGGAAGATGGTGACGTCGAAGAGCTGCTCGGGCACGTGCTTGATCTTCAGCAGCGCCCGCCAGCCGTAGGTCAGCGAGGCGCTGACGGCTCCGGGCCGCTGCGGGGTGTCCTGACGGCTGACCAGGATATGGCGGATCCGTTCGGCCTCCGCCGGGACCGTGGACGTGCCGTTCGTCGTGGTGCTCATCGGGTCCTCGCCTCCGCCTCGTCGTCGGCCGCGCGGCCGTCGGTGCCGTGATCGCCGCGGTGGTCGGCGCCGTGCGCCGCTCCGCGATGCTCGCCGCCGTCGTCGGCGGCCTCCTGTTCGTCGCCCGCGACGTCGCCGTCGGGCTCGGGCTTCCTGCCGGTCAGCGCCATGAAGACCTCGTCCAGGCTCGGCTGCCCCACGGAGAAGGTCTCCACCTCCACGCCGGCCTCCTCCAGCGCGGTCAACGCCGTCGAGGCCCGCGCCCCGGCCTCGAGCCGCGCGGTGAGCGCCGTCGGGTCGGCTTCACGGACGACGTCGGCGGACAGCGCGGCCGCCAGGATCTCCGCGGCCCGCTCGCGGTCCTCGGCCTCGACCACCCGCACGTTCAGCGCGCCGGCGCCGACCTGGGCCTTCAGCTGTCCCGGAGCGCCCTCGGCGATGACCCGCCCGTGGTCGATGACCGCCAGCCGGTCGGCCAGCTGGTCGGCCTCCTCGAGATACTGGGTCGTCAGCACCACTGTGGTGCCGGAGTCGACGAGCGTGCGGATGATGTCCCAGACCTGATTGCGGCTGCGCGGGTCGATGCCGGTGGTCGGCTCGTCGAGGAAGATCAGCTCCGGGGTGACCAGCAGGGACCCGGCGATGTCCAGCCGGCGCCGCATGCCGCCCGAGTACTTCTTCACCTGCCGTCCTGCGGCGTCGCCGAGGCCGAACGCCTCGAGCAGCTCCTGTCCCCGACTCCGGGCGGCGCGCGCGGCGAAGCCCTGCAGCCGCCCCAGCAGCACCAGGTTCTCGAGTCCGGTCAGGTCCTCGTCGAGCGAGGCGAACTGGCCGGTCAGCGCGATCTTGCCGCGCACGGCCGCAGGTTCGGACCGCACGTCGTGGCCCAGCACGTGGGCCTGCCCGCCGTCGAGGCGCAGCAGCGTGGCCAGCATGCGGATCACTGTGGTCTTGCCCGCGCCGTTGGGGCCGAGCACGCCGTAGATGCCGCCGCGGCGGATGGACAGGTCGACGCCGTCGACGGCGGTCGTCTCGCCGAAGCGTTTCACCAGACCGCGCGTCTCCACGGCGAGGTCGTCTGATCTCAGAGTCATCGAGTGTCCTTCCTCCGGCGGGCCGGAGCGTCGTGAGGTGCGAGCGTCGGAGCCTGCCGCGGCTCATGCCGCATCCCTCGGCACACGGGGTTCCGAGACGCTGCGACGAGGATATCGGCACGGCGTCCTGCCGGGACAGGCCCCGGGTCTGACGATAGAGCCGGATGCGGACAGTCCCTGTCCGCATCGGCGCGACGCCGGCTCTCCGATCCGGGGTCAGGCGTCCTGCGGCGCCCCGCGCCGACTCTCGGGCGGCACGTCGTAGAGCAGATGCGTCACCCGGTCACCGGCGACGAGGCGCGTCGGATCGCCCAGCCGCACCGGCGTCCCGCCCTCGGGGACGCCGAAGAAGGATCGCCCGGTCCCGAAGACCACAGGCACCACGTTCATCACCACCTGGTCGATGAGCCCTCGCCGCAGCGCCTGGCCGCCGACCTGACCGGCGGCGACGTCGACGTCGCGGTCTCCGGCGAGTTCCTGCGCCGTGGCGATCGCGGCGTCGACTCCCTCGGTGACGAAGGTGAACGGCGCGGCCGCCGCCGGGGCCCAGTCGCGAGGCGGTGCATGGGTCACCACGACCACGTGCTGGCCGGCCGGAGGCGTGCCTCCCCACCCGTCGGTGTGGTCGAAGAGCCGCCGTCCGATCATCATCACGCCGATGTGCGCGTACACGGCCTGCATGAAGTCCCGGGAGGCGACGGTGGTGCGGAGCGGGTAGTGATCGTGCTCCGAGAGGCTCCATTCCACGTCTCCGCTGCCCAACCAGTCGAACAGCGGGTCCACCGAGTCGTCCTCGTGGGCGATGAAACCGTCCAGCGAGACGGCGGCCGCTCCCAGAATGGTCCGTCCCATGTGTGCTTCCCTCCTCCTGCGCCCGCACCGCGGGGACGCCCGGCGCGGAAGGCCGCCGGATTCACACTGAGGCGGTCCTCGCCCCGTCGACGGCGGTGAGCTTGTCTGCGCAGAGAGTAACCGTCGACCAGCGCCGCCGTCCCGGGCCGACGGCCGGAGGCGGTCCCGGGACTCCGGCCGCCGCGCGGGCGACCGCAGGGTCACGGCCCGGGACCGTCACGTCGCCGAGTCAGTGCGCGGCGCCGCCGCGCAGCTGCTGGTCCAGGAAACGCTGGATCAGCGCCTCGAGCGTGGCCTGCTGAGCCGGCGAGGCCGCGCCGCCGTGGCCGCCCTCGGTGTTCTCCCAGTAGCGGACGTCCGCGCCGATCGACTCCAGCGCCGCGGTCATCTTGCGCGCGTGGCCGGGGTGGACGCGGTCGTCCCGGGTGGAGGTGGTCAGCAGCACCGGCGGCAGCTCGGCCCCCTCGTGCAGCAGGTGGTACGGCGAGAAGGTGCGGATGAACTCCCAGTCCTCGGTGTCCGGGTCGCCGTACTCGGCGCGCCAGGAGGCCCCGGCCAGCAGATGCGAATACCGCTTCATGTCCAGCAGCGGCACCTGGATGACCACCGCCCCGAAGAGGTCCGGACGGGTGGTGAGCATCATCCCGGTCAGCAGGCCGCCGTTGGAGCCGCCGCGACAGGCCAGCTGCGGCACTGTGGTCACTCCGGCGTCGACCAGCTCGCGGGCGACGGCGGCGAAGTCCTCATAGGCGCGGTGACGGTTCTCGCGCAGCGCCGCCCGGTGCCAGTCGGGGCCGTACTCCCCGCCGCCGCGGATGCAGGCGACGGCGAAGACTCCTCCGCGCTCCAGCCAGCCCTTCCCCGTCAGCGGCAGGTAGCTCGGCGTCCGGGAGACCTGGAAGCCGCCGTAGCCGGAGAGCAGCGTGGGCGCCGGCTCCGGCGTCGTGCCGTCGGCCGGGTCCAGCACTTCGGCCGGGCCGATGAGGAAGTACGGCACGCGCGTGCCGTCGTCGCTGGTCGCGAAGCGCCGGACGCTGGTCAGCCCGGTCGCGTCGAAGCGCTCCGGCGCCTGCTTCAGCACCTCCAGCGTCTCGCTCCCGCCGTCGGGCAGCGCGGAGAGGTCGCCGAGGTGCAGCGTGGTCGGCCGCAGGTGGTCGGCGGCGGTCAGCCAGACTTCGTCGGAGTCGGCCTCGTCGACGGCGCCGAGACTCAGCGACCCCGAGACCTCGGCGAAGACCGGCGTCGACGTCCAGGCGCCGGCCTCTCCGCGCCAGAAGGCCTCCACGCGGTGGACGACGTCCTCCATGAGCGTGAGCACCAGCATCGTCCGCGTGGTGGTCACCGCCTGCAGCGAGGTCGAGGCGTCGGGGGCGAAGAGGACCGTCGGGGCGGTCTCCCCGGCCAGGAAGCCGTCGACGTCGGCGACGGCGAGCCCTCCGCCCGACACCGTCACCCCGCCGGCGGTGAAGCTGGTGCGCGGCATGAACAGCAGCAGGTCCCGGTGGACGCCGACGCGGACGTCGGTGGGGACCTCGATGCGCCGCGGCCCGTCGGCGGTGAGCAGGTGGGTCTCGTGGTCGTGGAAGCCCAGCGCGCGGACGGCGACGTCGCGCTCGAAGCCGGGGGTGTCGAGATGTCCGGCCCCGGCGGTGAGATGGTCGGACTCGACCGAGATGACCTCCTCGGCGGCGGACAGCGGCGTGCCGCGGCGCCATCGGCGCACAGTGCGCGGGTATCCGGAGGAGGTGACCATCGCCGGGTCCGGGGCGACGTCGGCGTCGGCGGCCTCCGCCGTCGCCTCCGGCGCCGCCGGCATCCGGTCGACGGTCGCGTAGACGGTGTCACCGTCGATCCAGCTCAGCGACCCCTTGCCCTGCCCACGGACGAAGCCGCCGTCGGCCTCCGGGAGGAAGCGGCGCTCGAGCAGGTCGAACTCGCGGGTGACGTCGGCGTCGGAGCCGCCCGGCGAGAGCGAGACCAGCGCATGCCGCCAGGGCTCGTCGGCGGCCGGGCGCAGCACGTCGGCGCCGTGCCAGACCCAGGTGACGCCCTCGTCCGCGGAGAGCGCGTCGAGATCCAGCAGGAGCTCCCAGTCGGGCTCCTCCGTGCGGTAGGAGGCCGGCGTGGTGCGCCGCCAGATCCCCTGCGGGTGCTCGGCGTCGGTCCAGAAGTTGTACAGATGCTCGCCGCGGCGGACCACGCCGGGGATGCGGTCCGAGGCGTCGAGGATCTCGCGCAGGTCCTCGCGCAGCGGCTCGAACTCCGCGTCGGCCAGCTCCGCCTCGGCGACGGCGTTGCGCCGGTGCACCCAGTCCAGCGCCTCGGCGGACTCGACCTCCTCCAACCAGCGGTGGGGGTCGTGGTCCGGATCGATCAGGCGGGTCTGCGAGGAACTCATGGGCCCATCGTATGTCTCGGGCCGTGCACCCTTCGCCGAGGACTTCCCCGACGAAGGGCGCACGGCCCGGCGACGCGCGGCTCAGCCGGTGTTCTGCAGGCCGGCGGCCACGCCCTTGAGGCTGATCAGCAGCAGGTTCCGCGGATCGTCGAGCTGCTCGTCGTCCAGCTCGCCGGAGCGCAGCGCCCGCAGCGCGCGCAGCTGCAGCAGCGAGAGCGCATCCACATAGGGATTGCGCAGCTCGACCGCCCGGCCGAGGACCTGATGGGACTCCAGCAGCCGGGACTGGTCGGTGATCTTCAGGACCCACTCGGTGGTCAGGTCCAGCTCCTCGAGCACCAGCGACGCGAGGTCCTCGCGGTCGCCGAGGGCGAGGTACCGCTCGGCGATCCGACGGTCGGTCTTGGCCAGCGACATCTCGATGTTGTCGATCAGCGCGCGGAACAGCGGCCACTCCGCATAGGCGCCGCGCAGCTGCTCGACGTCGCCGACGGCGGCCAGCGCGCTGCCCAGCCCGTACCAGCCGGTCAGGTTGATCCGCGCCTGGGCCCAGGCGAAGTTCCACGGGATCGCGCGCAGGTCCTCCAGCGACTCCACCGACAGTCCGCGCTTGGCCGGACGCGAGCCGATGGCCAGCAGGCCGACCTCGTCCTGCGGGGTGACCTGGGCGAACCAGGGGGCGAAGCCGTCGGCGCCGACCAGTCCGTCGAACCGCTCGCGGGAGACGGCGTCCATGGTCGCGGCCATCTCGGAGAACTGCTCGGCGGCGCGGGCGTTGCGCTCCTCGGTCGACGGCGCCGAGGCCATCAGCGTCGCCGCGGCGACCTGCTCGATGTGGCGCAGGGCGATCTCCGGATTGCCGTAGCGGGCGGAGATGACCTCGCCCTGCTCGGTGACCTTGAACCGCATGTCCACCGAGTGCGGCGGCTGGGCGAGGATGGCCCGGTTGGCCGGCCCGCCGCCGCGGCCGAGCGCGCCGCCGCGGCCGTGGAACTGGGTCAGCGCGATGTCGTGGCGCTTCGCCCAGTCGGCGATGCGCTCCTGGGCCTCGTAGAGCGCGAGCGTGGCGGCCACCGGACCGACGTCCTTGGCGGAGTCGGAGTAGCCGAGCATCACCTCCACGCGACGGCCGGTCTGCTCCAGGCGGCGCTGCACCGCGGGGTTATCCAGCATCTCGTCGAGGATGCGCGGGGCGTTCTGCAGGTCCTCGTAGGTCTCGAACAGCGGGATGACGTCGATGACCGGGGCCTGCTCCGGGCCGCCGAGGGCCTTCTCCGCCAAGGTGTAGACGTCGGCGAGATTCTGCGCGCTCTGCGTGAAGGAGACGATGTAGCGACGGCAGGCGTCGACGCCGAAACGCTGCTGCACCGAGGCGATCGCGAGGAAGGTCTCGATGACCTCCTCACCGGGCACCGCCATGGACTCCACCGACTCCGGGTCCTCCAGCCAGGCCAGGGTCTGGGAGTGCACCTTCGAGTGCTGCCGGACCTCCAGCTCGGCCAGGTGGAAGCCGAAGGTCTCCACCTGCCAGATGAGCTCCTGCAGGTCGCCGAAGGCCGCGCGCTTCGCCCCGCCGGCCTCCAGCGAGCGCTGCACCGCGCGCAGGTCGTCGAGCAGCTCCTGCGGCACCGTGTAGGCCAGGTCGGCGTCGCGCTCCCGGGTGGCGGCCAGCCGTCCGGCGATCGCCAGCAGAACCTGGCGATGCGGCTCGCGCGGCGAGTGCTCGACCGCGCGGGCGGTCAGCTCCTCGGAGAGCTGCTTCTGCCGGCCCCAGAGGCCGTCGAGCTCCGCGCTGGGGCTGGTGTAGCGGTCGTCGAGGGTCATCGAGAGGCCGACGGCGCGGGCCCGCTCCTCCAGATCGGCCAGCACCCGGTCGGCGGCCTGGCCGACGGCCTGCCGGGTGATCGAGGCGGTGACGTTGGGATTGCCGTCGCGATCGCCGCCGATCCACGAGCCCAGCCGGATGAAGGCCGGCGCCTTCGGCGGACGGGTGCCGGCCTCGTCGCCCTGCAGCCAGTCGTCCATGCGGCGGTAAGCCTCGGTGAAGACCTGGGAGAACGAGGAGTCGAAGACCGAGAGGGCGGTGCGCACCTCGTCCAGCGGCGACGGCGCGGAGACGCGCAGCTGGGCGGTGCGCCACATGTTGTCGATCTCCTCCAGGAGCTCGCGGCGGTTCTTCGCCAGCGAGGCGCTGCCCATCCGCGGGTCGTCGCGCTCGTCGAGCAGCTCCCCGACGCGGCGGACCGAGGAGGCGATCGCATTGCGGCGAGCTTCCGTCGGGTGGGCGGTGAGCACCGGGTGGAAGCGCAGCTCGGCCAGCCGGCGCTCGGCCTCCTCCTGTCCCACCTCCTCCTGCAGGTGGGTGAAGGCCGCGGCCACCGACTCGCTGGGTCGCTGCTCCTCCAGCGGGACCTGCCCGTCGCGGGAGCGCAGCGTGCGGATGCGGTGCTGCTCCTCGGCCAGGTTCGCCAGCAGGAAGTAGCAGGTGAAGGCCCGGGCGACCTCCTTGGCCCGCTCGGCGGAGAAGGAGCCCACCAACTCCTCGGCGCGGGCGAGGACGTCTCCGGAGTCGTCGTCCAGCGCGGAGATGGTCAGCTCGCGCAGGGCCTCGACGTCGCCCAGCAGGCCCTCGCTGCCGTACTCCTGCAGCACCTGGCCCAGCAGGCCGCCGAGCAGGCCGACGTCCTGGCGCATCGCGTCGGGGATCTCATGCGAGGCGGCGGTGCGGGTGTCGTCGGCGGCGTGTCGTGCGGGCGCGGCGGGGCCGTCGTGCTGGGGCATGCGTGTCTCCTCGATCAAGGGTGCGGAGGCGTAGCGCGACCCCATCGTCACGCGCGGACGTGCACTTCACGGTACCAAGGACCCGGTGTGCGGCGTCGCACAGGCCTCGTCGCAGGCCTCGGCCGCGGACCGACGTGAGCAGGACACGGGCGGACGCGGAGCGTCCGCACCGGCCCTCCGAGCGGAGTGTTCAGCGGTCCCGGTGCGGAGTGCTCACTGGTCGCCGCGCAGCGCCCGTCGCCGATGCTCGAGGTCCATCAGCTCGCGGTTGAGCCGCTGGTGCTCCTCCGGGGACTCGTCGGGCCCCATGCGCTGCAGCCGCCCGAGCAGATCGGCCTTCTGGTGGGTGATCTTCAGCTCCACCAGGCGATTGAGGATCGACTGGCAGTAGGTCTCGACCTCCTCCTCGGTGCGCGCCGGCAGCTGGGCGACGGCCAGCTCGGCGACCAGCGGCCTCAGCGGCTCGGGGACCTCGTCGGAGACCGCCCGCACCCAGTTGCGCGGGTCGGTGGCCGAGGCCGCCGCCGAACGCAGTCCCGCATGGACGGCCGCATGCGCCGGGGCGGTGAAGCGCACGGTGAAGATCTCCTCCCACTGGTCGGCGGTCAGCCGCGTGGGATGCTGCAGGATCACCTCCAGCGCCTGGCGCTCCATCATCACCGCCGGGTCCCGCGTGTCGGGCCGGGGATAGTGCGTCGGCGCGGCCGACGACGCCGCCGGCTCGCCGGCCGGTCCGCCGTGGTCGTGCGGGCCGGGCTGATGCTGGACCGGCTCGGCGCCGTCGGCCGGGTCCGCGTCGGGGGCCGGGCCGAACCCGCGCCGGTGCGCCTGCACGGCCGGGTCGACCTGCCGCTGCGGGGCGACGCCGCGGCGGGCGGCGGCCTGCACCGCCCGATTGACGTCGTCCATGTCCATGCCCAGCCAGCCGGCCAGTTCGCGAGTGTAGGCCGGTTTCAGCGCCGGGTCCTTGATCCCGGCGACCACCGGGGCGGCGTAGCGCAGCGCGCCGACGCGGCCTTCGACGGTGGAGAGGTCGTAGTCCTTCATCCCGGCGCGGATGGCGAACTCGAACAGCGGGCGCCGGGCGCGGATCAGCTCGGAGACGGCCTCGTCGCCGCGGTGCTGGCGGACGTCGCAGGGGTCCATGCCCTCGGGTCCGACGGCGATGAAGGTCTTGGCCAGGAACTGGTGGTCCTCCTTGAAGGCCTTCAGCGCCGCCGTCTGGCCGGCCTCGTCGCCGTCGAAGGTGAAGATCACCTCTCCCCCGCCGCCGTCGTCGGAGAGGAGCCGGCGGGCGATCTTGATGTGGCCCTCGCCGAAGGCGGTGCCGCAGGTCGCCACTGCGGTGTCCACGCCGGCGACGTGGCAGGCCATCACGTCGGTGTATCCCTCGACGACGATCAGCTCGCGCTTCTTGGCGATGTTCCGCTTGGCGTGCTCGATGCCGTAGAGCACCTGCGATTTCTTGTAGATCGTCGTCTCGGGCGAGTTGAGGTACTTCGGCCCCTTGTCGTCCTCGTGCAGGCGCCGGCCGCCGAAGCCGACGGTGTTGGAGGTCATGTCGCGGATCGGCCAGATCAGCCGTCCGCGGAAACGGTCGTACAGGCCGCGGGAGCCTTCGGAGAACAACCCGCTGGCGGAGAGCTCCTCGTCGGTGAAGCCGCGGGAGCGCAGGTGCTTGAGCAGGTGATCCCAGCCCTGCGGGGCATAGCCGACCCCGAACTGCTCGGCATGCTCGCGGGTGAAGCCGCGGCCGGCCAGGAACTCCCGGGCGATCTGCGCCTCCGGGGAGTGCAGCTGCTCGCGGAAGTACTCGTCGGCGATCTTGTGCGCGTCGAGCAGCCGCCGACGTCGGCCGACCTCCTCCTTGTCCGGCCCGGTGCCGCCGTCCTCGTAGCGCAGCTCGATCCCGGCCTTCGCGGCCAGCCGCTCCACCGTCTCCTGGAACGAGGTGTGGTCCATGTTCATCACGAAGGCGATGACGTCACCCGACTCCCCGCAGCCGAAGCAGTGATAGGTGCCCACCTGCGGGCGGATGTGGAAGCTGGGAGTGCGCTCGTCGTGGAAGGGACAGAGCCCCTTCCAGGAGCCGATGCCCGCGCTCTTGAGCGTCACATACTCCTCGACGACCTCCCGCAGGTCCACACGTTCGCGCACGGCGTCGATGTCTTCGCGCTTGATGAGTCCGGCCACGCCTCGAGTCTACCGATGAGCGCCACCCCGCAGGCGCCTGTGCAGGAGTCCGACGGATCACCCCGGGGAACAGCCCGGGGAACGGCCCGGGGAACGGCCCGGGGAACGGCTCGGGGAATCCGCCGGCGGCGGTCTCGGTTGTCCCGGGCATGGAGCAGCAGAGCACCCCCGCCTCCCCCATGCCGACCACCGCGCCGGCCCCCGCGCCGATCCCCGCCGACGTCGAGCTCTCCGCCGAGGACCGCGCCTCGGTCGAGCGCATCCGCGCCGACGCCGCCGCCCGCGGCGTCGCGATCGAGCTCGTCGCCCGCGGACCGTCGGGCTCCCTGGAGGAGGCCGCCGCCGCGCTGGGGATCGCGCCCCGGGAGATCGTCAAGACGCTGGTCGCCCGGGCGAAGCTCACCCAGACCGCCGACGAGCACACCTACGTCATCGCCCTGATCCCGGGTGACCGGCAGGTCGACTGGGCGAAGCTGCGGCGGCTGGCCGGGATGAAGAAGATGGCGATGACCGCGCCCGAGGAGGCGGTGGAGGCCACCGGCCACCGCCCCGGCACGATCACGCCCTTCGCCGCGGAGAGCGTCGCGGGCACCCGCTGGCCGGTCTACGCCGACGCATCCATCGCCGGCCGCATCGGCATGGGATCCGGGGCGCGGGACCTGAGCCTCTTCGTCGAGGCGCACGAGCTCTTCGCCGCCTTCGACGTCGTCACCGCCGACATCACCAAGCCGGCGCCGCCGGACTGATCAGCCGAACAGGCGATTGGCGAAGGGCTCTCCCCTGACCAGCGCGTAGTACCACTCCAGGGCCGCGCCGTCGGTGAGCGAGGCGACCTGGTCGGCGATCGCCCGGGACCGCGCGGCGTCGCCCTCGGCCAGCTGGAAGTCCTCGCGGAACATCGGCTCCAGGTACCGGTCGCCGGAGTCGCGCAGCAGCTCGATCAGCGACTCGATGACCTCGCGCTGGCGCTGATAGACGGGGCGCTGCTGCTCCGAGGTCATGATGTAGGAGGCTGAGAGCCCCTTCATCGCCGCGATCTCCTCGTGCGTCTCCCGCGGGATCACCAGATCAGCCTCGTGGCGCACCAGAGGCCTGTCTCCATAGGCCTCGCGGGTGGCCTCGTAGATGGCCCCGCAGAAACGTCCGATCAGCTCCGAGGTCATGTTCTTCAGCGCCGCGAGCGAACGCCGCGAGCCGTCGGACTCGCGCACCCAGCGGTCGATGGAGGCCAGCCGGTCGAAGGCCTCCTCGATGCGGTCCTCCTCCGTGTCCGGCAGGTACCACTCGCGGGTCACCCGGATGACCCGCTTGCGCTGCAGCGGCACTTCGAGGAAGCGCAGCTGGAACTGTCCGGAGAAGATCCCGTCCTCGACGTCGTGGACGGAGTAGGCGATGTCGTCGGCGGCGTCCATCACCTGGGCCTCCATGGACTGCCGCCTCCCGTCGACGCCGCGGCGGATCCAGGCGAAGACGTCCAGGTCGTCCTCGTAGGCGCCGAACTTCGCGCCGCGCGTCCCGTCGGCGAGCAGCGGCGCCTCGTGCTGGCGCCAGGGGTACTTGATCGCCGCGTCCAGCGAGGCCCGGGTGAGGTTCAGCCCCGCCGAGCGGCCGTCGTCGTGGAAGCGCTTGGTCTCCAGCCGGGTGAGCAGCCGCAGCGTCTGCGCATTGCCCTCGAACCCGCCGGAGGCGCCCATCAGCTCGTCGAGGACCTTCTCGCCGTTGTGGCCGAAGGGCGGATGGCCCAGATCGTGGGCCAGGCAGGCGGCGTCGACGACGTCGGGATCGCAGCCGAGCATCCGCCCCAGCTCGCGGCCGACCTGGGCGACCTCCAGCGAATGGGTCAGCCGGGTGCGGGCGAAGTCGTCGGCGTCGGGCGAGACCACCTGGGTCTTCGCCCCCAGCCGGCGCAGCGCCGAGGAGTGCAGCAGCCGGGCCCGATCGCGTTCGAAGGAGGAGCGATACACCGACTTGCCGTGCTCGGGAAGCCACCGCTCCTCATCCTCGACGGTGTAGCCGGGGCGCAGGGCGGCATAGCCGGCTTCGGCACGCTCGTGGGGCTGGACATCCATGGACTCCAGCCTAGCGGCCCGCGGCCCGGCCCCGCGCGGCGGCGAGGGGCGACCCCGCCCTCCGCCGGGCCGACGCACGCCGCAGACCGCCGTCGGGCACGACTCAGCCGCCGGAGGTGTCCACTTCGGCGGCGGCGATCATCTCGCGCTGGTCCTCGTCGAGCTCCCGCGAGACCAGCCAGTCCTCCGGCAGGTGGACCTTCTTCGGCGAGCCCGCCCGACCGCGCGGCCCCTCGGCGTCGGCGCCCGGGTAGTCGATCGAATGGTCCAGCCGGCCGAGCAGCTCCTGCAGCTGGGCCAGCGTCTCCACGGTGACCAGCTGGGTGCGCAGCTGCGAGCCGACCGGGTAGCCCTTGAAGTACCAGGAGACATGCTTGCGGATGTCCTGCATGGCCTTGAGCTCGTCGCCGTCGAAGTACGGGATGAGCATCCGGGCATGGCGCAGCAGGGTCTCGACGACCATCGCCAGATCCGGGCGATGCCGCTCGTCGCGCCCCTCGAAGGCGGCCTGCAGGTCGCCGAAGAGCCAGGGCCGGCCCTGGCAGCCGCGGCCGACGACGACGCCGTCGACGCCGGTGCGGCGGACCATCTCCAGCGCGTCCTCGGCCGACCAGATGTCGCCGTTGCCCAGCACCGGCAGATCCGGCAGGGCCTCGCGCAGCTCGGCCACGGCGTCCCAGTCGGCGGTGCCCGAGTAGTGCTGCCGAGCGGTGCGACCGTGCAGCGCGACGGCGGCGACGCCGGCGTCGCGGGCGACCCTGCCGGCCTCGGTGAAGGTCAGGTGGTCCTCGTCGATGCCCTTGCGCATCTTCACCGTCACCGGCACCCCGCCCTTCGAGGCCTCGCGGACGGCGGTGGAGACGATGGACTCGAACAGCCGGATCTTCCACGGCAGCGCTGAGCCGCCGCCCTTGCGGGTGACCTTCGGCACCGGGCAGCCGAAGTTCAGGTCGATGTGGTCGGCCCGGTCCTCCTCGACCATCATCCGCACCGCCTGCCCGGTGGTCACCGGGTCGACCGAGTAGAGCTGGACCGAGCGCGGCACCTCGTCGGGCTCATGCTTGATGATCCGCAGCGACTCCGGGCGCCGCTCCACCAGCGCGCGGGCGGTGACCATCTCGTTGACGTAGAGCCCGCCGCCGTGCTCGCGGCACAGGCGGCGGAAGGCGGTGTTGGTGATGCCGGCCATCGGGGCCAGCACCACCGGCGTGTCGACGGTGATGGGCCCGATCTGCAGCGGCGGCAGGACGGCGTTCATCAGCGGGTCCCCTCAGTCGTGGTCTCCAGGGCGGTTCTCCGGCGCGGCTCCGGAGCATCTCCGGGCCATCTCCGGCGCGGGCGCGTCAGCTCGCGGCGTCGCGGGCGTAGATCAGCGCCTCGAAGTCCGACTCGGCGCGGCCGGCGGAGAGCAGCTCGTCGGTGACACGGGTCAGCGGCTCCATCGAGTCGTCGACTTCGACGCTGACCGGGTAGCGGGCCGCGAGCAGCGCCAGCAGCGACTGGCAGGCGGTCTCGGCGTCGTCGTCGGCGAGCTCCGGGTTCCAGCCGAGCAGCACGTCGGCCGGATCCTCGGTGCGCTCGGGCGTGTAGCTGACGGCGAAGGCGAGGATGCCGCCGTCGGCGCCGGGACGCCGGTCGCGCAGCGCCACGGCGCCCGAGGCGCCGGTGCCGTCGCCGAGCAGCAGCTTCTGCGCCTTGCCGACGGTCATCTCCGCACGGTCCCAGTCATGGACGGCGTTGTAGAAGTCGACGACGGCGCTGGTCAGCGCGACCGATCCGGTCGCCAGGTCCTCCAGGTCCAGGCCGGTGCCCTCCAGGTCCGGCAGGGCCAGCGCGCCGGCGCTGACCACGACCTGGCGGGACCGCTGGATCTTGGTGAAGCCGTTGTCCTTGAGGAAGCACTGCGCGGCGGTGCGCTTGCCGCAGCGGGCCTTGAGGCTCTGCGTCGAGCAGTTGCCCGCCTCGGCGGCCAGCAGCTCGAGCATCTCCGCGGCGATGCCGCGACGCCGGTGGTCCTCGGCGACCTCGGCGTAGAAGGAGAGCCGGTCCGGGTGCAGCGAGGAGCGCAGGATCGTCGCCGCGGCCACCGGGACGCCGTGGTCCTCGGCGACGATGCAGCGGGCCCAGGGGTCGTCGGAGGAGGGCCGCAGCAGCGCCCGGTCCTGGTGCTGCAGGGCATTCTCCGGGTCGCCCCAGACCTCCAGCAGGGCGAGGTCGTCGCCCTCGGCCCACGGCCGGACGGTCAGGCCCGACTCCAGGGTGAGGCGGTCCGCGCCGTCGTCGTGCTCCGACGGGACGGAGTCCTCGGGCATGGTGCTCATCGCGTGTCCTTCATCGGGGAGGCGGCTTCGGGTCAGCCACGCGATTCTAGTCCCGTCCACCGGGCGGGGCAATGCGGGGCGATGCGCGATTCTTCGAGAGATCGGCCGGCTCCGCGGCGGACCGGGACGACGGCGCGTCGGCGCCTCGGCGCCGGGACGCGGCCGCTCAGCCCAGCAGCCGCGCGGCGAGGTAGCCCTCGATCTGGTCCAGGCTCACCCGCTCCTGGGTCATCTCGTCGCGGTCGCGGACGGTGACCGCCTGGTCCTCGAGCGAGTCGAAGTCGAAGGTCAGGCAGAACGGGGTGCCGATCTCGTCCTGACGGCGGTAGCGGCGGCCGATGGCGCCGGACTCGTCGTACTCGACGTTCCAGTGGCGGCGCAGCCGGTCGGCCAGCTCCTGCGCCGGGCCGGCCAGCTCCGGCTTCTTCGACAGCGGCAGCACCGCGGCCTTGATCGGGGCGATCTTCGGGTGCAGCTTCATCACGATGCGGGTGTCGACGCCGCCCTTGACGCTCGGCGCCTCGTCCTCGGTGTAGGCGTCGACGAGGAACGCCATCATCGCCCGCGTCAGGCCGAAGGAGGGCTCGATGACATACGGGGTGTACCGCTCGCCGGTGCCCTGGTCGAAGTACTGCAGCTTCGCGCCCGAGGCCTCGGTGTGCGAGCCGAGGTCGTAGTCGGTGCGGTTGGCGACGCCCATCAGCTCGCCCCACTCGGAGCCCGGGAAGGAGAAGCGGTACTCCAGGTCGATGGTCGCGGCCGAGTAGTGGGCCCGCTCCTCCTCCGGCACGTCGAACTTCCGCAGGTTCTCCGGGTCCAGGCCGAGCTGGACGAACCAGGCGTAGCAGGCGTCGACCCAGTGGTCGAACCACTGCGGCGCCTCGTCCGGGCGGGTGAAGTACTCGATCTCCATCTGCTCGAACTCGCGGGTGCGGAAGATGAAGTTGCCCGGGGTGATCTCGTTGCGGAAGGCCTTGCCGATCTGGCCGATGCCGAACGGCGGCTTCTGCCGCGCGGAGGTCACCACGTTGTTGAAGTTCACGAAGATGCCCTGGGCGGTCTCGGGGCGCATGTAGTGCAGCCCCTCCTCGTTGTCGACCGGACCCAGATAGGTCTTCATCAGCCCGGAGAACTGCTGCGGCTCGGTCCACTGCCCGCGGGTGCCGCAGTCGGGGCAGACGATCTCCTCCATGGACTCGGCCGCCCGGCCCTTCTTGTCCTGGAAGGCCTCCTCGAGGTGGTCCTGGCGGTGCCGGCGGTGGCACTGGACGCACTCGACCAGCGGGTCGGAGAAGGTCTTCACGTGGCCGGAGGCGTGCCAAACGGGCTGCGGCAGGATGATCGCCGAATCCAGGCCGACCATGTCGCCGCGGCCGCGGACGAAGGTCTGCCACCACTCGGCCTTGATGTTCTCCTTCAGCTCCGTGCCCAGCGGACCGTAGTCCCAGGCCGACCGCGACCCTCCGTAGATCTCACCGGACTGGAACACGAAGCCGCGGCGCTTCGCCAGGGCGATCACTTTGTCGAGTGCGGTCTCTGTGGCCATGGAAGAGCTTCACCTCTGGTCGGGGTGCAGTGTGCTGTGCAGGATGCCGTCGGGCTGCGGGCCGCGACGTGCGGACGGACGGGGAAAGCGTACCGCGCCGCCCGCCGGTGCGCCGATTCGCGCCCGGATCCCTCGACGACGCCGCCTCCGGCCCGCCGTCGTCCGCCGGGCGGCGACGCCGCGCGTCAGCCGGCGTCGGGCGCGTCGAAGACCACCGCGCCGTCGTCGTCGATCCGCCAGCCGGGGTTGTGGGCGATCTCCCAGACGATGCCCACCGGGTCGCGGACGTAGGCGTGCATCATGCCGGGCACCGCCGCGGGCTGAGGCTGCTTGAGGATGGTCGCGCCGGCGCGCTCCATCCGGTCGACGGTCCGGTGGACGAGGTCGGCGTCGTGGAGATTCTGCGCCAGCGTGAATCCGCCGGGCCGGGAATGGACGCCGCCGTCGCCGATGTCGACGTCCAGCGCCTCGGCGTCGAAGAGGCCCAGCACCTGGCCGGGCGCCGACTGGTAGAACTGGATCTCGCCGGGCTCCTCGAAGAGCGGGCGCCAGCCGAGTCCGGACACGTAGAAGCGGCGGGCGGCGTCGAGGTCGTCCACGGCGACGGTGATGATGTGGACGTCCTGGTCCATCGTGCTCGCCTCCGTTCCGACGGGTCCCGCTCCCCTGCGGAGCCGGCGGAGTCCGAGTCTAGTGCCCCGCGCCGCGCCGGCGGGAGGCCCGGCCGTCCGGCAGCGAGGCGACGACGACGGCGACCAGCGTCAGCAACGTGCCGAGCACGGTGGCCGTGGTGACCACCGAGCCCGGAGCCGGGATGATCAGATCCAGCAGCAGCGAGCCGATGAGCTGACCGGCGATCATGCCCATCGCCGCCAGCAGCACCCCGACCCGGGTCACCAGCACGGCGCCCAGGCCGATGAACACGCAGCCCATCGGCCCGCCCAGGTAGTACCAGCCGGCTGTGGGCAGCGCCTCGCCGACGCCGCCGACCCCCAGCTTGATCAGGTAGGCGACCAGCAGCACCGCGGTGCCGGCGATGAAGTTGATCAGCGTCCCGGGGATCGGGCTGCCGTAGGCGGCCGACTGCCGTCCGTTGAGCGCCTGCTGGGCGCTGGAGCCGACGCCGGCGAGCAGCGGCAGGATCACCAGCAGCAGCCACTCGGGCCCGCCGTGGTCGGCGCCCAGCTGCGGCGAGACCGTCCAGAGCACCGCCAGCACGGTGAGGATCGCGCCGATCACGCGCAGCGGGGAGAGCCGCTTGCGCCCGCCCGGCCCCAGCCCGACGCGGTCCCAGAGCATCCCGCCCAGCGTCTGGCCGGTGACCACTGCGACGGTGAAGACGGCCACGCCGATCATCCCGATGGTCAGCGACTGGGTCAGCACCAGATAGCCGCCCAGGCAGCCGGCCAGCAGGTACCACCAGCGCACCTCGCCGGCGGCCAGCGCCGGGCGCACGCGGCGCATCGTGGCCCGCCCGCGCGGCGTGGCCGCGACGATGACGAGCATCAGCACCAGGCCGACGGCGAAGGAGATGAGCGCGGCGAGGAAGGGGTCGGCCGTCTCGGCGGCCAGCGCGGAGTTGATCCGTCCCTGCGAGGGGATGGCCGCTCCGGCGACCAGCGACATCACCAGGAACAGGATCCAGGCGGTCCGGGACTGTCCGGCGTCGCGGACCGGCGTCTGTGTGATGGTCGAGGAGGACATGGACCCAGCGTAGAACGTCCCTGAGGATTCGACCGGCCGGATGATGACGTCCTGTGGCGCGCCGTCGGATGCGCCAGACTGGAGGCATGAGCGAGGAGCACCAGGACCAGGACGCGCGGCGGCACCAGGACGACGTCGAGGAGGCGCTCGACGAAGGCTTCGACGAGGACCACGACGAGGGCGAGTTCATCGAGGTCGACCAGATCCCCATCCGGGACGCGTCCATCCGGCTGGGGCAGCTGCTGAAGCTGGCCAACGTCGTCGAGCACGGCGGCATGGCCCGCGAGGTGCTCGACGCCGGGGCGGTGACCGTCGACGAGGAGGTCGAGACCCGCCGCGGCCGGCAGATCCGCCCCGGCGAGATCGTCCAGCTCGACGGCGAGGCGCTCGGCCTGCCCGAGGCGGCCCTCACGCCGGTCGCGGAGGAGCTCGAGGAGCTCGATGAGGAGCCCGAGGAGCTCGAGGACTGAGCGGCGCGGCACCGAGCCGCGCGGGCGGCGTCGGCGTCGTCAGCGGCGGGCGGTGCGCGCCGGCTTGAGCACCATGTGGGTGAGGAACTCGCCGACGTGGGAGATCTCCTGCGGCACCACGCCGTGGCCGGCGCCGGCGTAGAGGACCTTGGTCAGGTTCGCGTGCTCGGTGGCCCACCGGTGGGTGTGGTCGACGGCGGCGGCCGGGATGATCGGGTCCTCCTGGTCGCGCCCCCAGAAGAACGGGACCTGCGCGGCCGCGAGCGCCTCGTCGTCGACGGCGGCGGCGACCCGCTCGTCCTCGCCCGGGTCGAGGACGAATCCGGAGAGGCCGACGACGGCGGCGAGCTGGTGCGGACGGGTGCGCAGCAGCGTCGTCGCCACGGCCATGCCCTGGGAGAAGCCCAGCAGCGTCACCGAGAGGTGCTGGTCCTGCACCGACTCGATCCAGGACCACACGTCCTCGGCGGCCTGCAGCACCTCGGCGGAGTCGTAGCTCAGATCCTGGGGATCCAGGGCGAACCAGCCGTACCCGGGCCCGGCCGTCTGCGGCCCCCGCAGCGAGGCGTAGGTGAACTCCTCGGGCAGATTCGGCACCAGGCCGAGGAGGTCGTGCTCGTGGGATCCGTAGCCGTGCAGCAGCACGACCAGGTGGGTGTCGCGGCGCTCGTCGGGCTCGCGGGACCAGACGACGACGGGCTCGGGGTTCATCGGCGGGGACTCCTCGGGTCAGGCTCGGTCGGGACCAGGACGGATCGGACGCGCCGTCGACGCATCCGGCGGTCCATGATCTCATCCCCCGGCGATGACTCGGCGGTCGGTGTGGGAATACGACCGTATTCCCACCCGAGCCGCGGACTCATCGCGGGGCGGCGCCGCCGTCGGGCCGCTGGTCGCGGGCGGGGCGGCGCCGCCGTCGGTCATGGAACTCCAGGGGCGGCTCCGGCAGAATGAAGGCGTGCACTCGTCAGAACTCCACCACCCCGCAGATCATGACTCCGCACCCGACGCCGCGCACTCCGCGGCGGACCATCGGCACCCCTGGAGCCGCTACGTCGCGCTGGGCGACTCCTTCACCGAGGGCATCGGCGACCCCGACGAGTCCCGCCCCGGATACCACCGCGGGTGGGCCGACCGGATGGCCGAGGAGCTCGCGGCCGGAACGGCCGACTTCGCCTATGCGAACCTGGCGGTGCGCGGCAAGCTGATCGCCCAGATCCGCGACGACCAGATCGCCCCGGCGCTGGACCTCGCGCCGGATCTGATCACCCTCTGCGCCGGCGGCAACGACGTCATCCGACCCGGCGGCGACCCCGACGAGACCGCGCGCACGCTGGACACCATGGTGCAGCTCCTGGCGACCACCGGCGCGACGCTGCTGCTGTTCACCGGACCGGACGTGCGCGAGACTCCGGTGGTCGGCTCCGTGCGCGGCAAAGTGGCGATCTACAACGAGAACGTCCGCACCGTCGCGGCCCGGCACGACGCCGTCGTCGCCGACATGTGGGCGCTGCGCAGCCTGACCCGTCCGGAGATGTGGGACGAGGACCGGCTGCACTTCTCCCCGCTGGGGCACCACACCATCGCCGCGATGGCGCTGGACACGCTGAACGTCGAGCACGACCTCGAGCCGCTCGAACCGCGTCCGACGCCCGAGCGCAGCTGGCGCGAGGCGCGCGCCGACGACGCCGTCTGGGCCCGGCACCATCTCTTCCCCTGGGTGCTGCGGCGGCTGCGCGGCCGATCCTCCGGCGACGGGGTCACCGCGAAGCGCCCCACCTATGAGCCGCTCTTCGGCGGGGCGATGCCGCCGGGCGGGTCGGCGGCCCAGGGCGACTGACCGCCCGGCGGACGCCGGACGGTGCTACAGCCGCAGCGTCTCGCGCAGCGGCTCGGCGATCTGGTCGGGGCTGGTGAGGAACCCGTCGTGGCCGATCGGCGAGGAGATCATGTGCACTCCCCCGGCGCCGGGCAGCAGCTCGGCGAGCCGATGCGACTGCTCGGGGTGGTACAGCCGATCCGAGTCCACTGCCGCGACGAACGGCGTCGCCGTCACCTGTCGCAGCGCCGCCGCCGCGCCCCCGCGGCCGCGGCCGACGTCGTGGCCGGCCAGCGCCTCGGTGAGCAGGATGTAGGCGTTCGGGTCGAAGCGCGAGACCAGCTTGCGCGCCTGGTGGTCCAGATAGGACTCCACCTGGAAGCGCCCGCGCGGTCGGCGCGAGGATCCGAAGGGGTCCTCGTCACCCTGGTGCTCGCGCCCGAAGCGGGCGGAGAACTCGGTCTCGGTGCGGTAGGTGATGTGCGCGATCCGCCGGGCCAGCCCGAGCCCGGCCTCCGGCCAGGGGCCGGTGTAATAGTCGCCGCCGTCGTAGTGCGGGTCGTTCTCGATCGCGGCGACCTGAGCCTGGGCGAAGGCGATCTGCTCGGCCGTCGACTCGGCCCCGCAGGAGAACACGCCCACTCCGGCGACGCGGTCCGGGAAGCTCGCCGCCCATTCCAGCGCCCGGGCTCCGCCCATCGAGCCGCCGAGGACCGCGTGGAAGCGCTCGATGCCGAGCTGGTCGGCCAGCCGGGCCTCGAGCTGCACGGAGTCGCGGATCGTGGTGTAGGGGAAGCGCGAACCCCACGGGCGACCCTGCGGGTCGGCCGAGGCCGGTCCGGTGGAGCCGTAGCAGCCGCCGATCATCGCCGGCGAGACGACGAACCAGCGGTCGGTGTCGACGGCGCGGCCGGGGCCGACCAGCCCCTCCCACCAGCCGGCCTCCGGGTCGGCCTCGTTGGCGGCGACGTGGGTGTCGCCGGTGAGCGCGTGCAGCACCAGCACCGCATTGGAGCCGTCGGGCGCGAGCTCTCCCCAGGTCTCGTAGGCGATCGAGACCTGCGGCAGCCGCCCGCCGGTCTCGAAGGTGTGGGCGCCGACGTCGACGACGGCGAGCGCGCCGTCGGGTCGAACGGTCGTGGTCGGCACCTGGGCGGTCATCGGCTCGGGGGCTCCTGAAGGTCGGGGATCCCGCGGATCCGTGCAGTCGTCGCTGCCGCGGCGGTCGCGGTCGTCGCAGTCGGACATGGTGTGCTCGTCGGCCCGGCCTCGACGCCGAGGGCCCGGCCCGCGGCACCGTGAGGGTGCCGGCGGACCGGGCCGTCGTCGTCGACGCGCCGCGCCGGGGTCAGCCGACCGGGGTCGGCTCCGTCGACTCGGCCGGGGCCTCGGCGCCGCCGGAGGCGGCCGCGGCGAGGGCCTGGTCGAGGTCGGCGAGGATGTCGTCGATGTGCTCGAGGCCCACCGAGAGGCGCACCAGGCCGGGGACGACTCCGGCGGCGGCCTGCTCCTCCTCGGTCAGCTGACGGTGCGTGGTCGAGCCCGGGTGGATCGCCAGCGAACGGACGTCGCCGACGTTGGCGACCAGCGAGTGCAGCTGCAGTCCGTCGACGACCGCCTGACCGACCTCCGCGCCGCCCTCGACCTCGAAGGCCAGCACCGAGCCGACGCCCTTGGGCAGGTACTTCCGCGCCCGCTCGTGCCAGGGGCTGGACTCCAGGCCCGGGTAGCTCACGCGCGTCACCGCCGGATGGTTCTCCAGGTACTCCGCCACCGCCTCGGCGTTGGAGACGTGGCGCTCGATGCGCAGGCTCAGCGTCTCCAGACCGAGGTTGATCTCGAAGGCGTTGTGCGGCGAGAGCGACGGGCCCAGGTCGCGCAGCAGCTGCACGCGCGCCTTGAGGATGTAGGACAGGTTGACCCCGAAGATCCCGTCGACGCCCAGGTCCCGGCCGAAGACGATGCCGTGGTAGCTCTCGTCCGGCTCGTTGAAGCCCGGGAAGCGCTGCGGGTTCTTCGTGTAGTCGAAGTTCCCGGAGTCGATGATCACGCCGGCGATCGCCGTGCCGTGGCCGCCCAGGAACTTGGTCGCCGAGTGGACGACGACGTCGGCGCCGTGCTCGATCGGCCGGATCAGGTACGGGCTGGTCAGCGTGTTGTCCACGATCAGCGGGGCCCCGTGCTCGTGGGCGATCGCCGCGACGGCCTCCAGGTCGAGCACGTCGCCGCGCGGGTTCGCGACGACCTCGCCGAAGAAGGCGCCGGTGTTCTCCCGCGTGGCCGCCCGCCAGGACTCGACGTCGTCGGGGTCCTCGACGAAGGTGACCTCGATGCCGAACTTGGGCAGGGTGTGCTTGAAGAGGTTCTGCGTCCCGCCGTACAGCGACGGCGAGGCGACGACGTGGCCGCCGGTCTCGACGACGTTCAGCAGCGCGATCGACGCCGCGGCCTGGCCGGAGCCGACCGCGAGCGCGCCGACGCCGCCCTCGAGCGCGGCGATCTTGTTCTCCACCGCCTCGACGGTGGGGTTGGTCAGCCGGGAGTAGATCGGGCCGAGCTCCTCCAGGCCGAAGCGCTTCCCGGCGGTCTCGGCGCTCGGGAAGACGAAGGAGGTGGTCTGCTGGATCGGCAGCGCCCGCGCGCCGGTGACGGGGTCCGGCTCGACGCCGGAGTGGATCTGCTGGGTCTCGAAGCTCCAGGTGGGAGCGGTGTTCTCAGTGCTGCTCATCGAGCTCTCCGTTCAATGCGGTCGTGGCGACAGGGACCGGAACGGAGGCGCCGCCCGCGCTGCGGGCGAGAGAACCTGCCATGCGGCCCTGTCGAAGGACATGAGGTGGGCCGCACTGTGTCGTGTGATGGCCCGCGCTTGCCCCGCCGGAATCCCGACGAAGCCTGGTCGTCACCCGGGGCACCCCACCGCGAACTGGAGGGTTGCCGGCCAGCAAACCGGGGTTTCACGCTGGCACTCTTGACCTGGTCATCAGTCTGCCCGCGCGAGGCCGAAAGGGCAAGTCCCCGCCGGGAGACCGGCGCAGAATCTCAGGATGTGGACCCTCCCGCCGGCGGGCCGTGCACTCGACGCCGGTGATCTCCGCCCCCGGCGCCCGACGACCCGCCCCGCCCGCCTCCACGGATGTGCTTGACATCACACACCCTCCAGTGCTTGAGTTTATTTACCGACCAATCGGTCTATAAATCGTGAGGAGCCTGTGATGCCCGAGCCCGCCCACCCCGAGCGGCCGTCGCCGACGGCCACGGTCGAGCCGCCGGACGCCGCAGGACCCTCCGCGCCGAGCGCCTCCCCGCGAGGCGTGCCGATGCCCGACGACGGGCCGCGCCACCGCATGCTGGAGACGGATCGATGCGCGGGATGGCTGGGCGCCGAGGTGCTCCTCGCCGAGCCCGGCCGCGCCCGCCTGGCCATGACGCTGCGGCCGGAGATGACCAACGGCTTCGCGATCGCCCACGGCGGGATGATCTTCGCCCTGGCCGACACATGCTTCGCGATGGCATGCAACCACCCGGATCAGGACGACGGCACCGTCACCGTCGCCTCCGGCGCCGACATCACCTTCCTGCGTGCGACGCGCCCCGGCGACGAGCTGGTCGCCGAGGCCGTGGAGGTCGCACGCACCGGACGCAGCGGCGTCTTCGACGTGACGGTCACCTGCGACGACGAGCCCGTCGCCGTCTTCCGCGGCCGCTCGCGCACTGTGCCGGCGCCCTCCGCCGCACCCGCCGACCCTGCCGACCCTGCCGGCCCTGCCGGCCCTGCCGGCGCCGACCGCACCGCCCAGACCCCCGGAGAGAAGTGATCCCCATGGCCTCCCCCTCCCGTGCCGCCGACTCCTCCCCCGCGACCGCCCCCGAGACCCCCTCCCGCCCGGCGGAGGTCGACCCCGAGTCGACGCGCCGCGACCCGGCCTCCCCCGACCCGGAGGAGCTGTACAGCCGCGCCGAGATCGAGGAGCTGCAGCTGACCCGGCTGCAGCAGACCGTCCGGCACGCCTACGAGAACGTCCCCGCCTACCGCGCGCTCTACGACGCCCACGGCGTCGGCCCGGACGACCTGCAGTCGCTGGAGGATCTGGCGAAGTTCCCCTTCACCGACAAGGAGTTCCTGCGCGCGGCCTACCCGTTCGAGGCCTTCGCCGTCCCGCGGGAGCAGATCCGCCGCCTCCACGCCTCCTCCGGCACCACCGGCCTGCCGACCGTCGTCGGCTATACCGACGAGGACCTCGACACCTGGGCCACGCTGCTCGCCCGCTGCCTGCGGCACTCCGGCGTCCGCCCCGGCGACCTGGTGCACAACGCCTACGGCTACGGGCTGTTCACCGGCGGCCTCGGCGCCCACTACGGCGCCGAGAAGCTGCAGACCACCGTGGTGCCGATGTCCGGCGGCCAGTCCGAGAAGCAGGTCCAGCTCATCCGCGACTTCCGCCCGCGGGTCATCCTCTGCACGCCGACCTACCTGCTCACCCTGGCCGACGCCTTCCGCGACGCCGGCATCGATCCGGCCGAGACCTCCTTGGAGGTCGCCGTGCTCGGCGCCGAGCCGTGGACAGAGCAGATGCGAGAGGAGATCGAGCGGACCTTCGCGCTGCGCGCCTGCGACATCTACGGACTCTCCGAAGTGATGGGGCCCGGCGTCGCCGGCGAGTCGGCCGCCCGGCAGGACGGCTCGACGATCTGGGAGGACCACTTCCTGCCGGAGATCATCGACCCGCTCGACGAGCACCCGCTGTCCACCGGCGAGGACGGCGAGCTCGTCTTCACCACGCTGACCAAGCAGGCGCTGCCGATCATCCGCTACCGCACCCACGACCTGACCCGCTTGCAGCCCGGCACGGACCGGCCCGGCCACCGGCGCATGGGGCGCATCACCGGCCGCTCCGACGACATGATCATCCTGCGCGGCGTGAACCTCTTCCCCTCGCAGATCGAGGAGATCGCCCTGGAGCTCGAGGCGCTCTCCCCGCACTTCCAGCTGCGGCTCAGCCGGCCGGAGACGATGGACCGGATGACGGTGCGCATCGAACGACGCCCCGAGACCGCCGCCGAGGCGGCCGCGGCGGCCGGCGTCGAGCTGGCCCGCCGCATCAAGGTCTCCGTCGGCTCCAGCTGCGAGGTCTGCGTGGAGGAGCCGGGCACGCTGGCCCGCTCCTCGGGCAAGCTGCGCCGGATCCACGACCAGCGCCCGCGCTCGGGCTGACGGCTAGGCTGGGAGTCATGCCCGAGATCGCGACCACCGCCGCCGAGGACTCCGACCGTAGCACCGAGGCCGCCCGCGTCGGACGCCGCGGCCGCCCCGGCTACGACCGCGAAGGCCTGATCCGCGTCTGCGTCGAGGCCTTCAACCGGCACGGCTACGAGGCGACGTCGATGGGCGTCCTGGCCCGGGAGCTCGGCATCTCGAAGTCGGCGATCTATCACCACGTCTCCTCCAAGGAGGAGATCCTGGACATCGCGCTGAGCCGCTCGCTGGCCGAGCTCGAACGCGTCGTCTCCGAGGCCGAGTCCCGCGGAGCGCCCGCCGTCGCGGAGCTCGAGGAGATCATCCGCGGCTCGGTGGCGGTCCTGACGGCCTCGCTGCCGCACGTCACCCTGCTGCTGCGACTGCGCGGCAACTCCGAGCTGGAGATCCGCGCGCTGCAACGGCGCCGCGAGATCACCCTGCGCATCGCCGAGCTGATCCGCCAGGCCCAGGATGACGGGGACCTGCGGGACGACGTCGACGCCCGCACCGCCTCACGACTGGCGATGGGCATGGTGAACTCCATCGTCGACTGGTACCGCCCCACGGACGACCACTCCGACGAGACGCTGGCCGAGATGGTCACCGGCCTGCTGCTGACGGGGCTGCGCGCTCCGCGGAGCTGACCGCCCCACCCTCGCTCTCGCTTCACTCCTACTCTCGCTCTGTGTTGACCATCACACGCATCCTGCTATACTGAACGAACGGTCGGTAATTAATGCGACGGAATCGAGGTTGACCATGCCGCACCCGAGCACTGCGCAGGACTCCCACGCCGCCCCGCTGCGCCTGGCGGACGCGTCCGACGCCGACGCGGCGGCCGAGGAGGCCGAGGCCGGGCAGGCCCGCTTCGACGAGCTCATCGCCGAGGACTCCCGCATCGAGCCGCGCGACTGGATGCCCGCGGACTACCGGAAGTCGCTGGCGCGGCAGATCTCCCAGCACGCCCACTCCGAGATCATCGGCATGCAGCCGGAGGGCAACTGGATCACCCGGGCCCCCAGCCTGAAGCGCAAGGCCATCCTGATGGCGAAGGTCCAGGACGAGGCCGGCCACGGCCTCTACCTGTACTCGGCCGCCGAGACGCTGGGCACCGCTCGCGAGACGTTCTACGACCAGCTCTACACCGGCCGGGCGAAGTATTCGTCGATCTTCAACTACCCCGCCCGCACCTGGGCGGACATCGGCGCGATCGGCTGGCTGGTCGACGGCGCGGCGATCACCAACCAGGTCCCGCTGTGCCGCGCCTCCTACGGCCCCTACGGCCGAGCCATGGTGCGCGTCTGCAAGGAGGAGTCCTTCCACCAGCGCCAGGGCTGGGAGATCCTGCACACCCTCTCGCACGGCACCGACGAGCAGCATCAGATGGCCCAGGACGCCGTCGACCGCTTCTACGGCCCGGCGCTGCAGATGTTCGGCCCGCCCGACACCGACTCGCCGAACTCCCAGCAGTCGATGGCCTGGAACATCAAGCGCTTCACCAACGACGAGCTGCGCCAGCGCTTCGTGGACATGATCGTCCCGCAGGCCGAGGCGCTCGGACTGACCCTGCCGGACCCGGATCTGGCGTGGAACGAGGAGCGCGGCCACTACGACTTCGGCGAGCTCGACTGGGACGAGTTCTTCGCCGTGCTCAAGGGCCAGGGACCGCTGAGCAGCCAGCGCCTGGAGCACTATCGACGCGCCCGCGACGAGGGCGCCTGGGTGCGCGAGGCCGCCGCGGCCTACGCCCGCCGCCAGGCCGCCGCCGAGCCGGTCGGCGCCTGACCCCTCCTCCGCCGCCTCCGGGCCGACGTCGGCCCGCCGTCCATGAAAGGCGAGACCCATGACTTCCGAGCACTCTGCAGACGCCGGCGGCTGGCCGCTGTGGGAGGTGTTCATCCGCACCGCCCGCGGACTCTCCCACGTCCACGCCGGCTCGCTGCACGCCCCTGACGCCAGCATGGCGGTGCGCAACGCGCGTGACCTCTACACCCGACGCAACGAGGGCACCTCCGTCTGGGTCGTGCCGGCCGAGGCGGTCACCGCCTCCGACCCCGACGCCAAGGGCAGCTTCTTCGAGTCCCCGCAGGGCAAGAGCTACCGCCACGCGACGTATTACACGGCCTCCGAGGGGGTGAAGCACCTGTGAGCTTCGCATCCCACGACTCGGCGACCCGACAGTCGCAGGGCGAGGCGATCACCGCCGAGGAGGTGGCGGCCTCCGGCGCCGTCGCCGACGAGGACACCGCCCGCTATGCGCTGATCCTCGGCGACGACGCCCTGATGCTCGCCCAGCGCCTCTCCGCCTGGATCTCGCGCGCCCCGGAGCTGGAGGAGGACGTCGCCCTGGGCAACATCGCCCTCGACCTGCTGGGCCATGCCCGCTTCCTGCTGACCTATGCCGGCACCGCCTGGCACCGGACCGAGGACGACCTGGCCTACTTCCGGGACGAGGAGGAGTTCCGCTCCTGCCGGCTCGTCGAGCAGGAGAACGGCGACTTCGGCCGCACCATCGCCCGGCAGCTGATCGTCAGCATCTTCCAGCACGAGGTGTACAGCCGCCTGGTCCGCTCGACTGATGAGACGCTGGCCGCGATCGCCGACAAGGCCCTGAAGGAGGTCGCCTACCACCAGGACCATGCGATCCAGTGGACCCTGCGCCTGGGCCTGGGCACCGAGGAGTCAGCCCGTCGCCTGCAGGCCGGGCTGGACGAGCTCTGGGCCTCGGTGGAGGAGCTCTTCATCGACGTCGACCCGATCCCGCGGCTGGCCTCCGTCGCCGTGGCCCCCTCGACGCTGCGCGAACCGACGATGGCCCGCCTCGGCGAGATCATCGAGCAGGCCGGACTCCGGATCCCCGAAGTCGGCGGATCCTTCGGCGCCGACCGCAGCGGCCGGTTCTCCGAGCACCGCGGCCACCTCCTGGCCGAGATGCAGGTGCTGGCCCGCCGGCATCCCGGAGCGACCTGGTGAGGGGGACGACCATGATCGACCACGCCGCAGAGATCGAGACCTCGGTGCCCGCGCGGCTCCCCTCGGCGGAGGACGCCCCCGCCGGAGTCGACGTCGGCCTCTGGACCGCGGCCGCGGCGGTCACCGACCCGGAGATCCCGGTGATCAGCATCGCCGATCTGGGCATCCTGCGCGACGCGCGGGTCGCCGAGGACGGCACCGCCGTCGTGACCATCACCCCGACCTACTCCGGCTGCCCGGCGATGGACGCCATCACCGCCGACGTCGCCGCCGCGGCCCGCGCCGCCGGCCACGCGCAGGTCCGTGTCGACACAGTGCTGCAGCCCGCCTGGACCACCGACTGGATGACCGAGCGCGGCCGCGAGGTCCTGCGCGACTACGGCATCGCCCCGCCGACGGGGACGGCCGCCGCCGGTCCGGTCGCGGTGGGGCTGAGCGTGAAATGCCCGCACTGCGACTCGACGAACACCCGTGAGACGACCCGCTTCAGCTCCACCGCGTGCAAGGCGCTGTACCAGTGCCGCGACTGCCTGGAGCCCTTCGACCATTTCAAGGTGCACTGATGCCGACCACTCCCGCCGCGTCGACCGCCGCCCGCCGTCGCGCGACGTTCTCGACGCTGACCGTCTCCGAGGTCCGCCGGCTGACCGCCGACTCGGTGGAGGTCGCCTTCGCCGTGCCCGAGGAGCTGCAGGACGACTTCGACTACGCCCCCGGCCAGTACGTGGCGCTGCGCACCCGGCTCGACGGCCAGGAGATCCGCCGGTCGTACTCGCTGTGCCAGCAGCCGATCCCCGGCGAGATCCGCATCGCGATCAAGCGGGACCTCGGCGGGGTCTTCTCCACCTGGGCGAACGAGCATCTGGCCCCCGGCGATCAGCTGGACGTGATGAATCCGGCGGGCGCCTTCGTCTCGCGCCGCGCGATCACCTCGATGAACCATCCCGAGGAGCTGGCCGCCGAGGCGGTCGCCCGGCGGCCCGACGTGCATCTGGTCGCCGTCGCCGCAGGCTCCGGGATCACCCCCATCATGGCGATCGTCCGCTCGGTGCTGGCCGCCTCGGAGCAGGCCGCCGTCGACCTGGTCTATGCCAACCGGTCGGCGTCGGACGTGATGTTCGCCGAGGAGCTCGGCGACCTGAAGGACCGCTTCCCCTCCCGGTTCGCCGTCCACCACGTGCTCAGCCGCGAGCAGCGCATCAACCCGCTGTTCACCGGCCGGCTCGACGAGGAGAAGCTGCAGGTCCTGCTGGACCAGGTCCTGCAGGTCCCCGAGACCGACGAATGGTTCCTCTGCGGACCCTTCGAGCTCGTGCAGCTGACCCGCGACGCGCTGGCCGCCCGGGACGTGCCCGAGGAGTCCGTCCGCTACGAGCTGTTCACCACCGGACGCCCCGATCGCCCCGCCGGCCAGCAGGGCCGGACGGTGGAGCCGGTCGAGGACGACGGGGACGGCCGGACGATCGAGTTCACTCTGGACGGGCTCACCGGCAGCGTCACCTCCCCGGAGTCCTCCGGAGAGACGGTGCTCAATGCCGCCCTGCGCTCGCGCTCCGACGTGCCCTTCGCCTGCGCCGGCGGCGTCTGCGGGACCTGCCGCGCCAAGGTCGTCTCCGGGGAGTTCACCATGGAGGAGAACTTCGCCCTGGAGTCCGACGAGCTCGAGGCCGGCTACGTGCTCACCTGCCAGACCCGGCCGACCGGGGAGAAGCTCGTCGTCGACTACGACACCTGAGACGCCGACCGCCGGCAGCCGCCTGCCGACCATCGACCGCCGACCCGAGGAGCCTCCATGATCCGCACCGACTTCGACGACGACCTGGGCGAGATCGTCCTCGACGCCCCGAAGAAGCGCAATGCCCTGGATGCCGCGGCGCTGGCCGCGCTCGACGACGCCCTGGTGCGCGCCGAGGAGGCCGGGGTGCGGGCCCTGCTGCTGCGCGGCGAGGGGAAGGGCTTCAGCGCCGGCCGCGACATCTCGGCCGTCGACCCGGCCACCGACGACGCCCTGGCCTTCCTCCAGGACCACGTCACCCCGGTGCTGCACCGGCTGGCGGACTTCCCCGCCCCGACGTTCGCCGCCGTCCACGGCGGCTGCCTGGGCGTGGGCCTGGGACTGGCGATCGCGACCGACGTCGTCTATGTCGCCGAGGACGCGACGATCGGCTCGCCCTTCGCCGCCCTGGGCGCCACGCTGGACTCGGGAGGCCATGCGCTGTTCACCGAGCGCCTGGGCGCCCACCGCACGCTGGACCTGATCTACACCGGCGATCTGATGTCCGGCGCCGAGGCGGTGGCCGGCGGACTGTTCTCCCGGACGATGCCGGCCGAGGAGCTGCTGGAGTTCACCCGGTCGCGAGCCGCCCGTGCGGCGGCGGGTCCGACGCTCGCCTTCCGCGAGTCCAAGGCGCTCGTCGCCCGGATCCGCGACGAGCGCCTCGGGCTCTGGGAGTCTCTGCAGCAGGAGAATCGCGCCCAGGGCCGACTCTGCGACACGACCGACTACGCCGAGGGCTTCGCCGCCTTCCAGCAGAAGCGCACGCCGGTCTTCCGCGGCGAGTGATCGGCCCGCCGCGCGGCAGCGCCCGCGGCTCCCCTGCTTCGAGCCGGGCTCGGTCACCGGGCCCGTGATCCGATCCTCCCCGTCCAGTTGGGCGGGGCCCACCGGTCCTCCCCGTCCAGTTGGGCGGGGTCGCCACTCGGCCCCGTCGTCTTCCGGAATCCCGGCCCAACTGGACGGGGACCGGTGAAAAGCACGGGGCGAAGCGGTCCCGACCGGCGGGGCGAAGCGGTCCCGGCCGGCGGGGCGAAGCGATCCCGGCCGGCGGCCCGACCTCAGCCGACGCCGCGCCCCGGCCGACCAGGTGGTCGACCGCGGCGCGGCCCCACCGACTCAGCGATCGACCAGCCGGCCGCTCATCACCTCAGGCCCATTCGGGCTTCTTCTCCGCGGCCACGCGGGTGAGGACGTCGTAGGTCGCCACGACGTCGTCGTGCTGGTTGTGCAGCACCGCGTCCCAGCGGACCTGGCCGAAGTCCTCGTCCTCGCGCGGGATGATCTCCTTGGCGGTCAGCGTCACCCGGATCGCGTCGTCGTAGGTCACCGGCGTCTCGAAGGAGAGATTCTCCAGCCCGGTGTTGGCCAGCACGGGTCCGGGCGCCGGCTCGACGAAGAGTCCCGCCGCCCAGGAGACCAGCAGGTACCCGTGGGCCACGCGCCGCGGGAAGAACGGGTTCGCCGTCGCGGCCTCCTCGTCGGTGTGCGCGTAGAAGGTGTCCCCGGTGGAGGCGGCGAAGGCGTCGATGTCCTCCAGGGTCACCGTCCGCAGCTCCGAGGCGAACTGATCGCCGAGGCGCAGCTCGGCCAGCGATTTGCGGAAGGGGTGGACCGCACTGCCGTCGGCGACGGTCTCCGGCGTCGCGGTCTGCGCCCGCGCCCCGCGGTGCCAGACTCCGGTGATCCCGGTGAGCAGGTCCGGCGACCCCTGCACCGCAGTGCGCTGCATATGGTGCTTCACCGCCCGCACGCCGCCGAGCTCCTCTCCGCCGCCGGCCCGACCCGGTCCGCCGTGGACCAGATGCGGCAGCGGCGAGCCATGGCCGGTGGAGGTCTTCGCGTCGTCGCGGTCCAGGAAGAGCACCCGCCCGTGGTGGGAGCCGATCCCGCGGGCGAAGGCTCCGGCGATCTCCGGGTCGTGCGTGCAGACGGTCGCCACCAGCGAGCCGCCGCCCAGGGCGGCGAGCTCCACCGCATCGTCGACGTCGGCGTAGCCCAGCACCGAGGTCACCGGCCCGAAGGCCTCCACGGCGTGGACCTGCGGGGTGCGGGCGTCGTCGAAGGAGAGCACCGTCGGCGGGAAGAATGCCCCGGCCTCGGCGTCGACGCCGCCCAGGTCGCCGTCGACGCCGCCGCAGCGCACAGCGCCGCCGGCCTCGACCAGAGACTCCACCGCCCGGGTGACCTCGGCCTGCTGGTCCTTCGAAGCGAGCGCGCCGACAGTGGTCGCCGCGTCGCGCGGGTCGCCGAGCACCGCGCGGGAGTCCAGCCGCGCGCGCAGCGCCTCGACGACGGCGTCCACATGCTCGTCGGGCACGATGGTCCGGCGCACCGCAGTGCACTTCTGTCCGGCCTTGGCGGTCATCTCCAGGACCACGGACTTGATGAAGGCCTCGAACTCGGGAGTCTCGGGGCCGGCGTCGGGTCCGAGGATGGCCGCATTGAGCGAGTCGGTCTCGGCGGTGAAGCGCAGTCCCGCGGTCTGCACGCTGGGGTGCGAACGCAGCAGCTGCGCCGTCGACGCCGAACCGGTGAAGGCCAGCACGTCGCGGTGGTCCAGGTGATCGAGCAGATCGCCCGCGGAGCCGGAGATCAGCTGGATCGCCCCGGCGGGCAGCAGCCCGGAGCCGACCATGAGCCGCACGCAGGCCTGGGTGACGTAGGCGGTCTGCGAGGCGGGCTTCACGATCGTCGGCACTCCGGCGATGAAGCTGGGGGCGAGCTTCTCCAGCATGCCCCAGACCGGGAAGTTGAAGGCGTTGATCTGCACGGCGACGCCGGTCAGGCGAGTGTAGATGTGCTCGCCGAGGAAGGAGCCGTCGCGGGAGAGCTGCTCGACGGCGCCGTCGACGATCACCTGCGCGTTCGGCAGCTCCTTGCGCGCCTTCGAGGAGAAGGTCCGCAGCGTGCCGATGCCGCCGTCGACGTCGACCAGGTGATCCTTCCGCGTGGCGCCGGTGCGGTCGGAGAGCGCGTAGAGCTCCTCCTTGTGCTCGTCCAGGTGCCTCGCGATCTGCTTCAGCCGCATCGCCCGCTCATGGAAGGTCAGCTCCCCCAGACTGCGCTGCCCGACGGCGCGGGCGTGCGCGACGGCGGCCGCAGTGTCCAGCCCTTCGGCGGAGACCCGGCAGATCGGCTCGCCGGTGGACGCGTCACGCACTGAACTGACCCGCTGCGGGTCCTCCGGCGCCCACCAGGCGTCGGCGAGGTAGCTGGGCAGCGGCCGGGTCGGGCTGATGGTCGTCTCGTGATCGGCGGCGATGGCTGTCATGACGTCCTCTCGACGATGGGTAACTGACCGAACGGTCGGTAATCACATCCATCGTAGCGCCGATCACGTCCGTGTGACAGCCCGCACACCGACGACCGGTCTCACCGAAAGCCGCCACGGACCGTCGTCGTCCATCATTCCTCCGGCACTGCGTGCCGGTGCTCGGCATGATCGTCGAAGATCAGCGCCGTCTGCGAGGACTGGACGCAGGAGAGCGACTGGATCCGCTCGAAGATCACCGCGCGCAGCTCGTCCACAGTGCGCGTGCGCACCAGCAGCACCGCGTCGTACTGCCCGCCCACCAGAGCCAGATGCCGCACCGCCGGCTCGTCGGCCAGCGCCTCGCGCAGCACGCCCCAGTCATCCTGCTTCAGCGTGAGGAAGACGTAGGCGGCAGTGGCCAGCCCCGCCGCCCGCGGGTCGATGACCGCGGTGTAGCCGCGCAGCACCCCGGAGCGGCGCAGCCGCGCGATCCGCTCGTAGGCGTTCGCCCGCGAGAGGTGCAGCTCCTCGGCGATGCGCGTGACCGAGGCGCGGGCGTCGAGGCTCAGCATCTCGAGGATCCGATGGTCCAGGACGTCCGGCGGTCGGCCGCTCGTCGCGTGATCGTCCAGCAATGTCGACATACTCCTGGACGATACCAGTGCGCGTGTCGCGCATTGCGAACAGATCGTCCACCGAACCCCCTCTCCCGTCGGACATCGTCTGCGATCCGCGGCACGCATGGCAGACCGTGCATGACCTGCGTCACACTCGACGTGCGGCCGGGTGCTCGTTCCGCACCGACGCCGAACACCCCGGGCCGCCCGGCCCGAGCCGAATGACCCCGAGGAGGCCGCAGGCCATGGACGAGGAGATCGCCGCCGACGACGGACGCGGCCGCGCCGTCGCGCCCGAGGAGCCGCACGAGCCGCACGAGCCGCTCGCCCACGAGAAGGCCGAGCAGGCCGCCCGCATCGAGCAGACCAGCCGCAGCTTCGGCATCACCCCCGAGCAGTACATGCTCCCCGCCGCCCAGCAGATCCGCATGCTCTCCCCCGACGGCTCGCTGATCCCCGAGGAGGAGCAGGGCACCAGCGCCGGGCACGAGTACCCGGTCCCGGAGGACGAGACGCTGCTCGCCGCCTATGAGGCCCTGGTGGTCGGCCGCCGCATCAACGACCAGAACTATGCCCTGGTCCGCCAGGGCCGATTGGCGGTCTACCCCTCCTCGCACGGCCAGGAGGCCTGTCAGGTCGGCGCGGCGCTGGCGCTGGGCGCCGACGACTGGATGTTCCCCACCTACCGCGACTCGGTGGCGATCATGACCCGCGGCGTGGACCCGGTGGAGGTCATGGTCTCCTTCCGCGGCGACTGGCACTGCGGCTTCGACCCGATCGCCCATCGGGTCTCGGCGCCGTCGACGCCGCTGACCACCCAGCTGCTGCACGCCGTCGGCGTCGCCCACGCGGCGAAGCTGCGCGGCGAGGACACCGTGGTGCTGGCGATGTGCGGCGACGGCGCGACCAGCGAGGGCGACTTCCACGAGGCGCTGAATTTCGCCGCCGTCTTCGAGGTGCCGGTGGTCTTCTTCGTGCAGAACAACGGCTACGCCATCTCGGTGCCGCTCTCCCACCAGTCCGCCGCGCCGTCGCTGGCGCATAAGGCCATCGGCTACGGCATGGCCGGCGAGCAGGTCGACGGCAATGACATGGTCGCGGTGCTGGCCACGCTGCGCCGGGCGGTCTCGCTGGCGCGCGAGCGCTCGATGCCGCTGCTGCTGGAGGCGACGACCTACCGCATGCAGGCCCACACCAACGCCGACGACGACACCCGCTACCGCGACGCGCACGAGGTCGAGCTCTGGCGCCGCCACGACCCGCTGACCCGGATGCAGACGTTCCTGAGCTCCCAGGGGGTGCTCGACGACGCGGCCGAGTCCCGCATCAGCGGTCGGGCCGAGGAGGTCGCCGCTTCGCTGCGCGCTGCGATGACCGCCGATCCGCCGATCGACCCGCTGGAGATCTTCGACCACGTCCACGCCGAGCCCACCGCCCAGCTGCGCGAGCAGCGCGCCCAGCTCGCCGACGAGCTCGCCCGCGGACAGGAGGACTGACCATGGCCGCCCCCGACCTCGAGACCCGCGCCGCCGATCCCGGCCCCGCCCCGCGGCCGACGACCTTCGCCGCGGCGCTGAACACTGCGCTCTCCGATGCGATGGCCGCCGAGACGTCCGTCTGCGTCTTCGGCGAGGACGTCGGCACGCTCGGCGGCGTCTTCCGCATCACCGACGGCCTGGCCCGTCGCTTCGGCGACGACCGGTGCTTCGACACCCCGCTGGCCGAATCCGGCATCGCCGGCATGGCCGCCGGCATGGCGATGAACGGCATGCGCCCGGTGGTCGAGATGCAGTTCGACGCCTTCGCCTACCCCGGGCTGGAGCAGATCTTCAGCCATATCGCCAAGTTCGGCAACCGCACCCGGGGCCGCGTGCGGATCCCGCTGGTGGTCCGCATCCCCTACGGCGGCGGCGTCGGCGGCGTCGAGCACCACTGCGACTCCTCCGAGGCCTACTACGCCCACACTCCCGGCCTGAAGGTCTACACTCCGGCGACCGTCGCCGACGCCTATCTGATGCTGCGCGAGGCGGTGGACTCCCCCGACCCGGTGATCTTCTTCGAGCCGAAGAAGCTCTACTGGTCGAAGGAGCCGGTCGATCTCGAGGCGCTGCGCCGGCAGTACGAGGCCGGCAGGTCCGGTGAGGCCGGCGGATCCGGCGGGTCCGGTGAGGCCGGCGCAGAGCCCGACGGCGTCGGCGCCGAGGGTCGCGCCGTCGTCGCCCGGGCCGGCGGCGACGTCTCGCTGATCAGCTACGGCCCCTCGGTGAGCACGGCGCTGGCCGCCGCCGAGGCCGCCGCGGAGGAGGGGATCTCGGCCGAGGTGCTCGATCTGCGCAGCCTGGTCCCCTTCGACGACGCCGCGCTGACCGCCACCGTGGAGAAGACCGGCCGGGCGATCGTCGTCGCCGAGGCCCAGGGATTCGCCTCCGTCGCCGGAGAGATCGTCGCCCGGATCCAGGAGCGCTGCTTCCACTCGCTGGCCTCTCCCGTGCGCCGGGTGACCGGCTTCGACATCCCGTACCCGTCGCCGAAGCTCGAACAGCACCACCTGCCCGACGTGGACCGCGTGCTCGATGCGCTCGACATGCTGCAGTGGGAGGACTGACATGACCACTTTCGATCTTCCCGACCTGGGAGAAGGACTGACCGAGGCCACGCTGCTGAGCTGGCTGGTCTCCGAGGGCGACACGATCGCCGTCGACCAGCCCGTCGCCGAAGTGGAGACGGCGAAGTCCACTCTGGAGGTCCCCTCCCCCTTCGCCGGGACGGTGACGCGGCTGCACGGCGCCGAGGGCGACACGATGATCGTCGAGCGTCCGCTGATCTCGGTGGACGCCGGCGACGACGCCGCGGGCCCGGACGCGGCGGCCGAGCCCTCGGCCGCACAGGCGCCAGTCGCCCAGCCGGCCGCACAGTCGGCCGGTGCGCTGGACCATCGCGAGGAGGAGCGCGCCGGCGCCGCAGTGCCCGGCGATCCGGACGCCGCACCCGCCCCGGAGACCGCCGACGAGGGATCCGGGAACGTGCTCATCGGCTACGGCACCTCCGGCGCCTCGGGCGGCCCACGGCGTCGCCGTCGTCGTGCGGCCCCGCCGTCGGCGTCCTCCACGACGCCCTCCACGGCGCCCGCGACCTCTTCGCCCCGAGAGCGCGCCCCGCGCGTCTCCTCGCCGCTGGTGCGCCGTCTGGCCCGCGACCATGCCATCCCGCTGAGCGGGCTCGCCGGCTCGGGCCCCGACGGGCTGATCCTCCGGTCCGATGTGCTCGCCGCGATGCAGACGGCCGGAGACCGACCGGCGACGACGGCGCAGCAGACGAGCGCCTCGTCGCCGGCCTCCGCCGCCGGCCCCCCGGCGTCGCCGGCCGCGGCACAGGCTCCGCGACCGGCCCCGGCCGGCCTCGCGATCAGCGACCGCGACCCGATCACCGGCATCCGCAAGGCAGTGGCCACCCGGCTGGCGACGTCGCGTCGGGAGATCCCGGAGGCGACCACCTGGCAGGACGTCGACGTCACCGAGCTGCTGGCGCTGCGCGCGCGACTGAAGGAGCAGGCCGCCCGCACCGGGGAGGAGGCGCCGTCGCTGCTGGCGCTGATCGGCCGCTTCGTGCTCGCCGGACTGGCGCGGCACCCCGAGCTGGCGACCCGCGTCGACGACCGCGAGGACGGCGAGCAGGAGATCGTGCACTTCGACGGGGTGAATCTGGGCTTCGCCGCCCAGACCGACACCGGCCTGGTGGTGCCGGTGGTCCGGCGCGCCGAGCGGCTCTCCGCGCGCGGACTGCACCGGGAGGTCTCCCGGCTGGTCGCCGACGCCCGCGCGGGACGACTCTCCGGCGCCGAGCTCAGCGGCGGGACCTTCACGGTGAACAACTACGGCGTCTTCGGCTCCGACGGGGCGACGCCGATCATCAACCATCCGGAGGTCGCGATCCTCGGGATCGGGCGCATCCTGGAGCGCCCCTGGGCGGTGGACGGCGAACTGACCGTGCGCAGCATCGCCACGCTGACGCTGGCCTTCGACCACCGCGTCTGCGACGGCGGCGCCGCCGGCGGATTCCTGCACTTCGTGGCCAGCTGCGTGGAGGACCCGGCCTCGGCGCTGGCGGAGCTCTGATGCCCGTCGCCCCTGCAGCCGGGCGGGACGGACGAGCGGCGCCCGCCGCATGCGCCTCTGCTCATTCAGGCCAGGGGTTGGATCGGATGACCTCGACGAAGTCCGTCCGCTCGAAATCTGGGAGGAAATGGTCGAGCACATCAGCATTGACGGTGCCGAACGTCGTCTCCGGTCGATGCCGATTCCCGTCGGCGAAGGCGTGAAGGATCCGTCGCTTGAAGTCCGGCCGCGGATGGGCGGAGGTGACAGCGCGACGCTGCTCCGCGCTGAGGTCGTCGAAGCCGATGCCCAGCACATCGGTCTCCACTCCGGCGGTGACCAGCGCGATCTCGCCCTCCAGGAACTCAGGCACTCCGGGCGTGGTGTGCAGGGCGATGCCGAGCCAGACCCGGCGCGCGTCGGCCTCCGAGACTCCATGCTCCAGCAGGAAGTTCCAGGCGGCTTCAGCGCCGTCGACTTCGAATCGCCGGTGAGAGTCTCGGTATTCCTCGGTCAGGCCGAGGTCGTGGAACAGCGCGCCGACGTAGAGCAGCTCCAAGTCGACGTCGATGCCCCGCCGCCGCCCCTGGAGGGCGCCGAAGAAGAACACCCGTCGCGAGTGGTCGAAGAGCAGATCGTCCTCACGCTCGCGGACGAAATCCGTCGCCCGGCGCACCAGATCGGTGTCCGGCACGGTGATGCCCGCGATCGTCGTACTGGTGTGAGCGGTGCTTTCCTCGCGTCCTGACGTCTCCATGCCCCCACCATGCGGCCGAGGGCCCTCGGCCGCCAAGGTCCTGTCAGACAGTCATGCCACAATTTCAGCCATGGTGGCGCACGACGTGGAGTTCCTGGTCTTCCCCGGAGTGAAGGCGCTCGACGTGGCCGGCTGCGCCGAGGTCTTCAGCGAGGCTGCCCGCCTCGGGGCCGACTATCGGATCCGGTACAGCTCGCCGACGGGGCGGCCGGTGCAGACCTCGATCGGGCTGGACATCGCGGTCGACTCCTCGCCCGAGACCGCAGGCCCCATCCGCACCGCGGTCCTCTGCGGCGGGGACGACCTGCCCGGCCGGCCGATGCCCTCGTCCCTCGTCCACGCCGCCCAGAACCTGATCTCGCGATCAGAGCGCGTGGTCTCCATCTGCACAGGAGCTTTCATCCTGGCGGCGACCGGCGCCCTCGACGGGCGCCGAGCAACGACCCATTGGCAGCAGGCCGAGCGACTGCAGCGGTCATACCCCGGAGTCGCCGTCGACGAGGACGCGATCTTCATCCAGGATGAGACTGTCTACACGTCAGCGGGTGTCACCGCCGGGATCGATCTGGCCCTGGCGCTGGTCGAGGAGGATCACGGCCCGGAGCTGGCCCGCGCAGTCGCTCGGAGCCTGGTGGTGCACATGCGTCGGGCAGGCGGACAGTCCCAGTTCTCGACGCCGCAGCGCGAAGGGAGCGCCTCCAGCGCCAGGCTCCGCGACGTCGTCGCGAGCATCGAGTCAGACCCCGCGGCTCCGCACACGGTCGCCCGACTGGCCCGGGACGCCGGCCTCAGCGAGCGTCATCTCACGCGCCTGTTCCGCCGCGAGACCGGGGCCACGCCGTCGAAGCACCTCGAAGCCGTCCGGCTCGATCGAGCCCGTGTGCTGCTCGACGCCGGCGCGACCATCGGCGACGCGGCGCATGAGGCGGGCTTCGGAAGCACCGAGACGCTGCGCCGAGCCTTCGCCTCCCGACTCGGAGTGACGCCGAGCGAGTATCGTCGCCGCTTTCGGTCCGCACGGTCCACGAAGTGAAGGACGCGCCCGCCCCGACAGCGGAGACGGGCCGCGCGTCGCCGGACTCAACTCCAGTCCTCCGGCCGGTCGTCGAGCAGAGCGCTCACCCCTCCGGATACTCGTAGAACCCCTTCCCGGACTTCCGCCCGAGCTCGCCGCGGGCGACCATGTCGCGCATCAGCTGGGGCGGTGCGAAGCGCTCCCCCAGTTCGGAGGCCAGATGTTCGGCGATGCCCAGCCGCACGTCCAGCCCGACGACGTCGGTCAGCGCCAGCGGCCCGATGGGGAACTTATAGCCCAGCACCATCGCGTCGTCGATGGCCTGCGGCGCCGCCACCCCGTCCTCGACCATGCGGATCGCCTCCAGGCCGATGGCCACCCCCAGCCGCGAGGAGGCGAAGCCGGGCGCATCCTGCACGACGACGGCGGTCTTGCCCAGCGCCTCGACCCATCCCCGGGCGCGGCCGGCCAGCTCCTCGCCGGTCTGCCCGCCGAGGACGACTTCCACCAGCTTCGAGGCCGGCACCGGATTGAAGAAGTGCAGCCCGCAGAAGCGCTCGGGACGGCGCAGCGCGGCGGAGAGCTCGGTCACCGACAGCGAGGAGGTGTTCGTCGCCAGCCAGGCGTCGGCGGCCAGCCGCTGCTCGACGTCGGTCAGCGCCTCGGCCTTCAGCCGCGCGTCCTCGGGCACGGCCTCGACGACGAGCCCGCAGCGGGAGAAGGTCGCCCGATCGGTGGTCACCGTCAGTCGACCGGTCCAGTCCTCGGGGTCGCCGGCGATCTTGCCGCGCTCGACGGAGGCGGCGACGTCGGCGGCGATCCGGGAGCGTGCGGCCTCTGCGGCCTCGGCGGTGACGTCGACGACGAGGACCTCATCGGCCCCGGAGATCAGGAACGCATGGGCGATCCCGGCGCCCATGCGGCCGCCGCCGAGCACGCCGACCGTCGGGGGAAGTGCGCTGCTGGTCATGCCGTCTCTCCTGACGTCGTCTGCTCCCGGTTCTGTTCCCGGTTCGGCTCCGGGTCCTGCTGACGGGCCTCTCGCCGATCCAGGAAGGCCTGCATGCGGTCGACCTTCGCCTCGGACTCGAAGAGGATCGCCTGCGCGAGATTGTCCACCTGCGGGTGCGCCTCGCGCGGCATGGCGAAGACCTGCTTGCTGATCCGCACCGCCAGCGGGTCCTGGGCGGCGATGCGCCCGGCCAGGGCGTCGGCGGCGTCGAGCAGCTCCTGGCTCGGGTGGATCTCGCTGACCAGCCCGTGGGCCAGCGCCTCCTCGGCGTCGAGGATGCGGCCGGCCAGCAGGATCTCCTTGGCCAGCGCCTCGCCGGCGAGGTCGCGCAGTCGCCAGAGTGCTCCGGCGGCCGGAATGATGCCCAGCCCGGTCTCCGGCTGACCCACCCGCAGCGCGGGGGTGCCCAGCCGGAAGTCGGCGGCCCAGGCCAGCTCCGCGCCGCCGCCGAGGGTGTGGCCGTCCAGGGCGGCGATGACCGGCATCGGCAGCTTCGCCAGCCGGTCGAAGGCGGTCGAGTTCACCCCGCGCAGCGCGTCCTGGCGCCGGCGGTCGCGCAGCTGGGCAATGTCGGCGCCGGAGGCGAAGACGCCGCGGCGCGGCCGGGCCTCGGGGTCGGCGCCGTCGGCTCCGGAGTCGGTCGAGGGACTGCCGGAGAGGATGAGGATCTTCGGCGTGTGCTCCAGATGCGCGCAGAGCGCGTGGAGCTCGTCGATCATCGTCGCGTCGATCGCGTTGCGGACCTCGGGGCGGTCCAGCCGCGCATGCAGCCGGTCCTCACCCTCGGTGATCCGCAGCGTGGTGAAGGCCGCGGCATCCAGCCGCGGCGCCGCGGGCTCGTCGCGCTGACCGGCGTCGCGGCCGCCGTCGTGCTGGTCGTGCTGGTCGTGCTGGTCGTGCTGGTCGTGCCCGTTCATGCTCCTCACACCCTCTCCAGCAGCAGCGCCGAG
>NZ_BAAAYG010000001.1:63784-180751 GCF_039536005.1 Nesterenkonia halobia | reverse complement strand
TCTATCCAGACACCGCCACGCCCAGACCACTGGGACCTGTCTCTACACCCTCATCTGCGAAGAGCCGGTTTTGTGCGCTGGATGGCCTTCATCTGCTGCGCGCAGTCCTGGTCCGGGCACACGATCGGCACGCCGGTGCGATGAACGTGCCGCCAATCGGCCTGATTGCCGATCCACCGGATCCGGCTCTCCCCTCGAACACGGAAGAACTGCTTCTTTACGTTGCCCTTCCTGTGGCCCGTCCCGGGGTGGTTCGTCGCGTTGCTCACAAAGCCATCATGAAACGCCGGATCGGATCGGTGGAAGTCTTTGCGCGTGATGCGAGGTATGAAGCCACGGGGTAGCGCGTCGGCAATGTTGGCAGGAGGTCTTGAGATGGCTGTGCAAGCGGGAGCGCGACGACCCCTGGGTCTCTGGTGCGGTCCTGCTGCGTCCTGTCATTCGTGCGGCATCTCGCCGGGTTCCGAGTTGACCGTTGGCGTGAGCCAAAAGTGAGAGAAGGGTGATAGGGAGGGCTGTTACTCACGTGGCAACTAGGTATCGCCCGGCAATGTTGTGTGAGCACCGGGCGTTGCTGACACGTTCCGGATGCCGATGCAGGGCGCGCCCGTTCAGAATGGCAGTTTTGAGGCACGCTCAGGAGGGCCCCAGCAAAGTTTTCAGGTCCTCGTACGCGTCGGCTGAGCGACGGTGCAGTATGGCACCTTGGGGGACGGACTTCTCCGCGCGTAGGAGGTAGTTGATGGTTTTCTTCTCGCCAAGCACGATGTCGCAGTAACCAGCCGCGTAGGTCAGGTGCAGCCAGTCGTTGAGATCGTTCCCTTCCCAAATGTCGTCGGCGTTCGAGAGGCGGAAATGGAGCACCTCTCGCATGCGTCCCAACCCCGGTGTTGCGAGTATTGCGTTCTCTGCCTGGTTCTGCAGCCACTCGCTGAATTGGTCGGAGTCTAAGCCGGACTCCTTCGCGGCGGCCGGGAGGTCCCTTCCCAGGTCCGAGATGAAGCGTATTCGTGTCGCGTCCCGGGAGAGAGCCCTAGCTTTGGAGTTGATTCTCAAATTCTCGGCGAGCGGGGCGAAGGACTGAGCCCACTCCTCGGCTGCCTCTCGGCCTGCCCCATTTGCTGGTTCGTGGTCTAGTAGAAGATTGACGAGCACGAACGCCCACACTTGTTGTTGAACGAGTGCTGTGATCTCAGGGCCAAGTCCCTGTGTGTCGAGCGAATGGTTTGGATCCTTATCGAGAATGGCATCAGGGGCCAAGGTGATGGCATCGGTCTTGGTGACGGGTGCTCCGCCGAAGAGTGCTCGCAGCTCGCCTCGACGAAGTGCGAGGACGGTGCGAAGTTGCCAGCCTCGTGAATAGTGGAGCATCGTCGTGGCGAGGTCGAGTCTGCTCTCCCTTGCTCCCCGGTTCGATGTCTCCGACAGATGGGCGCTCGAGATCGGAACGATGGCACGATCCTCGTTCGCTGCTTGGTCTAGCAGCTCGAAGAATGGTCTCTTGGACGGGGTGAGGTCAGTAGGCCTCTTGCGCCACTTGGCGAAGTCGATCCAATGATTCTGATCGAGGTACACAACTGGGGCTGACGGCGCATCCTGTGGACCGCCCAGCCTCATCGAGAAGGTTTCGTCAACCGCAACAACTTCCAGTCGCGATTCTGCGGGGATGAAGGTCGTTCGTGTGACTGACCCTTGTTCGGCTGGGACCACGATGCGAGTTGTGACGATCTCCCGATCTGCCTTCACGATCGATGCGGCGCCAGACTCATGGTCGAGCGAGATCATCCTGATCCAGGCGCTCGAATGCGAACTTGACATGCCTTCTCCTAGCAGTCGAAAGTTCTGTCCTCCGCAGTCCTAGCACTTTCGATTGAGAAAGTCAGGTCACATGCTTCCATGTATGCAACAGGGGTGTACTTCGGTCGCTAGACGAGGCCCCAGTATAGGGCGAGGTGGGCATGGGCTGAGGGGTCGGCTGCCTGAAATGGGCGCCGGCGACAAGCGGTTTTCGACGCGCCCACGGTTCTGCGCAAGCGTTGAGCGAGGTGCGGCGACGAGGGCGGGTCGCTCAGTTGTCAAGATTGTCCTGGCCCACAGCAGTTAGCGTCAGCGCGTTTAGAGCATGAAAGCGCTTCACCTACAGTGGAGTCACTCGGAGTTGGCACTTGCTGACGTCCTATCCTTTTGCGGGCGAGGGGGCTTTTCCCCGCTTGCCCTTCGTCTTGAGCGGGCCGAGCTCTGCCCCCTCCTGCTCCGCCCAAGTCGTGAGTTCCGCGGTGACGCTGGAATTCAGTCCGCCAGACTGCTCTGCTCTGCATTGTGCTGCGTGACCCAGCCAGCTCCGTACGCAGTGACGCATCTGCTCGTACGTGATGCGCTCGTAGGCCCTGATGAAGCTCCGAAAATTGTTGCAATCGTCGAGTGCCCGCGTAATCTCAAACCAGGCGGTCACGAAGATCTCTTCGTGATGCTTGTGGGTGAGCGAGAGGCGCTCCAGCTCCTGGAGTGCTTGGTTGACATCTTCCCTGGCCAGCGTCCGGAGTGAGGCAGAGAGTCCGTCCGCGGTAGCTCGGACGATGCCGGCGGCATCGACCAATTTGTGCGTGATCAGCCCCAGATAGACCAGCTTGGCCGAATTGGATGCGCTAAGGAACTTTTGGTTGTTCCAGAGGGCCTCCCGGGGGACCTGAGTGAAGGGGGTGGTTGGGCCTAGAGTTGGCCTGGCTGGAGCCGGGGGTGAGGGAAAAGCGCTGGTCTGCGCGATGCTCATGCGGGTATCCTCGGTGTCATGAAGTTCAAGTAGGTGCGCCTGGCAGGGCGTGCCGAAAGAGTGGCCGCGGATGGTGATCTGCGGCCACTTTCATTTGGGGCGGGTGTCAGACGTCGGGACGATGGCCGCCTCGCAGTAAGCCTGGACGTCAGAGGCGAGATAGCGGACGTGGCGGCCGACGTGTGCGAACCGTGGGCCCGTCCGCTTCTGCCGCCACCACGACAGTGTCGATCGCGGAATTTTGAGGAGCTTCGCGACTTCATCGGCCGTGAGGTATTCATCGTGGGCGGCCTGGGCTGGGCGCTGCTCGTGTGTGTTCATGCCTACAACGTAAGAGCGGTTGCGCCTAGCCGCAACCATATGGTTGCAATATCTGCTAGCTTGTGAGTATGAACGAATCGCAAGATGACCTGTTGGACAGGCGAAACTCTGGCTCAGAGCCCGCAGAAAATTTTGGGAAACGTGTCCGTGTCGCGCGTGAATCGTTGGGCAAGGGGCAGGCGTGGCTCTCTGAGCGCCTGCAGACGCTCGGTGTTCCCCTGTCGAAGACTGCACTCTCTCGGTTGGAGGGCGGCTACCGGGCAGTGAAGCTGTCTGAAGCCGTGGTCCTCTGCGAGGTTCTCGATCTCGACCTCAACTTGCGTGATCTGAGGGGTGAGCAGGACGAGCTCAGTGCTCTTGTTGACGCGGCCGAAGAGCGCGTGGCTGAAGCGAGCGACGCAGCGCGCGCTGCGGACCTGGAGCTCGATAGGGCGGAGCAGAAGCGCGATGCCCGCACCCTCCTACGTGATGCAGTTCAGCGTCCGACAGAGAGCTTTGAATGGCAGGGGACTACGCAGGACCTGCTCAGCACCGCATTCGGTCGCGACCACGGGGCCGCCCGCGTAGCTCTTCGTGCCGTCGGAGTTCCCGAAGAGATGCTTGTCGATGACCGGGCAGGTGCATTCAAGAGGCGTGGGCACTTCTACAAGCGGCTCAGCCTGGCCGAGTGGCTGCCCAATCTGACCTGTGTGGAGGACGACGAGTATGGCCAGCATTGCTAAGAGGCCGAATGGGCAGTGGCGGGCACGTTACCGAGACGCAAGGGGCAAGGAGCACGCCCGCCACTTTCGCAGGAAGGCTGAGGCGCGGAACTGGCTGGACGAGGTCTCCGCGTCTGTTCTGACCGGGACATATGTGGATCCGGCGCGTTCCCGGTCCACGGTGGCGACAGTGGCCGATGCTTGGAGCAGGACACCTTCATGGTCTGAATCGACACGCTCGCGCAACGCATCCATCTTGAACGCCCACGTTCTGCCGCGTTGGGGCGATGCGCGACTGGCTGATTTGCATCACGAGGACATTCAGACATGGGTCAACGAGCTCGTCGACAGTGGGATGGCCGGTGGAACCGTCCGGAAGACGTTTGGCGTCCTGAACGGAGTCCTGACGCAGGCCGTCAAGACGAAGCGTCTTGCCATGAACCCCGCCGCGGATGTGATGCTGCCTCGGCAGGACATCAAGCGGCGTCGCTACTTGTCGGGGGTGCAAGTCGAAGCTCTCGCATCAGCAGCGGGGGAGAGGGCTCCGATAGTCCACGTGCTGGCTTATGCAGGTCTACGGTTCGGAGAGCTCGCAGCCCTCAAACGAGGTGCTGTGGACCCTGCCCGTCGCAGGTTCAGAATTGAAGAGTCTGTGACTGAGGTCGATGGACAGCTCGTCTGGTCGGAGCCCAAGGATCATCAGCGCCGCTCGGTTCCTTGGCCGGACTTCCTGGATGGCGAGATTTCGGCGTCCATCGAGGGGAAGACAGATGATGACCTGCTGTTCCCCTCGCCGAGTGGGGGCGTGCTCCGGGTGCGGAACATGCGGCGAGCATGGTTCGACGCCGCTGCCGCTGAGGCGGGGTTCCCGGGGCTGACACCGCATGAGATGCGGCATACCGCTGCATCACTCGCCGTCTCCGCTGGAGCCTCTGTACTTGCCTTGCAGCGGATCCTGGGGCATGACAAGCCTTCGACGACGCTCGACGTCTACTCGGACCTTTTTGACGAGGACCTCGACTTCGTGGCTGAACGGCTCTCAGAGCGTCGAGCGACCGCCGCTGCGGACCATTTGCGGACCGCCTCGAAATAGCGGATGGCTGGTTGCTAGTCCTCTGTTCGTCTGACCTGCACTTTTATTGGTGCCCCCGGCAGGATTCGAACCTGCGACACCCGCTTTAGGAGAGCGGTGCTCTATCCCCTGAGCTACGGGGGCTGGACCGGAACCATCCTACCGTCTGGTCCCGCGTGCGGCGCGTCAGCGGCTCGTCGGCTCGACCACAGTGCGGCGGAACAGCCGGGTGAGCACTGACGTCAGCACACACAACCCGACGAGGATCAGCAGCACCCAGCCGACCACGGTCAGTGTCGAGGCAGTCGCCACGGCGGCGGTCGACGGCGCGTCGGCGGCCAGCAGCCGGTCGATGAGCACGTTGTCGACGATGTCGACCACGGCGAAGATCGCCGCGCCGGCCAGCACCAGCCAGCGCGCCCTGCGCCGCATGGCCAGGCCTGCGGTCGCCCAGGAGGCGAGCAGCACCGCCAGCGGGAACAGCGTGCCGGCGGTTTTGTGCACGAAGCTCAGCTGTCCGCGGGCGTCGGCGTTCATCACCTGCTGGAGCCGCTCGACGTCCTCGAGGTCGTAGCCCAGCACCCGTGCGTCGGGCATCGCGAAGCCGCCGGAGAGCTGGGTCATCTGCGGCAGCACGAGCAGGTGCAGATACCCGAAGAGCAGGACCGCGGTGACGACCAGCGCGCCGACGAGCAGCATCGGCTGGGACTGTGCGGCCGCGCGCTGCGTGGCGGAGCCGGCGCCGGACGAGGCCGAGGGCGCGGCCGACGTCCTCGACCTGTCGCCATCGGCCGGCTGCGGTGCGCCGCGGGGCTTCTTCCGCCGTGTGGACATGCTGCTTCCTCACCCCGTGTCGTCGGTCCGTCGTCGAGCCGGGCCGTCGTCGGCCCCGTCGTCGTCGATTCTTCCAGAGTGCGCCGCCGGCCGCCCGCCGAGGGTCCCTGCACAGCCTTCGCCGCGGGCGGCGTGCGTCGGCGCCGGACCGTAGACTGGGACGATCATGGAGTTTCTCTTCACCCCGCCGTCGGACCCTGCCGAGAACGCCCGCACCGCCCGGCGCCGCGCCTCCGAACCGGCTCCGGACGCCCCGTCCGAGACCGCCGACGACGCCGCGTCGGGGCCGCACCACGCTCCGGCCGCCGCGCCGTCGGGCGAGGCCGTTGACGCCGTGGCCGGGCTGAACCCGCCGCAGCGCGAGGCGGTGCTGCACACCGGTTCGCCGCTGCTGATCGTCGCCGGCGCCGGCTCGGGCAAGACCAGCGTGCTGACCCGGCGCATCGCCCACCTGCTGCAGTCCGGTGCGGCCCGGCCGCACCAGATCCTGGCGATCACCTTCACCAACAAGGCCGCTCGGGAGATGAAGGACCGCATCGCGCAGCTGGTGGGCCCCGCGGCCGAGCGCATGTGGGTCTCCACCTTCCACTCCTCCTGCGTGCGCATCCTGCGCAACGAGGCGCCCCATCTGGGGCGGAAGTCGACCTTCACGATCTACGACGCCGCCGACTCGCTGCGACTGATCACCACGATCGCGAAGCTGCATGACCTGGATCCGAAGCGCTTCGCCCCGCGGGCGATCAAGAACAAGATCTCCTCGCTGAAGAACGAGCTCGTCGACGCCGACGAGTTCACCAGCACGGCGGCCAACGAGCCCTTCTCCGAGGCGGTGGCCACTGTCTACCGCGAGTACACCGAGCGGCTGCGGGCGGCCAACGCCTACGACTTCGACGACCTGCTGGCCGAGACCGTCCACATGTTCGACGCGTTCCCGGCCATCCTGGACACCTACCGGCGCCGCTTCCGCCACGTGCTGGTCGACGAGTACCAGGACACCAACCACGCCCAGTACCGGCTGGTCCGCCAGCTCACCGGCGCGCCGGACCCCGACGCCGGGCTGCAGACCCCGGGGGCGGAGGTGACCGTCGTCGGCGACTCCGACCAGTCCATCTACGCCTTCCGCGGCGCCGACATCCGCAACATCGTCGAGTTCGAGCGCGACTACCCGGATGCCACCACGATCAAGCTCGAGCAGAACTACCGCTCGACGCAGACCATCCTCGACGCCGCCAACGCGGTGATCTCGCAGAACCCGGGGCGCACCGAGAAGAAGCTCTGGACCGAGGAGGGCTCCGGCGAGATCATCCGGCTGCACGCGGCCGGCTCGGAGTCCGACGAGGCCGACTGGATCGCCCGGACCATCGACGAGCTCGGCGACCGCGAGGGCGTCCGCCCGTCCGACGTCGCCGTCTTCTACCGCACCAACGCCCAGTCGCGCTCGCTGGAGGAGCGGCTGGTCGGCCGCGGCATCCCGTACCGGGTCGTCGGCGGCACGCGGTTCTACGACCGCAAGGAGATCAAGGATGCGCTGGCCTATCTCCACGTGCTGAACAACCCCGACGACGACGTCAACCTGCGGCGCATCCTCAACGAGCCCAAGCGCGGCATCGGCGATCGCGCCGAGGGAGCGGTCGCCGCGCTGGCCCAGCGCGACCGGACCACCTTCCTCGAGGCGCTGCGCCGGGCCGACGAGGCCCCGGGCATGGCGACCCGCTCGGTGAAGGCGGTGACCTCCTTCGTGCGGATGATGGACGACCTCGCCGCGCTGGCGGAGGGGGAGAAGCCCTCGGTGGTGCTGGAGGCGGTGCTCGAGCAGACCGGCATGATGGAGGCGCTGCGCCAGTCGAAGGATCTGCAGGACGAGTCCCGGGCGGACAACCTCGGCGAGCTGGTGGCCATGGTCAAGGAGTACGAGGCCGGCCAGGGACCGGCCCCGCAGCCGGGGACGGCCGGCGACGTCGACGGCGAAGCCGCGGAGACGGCGGAGACCGCTTCGGAGACTCCGCCGGCGGCCACGCTGGGCGGCTTCCTCGAGCAGGTCTCGCTGGTGGCCGACGCCGACCAGATCCCCTCGGCCGGCGACGCCGAGTCCGAGCAGCTGGCCGCCGAGCAGGGCCAGGTGACGCTGATGACGCTGCACACCGCGAAGGGCCTGGAGTTTCCTGTGGTCTTCCTCACCGGCATGGAGCACGGGATCTTCCCGCATGCCCGGACGATGACGGATCCCGAGCAGCTCGCCGAGGAGCGTCGACTGGCCTACGTCGGGCTCACCCGGGCGCGTCAGAGGCTCTACCTCTCCCGCGCGGAGTCGCGGCATCTGTGGGGTCAGCAGCAGTACAACCCGCCGAGCCAGTTCCTCGGCGAGATCCCCGAGGACCTGCTGCAGGTCGGCGGCGTCGGCGGCTCCGGCGCCTCGCCGCTGCACGCCTCTCCCGGCTTCGGCTCGCTCTCCGGTGGCTTCGGCGGCTCCTCCCGCGGCTCGGGCCGTCCCGGGGGCGGGGGACAGGCCGCCTATGGCGCGCCCGACAGCACCAAGACGTCATCTGCGCTGCCCGGCGCCGGATCCTCCGGCCCGCGCCGCCAGGTCGATCCGGACCGCGCAGTGCCCGACGTGAAGCCCGGTGACCGGGTCTCGCACCGGAAGTTCGGCGTCGGCGAGGTCCTCGCCGTCGAGGGGAGCGGCGACAAGAGCGTGGCGAAGGTCAGCTTCGCAGGATCAGAGAAGCGCCTCCTCCTGCGATATGCTCCCCTGGAGAAGGCGGACTGAGCCGATCGATCGGCCGCGCCGCCTTCCCCGGCTCGACGCTGCGCCCGGACCCTTCCACGGCTCTGCGGGGCGGCGTGTGCCGCTCAGCCTCCCGGGGCGTCTCGTCGTCTCGGCCGCGCTGAGGATGTCAGAAACGACTTCGACGCAGAAGGACACCACCCGTGGACCTGTATGAGTACCAGGCGCGCGATCTGTTCGAGGCACACGGGGTTCCCGTGCTGCCCGGCATCGTGGCGCACACCCCGGAAGAGGCGAAGGCGGCGGCCGAAGAGATCGGCGGCGGCATCGTCGTCGTGAAGGCGCAGGTGAAGGTCGGAGGCCGCGGCAAGGCCGGCGGCGTGAAGCTCGCCAAGAGCCCCGACGAGGCCTACGAGCACGCCCAGGCCATCCTCGGCATGGACATCAAGGGCCACACCGTCCACCGTCTGCTGATCGCCGCCGGCGCCGAGATCGCCGAGGAGTACTACTTCTCGATCCTTCTGGACCGTGCGAACCGCGACTACCTGGCCATGTGCTCCAAGGAGGGCGGCGTCGAGATCGAGCAGCTCGCCGTGGAGTCGCCGGAGAAGCTGGCTCGGGTGAGCATCGACCCCAACGACGGGATCGACGCCGCCAAGGCCGCCGAGATCGCCGAGCAGGCCGGCTTCGACGCCGAGGAGATCCCCGCCCTGGCCGAGGTGTTCCAGCAGCTGTGGACCTCCTTCCAGAAGGAGGACGCCACCCTGGTGGAGGTCAACCCGCTGGTGAAGACCGGCGAGGGGAAGATCATCGCCCTCGACGGCAAGGTCTCCACCGATGACAACGCCGACTTCCGCCAGCCCGGGCACGCCGAGCTCGTCGACGAGCAGGCCGAGGACCCGCTGGAGGCCAAGGCCAAGGCCAACGACCTCAACTACGTCAAGCTCGACGGCCAGGTCGGCATCATCGGCAACGGTGCCGGCCTGGTCATGTCCACCCTCGACGTCGTCGCCTACGCCGGCGAGGACCACGGCGGCGTGAAGCCGGCGAACTTCCTCGACATCGGCGGCGGCGCCTCGGCCGAGGTCATGGCCAACGGCCTCGACGTCATCCTGGGCGACGACCAGGTCGAGTCGGTCTTCGTCAACGTCTTCGGCGGCATCACCTCCTGCGACCAGGTGGCCACCGGCATCGTGAAGGCGCTGGAGATCCTGGGCGACGCGGCGACCAAGCCGCTGGTCGTGCGCCTCGACGGCAACAACGTCGAGGAGGGCCGGCGCATCCTCGCCGAGGCGGCCCACCCGCTGGTCACCACCGCCGACACCATGGACGCAGGCGCCGACAAGGCCGCCGAGCTGGCGAACAAGTAAGGACTGGGACTCGAGAATGTCTATCTACCTGAACAAGGACTCCAAGGTCATCGTCCAGGGCATCACCGGCGGCGAGGGCTCCAAGCACACCCGTCTGATGCTCAAGGCCGGGACGAACATCGTCGGCGGCGTCAACGCCCGCAAGGCCGGGACCACTGTGGCCCACCAGGACAAGGACGGCGCCGACGTCGAGCTGCCCGTCTTCGGCTCGGTCTCCGAGGCCATGGCCGAGACCGGCGCGGACGTCTCGGTGGCCTTCGTGCCGCCGAAGTTCGCCAAGGCCGCGGCGGAGGAGGCCATCGAGGCCGGCATCGGTCTGCTGGTGGTCATCACCGAGGGCATCCCGGTGCAGGACGCCGCGGAGTTCTACAACCTCACGCTGACCAAGACCGACGCCGACGGCAAGCCGATCACCCGGATCATCGGGCCGAACTGCCCGGGCATCATCACCCCCGGCGAGGCGCTGGCCGGCATCACCCCGGCCTCGATCACCGACGCCGGCCCGATCGGCCTGGTCTCGAAGTCCGGCACGCTGACCTACCAGATGATGTACGAGCTGCGGGACATCGGGTTCTCCACCTCCATCGGCATCGGCGGCGACCCGGTCATCGGCACCACGCACATCGACGCGCTGGAGGCCTTCGAGAACGACCCGGAGACCACGGCGATCGTGATGATCGGCGAGATCGGCGGCGACGCCGAGGAGCGCGCGGCCGAGTACATCAAGGCCAACGTCTCCAAGCCGGTCGTCGGCTACGTCGCCGGCTTCACCGCCCCGGAGGGCAAGACGATGGGCCACGCCGGCGCCATCGTCTCCGGCTCCTCCGGCACCGCCTCCGCGAAGAAGGAGGCCCTCGAGGCCGCGGGCGTGAAGGTCGGCAAGACCCCGTCCGAGACCGCGAACCTGCTGCGCGAGGTCATCGGCTGAGGTTGATGCGCTGAGCTCGGGCGGACGGATCCCTCTCCGGCCGCTCCTCGACGAGCCCGTCGCCGACTCCGCGTCGGCGGCGGGCTCGTCCGCGTCCGCAGGGGGTCAGGCGTCCTCCCCGGCGTCGTCCGCGTCGGCGTCGTCCTCGGCATCCTGGTCGTCGAGGCGCCGGCGCATCACCACGAATGTGGCCCCGGCCAGGACGATCCCGGCGATGATCGCCGCCGTGGTGCCGCCGGTCCTGCCGATGAGCCCCTCGATGATCGCGCGCGTCTGCGAGGTCGGGTCGGAGAGCACGACGGCGACGAACGCCGCCACGAGCACCGAGGCCAGCACGGCGGGCACGCGGGACCACCGGCCGGTCAGCCCCATGCGCTCCTGCAGGATGCGGCCGGCCTTGATGATGCGCCCGGCGCGGATGATCCGCAGCGCCCCGACGACCCGCAGCAGCCGCAGCAGCTGGACGGGGCCGACGGCGAAGACCACGGCGATGACCACGGCGACGGTCAGCGCCACCAGCCACTTGTGGCGGCGGAGCCAGTCGATCTTGTCGCCGGAGACGGTGAAGAGCACCACGGTCTCGGCGATGAGCACGCCGCCGGCGATCCAGTTGATCACCGTGCCGGCGGTCGCGTACGGCTGGTCGAGCAGCGTGAGGAAGACCGCCGGGACCGAGGCGAGGGCGGCGACCAGCACCGGGATCGCCAGCCGCCGCTCCCACTGCTCCTCGCGTGCCTGCGCGGCGTGCCGCCGGTCGTGACTGCTCTGCTCCACGCGCACAGCCTATGGCGCAGCTGCGCGATGCTGCCACGTGGCACCGTGTACCTCGGAGACGACGACGGTGAAGACGGCCAGGCGTCCAGCTCGCCGGCGAGGGCATCCCAGCCGCATTCGTCATCCACGGCGAGGGGCCGCGGCCGTTCGGACGGCTCGATCTCACCCACGGGTTGTGTGCCATGCCACAGTCGCGTACCTTACTGGAGGTAGGACGTCCTATGTCTTACCCATCACCGAGGACCTGATCGTCACGAGGTCCGTCTCGGTCGACAGATGAGGAGGAGCCATGGAAGCTCCGGGACTCGGCGGTCTGAACTGGGCCGTCATCATCGTGTACCTGCTGGCCACTCTGGGCATCGGAGTGTGGTTCACCCGACGGGCGGGCAGCAGCACGGGAGCATTCTTCACCGCGAACGGCCGGATCCCCGCGTGGGCGGCCGGATTCAGCATCTACGCCACGACGCTGTCGGCGATCACCTTCATGTCCACCCCTGAACAGGCGTTCCTGGAGGACTGGTCGTATGCGGCCGGCAACGTCGCGATCTTCGCGATCGTGCCGGTGCTGGTGCTGTTCTATATCCCGTTCTTCCGCAAGCTGAACGTCACCACCGCCTACGAGTACCTCGAAGAGCGGTTCGGCCCCAGCGTCCGCGTGCTCGGGTCCGTCCTGTTCGTGCTCTTCCACATCGGACGCGTGGCCATCGTGATCTATCTGCCCACTCTGGCGATCAGCTCCGTGACCGATGTCAGTCCCGCCGTCGTCGCCACGGCCGTGGGCGTGCTCTCCGTGATCTACACGTTCCTGGGCGGCATCGAAGGAGTCGTCTGGTCAGACGTGGTCCAGGGGATCATCCTGCTGGCGGGGGCCGTCCTGATCCTGGCGTTCGGCATCTCGGCCCTCGACGGCGGCCTCAGCACGGTGGCCGCCGACGCCGCCGAGGACGGCAAGTTCCTCACCGCCGAGAACTGGCAGTTCGGCGGAGCGGCCGCGGCCATCCCGATCATCTTCCTGGGATCCGTCTTCAACAATCTGCACCAGTACACGGCGAGCCAGGACGTGGTGCAGCGCTACCAGACCACCGACTCGCCGAGGAGCACCGCCCGTTCGCTGATCATCAACGGGTTCCTCGCGCTGCTGACCATCCCGCTCTTCTACGGGATCGGCACCGTCCTCTTCAGCTTCTACCAGCACGCCGATCAGCTGCCGGCCGATTTCAACACCTCTGCGCTGGTGCCGTACTTCATCGTCACCGTCCTTCCGGCCGGCGTCGCGGGGCTGCTGATCGCGGCGATCTTCGCCGCGGCGCAGTCGACGATCTCGTCGAGCCTGAACTCGATCTCTGCCTGCATCACCGTCGACCTCCGGGACCGCTTCTTCCCGTCGCGCGAGGGCGGCGTGCGGTCGGGAGTCGGCTTCTCCCGCCTGGTGATCGTGCTCGTCGGCGCGGTGTCCGTCTCCGTGGCGCTGTACCTGTCCGTGACCGACCAGGCGCAGACGTGGAATCTCTTCCTGAGCGTCACCGGACTCTTCGGCGTGCCGATGGCGGGGGTCTTCGCCCTGGGCATCTTCACCAGACGGGCCAACACCGCCGGTGTGCTCGGGGGCCTGGGCCTCGGGGCATGCATCGCCTGGTCCGTGCAGCAGGCCACGTCACTCTCACCCTTCGCCGTCTCCATGGCGGCCTTCGCCGGGGCCGTGATCCTCGGATACCTCGTCTCGCTGGTCGCCGCCGGTCGACGCGGCGCGGAACCTCACGACGTGCTGCCGCTGACCATCTATGGCCGGCGCACCGAGTACATCCGGCGCCGGACATCTTGGGCCCTGCAGGCGTCCCGCACCGAACCGGCCGCGCCGGAGGAGAACCCCGACCTGACACAAGGAGCTCGACATGAATGATCTTCACGGCATCATCCCCCCGCTGCTGACCCCGCGCACCGCGCAGGGCGACGTCGACGTCGACGGGCTCCAGGCCCTGGCGGCGCACCTGATCGACGGAGGAGTTCACGGCATCTTCGCCCTCGGCTCCTCGGGCGAGGTCCCCTACCTGACCGCTGCGGAGCGAGATCGGACGCTGCGAGCGGTCCTCGAGGTCGCCGACGGTCGGGTCCCCGTGCTGGTGGGCATCAATGAGCAGACCACCCCGCGAGTTCTGGAGGAGGCGGATCGACTGCTGGCGATCGGCGGCGAGGCCGCCGTCGTCACCGCGCCCTACTATGCGCTGTCCGACGCGGCCGAGGTCGAGCGACACCTCCGCGCGGTGGCCGGACATGTGGGGGTCCCGCTGTTCGCCTATGACATCCCCGTCCGGACCCATCTCAAGCTGCCGCTCGACGTGACGCTGCGGCTGGCCCGGGAAGGCGTGCTGGCAGGGGTGAAGGACTCCTCCGCCGACGACGTGTCCTTCCGCCGGCTGCTGCTCGAGACCCGAGGTCTCCCGGCGTTCGCCGCCTTCACCGGCCATGAGGTGGTGGCGGACGGCGCACTCCTCGGCGGCGCCTCCGGGATCGTGCCCGGTCTCGGCAATGTGGACCCGGCAGGGTATGTCCGTCTCTATGAGGCGGCCCAGGCCGGGGACTGGTCGCTGGTGGTTTCGGAGCAGGACCGGCTCGCCCGGCTGTTCCAGGTGACCGCGGCCGCGGATCGAGGCCGCGTCTCGGCCGGGGCCGCCGGTGTCGGCGGCTTCAAAGCGTCCCTGCGGCTCATGGGCGTCATCGGCTCCCGCCGCATGGCCGACCCGATGGCCTCGCTCGACGCCTCGGAGGCCGACCGCGTTCGGGAGATCCTCGCCGCCGAGGGTCTCCTATGAGGCCCGATGGAGTGCTCGCCGTCGACGTCGGCGGGACGACGATCCGGGCCGCTGCGGTCCGGGACGACGTCGTCGACTGTCTGCACGAGGTGCCCACCCCGGCGGCCGAGGGGCCACGGGCGGTCCTCGACCGCATCGGCGAGACCGTCGCCGCCGTGCGGCGGGCGGCGGATCCGGGGGCGGCGAACCGGTGGACGGTGGGGGTCGGCTCGGCAGGGGTCGTCGACACGAGGACGGGGGAGGTGCTCTCCGCGACCGAGTCGATGCCGGGGTGGGCCGGTGCGCGGCTGGTCGCCGAACTGACGCGCCGGCTCGATCTGCCGGTGCGTGCCGTCAACGACGTGCATGCGCACGCCCTCGGGGAGGCACGATCCGGTGCCGCCCGCCATGCCCGCAGCTCTCTGCTGGTGGCCGCAGGCACCGGAATCGGCGGAGGGATCGTCGCCGACGGTCGCCTGATGGCGGCGCGGCACGCGGCGGCCGGCCATATCGGCCATGTGCCGGCCGAGGCCGCCCGGGGCCTGGCGTGCCCGTGCGGCGGCGTCGGACACCTCGAGGCGATCGCCTCAGGTCCCGCCGTGCTGGCGGCCTTCCGACGGGCCGGCGGAGACGGCGTCTCGACCACGCGGGAGCTCGCCGAGGCGGCACGGGACGGCGACCCAGAGGCCCGAGCCGCCTTCGACCGCTCCGGCCGCGCGCTGGGCTCCGCCCTGGGCGGGCTCGCGAACGTGCTCTCCCCCGAGGTGGTCGTGGTCGGGGGCGGGCTGGCCAACGCCGGGGACCTCTGGTGGCCGTCTCTGCGGCGAGCCTTCGACGACGAGCTGATCCCTGCCGTGCGCGGACTCACGCTCCGTCCCGCGGAACTGGGCGACGACGCCGCGCTGGTGGGCGCGGCGGCTCTGTGGCAGACCGAAGACCTTCAGGAGGTGCTGTGATGATCACCAGGCAGCAGGCGCTCGAGGCCCTTCAGGGCCAGCTCATCGTGTCCGCCCAGGCCTATCCCGGCGAGCCGATGCGCGATCCGCGGACGATGGCCGGCGTCGCCGCCTCCGCGGTGCGCGGCGGCGCGGCCGCCGTGAGAGTCCAGGGCCTCGGCGACGTCCAGGCGACGCGCAGCGCCGTCGAAGTCCCGGTGATCGGGCTGTGGAAGGACGGTGCCGAGGGGGTGTTCATCACGCCGACGTTCCAGCATGCCTATGCCGTGGCTCTCGCCGGGGCGCATGTGGTGGCGGTCGACGGCACGCGCCGTCCCCGTCCGGACGGCCTGTCTCTGGAGCAGACCACGGCGCGGCTGCATGAGGAGACGCATGCGCTGGTCATGGCCGACTGCGGCAGCCTGGCCGATGCCCGACACGCGGCAGACGCCGGAGCGGATCTGGTGGGGACGACCCTGGCCGGCTACACCGGCGAGCGCGCCCCGACCGACGGCCCCGACCTCGGCCTCGTCCAGGAGATTCGACGGGCGGAGCTGGGGGTGCCGCTCGTCGCCGAGGGGCGCATTCACACGCCCGCGCAGGCCGCCGCCGCGCGGCAGGCGGGTGCCGACGCCGTGGTCGTCGGGACGGCCATCACCCATCCCAGCACGATCACGTCCTGGTTCGCCGAGGTGCTGCAGGACTGACGGAAGCTCCCGAGGCGCGCCGATCCGCTCGGGCCGGACTCAGCGTCGCAGAAGCTTCTGACCTCTGACGTCCTATGTGCAGTACGGTGGGTGACGAACCGCGAAGGTAGGGAGCACGTATGGCGAGCGCATCACCGGGAACCGGCAGTCCGTCGCGGCCGGCGGCCGCCCGACGCGGGCAGTCCGCCACGACCTCCGAACGCATCAAGGACGTCATCCTGACGGAGGGGCTCCGACCCGGCGATGTGCTGCCGACCGAGGACGAGCTCCGCGAGCGGCTCGGCGTCTCGCGGTCCAACGTCAGGGAGGCTGTTCGTCAGCTGTGGGCGCTGAACATCGTCGAAGTCCGCCACGGGTACGGCACCTACGTCGGCGAGATGTCCCTGGACGCGCTCGTCGAGGCCCTCGTCTTCCGCGGAGTGCTGAGCCCCGGGGACGACCTGCGCGCGCTGCGCGACGTCGTCGAGGTGCGCGAGGCCCTCGATCACGGCATGGCCGATCGGATCGTGGACAGCATGGCGGGGACCTCGAACCCGGAGCTGTCCGCCCTGGTCGACGAGATGGTCGCCATGGCGGCGGACGGTCGGGTGTTCCCGACCCAGGACCGCGCGTTCCACACGGGACTGCTGGCCCGGCTCGACAATTCGCTCGTCGGACAGCTCGTCACGGCCTTCTGGGATGTGCACGCCGCCGTGCTGCCGAAGCTGAAGGTCTCGGCGGCGGCCGACCTGGATCAGACCGCCCGGGCTCACGGGGCGATGCTCGCAGCCGCCGAAGCCGGCGACGTCGACGGCTTCCGCGCCGCGCTCACCTCCCACTATGCGCCCATCGTCCGAGCCCTCGACGAGAAGTCCGGAGCAGGCGTCCGCGATCGGACGAGGGCCGGCGATCGTGGTGGACCCGAGCCGGAGTCGACACCGGCATAGATGTTTTGGTCACGGAGTTTGGGCCTTAACCCTCGCCGACATCGAGGGGGATAAGGCCCAATCTCCAGAGGCAACTGAGGAGAGGGGCGGACAGCCGGCCTCAGCCCACGTTCACGCCGAGCAGCGTGCCGAGCAGGTAGGTCACCCCCGCGGCTCCGAAGCCGATGAGCAGCTGCCGCAGTCCGCGGGACAGCGGCGAGGCGCCGGAGAGCAGCCCGACGAGTGCGCCGGTGCAGAGCAGCGCCAGGCCCACCAGCGTCAGTGAGACGACGACGGCGGCCGCGCCGGTCAGCCCGAGCAGGTAGGGCAGCACCGGGATCAGCGCTCCGGCGGCGAAGCAGCCGAAGCTGGACAGCGCCGCGGTCCAGGCGCTGCCGACGACGTCGTGCTCGTCCTGCTCGGGGTCCTCGTGCGGGTGGTGGGACAGCGACGGGTCGCAGTCGCAGCCGAAGAGCCCGAGCCGCTCCATGGCCCGGTGCTCGGCGTCCTCGCGGCTCATCCCGCGGGCCCGGTAGACCAGCACCAGCTCGTTCTGGTCCATGTCCAGATCCGGCGCCGCGCGCAGCGTCGCCTGGGTCGGGCGGGTGGCGGCCAGCAGCTCCCGCTGGCTGCGCACCGAGACGAACTCGCCGGCGGCCATCGACAGCGCTCCGGCCAGCAGTCCGGCGACGCCGGTCAGCAGCACCACTGACGACGAGACTCCGGTGCCGCCCATGCCCATGATCAGCGCGAGATTGGAGACCAGCCCGTCGTTGGCTCCGAAGACCGCCGCGCGGAAGCCGCCGGAGAGCTTCTCCCGCCCGCGGGTGGCCAGCGCGCGGACGACCTCCTCATGGACGGCCTCGTCGGCGGCCATGCCGGCGGTGGCGTCGGCGTCGCCGGCGTAGGGGGAGTCGCTCTCCGCCCGCTGGGCCAGCGCCAGAATGAACACCGAGCCGAAGGCCCGCGCCATCCAGCTCAGCAGTACCCGGTGCGCCGACGGCGACGGCAGCCGCTCGGCGTGCTCGCCCAGCAGGTCGCGCCAGTGGGACTGGTGGCGCTCCTCGGCACGGGCGAGCCCGAGCAGGATCTGCCGCTCCTCGCCGGACTTGCGGGACGCGAGGTCGGTGTAGAGCTTCCCTTCGGCGATCTCGTCGGACAGATACTTCCGCCAGCGGCGGATCTGGCGCGGCGTCGGATCGGCGGCGGGCTGCTGCGGCGCGGAGGCGTCGTCGGTGGTCACGACTCGATTGTTCCGTCGCGGCCGGCGCCGAGGGCGGCGTCGCTCCTCCTGTGACGAGGTTCAGGCATGCCTCATCCGGCGTCGCGTCCGCGCCGGGATGAACGGAGTCGCCCGGAGGCGTCGCTCGGGCGCGACGACGGCGCGGGGTTCAGTGATGCCTAAACTGTGTGCTCGCCGTCCGGCCGGCCGCCGCGCTCATCGGCCTCGATCGCCGCCGCGTTCGGCGTCCCGGGCGGTGATCTCGGCCAGCGCCCAGGACGCCGTCGGCGCCTCCACACCCGGGGCCAGCCCCAGGTAGTGCGGGGCGAGGTGGTCCGGCGCTCCGGGTGCGCCGCCGTCGACGAGATATCGGCCGCCGGCCCGTCGCAGGATCAGCATCCCGGCGGCCACGTCCCAGGGACTGGTGTCCGCGCCGAGGACGACGTCGGCCCAGCCCGCCGCGGCGTGGCAGAGCTCCAGAGCCCCGGAGATCAGCCGGCGGACGGCCGAATAGGTGGTCACCAGCGTCCCGAAGGTCTCCAGCGCGGCCGCCCCCGCGGACTCGACGGCCTCGGCCGAGGGATAGCTCGTGACCAGGTTCAGCGTCTCCTCCGCCCGCGGCCCGCGTCGGGCGTCGTCCTCGCCGGCGGCGCCCAGCATGCGCTCGCCGTCGCCGTCCTGCAGCCAGGCGCCGGAGTCGTCGGCGGAGAAGGTCAGCCGGCCGACCGGGTCGTGGACCACTCCGGCGACCACCTCGCCGTCGACGGCCGCGGCGATCGAGAGGGAGAACATCGCGAAGCCGTGGGCGAAGTTCGAGGTGCCGTCGATCGGGTCGATGATCCACTCCACGGTGCCGGAGCCGTGGGATCCGCCCTCCTCGCCGGTGAACTGCGAGTCGGGGACTGCGTCGTGCAGCACCTCGACGAGCCGGCGTTCGGTGGCGGTGTCGTGGTGGGTGACCAGGTCATGGGCGCTGGTCTTGGTGTCCACATCCATCCCGCGGCGGAAGGCGTCGACCAGCGGAGCGCCGGCGTCGACGGCGGCGTCGACGGCGATCCGACGCAGCTCGGCGGGGGAGGGGGCGACGGGGGAGGGGTGGTCGGCGGAGTCGGCGCGTGACGTCACGAGACCAGCCTACGAGATGCGGGCCGCGGAATCCGGACGGCCCGTCGAGGCCGTCCCCGTGGCAGGATGGTCCCGTGACTGAGGTGGCACAGGATGCGGCGGCGGCAGGCCGCCACTACGCGGACGCCGCGCGCAACCGGGCGATGAAGGCCGAGGACCGCTGGCATCAGCTCCGGCTGCGCCTCGCCCGGCGCCGGCGACAGAACGTCACCGTGCTCTCCATGGTCGGCTACGGCACCCAGCACTGGGTCCGGGTCTTCTCGCGCGTCGTCATGGCCCCGGACTCGCATTTCGTCAACGGCCGCCGCGTCACCAAGCTCATCGCCGACGGCTTCCGCGGCTGGCGCAACTTCATCTCCGCGCCGGTGCCCTTCGCCGAGGTCACCATCACCGCCGGCGGGCGGACCTTCGACGTCGTCGCCGACCGCGGCGGGATCGTCGACACGGTCATCGCCGTCGAGCTCGAGCCCGGCTGGCGGCGGGTCACCCTGCAGGCCGACGGCGCGCAGCCGGCCGCCGCGGACGTGCGCATCATCGCCGACGCCGCGCGCACCGGGGTGGTCTGCGACGTCGACGACACGGTGGTGGTCACCCGCCTGCCGCGCCCGCTGCTGGCCGCCTGGAACTCCTTCGTCCTCGACGAGCACGCCCGCACCCCGACGCCGGGCATCGCCGTGATGATGGAGCGGCTGATGGGCCGGTTCCCGCAGGCGCCGGTGCTCTACCTCTCCACCGGCGCGTGGAACGTCGCCCAGACGCTGACCCGGTTCCTGACCCGCAACCTGTATCCGCGCGGACCGCTGCTGCTGACCGACTGGGGCCCCACCGACGAACGCTGGTTCCGCTCCGGGGCCGAGCACAAGGTCGCCGAGCTCGAACGCCTGGCGGTGGACTTCCCGGAGATGTCCTGGCTGCTCATCGGCGACGACGGCCAGCACGACCCGTCCATCTACGCCGACTTCGCCCGTCGCCACCCGCAGAACGTCCGTGCGGTGATCATCCGGCAGTTGACCTACTCCGAGGCGATGCTGGCCGGCGGCCGCGCCAGCGACCCGGACGCCGAATCGCTGCTGGGCGGCGTCGACGAGCGCGAGGACGCAGCGCGAGGGACCGGCGGCTCCGGCGACGACGTCGGGCGGTCGGGCGAGCTCGCCGGCGGCCAGCGGGTCGGCGGCCGCCGCATCCCGTGGATCTACGGGCCCGACGGCAAGGACATCGTCGCCAAGCTGGAGCGCCACGGGCTGCTCAGCTAGCTCCGGCTCCGCAGCTGCCGGCGGCGCTCAGCGGCGCGGCAGGAACTGGTCGCCGAAGGACTCCCAGTCGCCGAAGTCGGCGAACAGCCCGGTCAGCCGGCTCTGCTGGTGGAGGAACGACTTCGCGTGCAGCCGCTGCAGCTTCTCGTTGGCCTCGACGGCTCGGGCGTAGTGGCCGATCAGCTGGTTGCAGACCGCCTCCCAGGAGCGCTCGGCCACCGTCTCGTGGGCCGCGGCGCCGAAGCGGGCCCGAGCGGCGGCGTCGCCGACCAGGTGCTCGACCGCCGAGCGCATCCCGTCCAGGTCGCCGGGGCGGTACAGCCATCCGGTGCGGCCGCCGTCGACCAGGTCCAGCGGACCGCCGCGTCCGACGGCGACCACCGGCACGGCCGCGGCCATCGCCTCCTGGATGGTCTGGCAGAAGGTCTCCGAGGCGCCCGGGTGGACGAAGACGTCCAGGCTGGCCACGTGGCGGCCGAGGTCGTCGCCGCCCTGGAACCCGGCGAAGTGCGCGTTCGGCAGTCGCCGGCGCAACTCCTCCTCCTGCGGGCCGGAGCCGATGATCACCAGCCGCGCGCCCTCCAGTGCGTCGATCGCCTCCAGGTCCTCGATCTGCTTCTCCGCGGCGAGCCGGCCGACGAAGCCGACCAGCCGCTCGCCGTGCGGGGCGATCTCGGCGCGCAGGGACTCGTCGCGGCGGGCCGGGGAGAAGCGCTCGCCGTCGACGCCGCGGCGCCAGGTCTTCAGCCGGCGGATCCCGCGGTCGCGCAGCTGAGTCTTGCAGAACGACGACGGCACCAGCGTCAGCGTCGAGGCCCGGTGCATGCGGTCGACGTGCTGCCAGAGCAGGTCCGCGGCCCAGGGCAGCCGATAGCGCGAGGCGTAGGTGGGCACTTCGGTCTGGTAGACCGAGACGGTCGGCAGGCCGAGGTCGCGGGCGGCCTGGATCGCGCGCCAGCCGAGCACGAAGGGCGAGGCGACGTGGACGACGTCGGGCCCGATCCGGTCCAGCAGCTGGCGGATCCGCAGCACGAAGCCCGCCGCCACGCGCACTGTGGGGTAGTCGGGGAAGGGAAGCGAGGGCACCCGGACCACCGGGAAGCCCTCGACCTGCTCCTCGCTGCGCTCGACCGCGTCGGAGGTCGGCGGGACCAGCATCGAGCTGCCCGGGGCGATGACCACCGCGTCATCGCCGCGGCGGCGCAGGTGGGCGAGCACATGAAGCACGGAATTCGTCACGCCGTTCATGTGCGGGAGGAATGATTCAGCGACCACGACGACCTTCACGACCCCCAGCATGGCGCGGGCATGTCACCGGCGGCGGACCTCCGCGTGAGAGTTCGGTGAACCCCGGCCGAACAGTGCGAAGCTCGGCGCCCTCCGCGTAGAGTCTTCCAGTGCGTCGGCGTCGGGGATCACCGCGACGACGCACATGACGCGCGTCACGTGGGACGCGCGACGGATCATCAGCACAGGAGGCGGAGCATTGGACATCGCACTGACGGCCGGCATCGTGGGGTTCGTCCTGCTGGCGGCCACAGTGCAGCGGATCGCCGGGATGGGCTTCGGGATGATCATGGCTCCGTTCATGGTCGTCCTGCTCGGCGCCCATGAAGGTGTGATGCTGGTGAACTTCATCAGCATCCTCGCCCCCGTCCTGGTGCTCCCGCGCGTCTGGCGCTCCATCCGCTGGGACAAGGTCCTCTGGATCAGCGTGCCCGCCGTGCTGGTCATGGCTCCCTCGGCCTGGGTCTCGGTGAAGTCCCCGGCCGGCCCGCTCTACGTCCTCGTCGCCGCGCTGGTGCTGCTCGGACTGGCCAGCTCGGTGGTGCTCAGCCGCGTGGCCACCCGCGTCGACGGCGAGGGGCGCACCGCCCAGGCCGTCACCGGCGTCGGCTCCGGCGTCGGCACCGTCCTCGGCGGAGTGGGCGGTCCGGCGGTGACGATCTATGCGGTGCTCGCCCGCTGGCAGGTGCGCGAGATGGTCGCCACGCTGCAGCCGGTGTGGATCCTGCTCTCGCTGTGCTCCTTCCTGATCAAGCTCTCGCTGGACGACGGTCAGCTGCCCGACATGCCGCTCTGGGGCTGGATCGGCGCGGCCGTCGCGATCGTCGTCGGCATCCTGGTCGGCGAGCGCATCCAGCGCCGGGTGCACGAGCAGTCGGTGCGCCGCTTCGTGGTGCTGCTGGCCTCGCTGGGCTCGGTCCTCGCGCTGGTCACCGGCGTGCAGCTGATGCTCGCCTGAGGCCGGGCGGGAGGGTCGTCGGGCCCGAGCCGGGGCTCCACCATCCTGGGAGTTCGGTGAACGCCGGTCTGTCCGCGCGCAGGCGGAACCGGGGCCTGGCACGATGGAGGACGATGACCCGCACCGACGTGGACCCGACCTCCGCCGGCGACGCCGGCCGGCGCACGCGCACCCTCCGCCTCCCCTCGCCCCCGCTGTGGCTGCTCGGCCTGATCGAGGCCGTCCAGGTCCTGCTCGCCGGCGCCCTGCTGGTGGCGGTGCCGGTGCTGGCCATCGGGCTGGCCGGCGGACTCTCCGCCGTCGACGTCGAATCGCTGGCCACGCTCGCCGCCCGCATCTGGCTGGTGCTCCACGGCACTCCGGTGGTGCTGAGCCTCGAACCCGGCGCATTCGGCGGCGGCCTGGACGCTCCCGACGGCGGATGGTTCCACCTGCTGCCCATGGGCCTGACCGCAGTGCCCCTGGCACTGGCCTGGCGGGCCGGGGCGCGGGTTGCCCGCGGCGCGTGGACCCGCCAGCTCTGGCAGGGGATGATCACCCTGGTCGTCGGCTACGCCGCCGGCGGCGCCGGCATCGCGGTGCTGGCCGACGACGCCGCCTTCGGCGTGCAGCCCGGCCTCGCGGCGGCCTTCGCCGCCCTGGTGATGGGCGTCGGCTCGCTGGCCGGCGGCTACTCCGAGTCACAGTCCTGGACCCGGCTGATCGGCGTCGACCTGGAGTCCCGGGTGGCGGCGTTCTCGCAGAAGCTGCGCTGGGCCGGCTCCTATCTCTGGGCCGTGGTGCGCGCCGGCACGCTGGCGGTGGTCGCCGCCGTCGGGCTCTCGGCGCTGCTGCTGGCCGTCCAGATCGCCCGGCACTGGATGGACGTGGCGAATATCTACCAGGAGCTCGATCCCGGGGTGCTGGGCGTCGTCGGGCTGACACTGGTGCATCTGGGCCTGCTGCCGAACCTGGTGCTGTGGACGCTGTCCTATGCCGTCGGAGCGGGCTTCTCCGTCGGCGTCGGCACCCAGGTGGCCCCGCACGCCGTCGACGTCTCCAGTCTGCCGGCGGTGCCGCTGCTCGGCGCGCTGCCCGCCGGCGTCTCCGTGCCGTCGATGCTCGCCCCGGCGCTGGTGGTCCTCGCCGGGATCGTCGCCGGCTGGTGGCTGATGCGCGAGGGCGAGAACCACCTGGACGACTGGTTCGCGCTGCGGATCGACTGGCGTCCGGCCTCGCTGATGCTGTCCTCGCTGGTGCTGGCGCTGCTGACCGGACTGACCGCCGGACTGATCCTGCTCGGGCCGCTGTGGCTCTCCCGCCTGTCGCTGGGCGTCGGGCGGATGACCGAGATCGGACCGCCGGCGCTGCTCGCCGCCGGACTGGTGGCCGTCTGGGTCGCGGCCGGCACACTGCTGGGCTATCTGGTCTCGCCGGTGCTGCACCGGCTCGCCCCCGACGCGGCGACCGGTCGTCAGCGGGTCCGCCGACGGCGCGAAGCGCGGCGGGAGAAGCACGAGGAGCGCGACCGGCGGAAGATCGAGAAGCAGGTCGCCCGGCGGGAGGCGAAGCGCGCGACGACGCAGGCCCGGCGTGCGAAGAAGCGCCCGGACGGCGGCGGGGACGAGGAGAGCTTCGGCAGCGACGGCGCTCGCTGAGGGCCCGCCTCGTCGTCGAGTGCCGGTCCGCCCCGTCGAGTTCGTCGGGCCCCGTCCAACTGGACGGGGAGAACGCAACATGACGGGGTCGTCCGGTGGCCCCGTCCAACTGGACGGGGCGATCTGGTCCTCCGGGCGGACGCACCGCGGTCGCCGTCGTGCCGTGCCCAACTCGACGGGGCGGAACGGACTTCGCTGAGGCCGAGGCCAGGAACCGGGACCCGTCGTGCGGCGGACCGGCGCGCGGCCCCTCAACCCGGCTCGTTCGTCCTGCTCAGGTCTGCAGGTCAGTCCTCCAGCCCAGCCCCGCAGCTCAGCCCTCCAGCCGGCACAGCTCCTCGCGCAGGTTCCGCCGGGCCGCGTCCTCCCAGAGCTCGCGCCCGCTCGTCGTGCGGTAGAGCCGGGGCCGGTCCAGCAGTCGGCGCAGCACCGCCGCCCGCCCGCGCCGGAAGGCGTCGTCGGGCACGTGCGAGAAGTCGCGACGCACCTGCTCGGCGTAGCGGGTGTAGGCCGTCGGCGCGCGGCCGAGCACCTCCAGGTCGGCGTCGACGAGCACCGCCCCGGCGACGTCGCCGTCGTCCGGATCGTGCGACGCGGTCAGCCGCACCAGTCGGGCGACCTCGGCGACCTCGGCGGCCTCCAGCAGAGGTGCCAGGCGTTCCTCGGCCAGGACGGCGGAGGCCTCTTCGTCGTCCCCGGCGGCGCCCGCGCCCGCGTAGACGGCGTCGTGGAACCAAGAGGCCAGCCGCACCGTTCGGGCGGCGTCACCGGCCGGGCCGGCGAGCTCGCCCGCCCGCTCCAGGCGTGCGACGGCGGCCAGGACTGAGGCCAGGTGGGTGGGGGAGTGGTAGTGCCGATGCGGCTCGGCCCAGCGCTCGAGCAGCTCCTCGCCGAGCTCCGGCGCCGCGGGCAGCAGGCGGTCCCAGGCCAGGGCGAGTCGGCCGCGGACCTTCTCCGGGCGTTCGATGCTGCGCACACGCAGCCCGCTGTGCGCGAGGATGCGGACCAGCTGCGAGCCGGGGACCGGCACGGCGCCGCCGGCGACGAACTCGTCGTGCCGATGTGCGGGCACATCGTAGTGGTCGCGGTCGAAGGCACGGGCGCTGATCCCGGCGCGCTCGGCGGCGGCGTGCAGCTCGTCGAGGGAGACGTCCGAGATCAGATGGGAGAACAGCGTCCCGTGGGCGGGCCAGGCGGGAGGGTCGATGTAGATCGTCATGGGGCCATCGATCTCCGGGACGGGCGGGTGCGGGATCAGGGGCGGGGCGGCCGGGCCGGGCGCCGGAAGGGCGATCAGCCGGTCGGCAGCCTCCGACCGGCGGCCAGCGCGGCCAGGGTGTCGATCAGCAGACGCCGCTCGAGGCGCTTGATCCGCTCGTGCAGAGCCTGCTCGTCGTCGCCGTCGAGGATGTGCACCGGCTCCTGGGCGATGATCGGGCCGGTGTCCACCCCGGCGTCGACCAGATGCACAGTGCAGCCGGTGACGCGCACGCCGTGGGCCAGCGCGTCGCGGACGGCATGGGCGCCGGGGAAGGACGGCAGCAGCGCCGGATGGGTGTTGATGATCGGCGCGTCGACTCCGTCGAGGAACGTCGGGCCCAGGATGCGCATGAATCCGACGGTGACCACCAGGTCCGGGGCGTGGGCGACGACGGCGTCGCGCAGCGCGGCGTTCCAGGCCTCGCGGTCGTCGCCGCGGGCCAGCGGGACGGAGAAGGTCATCAGCCCCGCCTTCTCGGCGCGGGCGAGGCCGCCGCAGTCGGGCACGTCGGAGCCGACGGCGGAGAGCTCCACGGGCAGCTCGCCGGCGTCGACGGCGTCGATCATCGACTGCAGATTCGTCCCCGAGCCGGAGACCAGGACCACGATGCGCATGGAGGCCAGCCTACTGGTCCGGTCCCGAACCCCGCGCCTCGACCGACGGGCGGGGTCTGTTCAAGGTGAGCCGACGACGGCGCGACGCGTAGGCTGGTGTGCCATGAGCACTGCACCGCCGAACGGCTCCGGGCCGGGGTCCCAGGAGAGTCGTCCCGTCGAGACGGACCCGGAGGTCCTGCGTCGTTGGTCACGGTCCACCGGCTGGCTGGTGCTGGCGCTGGTGCTGGCCTACATCGGGCTCCAGGTGCCGCTGCCGTGGCGGCTGATCACGCCGATCGCCGGGCTCGCCGGCGTCGTCGGCGGGATCGTGCTGCTGGTGGCGGCGATCCGGCGTCGCCTGCCGCCGATGATCCGCGTCAGCGCCGTCGTCGGGATCCTCTGCTGCGGGCTGTTCGGGCTCACCGGCGGCGCCCAGGCGATCTTCTGGGAGGCGACGGCGACCTACGACGAATGCCGCGCCGAGGCGCTGACCCAGCGGTCCAGCGACCAGTGCGTGAGCGACTACGAGGAGGACATGCTCTCCACGATCCCGGGGATGTCTCCCTGACGACCTCCTGAGGCGCGCCGGGCCGACCGGGCGAGAGGCCGTCGCGACGAGCAGGGGCCGCACCGTGGACCCACGGTGCGGCCCTGCTCGTCGGCGGCTCCGGCAGTGACCTCTGTGCGCTCAGCGCGGGGCGTCGTCCGAGGGGTCCTGCGGGTCCTGCTCGGACGAGGGTGCCCGCTCGGCCGAGTCGGGGCTCTGCGAAGCGGAGTCCGGTGATCCGTGCTGCGGCTGGGCGACCTGCTGGCCGTAAGGCTGCTGGCCGTACCCCTGGTGTCCATAGCTCTGCTGGCCGTAAGGCTGCTGGCCATAACCCTGCTGGTCGTACGGCGAGCCATAGCTCTGCTGACCGTACCCCTGCTGGCCGTAGGGCTGCTGGCCATAACCTTGCTGGCCATAACCCTGCTGGCCGTACCCCTGCTGCCAGGCCTGCGGCGCGGCGGGCTGCTGCCACGCCTGCTGCGGATAGGCCTGCACGGGGTAGGTCCCGGTCGCCGCGGCAGGTGCCTTCGCGGCCCGGACACGGCGCACGTGCTCGGTGCTCTGCGGCACCCACAGCAGCACCAGCGCGGCGATGCTGGGCGCGACCACCAGCAGCAGGTTCCACGGGGTGAAGACCAGCGAGGTGAGGCTGAGAGCCAGATAGATCGTGGCGAGGATGCGCCCGACCTGCGACCCCATCGTGCTGAAGAAGGCCAGCGCGTAATACGGGGCGGCGAAGACGACGGCGCCGATGAGGGCGAGCACGCCGAAGGTCATCACCAGGTCGGCGCGATCCTGGTAGCCCATCCCGGTGTAGGGATACCCCATCCCGCCCATGACGGTCGCCGGGTCCGCGGAGAAGAGGTTCATCGCGACGACGACTCCGCCGATCAGCAGCAGCGTGCCGGCCACCAGCTGCAGGATCATGCTGAGCACCAGCGTGATCGGCCGGGAGCCGCGTGCCGGCCCCTGCTGGTCGGACGGCTGCTGGGCGGTCGTCGGATGTCCCTGAGCCGGAGCCTGCGCCCAGTGCTGTGCGTGATGGGGCGGCTGCGCCTGCTGGTTCCAGCTCTGCTGGTACTGACCCTGCTGGTCCTGGCTCTGCTGGTTCCAGTCCGGCTGCGCCCACCCGTGCTGAGCCGATCCCGGCTGCGGCTGGCCCGGCTGCGGCTGGGCTTCTCCGGAGGGGCGGTCGTACCGCTGTCCGTAGGCCGGCTCCCCGGACGCCGGCTGCCCATACGCCGGCGGTCCGGACGTCGGCTGCCCGTAGGTCTGCTGGTCGTGCTCGTCCGGAGAGCTGGTCATGGCTCCGGTCCTCCTCGTGCCGGTGGGAACGGTCTCTGATCTCGGCATTCAGCCTATCGCCCGGCGATCCGCGCAGACAGACGCCTTCTGCCAGACTGGTCCCCATGGCATCATCGAGCATCCCCGTCCCGGGCGCGGCCTCGCGGCCGGCGTCGGCCACCGTCCACATGGTCCGCCACGGCGAGGTCGAGAACCCCGAGAAGGTCCTCTACGGGCGGCTGCCCGGCTACGGGCTCTCCGCGCTGGGTCGCCGCATGGCCGACGGCGTCGCCGAGCACTTCGGCCGCCGCGCCGACGCCGGACGGCCGGTGCACCTGCTCGCCGCCTCGCCGCTGCTGCGCGCCCAGCAGACCGCCGCGCCGATCGCCGAGCGGCTGGACCTCGAGATCGTCGGCGAGGACCGCGTGCTGGAGGCGGAGAACGCCTTCGAAGGGCTGTCGAACGTGCGGCGGCATCTGCGCAGCCCGCGGCGCTGGCCGCTGCTGGTCAATCCGCTGCGGCCCTCCTGGGGCGAGCCCTACACCCAGCAGGTCTCCCGCGTGCTCGCCGCGGTGAAGGACCTCTCCGACCAGGCGGTCGCCGAGCACGGCGACGGCGCGGAGGTCGTCGTCGTCTCCCACCAGCTGCCCATCTGGGTCACCCGGCTGTGGGCCGAGGACCGTCGGCTGTGGCACGATCCGCGCAGCCGCGAATGCTCGCTGACCTCGATCACCTCGCTGCACGTCGGCCCCGACGGCGTCGAGGCGGTCAGCTATGAGGAGCCCAATCGCGAGCTGCTCAAGGACGCGACGGCGCTGCCCGGCGCCTGAGCCTGACGTCCGAGGTCGAGGTCGACGCCGCGCGGCGGCCGGCGAGCGGGCAGTGAGCGGGCGGAGACCAGCTGGTCAGGCCGCACCGAGCTTCCGCTGGTACGGTCCCGACGGCGTCGGACGACGGCGCGCCGGGCCCGGCCCCGGTCACACGGAGTCGCCGTGGGTCGTCGGCGCCTACTACGCGCTGTAGAATTGTGCCGGCGGAGCCGTCCCGCGGCCCGCCCGACGTCGGCGACGCCGACCCGCACGACCGTCTGCCGGCGCCCGCCGCCCGGCAGCCCCGCTCTCCCGAGGACCGCTCCATGACACCTTCCCAGGATTCGCCGCACGAGCCCGCCCCGTCGGGCGGCGTCGAGCGACGGACGGTGGGTCGTCGTGCCGTGCTCGGCGGCGCCGGACTGCTGACCGGGCTGCTCGCGCTGAGCGCCTGCGGGGCGGAGAACGACGACCTCGCCCAGCAGGCCGGCGACGACGGCAAGAACTACGTCGCCGGCGACGGCTCGGTGCAGGAGTTCGCCCCCGCCGACCGCGGCGAACCGGTCACCTTCGAGTCGGAGACCTTCTCCGGCGAGACGACCGGCCCCGCCGACTGGCGCGGCGACGTCGTCGTGCTGAACTTCTGGTACGCCGCCTGCGCCCCCTGCCGGCTGGAGGCTCCGGATCTGGCGGAGCTGCACGGGAAGTACTCCGACCAGGGCGTGCAGTTCTTCGGGGTCAACACCCGTGACTCCGAGAGCACCGCGGCGGCCTTCGAGCGCAACTTCGGCATCGAGTACCCCTCCTTCGAGGACCGCGACGGCCAGGTGATGCTCGCGATGACCGACTACGTGCCGCCGTCGGCGGTGCCGACCACGCTGGTCCTGGACGTCGAGGGCCGGGTGGCCGCCCGCATCCTCGGCGCCGCCGAGCCGAGCATCCTCGACGAGCTGATCTCCACTGCGCTCGAGGAGCGCGCGGAGGCATGAGCGGCAACCCCTTCGCCGAGATCGTCACCGACGGCTCGCTGCTGCTGTCGCTGCCGGTGGCTCTGCTCGCCGGTCTGGTCTCCTTCCTCTCGCCCTGCGTGCTGCCGCTGGTGCCCGGCTGGCTCGGCTACGTCACCGGCCTCTCCGGAGTGCAGCTGCAGGACCGCCGGCGCGCCCGGCTGGTGCTCGGCGCCGTGCTCTTCGTGCTCGGCTTCTCCGTGATCTTCCTGCTCGTCGGCTTCCTGTTCTCGCAGGCCACAGTGTGGCTGCGGGTCGAGGGCGGCTGGCTGACCCAGGCCCTCGGCGCCGTGGTGGTGCTCATGGGCCTGGTCTTCATGGGAGTCTTCACCCCGCTGCAGCGCGAACGACGCATCGCGCGCCGCCCGCCCGACGGACTGCTCGGCGCCCCGCTGCTGGGCGCGACCTTCGGTCTGGGCTGGGCGCCGTGCATCGGCCCCACGCTGGCGGCGGTGCTGGCGATGTCCACCCCCGTCGGCGGCGACCCCGCCCGCGGGGCGCTGCTGGTCTCCGTCTACTGCCTGGGCCTGGGCATCCCGTTCATCCTCATCAGCATGGGGCTGACCCGCGGCATGCGGGCAGTGGACTTCTTCCGACGGCACCGCGTCGTCGTCGCCCGCGCCGGCGGCGGCATGCTGATCCTCATCGGCGTGCTCATGCTGACCGGCGTGTGGAACCTGTGGGTCTATGCTCTGCAGGACTGGTTCGCCAACGAGGTGAGGTTGCCCATCTGATGACCCAGCCGTCCGCCCACCGTGACAATGCGCGCGAGGACGCGCTGACCGAGGCCGAGTCCACCGCCGACGGCGGCTCCGGCAGGTCCTCCGGCCGGCGCCGCGGCGACGTCGCCGTGCCCGCGCTGGGCCCGGTCGGCATGCTGCGCTGGGCCTGGACCCAGCTGACCAGCATGCGCACCGCGCTGATGCTGCTGCTCCTGCTCGCCGTCGCCGCAGTGCCCGGCTCGCTGTTCCCGCAGCGCGTGCAGGGGCAGGCCGCCGTCGAGCGCTGGCTCGACGACCACCCGACCGCCGGGCCGATCCTGGACTCGCTGCAGGTCTTCGACGTCTACTCCTCCTTCTGGTTCTCGGCGATCTACCTGCTGCTGTTCACCTCGCTGGTGGGCTGCATCATCCCGCGGGCGAAGAAGCACCTGGAGCAGATGAGCTCCCCGCCGCCGCGGACGCCGCGCCGGCTGGAGCGGCTGCCCCAGCACGGCGCCGTGGAGCTCGACGACGACGGCCCGGCCCCCGAGCAGGCGGTCCGGGACGCGGCGCGGGTCCTCAAGGGGCGGCGCTACCGCGTCGACGTCCGCGAGGCGAGCACCGACGCCCGCGGCCGCGAGGTGCCCGCCTCGGTGGGCGCCGAGAAGGGGTATCTGCGCGAGATCGGCAACCTGCTCTTCCACGTCTCGCTGGTGGGGGTGCTGATCTGCGTGGCCGCGGGCTCGATGTTCAGCTACTACGGGCAGAAGATCGTCACCGAGGACGAGAGCTTCGTCAATTCGCTGGTCTCCTACGACAACTTCGTGCCGGGCACCGCCTTCGACGAGTCGCAGATGGAGCCGTTCTCGGTCACGCTGGACAGCTTCGAGCGGATCTTCGACCGGGAGAACCCCAGCCACTACGGCCAGCCCCTGGACTTCACCGCCGACGTCACCGTCCGCGACGAGCCCGGGGCCGAGCCGGAGGAGCACGAGCTGAAGGTCAACCACCCGCTGACCTTCGGCGGCGCGCGGGTCTTCCTGGTCGGCAACGGCTACGCCCCGGAGGTCACCGTCCGCGACGGCGCCGGCGACGTCGCCTACTCCGGGCCGGTGGTCGCCCGGGCGCAGGACTCGGTCTACACCTCGACCGTGGTGATCAAGGCCCCCGACGCCCGGCCGGAGCAGCTGAGCTTCGTCGGACTGCTGCTGCCCACCGCCCAGGAGGGCGACTCCGGCGCGGCGGTCTCGGTGGACCCGGCGCTGCAGAACCCGCAGCTGCAGCTGAACTCCTACGCCGGCGATCTGGGGCTGGACTCCGGCGAGCCGCAGAACGTCTACGTGCTGGACACCGAGGGGCTGACCGAGCTGAACTCCCGGACCTCCGAGTCCGGCGGGCTCTCGCTCGACGTCGGCGAGACCGCCGAGCTGCCCGACGGGCTGGGCTCGATCAGCTTTGACGGAGTGACCAACTACATCGGCATCGACATCCACTACAACCCGGGCAAGACCGGCGTGCTGATCTTCGCGCTGGCCGCCCTGGCCGGGCTGATCCTCTCGCTGTTCCTGCGCCGGCGTCGCGCGTGGGTGACGGCGACGACGAACGAGGCCGGCCGCACGCTGGTGACCTACGGGCTGCTGGCCCGCGGAGAGGACTTCCGCCTGCGCGAGGAGACCATCGCGCTGCGGTCCCGGTTCGAGAAGCAGTGGCCGGTGCGCGCGCCCGAGCAGGCGCACCATGAGACGCCGACCGACGAGCAGGACGGGCCCGGCCGACGCGGCCGCGGCGCGTCCGGACGAGAGAAGTGACGAGGTTCGCCATGCCCACCTTCACCGGTTCGATCGATCAGGAGCTGGCGCAGTACAGCGACCTGTTCATGCTCATCGCCGCGCTGATCTACACCGGCGCCTTCCTGATGTTCGCCCTGGACATCGCGCGCAGCTCGGTGACGATCCGGCGCCTGGAGGCCGATCTCGCCGCCGAGCAGGAGGCCGAGCGGGCCGAGCGCTCCGCGCAGATCCGGGCGACGGCGCCCGCCGGCGCGGGATCCTCGGCGGCCGGGAGCGCCGACGCCGGGGGCTCCGACGCCGGGGATCCCGACGAGGCGCCGGGCGCCGTCGAAGCCTCCGCCGAGGATCTCGTCGACGACGAGATGACCTACACCGGCATCGCGCGTCCGCTGGCCAATGTGGCGGTGGCGCTGACCATCCTCGCCGCGCTGGCCCACGGGTTCGCCGTCGGCGCCCGGGCGACGGCGGCCGGCCGCGTGCCCTGGGGCAACATGTACGAGTTCCTCACCACCGGCGCGTTCGTCGTCGCGGCGGTCTACCTGGTCTCGCTGCTGCGCAAGGACCTGCGTTTCCTGGGGACCTTCGCCGTCGGCCTGGTCGTGGTGATGATGACTGCGGCGACCATCGGCTTCCCGACGCCGCTGGGCCATCTGCAGCCCTCGCTGCAGAGCCCGTGGATCGTCATCCACGTCTCCGTGGCGGTGTTCTCCATGGGGCTGTTCACGCTGACCTTCGCGATGAGCGTGCTGCAGCTGATCCAGCACCGCCGCGAGGCCAAGCGCGCCGCCGGGATGCTGTCCGACACCGGCGGCTGGCAGTTCATGCGCATGGTGCCCTCGGCGATGGCGCTGGAGAACCGGGCCTACCGGATCAACACCATCGGCTTCGTGACCTGGACGCTGACGCTGATCTTCGGCGCGATCTGGGCCGAGGAGGCCTGGGGCCGCTACTGGGGCTGGGACACCAAGGAGGTCTGGACCTTCGTGGTCTGGGTCGTCTACGCCGGATACCTGCACGCCCGCGCGACGCGCGGATGGACCGGCTCGCGCTCGGCCTGGCTGTCGATCATCGGCTTCGCCTGCGTGATCTTCAACTTCACCGTGGTCAACACGCTCTTCGCCGGCCTGCACTCCTACGCGGGCCTGCCGGAGTGAGGTGCGCGGGCGCGCCGGAGTGAAGCGCGCCGTGCCCCTGCGAGCGCGGAGGCTGGTCAGGAGCTCGCCGGGCGACTAGCGTCGGGGATCCCGGACGAGAGGAGAACCGCATGACTGCGCGGGACGATCTCAGAGCACAGAAGGCGCTGCAGGGAGTCGACTTCCCGGCGTCGAAGGACGACCTCGTCGGCTATGCCGAGGAGCGCGACGTCGACGCCAAGTCGCTGCAGGCCCTGCGCGCGCTGCCCGATCAGCGATTCGAGAGCATGGACGACGTGGTCGAGGCCGTGCCCCAGGAGCCCGAGGGCCAGGACGCGCCGGGCGGCACTGAGCGCTGAGCCGTCCGACGACCGGACGCAGGGAAGGAGCACCACCCATGAACACCGACGACGTGACCGACCTGGTGCGGCGGCGTGGCGAGTACTCCTCCGAGGACGAGGCTCGGCGGGTCACCACCGAGGTGCTGACCGTGCTGGGGAGCCGCGATCTGGGCGGAGAGGCCGCCCGCCTGGCGGCCCAGCTGCCGAGCGGTTTCGCCGAGCTGCTGACCGATCCCGGGGAGGATGCCGGGCGATTCGGAGAGGACGAGTTCATCGAGCGTCTCCGGGGCCGGCTCGACCAGACTGCCGATCAGGCCCGCGACGCCGCGCATGCGGTGCTGTCCTCGATCGCCGAGGCGGTCAGCGAGGGGGAGCGGACCGACTTCATGGCCGCCCTGCCCACGGACCTCTCCGGATACGCGCGCTGGAGCTGACTCCGAGATGACGGGCGGATGAGTGACGCGGGGCCGGCACCGGCCCCGCGTCGCTCATCCGCGCGGGCGGTCGTCGTCCGCGCCGCGGTCCGGTCCGTCCGTGCCCCGGTCGCCCTGGTCCTCCGAGCCTCGACGGTCCTCTTCGGACTGCCGCGTGTTCTGCGGCCGGACGTCCGCCGCGTGGTACTGTTCGGCCAGCTCGTCCTCGGCATCGGCGTCGGCGTCGGCCTGCTGTCGGGCCGCGGTCCGGCGGCGGCCGGAGACGATCGCGGCCAGCTGCTCGCCGGCGGCCACTCGCTGGCGGTCGAAGAAGAGATAGGCCACCGCCCAGGAGACCAGCAGTCCCACCAGGACGGCGAAGGGCAGCGTGAAGCGGCCGAGCTGCAGGAACATGCACGCGGCGAAGACCACGCAGAAGGTCGCCAGACGGATCAGGGAGTACTTGAGGAGCGCCACCCCTCGATTGTAGGTCGCCGGCCCGCCGTCCGGCGCATCGGGCGGCCGCGGTGCGGTCCGACGTGGAGTGATGCGACCTGCGCCGATGAACTAGGGTGGCAGGTATGAGGCTGATCATTCCGCTCGGGATCGTGGGCCTCGGTCTGGTTATCTACAGCCTGATCGAGTGCATCCAGACCCCGCGCCATCGCCTGCGGGTGATGGGCAAGGCCGCGTGGCTCGCGGTCATCGTGCTCGTGCCGGTCATCGGGGCCGGCCTGTGGCTGGGCTTCGGCCGCCGCCGCGGCGATGCGGGCGCCGGCCCGACGGCGCCGAAGGGCGCCCCCGACGACGACCCGAACTTCCTGCACACGTTGGAGGTCCAGCGCCGCCGGCGTCAGCGCGAGGAGGAGCTGCGCCGCAAGGAGCAGGAGCTCGAGGCCCGGGAGCGGCGGAAGAAGCCTGAGGCCGACCGAGACGACGCCGACGGCGGCTCGCCGGCCGGCACGAACGGCCGGAGCAGCTCGGCAGGTTCCGCCGGCTCGGGCGAGACGGGCCGCACGGACGACTCGAGCGACGGCGCCGACAACACCGGCAACGCCGGCAACACCGACGGCGCGGACGACGCCGATGACACCCCCGAGGCCCCGGGCTCGGACGCGCCGGACCAGCCCCGCTGACCGGGCGCGGACCGCGGAGGCTCAGCCGAGCAGCAGCGCCGCCGAGTGCAGCGCGGCGAAGACCAGCCCGATCTGGCCGGTCAGCTGCAGCACAGTGATCAGCGCGCCGCCGGTATGCCGGGCGGAGAGCATGATCCGCGCCGGGCCGAGGGCGAACGGCACGGCCAGCAGCACCAGCAGGAACCACAGGCTCTGCCCCAGCAGCGTCAGCGGCAGCAGCAGCGCCAGACCGGTCATCACCACGTAGCTCGCCCGGGCGGGACGCTCGCCCAGCCGCACCGCCAGCGTGCGCTTGCCGGATTCGCGGTCGGTGGGGACGTCGCGGACGTTGTTGGCCATCAGCAGCGCCGCGGCGATCAGCCCGTGGCTGACCGCTCCGACGACGGCGCCGGCGCTGAGCTGCTGGGCCATCGCCCAGGTGGTGCCCAGCGTCGCGGCCAGGCCGAAGAACAGGAAGACCATCACTTCGCCCAGCCCGAGGTAGCCGTAGGGCCTCGACCCGCCGGTGTACCACCAGGCCGCCAGCACGCAGACCACCCCGAGGCCGAGCATCCACCACTGCCCGGAGAGCACCACGATGACGAGTCCCGCCAGGGCGGCGACGCCGAAGCTCAGGAAGGCCGCGGCCTTCACCCGGCCCGGGGCCGCCGCGCCGGTGGCGGTCAGCCGCATCGGGCCGACGCGCTCGTCGTCGGTGCCGCGGACGCCGTCGGAATAGTCGTTCGCGTAGTTCACCCCGACCTGCAGCGCCAGCGCCACCACCAGGGCGAGCACGGCGATGAGCAGGTCGAAGGCTCCCAGCGCGGCGGCCGCGGCCGCGCCGATGGCCACCGGGGCGACGGCCATCGGCAGCGTGCGCGGGCGGGCTCCGGCGATCCAGTCATGCGGGGCGGCCATGGGGTTCCTCCAGAGGGTGCGAGGCGGACGGGGAAGCAGGACGAGGACGGCTCACGGCCGGTCCACGGCCAGAAGGTCGAGCAGCCGGCGCCGGTCGGGCTTGCCGGTGGCCAGCAGCGGCAGCGCCGTCAGCACCTGCAGGCTCTTCGGGGCGGCGGCGGGGCCGAGGCGCTCGCGGACGGCGGCGCGCAGGGTCTCGAGGACGGCCTCAGTGCGCGAGGCTGCGTCCAGCACCACCGCCGCACGGACAGTCTGGCCCCAGTCGCGGTCGGCGACGCCGCCGACGAAGGCGTCGGTCACCTCGGGATGCTCGAGCAGCACGGCCCGGACCTGCTCGGCGGAGATCTTCACTCCGCCGGTGGTGATCACGTCGTCGAGGCGGCCGGTGATCGTCAGCCGCGGCACGTTCGAGGGGGTCGCGCCCGACGGCGCCGGGTCGGCGGGGGAGTCCGCGTCCTCGGGGGAGAGGGTGCTCAGGGCGCCGAGGTCGTCGGTGCGGAAGCGGCGATGCCCGGTGGCCGGGTCGACGTCGAAGCGCTCGGCGCTCAGCGCGGCGTCGGTGTAGCCCAGTGCGACCATCGGGCCGGAGAGGCTGATCCGCCCGTCCGCGTCGGCGGAGACGCCGACGCCGGGCAGCGGGCGGCCGTCGTAGACGCAGCCGCCGCAGGTCTCGCTCATCCCGTAGGTGCGCACTACGCGGAGTCCGGCCGCGGCCGCACGCTCGAGCAGCTCGTCCGAGGAGGCGCCGCCGCCGAGCAGGATCCTGTCGAAGCGGCGCAGTGCGGCCGTCGTGCGGTCGTGGCCGGCGTCGAGCAGCCGGGACAGCTGAGTGGGCACCAGGGAGACGAAGCGCCGTTCGGCGGTGAGCTGCTCGGCGGCGGCGGCGAAGCGCTCCGGATCGGTGGTGCCGGTCAGCAGCGGCACCGGCGTCGTGCCGGCCACGAGGCTGCGGGAGAGCACCGCCAGGCCGGCGACGTAGCTGGGCTGCAGGGTGAGCAGCCACTGGCCGTGGCCGCCGAGCGCCTCGGCGGTGGCCTCGGCGGAGGCGCGCAGCGCGGCGGCGGAGAGCAGCGTCTGCTTCGGCGTGCCGGTGGAGCCGGAGGTGCGCACGACGACGGCCGGGCGCTCGACCGAGGCGCCCTCGTCGGCTGTGCCAGGATCGGCGTGGGCGGCCGGATGCGGCAGGTCGAGCACATCGGGCCGCGGCGTCCAGTCCGCGGCGCCGTCGTCGTCGGCCGGGCGGAACTCCAGAGGTGCGGCGTGGCCGCGCAGGGCGGCGTCCAGGGCGTCGAGCGCCTGCGCCGTCCGGCGCTCTGCGGGGCCGGTCGGACTCATCGGCCGCAGGAGGAGTCGGCGGCGGCAGTCTCGGACCGCTCGGTGCCGAGCCGTCGGCAGGCGTCCCGTCCGGTGCCCGTCTCGCGGAATGGGCGGCGGGTGCGTGCTGCCCCCGAGGAGATCTCAGGCATGACCCTCAGACTAGCATCGGCCTTCCGCAGAGGCCGTGCGGCGTGAGCTCGGCGACGCCTCACGCCGCACGGTCGCCCTGCTCAGGAGCGGGCGCCGAACTGTTCGGCCACCTGCTCGCCGACGGTGCCGATGATGTCCTCGTCGGCCGGGCTGAGCCGCTCGGCGGCCATGTCCGCCTGATGCCAGTGCGGGTAGATGATCTCCGGGCGGCTGACCCGGTCGATGGTCGCCAGGTCCTCGGCAGTCAGCTGCAGGGCGGCATAGCCCAGCAGGTCCTCGAGCTGCTCGAGGCTGCGGGCGGCGACGGCGGCGTTGTGCACGCCGGGGCGGGTCAGCGTCCAGGCCAGGGCCACCTGCGGGATGGTGGCGCCGTCGTGCCGGCCGGCCACCTCCTCCAGCGCGTCGACGACGTCGTGGAGGCGGCCCCAGTCCGGCACCCGCATCTCCGCGCCGGTGCCGTCCTTCAGCCGGGAGGGCCCCTCGGGCTGCCGGCCGCGGCGCCACTTTCCGGTGAGCAGGCCCATGTTCAGCGGGCTCCACGGCTGGGTGGAGATGCCGGCGTCGAGCGCGGCGGGGATCTGCTCGTACTCGGCGGTGCGGGTGTAGGCGGAGTAGAGGATCTGCTGGGAGACCGGCTTGATGAAGCCGTTGGCCTCGCAGACCCGCAGGGCCTTCTGCAGCTGCCAGCCCATGTAGTTGGAGACGCCGTAGTAGCGGATCTTCCCGGAGCGCACCAGAGTGTCCATCGTCTCCAGCGTCTCCTCCAGCGGGGTCTGGCCGTCCCACTGGTGCAGGTAGAAGAGGTCGATGTGGTCGCGGCCCAGCCGGGACAGCGAGCGGTCGACTTCGCGCAGCAGGTGCCAGCGGGAGGCGCCGCCGTCGTTGGGGCCGTCGCCGATCACCATGCGGGCCTTGGTGGTGATCAGGAAGTCCTCGGCACAGTCGAGCTTGGTCAGGGCGTCGCCGACGACCTCCTCGGCCACGCCGTTCCCGTAGAGGTTGGCCGTGTCGATCAGGTTGACCCCGGCCTCATGGGCGCGGGCCAGCATCCGGGCGGCGCCGTCGGCGTCGACGTCTCCCATATGGGTGAGCTCCTCGCCGCGGCCGAAGGTCAGCGTGCCCAGGGCGATGGGGGAGACCCGCAGTCCGCAGGTGGGGGAGAGCTGGCGGTGGAACGGCTCGGATCCGGACGGTGCGTAGGGAGTCGGGGTGCTCACGAGGGTGCCTCCTGCTGATCGGCGGAGCGTGTCCACGAGCGAATCTATACCCTCGTCGCGCTGAACTGAATCGTTCCTCCGCGTCGATATGCGGATGCTGGCCTCGACCGTCCTCGCCGGCACCGCCGGTGATACCATCGTGGTATGGCCATGACACTGCGGTTGCCGGAGGAGCTCGAGAAACAGCTGGAGGAGATCGCCTCCCGCAAGCACATCTCCAAGCATGCACTGATCACGCAGAGCGTCGAGCGGCTGGTGCGCAGTGAAGACGAGCAGCAGCAGGTCGACGAAGCCGTCGACTATGCCTTCGAACGCTACGGCGAGGTCATCGAGCGCCTCGCGGACGCCTGATGAAGCGGGTCAGCCTGGAGGCGGCGCTCGGCGTCGTGGGCAGGCTGGGCTTCCACCTGCGGGACGAGGGCCTGTTCGAGTCCGCTCTGGCACGGCCCGTGACCGCCGTCTTCGGTCGATCGGCGTATCCGACTCTCGAGCTCGCTGCGGCCGCCCAGACGGAGTCGCTCGCGAGGAACCACGCGTTGCTCGACGGCAACAAGCGCACGGCCTTCGTGCTGCTGATCGTCTTCCTCCGTCGCAATGGCGCTCAGCTGATCGCCGAGGACGATGCGGCCTTCGACCACATCCTCGACGTCGCCCAGGGGAAACTGACTCTGGAGGAGTCCGCCGCCTTCCTCGAGGCGACCATCCGGCGCTGGCCGTAGGCGATCTGTTCCGGCCCGCCGGCTCAGGGTGGGGCGGGGATGACTCCGTGGCATGTGTGGGAAAGCCGGGCCATTCCCACACGTGCCACAGAGTCATCGCCAGTCATCGCTAGTAGTAGTACGGGAAGTCGGCCCAGTTCGGCTCGCGCTTGGCCAGGAAGGCGTCGCGGCCCTCGACGGCTTCGTCGGTCATGTAGCCCATGCGAGTGGCCTCGCCGGCGAAGACCTGCTGGCCGGCCAGCCCGTCGTCGACGGCGTTGAAGGCGAACTTCAGCATCCGCACCGCCTGCGGGGACTGGCGGGCGACGTCGTCGGCGTACTCCAGGGCGACCTCCTCCAGCTGCTCGTGGTCGACGGCCTCGTTGACCGCCCCGGCGGCGACCATGTCCTCGGCGGAGTGCTCGCGGGCGAGGAAGAAGATCTCGCGGGCCTTCTTCTGGCCGATCTGGCGGGCCAGCAGCGCCGAACCGTAGCCGGCGTCGAAGGAGCCCACGGTCGCATCGGTCTGCTTGAACTTCCCGTGCTGCCGCGAGGCGATCGTCAGGTCCGCGACGACGTGCAGCGAGTGTCCGCCGCCGGCCGCCCAGCCGTTGACGACGGCGACGACGACTTTGGGCATGGTGCGGATCAGTCGCTGCACCTCGAGGATGTGCAGCCGCCCGGCGCGGGCCGGATCGATGGTCTCGGCGGTCTCGCCGTCGGCGTAGTGGTAGCCGTCGCGGCCGCGGATGCGCTGGTCGCCGCCCGAGCAGAAGGAGTGCCCGCCGTCCTTCGGCGAGGGCCCGTTGCCGGTGAGCAGCACGGCGCCGACGTCGGGCGTCATCCGCGCGTGGTCCAGCGTGCGGTGCAGCTCGTCGACGGTGCCCGGGCGGAAGGCGTTGCGCACCTCCGGGCGGTCGAAGGCGATGCGCACCGCCGGCAGATCGCGGAGGACGCGGCCGTCGGCGTCGCGCTCGACGCGGCGGTGGTAGGTGACGTCCTGCAGCTCGAAGCCCTCCACGCGGCGCCACTGCCACGGGTCGAAGAGGTCGGAGACCTGCTCGGGGAGGGGCGGGGTCGAGGCGGCAGAGTCCTGGCGGTCCTGGGAGTCCTGAGCGTCGGTCACGGCCCCGAGTCTATCGCGCGTCGTCGCTGGCCCCTGTTCCGTCCGCGGTCCGCCGACCGTAGGGTGTGGGTATGAGAGACATTCCGGCCGACGGCGGTCTGGACCGCCTGCGCGAGCATTTCCGCCATTTCGCCGAGGTGGAGGCCGCACCGGTCTCGGTGCTCTACGAGGACTGGGGCCTCGGCGTCGCCGCCGACGACGAGATCCTCGAGCGGCTGCTCGCCCTGCCCGGCGACAAGCGGCAGGCGAATCTGCTCTTCGCCGCCGCCCGGCTGCACGGCACGCCGCTGAAGCCCTGGTCCGACGCCCGGGCCCAGGTGCTGGCCCGCTGGCACGACGTCGTCGAGACCATGCGGCTCCGGCGCACCCAGACCAACGAACCCGGGCGCAACGCGGTGACCAATCTGGCGCTGTCCCGCATCGAGGGGCCGGTCGCGCTGATCGAGGTCGGCGCCTCCGCCGGGCTGTGCCTCTACCCGGACGCCTGGACGTTCCGCTACGGCACCCCGGAGGGCCCGGTCGAGCTGGTCCCGCGCGGACCGGTGACCACGGATCTGGAGATCGACTGCGGCCTGGAAGGCGTGGATCCGCCGGAGGCGCTGCCGGAGATCGTCTGGCGCGGCGGCGTCGACCTCAATCCGCTGGACCTGACCCGCGAAGAGGACCTCGCCTGGCTCGAGATGCTGGTCTGGCCGGGCATGGAGCACCGGCTCGAACGCATCGACGCCGGCGCGCAGCTGATCTCCGCCCGGCAGCCCGAGCTGGTCGGCGGCGACCTCAACGCCGAGCTGCCGGACCTGCTGGCCCGCGTGCCCGCGGGCGCCACCCCGGTGGTGATGCATTCGGCGGTGCTGGTCTACCTGTCGCCCGAGGAACGACGGCGCTTCGTCGAGCAGGTGCGTGCGGCCGGGGCGCGCTGGATCAGCAACGAGGGCATCGGCGTGCTGCCGGAGATCGCCGAGCAGCTGCCCGAGGAGGACCGCGACGCGACCGGCTTCATCCTCGCGCTCGACGGCGAGCCGATCGCCCGGACCGGCCCGCACGGGCAGTACGCGCGGCAGCTGGTGCGCTGAGCGGGGTCGCGGCGGGTCGTGGGCACGGAGCGGTCAGCGCTTCCGGGCCAGCACGATGATCTCCGGGGAGTCGGCGTCGAGCTCCTCGCTGTCCCAGTCGCCCCAGAGCTGCTCGACGACGAAGCCGGCCCGCTCCAGCGAGCCGCGCAGCACCTCCAGAGGGCGGAAGCGCAGCGTCTCCTCGGTGGTGACGTGCCGGCCGTCGGGCAGGACCATGTGGCCGCGATGGGTGACCAGCGGGCCGTCGTCCTGCCCGTCCTCGGGCCCCGCCGGATGCTCGACCTGCTCTCCGGCGACATCCTGTTCCCCTGCGACTCTGACCAGCTCGATCCACGAGTCGAAGGTCCCGCCGTCGGGGTGCTCCTGGGTCTCCCGGGTGTGCTCCTCATCCCAGACGTCGAGCTCCAGACCCTCGGGATTGCGCGACTCGAAGGTCAGCGCGCCGCCGGGGACCAGGGCCCGATGCGCGTGGGCGAGGACCTCGTCCCAGGCCGAGCGCTCCAGGAAGTACTGGGCGACGTGGCCCTCCATGAGCACGACGTCGGCGCTCGCCGTCGGCAGCCGGTCGGCGAAGCCGTGGTGCCAGGTCACCTGCTCCTCGAGCCCGGAGGCGGCGGTGCGCGCCTCGGCGGCGTCGATCATCGCCCGGGACGGGTCCACACCGGTGACCCGGATCCCCGCGGCGGCCAGCCGCAGACCCAGCACGCCGGTGCCGCAGCCGATGTCGGCGACGTGCGGGGCATGGGCGGGGTCGAGGACGTGCTCGCCGCCGCCGCCGGCGGCGACGGCCTCGGCGGGCCCGCCGGACCACGCGCCGTCGTCGACCGAGACTCCGACCAGCTCGCCGATCAGTTCGGCGTAGAAGTCGTGGTCCCAGCCGCCGGCGTTCTCGACGTCGTAGACCCGGACATAGTCGGGGTCCTCGGTCCAGGCGTGCTCGGGGAGCGGAGCGGGGACGGCGTCGCCGGGCGCGTCGGCCGCCGTGCCGTCGTCGGCGATCTCCTCAGCCATCGTCCTCCTGCCGTGAGTGGTCACGAATGACCGGATCTCGGGGTCGACACGCCGTGCGTCACCGTCAGAAGTGACCACTCAGCGTCCGGCATCGGCGGCCACACCCAGGTGGTGGGCGATGAAGGCGTAGTCCCAGGCGCGGTCCTTCCAGGCCTCGTACCGGCCCGAGGCGCCGCCGTGGCCGCCGTCCATCTCGATCTTGAACACGATCGGCGCCTCGCCCTGCTGGTGCTCGCGCAGCCGCTGCACCCACTTGGTCGGCTCCACGTAGAGCACGCGGGTGTCGTTGAGCGAGGTCACCGCCGCGATCGCCGGGTAGGCGGCGTCGTGGACGTTCTCATACGGCGAGTAGGACTTCATGCACCAGTAGACGTCCTCGTCGGTGATCGGGTTGCCCCACTCCTCCCACTCGAGGGCCGAGAGCGGCAGATCCGGATCCAGGATGGAGGTCAGGTTGTCCACGAAGGGCACCTGCGCGACGATCGCGACGTACTTCTCCGGAGCCATGTTCGCCACGGCGCCCATCAGCAGTCCGCCGGCCGAGCCGCCCCAGGCGGCGATCCGCTCGGGATCGGCCCAGCCGGTGGTCACAAGGTGGTCGGTGGCGGTGACGAAGTCGCGGAAGGTGTTGGGCTTGGCCAGCTTCTTGCCGTCCTCGTACCAGCCGCGGCCCAGTTCGCCGCCGCCGCGGACATGGGCGACGGCGACGACGATCCCGCGGTCCAGCAGCGACAGCGAGGCGATCTGCAGCGACGGGTCCATGCTGATCTCGTAGGAGCCGTAGCCATAGATCAGCGTCGGGTTGCCGCTGTCCGGGGTCACGTCGCGGTGGTGCAGGACCGTCACCGGAATCTGGACCTGAGCTCCGGAGGCGTCGACGTCGTCGGTGGGTGCCCAGATCCGCGTGGCGCGGTAGGCGTCCAGGTCGACGTCGTGCACCGGAGTCTCGCGGCGCAGGATCGGCTCCGGGGAGCCCTCTCCGGATGTCGGGTGAGGGATGTCGTAGATTCGCGGCGGAGTGAACCAGGAGGTGTAGGCCACGCGGAACAGCGGGGCCTCGTAGCGGGCGGAGGCGAGGAAGCAGGTGTAGAGGTCCGCGTCGAAGCGCAGCCCGTCCAGCTGCGAAGTCGGCGTCGGGGTCGCGCCGTCGCGGACGGCCCGCAGCGTGGCCAGCGGCAGGCGCTGGACCGACTCGATCGTGTCGCGCCGGGAACTGACCAGCACCTCGGCGGCGGTGACGGCCACGCCCTCGAGCTTCACCGTCTCCTCATGCGGCAGCACAGTGGTGCCCAGATCCAGCGGCTCGTCCTCGCTCTGGGCGCGCAGCGCCGCGGTCGAGGTCAGCGAGAGCGCGTTGTTCGCGCCGGACTGGTTGTGCGTGATCAGCAGGACGCCGTCGCCGTCGAGCTCGATCGGCTCCACTGTGTGCAGCAGCCGGCGGGCGGCGCTGATCAGCAGCTGCGGCTCGGCGTCGGGGGCGGTGAGGTCCAGCAGCCGGGACTCGTCGTATTCGGCGTTGCCGGAGATGATCAGCAGCTCGCGCTCGTCGGCGGAGGTCTCGATGCCGGTCCAGAGCTGCTCGTCGTCGATCTGCAGCAGCATCCGGTCCGAGGCGGCCGGCGTGCCGACGGTGTGGACCCAGAGCTGGTGGGGGCGCCAGGCGGCGTCGGCGACCATGTAGTAGGCGCGCTCGCCGGCCGGGTCCAGCACCGGGCCGCCGTGGACGTTCTCCACCGCCTCGTCCAGCGTCTCGCCGGAGCTCAGGTCGCGGAAGCGCAACGAGTGGTGCTCGTCGCCGGAGGTGTCCTCGCTGTAGGCCAGCAGGTGTCCGGCCTGATCACGGGTCATGCCGCCGAGCTGGTAGAAGGGGTGCTTCGCCGCCTCGGCGTTGGTGTCGAAGTAGGTCTCCTCGCCGGCCAGTGCGACGCCGGGCTCGACCTCCGGCGGCGTCCAGGCGGCCAGCCCGCCGTCGTCGGGCGCGGCCGGCACGCGGCAGAAGACCGGGTGCTGCTCGCCCTCGATAGTGCGGGTGAAGTACCACCAGTCGCCCTGCCGCGAGGGCACGGACAGGTCCGTCTCGACAGTGCGGTGCTTGGTCTCGGCGAAGAACGTGTCACGCAGCGACTGCTGGTCGGCGGTGACTACCTCTGTGTAGGCGTTCTCGGCGTGCAGGTGGTCGAGGACCTCCTGCGACTCCTTGTCCCGGAGCCACTCGTACGGATCGACGACAGTGTCGCCGTGGTGGGTGCGCTCGACGGGGACCTGCGTCGCCTGCGGGGGAGTGGGGGCGTCAGACATGGCTCCATTCAATCAGGTGGAGCGGCGCCGCCTCCGATCGGTCACCTGCCGTCGGCGACGTCCAGCCGGGCCTGGGCGACGATGACGGCGAGATGGGCGCCGGTGTCGGCCCCGACCTTGTCCATCGCGCGGCGGACGGTGGACTTCACCGTGCTGGGGGAGAGGTGCAGCGTCTCGGCGATGTCCTGATAGGTCTTGCCGCCTCCGATGAGGCCGGCCACCTGGAGCTCGCGGTCGGCGAGTCCGGTGACCTGGTGGCGCGCGTCCTGGCACACCCGGTCGGTGGTCGGGGTGACATAGCTGGCGATCAGCCGGGAGGTCATGGCCGGCGAGATCATCGGGTCGCCGTCGTGGGTCATGCGGATCGCCGTGGCCAACAGGTCCGGGGCGTCGGTCTTCAGCAGGAAGCCCGTGGCCCCGGCGTCGAGGGCCCCGCGCAGGTAGCGGTCGGTGTCGAAGCTGGTCACCGCCAGCACGGCGGGCGGGGTCAGCTGTCTGCGGAGGCGACGAGTGGTCTCGACTCCGTCCAGGGCGCCGCGCAGGTGCAGGTCCATCAGGACGACGTCGGGCTGGTGGGCCCGGACCGCCGCCACGGCCTCCTGCCCGGTGCCGGCGGTGCCGAGGACGCTGACATCCTCTTCCGGCACCAGGATGTTCTGCAGCGAGCCGAGGACCAGGGGGTCGTCGTCGACTGCCACCACGGAGATCTGCACCCCGACAGCCTACCAACGCGGCGGTGGCCGGCGTCGCGAGCAGGACGGTTCCGGGTCCGGCTCAGGCGTCGGCGTCGTCCGCCGCCCACGGCAGGTGCACAGTGAGCGTGAACAGGCCGTCGGCGTGCTGGACCTCCGCCGTGCCGCCCAGCAGCTGGGCCCGTTCCCGGATGCCGGTCAGCCCGGTGCCGGAGCCTGAGGTGAAACGGGCCGAGTCCGCGGTGCGATTGCTGACCCGCAGGTCGATGCCCCGGCCGGGAGAGCCGGCGATGCTGACCTCCGCGGCACGATCGCTGCTGTGGCGCAGGACGTTGGTCAGCGCCTCCCCGGTGATGCGGCGGACGGTGTGCTGCAGGGCCTGCGGTGCGGTCGAGTAGCCGTCCACCAGCACGAAGGGGCGCACCTGCACCCCCTGGGCGGAGGCCTCCTCGAAGAGCGCCTGCAGGTCGGTGATCCCCTGGGGTGCGGGTGCGGGAGCGTCGTCGTCGGCTCCGCTCTCCCGCAGCGAGGTCAGCAGGGCGCGCAGGTTGGTGAGCGCCTGGTCCGCGTAGTCGCGGGTGGTGCGCAGCCCTTCGCGGAGCTGGGGGTCCTGGGTGGTCTGGACGGCCTTCTCCAGCCCGCCCACGTGCAGGGAGAGCCCGGAGAGGTCGGAGGCGAGGGTGTCGTGCACCTCCCGGGCCAGCTCGTCGCGCTCTCGCCGGCGGGTCAGCTGTTCGGAGAGCTGTTCGCTGGTGTGCTCGGCGGCACGGGCCTGGGCCTCGGCGGCCTCGGCGGAGCGGCGCTGCCGGGTCCACAGCGAGATGCCCAGCACCAGGCCGAGGCACAGCACAGTCAGCGCGACGACGGTGATCTGACCGGTGCGTCGGTGCTCCTCGTCCGGCCAGCCGGAGAGCGCGTGCAGGTGCAGGCCCGCGCTGATCAGGATCACGGCGACCCCGGCCGCCGCGACGACCCAGTGCCACCGGCGGCGAGCCCGGACGATCCATACCGTCAGTCCCACCGCCAGCACGAAGGGATCCAGGCCCAGCAGCAGCGCGGCGACGGTGCCGGCGAGCATCGGCACCAGCGGAGCGTGGCGGTAGAGGGGCAGGGTGAGCAGCGCCAGCATGCCCAGCCCCGCCATGACGACGCCGAAGTCCGTGGCCTCCCCGGTGGCGGGGTCGGCCAGGGCGGGGTCCGTCATCGTCGCCGACACCAGGACCAGCAGGCCGACGACGATCATCGTGAGCACGATGAGACCGGAGACGACGGCGCGCACGGTCCGGGGCCAGGTTCGCGGGAGCATTCCGCCAGTGTAATGAGATCCCGCCGCTGGTCGGAGACCGGATCGGGGCGCGAAGTCTGCCCGATCGGGCATGCTTCTCGGCCCGATCCGGCGTTCCGCGGCGGGGCGGGGGTCCGCGAGGCTCGTCAGAGCACATCGACGTGCATCACTCGCAGAACTCCAGAGAAGAGAGCAGGTACCCCCGATGACCACGACTCATACTGAACCCGCCGCCGTCGCCTCCGGACCCGGTCGGAACGTCCTGGGCCTGATCGCCCTGATCACCGCGATCCTCGGAACGATCTTCGCCTGCATCCCGGGGGCGCTGATCCTCGGCTGGGTGCTGCTGCCGATCGCGTTCATCCTGGCGCTGGTGTCCCTGTTCCTGCGGGACAGGAAACGCGGCACCGGGATCGCCGCGCTGGTCGTGTCCGTGGTGGGCACCGTCATCGGAGTCGTCGTCTTCTTCGCAGTGGTCGCCGACTCCTTCGACGAGGCCTTCTCGGACGAGACCACCGTCTCGGATCCTGAGGCGGATGCGAGCGACGCCGAGGAGGCCGGGTCCGAGGACGCCGGGTCCGAGGACGCCGGATCTGAGGAGGCCGCCGACGGTGAGCAGGGCACCCGGGCGAACCCCTACGCGCCGGGCGCGGAGATCTCCAGCTCCGACTGGGCGGTGACGGTCAACAGCGTGGATCTGGACGCCACCGACGCCGTCCTGGCGGAGAACGAGTTCAACGAGGCTCCGGAGGAGGGACACACCTACATCCTGGTCGACATCACCGTGCAGTACACCGGGGACGACCCCGAGGGCAGCATGCCGATGACGAGCGTCGCGTATGTCTCCCCGGAGGGGAACACCTTCGACGGCACTGACATGTCCGCCATGGCTCCGAACAGCTTCGACTCGATGAGCACGCTGTACGAGGGCGCCTCGACCACCGGAAACATCGCCCTGCAGGTTCCCGCCGACAGCCTCGAGGACGGGACGCTGAAGGTCTCGCCGGGCATGCTCGCCGACGACGTGTTCGTCGCTGTGGACTGAGCCGCCCGGTCCAGGTGCTCGCAGGCGAGCACCTGGAGCGTACGCCGACGGATGGTCCGATGCCGCGGGGGAACCGGCCGGGCCATCCGCCGGCGGCGTCCATGCCGTCGTCGTTCCGATCATCACGGCGCTTTCGCCATCTCACGGAGATGCAGCGCCGTGACCTGGCGAAAAGTTCATGACCATGGCGCAACCCCGGCCCCGCCGCAGCCCGGCGCCGTCGTCACCGCTCGCGCGCGGACGGCTCCATCCCCACCGCATTGGCCGCCTGCGAGACAAGCGCCAGCGCGTCCCACGAGATGCTCACCAGCCGGGTCCCGCGCGTCGCCGGCGGATCCCACAGCTCCTCGATGAGCTCTCCGAGGCGGGCCTCGGTGAGCGTGTCCAGTGACGCGAGCGGGGACTCGACGACCGCACGTCCAGAGTCGCGCAGCAGCTGTGGCGTCAGCGTCGGGATCCTGCGAAGTCGCCGGACTCCTGCGGAGGGCGGAGCAGCAGATGGCGCACGACTGCGCGCCGTGACGCAGGAGAAGATACGTCGACGCGCTGACGACCAGCACCGCCGCCCGGACCGAGACTGGCGGCATCCACGGACATCCGCGTGACGGGAGGTCGTCATGATCCGCAGTTCTGCCCCTGAGATCGTCGGCATTCGGAGACGCCGCCGACTCCGTCCCGATATCCGCCGAGCTGTCCTGTTGACCCACATCCTCGCCGCCGCGCTCTGGTTCGGCGTCGACATCGCGTTGAGCATCCTGCTGTTCACCGCGATGTTCGGCGACGATCCCACCACGGTCAGCGGCGCCCTGACCGTCGCCGGTCGCATCGCGGTATGGCCCATGGCCGGCGCCAGCCTGGTCACCCTCATCTCGGGGGCGGCACTCGGACTCGGCAGCCGCTACGGACTGCTCCGGTACTGGTGGGTGCTGCTCAAACTGGTGATCACCGTCGTGATGGGCCTCCTCATCATGCTCGCGCTGCGACCCGGCCTCGACGACGCTGCGGCCCTGGCCCCGGCAGTCGCGGCCGGCGACGCCATCGTCGGTCTGGCCCCGGAGCTTCTCGGCCCTGCGCTCGTCGCTCCGACGATGCTGCTGACAGCCTTCGTCCTCGCGGTGTATCGCCGCCCTGGACGGATCCGCGGCTCCCACCGGACGGAGCCCGAAAGGAGGACGGTATGACCACCCACCGCCTCGCGCCACACGGGTCTGCGGATCCCGGAGATTCGGCGCCTCCGGCGGAGGTCATGGGGCTGACGCGCCGGTACCGGGGCGCAGCCGCCGTCGACCAGCTCGACCTGAGGCTCGTCCGCGGGGAGGTCTATGGCTTCCTCGGGCCCAACGGTGCCGGCAAGACGACGACCATGCGCATGCTCATGGGGCTGGTGCGGCCGACCGCCGGGTCGATCCGCCTCTTCGGACGGCCCGTCGGGCCCGCGTCGCTGAGCCGCGTCAGCGCCTTGATCGAGGCACCGGCCTTTCGCCGGCATCTGAGCGGACGGCGGAACCTTCAGGCGTTGGCCCACCACGCCCGCGTGCCCCGCGAGAGGGTGGGGAAGGCGCTGGACGCGGTCCGCCTCGCCGATCGTGCCGACGAACCTGTGACGGCGTTCTCGATGGGCATGACCCAGCGACTCGGCCTGGCCGCGGTACTGCTGAAGGATCCTCGGCTGCTGATCCTCGACGAGCCCGCCAACGGCCTCGATCCCGCCGGCATCGTGGAGATGCGGCGGCTGCTGCGTCGCCTGGCCGATGAGGGTCGCACGGTGCTGCTCTCCAGCCACCTGATGGGCGAGGTCGAACAGATCTGCGACCGCGTCGGCATCATCCGCCGCGGGGAGATGGTCATGGAGTCGACCGTGGCACAGCTGCGCAGCGGCGGCGCCCTGCACGTGCTGGCAGAGCCACAGGAGTCCGCCCGTCGTCTGCTGGCGGGCCGAGTTGGCAGCGCCGCAGTGCGCCAGGACGGCGAGCGTCTCCTCATCGCCACTGGTCCGTATCGGGCCGCCGAGCTCAACGAGCTGCTCATCGAGTCCGGCCACGCCGTCGCCGAGCTCAGTTGGTGCGAGCCGGACCTCGAGCAGATGTTCCTGCGACTGACGGAGGACCATGATGATCCGTGACCTGGCCGCGGCGGTCCGCGCCGAAGCGACCGTGCAGAGCCGCCGTCCGGCGCTCGGGGTGATCCTGGGCGTGGGGTGCCTGCTCATGCTGACCTTCGCCTACATCATCCCCGCTGTGGGAGCCGACGGCGGCCCGGGGGAGGATCGTGCTCTGAGCAGCATGCTGCCGGAGCAGTTCCTCGCCGCACCGCTGGGCCCGCTGCCGGTCTTCGCCGGAGCTCTCGCGCTGACGGCAGGAGCGCTCATCGCGGGATCCGAGCACGTCGAGGGGACCTGGACGACCGTGTTCGTCCAGCAGCCCCGTCGGCTCGTCGTCCATGGCGGCAAGCTGATCGCCGTGACGGCGTTCGCAGCCGTGATGCTGGTTCTCCTCTTCGGCGTCGCAGCCGCGGCGAGCCTGACCGTCGCCCTGATCGAGGGGATGCCGGTGGACTGGCCGCCGATCGTCGACGTCGTCCGCGCCTACGGCACGGGATGGCTGGCACTGACGATGTGGGGCGCGGTCGGCGCGCTGCTGGCGACGGCGGCCCGGTCCGTCGCGCTGCCGATCGGGATCGGGCTGGTCTGGATCCTGGCAGTGCAGAACCTGCTCTCCGTACTGGCCGCTCCGCTGCTCTCCTGGTATGCGGAGGCCCAGTGGCTCCTGCCGGGCCCGGCCGTCGGATCGGTCGTCGCCGCCGTCGGCGCAGCGAACAGCGCGCCGGGCGTCCAAGTCGTCGCCGACGCCGGACCGGCGGCTCTGGTCCTGGTCTGTTACCTGCTGACATCGACGCTGATCAGTGGTTGGCTCGTCCACCATAGGGATGTCTGCTGACGGACGGAGACGAATCGAGGATGCCGGAGACCGCGCGGATCTCGCGAGGCGACGTGGCGCTGGCCGTCGCCCTGGCCGTAGTGGTCAGCTTCGGAACGGTCTTCACGCTCCGGACGGCGGAGGGATCGGGCCCGGACGTGCTCCCCGTGGCGCTGGTGCTGATCGCACCGATCAGCCTGGTGCTGCGACGGCGTCGCCCGTTCCTCGTCCTGGCCGTCTGCGCGGTCACGACCTCGACGCACCTGCTGCTCGGCCACCCGCCCGGACCGGTGCTCCTGGCCGTGGCGGTGGCGGTCTACTCCGTGGCGACGCTGTCGCCGACGACGACGGCGACGATCGCAGCCGCGCTCGCCGCCGCGGTCCTGCTCCCGCACACTGTCCTGGAGGACTCGCTCTGGCCGGGACTGGGCTTCGCGCTGGCCTGGGCCGCCGTTCCCTGCAGCATCGGAATCGCCGTGCGGGTGACCCGTCTGCAGCAGGCTGCCGCCCGGCGGCAGGAGCTTCGCCGTCATGCTGACGAAGAGCGCCTGCGTCTGGCCCAGGACGTCCACGACGTCGTCGGTCATGGACTGGCCGCGATCAAGATGCAGGCCGACGTCGCCCTCCATGTGCTCTCGCGCAGCCCTGAGCAGGCCGAGTCGGCCCTGCACAGGATCAGCGGCACGGCCGCCGAAGCATTGGAGGAGGTGCGCGGCACGCTGCGGTCGGTCCGAGAGGACGAAGGATCCGAGGAACTGGCCCCGCGGCCGCTCGCCGTCGACGACCTCGTGGAGCGGATGGCCGCGGCCGGGCTGCAGGTCGAGGCGACCGGGCAGGGACTCCGGGAGCCGCTGCCGCCGGAGGTGCGTTCCGTCGGGCATCGAGTGCTCCGAGAGGCGCTCACGAATGCCCTGCGGCACGGTGCCGACGGCACGGCTCACGTGGCATCGACCCGCACCGCAGGACAGCTCGAGATCACCGTGACGAATCCGTGCCGCGACCGGCCCCCGGAGGACCCGTTCGGCGCGGCGGGGATGGGATTGCGCAGCATGCAGGACCGTGTGCGTGCCCTGGGCGGGGAGTTTCAGGCCGGGGTCACCGAGTCGGAGGAGGCCCCGGAGCGCGTAGAGCACGCGTCGCGGCAGTTCCGGGTGCGAGCCACGATCCCCGTGGAGGAGCCGCGATGATCCGCATCGTCGTCGCCGACGACCAGGAACTGATGCGCATGGGGCTGCGCACGCTGATCGAGAACGAGGACGGTCTGGAGTGCGCGGGGGAGGCCTCGGACGGTCTGCAGACCGTTGACGTCGTGCGACGTGTCCGTCCCGACATCGTCCTCATGGATATCAGGATGCCCGGCATCGACGGGCTCGAAGCCACTCGGCGGATCACCGCCGACCCGGCGCTCGTCGGCACGCGGATCATCGTGCTGACGACGTTCGAGAACGACGACTACGTCGTGTCTGCGCTTCGCGGTGGGGCCAGCGGCTTCCTCCTGAAGGACACCCCGCCCACCGGGCTCGTGGACGCGCTCCGGGTGGTCTCCTCCGGAGAGTCGCTGCTCTCTCCGCGGGCGACGACGATGCTGGTTCGACGATTTCTCCAGGGCGCGGACGACGCCTCGCGGCCGGTACCGGCGATGCCGGCGGAGGGCCCTGCGGCAGAGCTGACCGCGCGGGAGACGGAGGTGATGGGGCTCGTGGGCCGCGGGTCGAGCAATACGGAGATCGCCGAGGCGCTGACCATCAGCGTGGCCACGGCACGGACGCACGTGGGCCGCATCCTCGCGAAGACCGAGGCGCGGGACCGGGCCCAGCTCGTCGTCCTCGCGCACCAGTGGGGGCTGGTGTGACGTCGGTCGGCGCCGTCGTCACCCCTCGCGCGCGGCCGGCTCCATCCCCACCACATAGGCGGCCTGGGAGACATGCGCCAGCGCGTCCAGCGAGATGCTCACCAGCCGGGTCCCGCGCGCGACCGGCGGATCCCACTGGTCGTCGATGATCTCGCCGAGCCGGGCCTCGGTGAGCGTGTCCAGGTAGGCCAGCTGGGCCTCGACGACAGCGCGCAGATGCTCGAGCAGCAACTCGGCGTCGTCGATCTGCACCGCCCGGGCCTGCGCGCCGCTGTGGCCCAGGCCCATGTCATGCCGGTCCAGGCCCAGGCTGAAGCGGGACTCGAACCCGCTGCGCGTCCAGACCGGCTCCTCGCCGGTCAGCGCGGAGAGCTGCTCGTCGATCTCGCGGGCGGCGTGCCACAGCAGCCAGGCCGGCGAGTTGTCATGGTCGGGGTGGGCGTTCAGCACCTCCGGCGTCAGCGCACTGCGCAGCGACTCGGCCTCGTCCAGCGGCCGCTGCGCGACGTCCTTCAGGATCTCCACGGAGTCCATGCGGTCTCTCCTCCCGTCGTCGTGCTGCGTCGTCGACGTGTCACGCCCTCGCCGTGGTGTCACGTCCTCGCCCGGATGTGACATCCGGGCGAGGACGTGACGCGCCCACGGAGGGCGGGACCGCCTCCGTTCGGAACGTGACACAGTCCGTCGGGCCGGGGCAAGAGCTGAGCTCACTCCCCGGCGCGGACCAGCCCCGACTCGTAGGCGATCACCACGATCTGGGCCCGGTCGCGCAGCCCCAGCTTCGTCAGGATCCGCGAGACGTGGGTCTTCACCGTCTGCTCGGCCAGATGCAGCGCCTCGGCGATCTCGGTGTTGGCCATCCCGCGAGCGACTTCGGTCATGATCTCGCGTTCGCGGTCGGTCAGCTCGGCCAGCAGGTGCAGCCGCTGCGGCGACGGCGAGCGGCCCACGTAGTCGGCGATCAGCGTGCGGGTGACCTTCGGCGAGAGCAGCGCCTCGCCCTCGGCCACCACGCGGACGGCATGGATCAGCTCCTCCGGAGTGGCGTCCTTGAGCAGGAACCCGCTGGCCCCGGCGCGCAGCGCGTCGACGACGTACTCGTCGGCGTCGAACGTGGTCAGCATCACGATCCGCGGCGGCGTGCCGGCCATGTGGGACAGCTGCCGCGTCGCCTCCAGCCCGTTGACTCCGGGCATGCGGATGTCCATGAGCACGACGTCGGGGCGGCAGCGACGCACGACGTCGACGATCCCGGCGCCGTCCTCGGCGGTCTCGACGACGGCGAGGTCCTCCTGGGCGTCGAGCAGCGCGGCGAAGCCGGCGCGGATCATCGACTGGTCGTCGACGATCAGCACCCGCACCGGCGAGCCGGCGGCGGAGCGGTCCGTCGGGGAGACGCCGTCGGACGCCTCGGAGGGCGGCGGCAGCGGGGCAGGCGTCATGTTCCCACGCTACCGCGCCGGAGCCGCGATCCCTCCCGCGTATCCGACCTGGATGGCTCTGTGGTGTGATGACAGCATCAGACCCCACCGCCCAGACTTCCACCCCATGGTCACCCTCCGCCCCGCCGACGGTCCGGCGAGCATGCTGCGCCGGCTGATCCGCGACGCCGCCTATGTGCTGCCCGGCCTGCCCGTCGCCATCTTCGGCTTCAGCCTGCTGGTCAGCCTCTTCGCGCTCTCCCTGGCGACCTCGGTCCTCTGGGTCGGCGCCCTGCTGCTGCCGCTGACGCTGATCGTCGCCTCCGGATTCGCCGAGCTCTCCCGTCGCCGTCTGCGGTTCTGGGGCGCGACTCCGGCCCCGGTGCGGTATCGCCCGCGCGGCCCCGGCGTCGCCGGGCTGGTCCGGCTCCTCGGCGATCCGCGCCGCTGGCTGGACCTGGTCTTCGAGACGGTCATCGCCCTGCCCGCCCGGCTGGTCACCTTCACCGTGGCGCTGATCTGGATCCTCGGCGCGCCGGCGGAGCTGACCTACTTCTTCTGGTCGCTCTTCGTCCCCGGCGAGCGCGGACTGCTCGCGCTGCTCGCCGTCGTCCGCCCGGAGCTGGTGCCCGCCGGCGAACTCGCCGGCTACGCCCTCGACTCCGGGGCGCACTTCCTGCTCGGCGTCGTGCTGCTGGTGACGCTGCCGATGGTCCTGCACGGGCTGGCCGCCTTCGACGCCGCGCTGGCCACGAGCCTGCTGGGCTCCGAGCGACGCCGGCGGACGGAGAGGGCCGACGCCGGCGCGGACGCCCGCTCCGGGGGCGACGGCGACGCCGAGGCCGCCGCCGACCCCTCCGCCGCCGAGACCCAGGCCTCGTTCTCCGCAGCGGCCTGGTCCTGGATGGGCACCAGTTTCAGCGCCGTGGTGCTGCTGGCCGTCGGCTGGCCGCTGACCAGCGCGCTCTACGCCGTCGACGTCGCGCTCGCGATGGTGCTGGTGGTGCTCCACTGCGCGGCGCTGCTGCTGACCCTGCGGCGTGCCTGGGCCGGCCTCGCCGTCGGGCTGCTGGCCTCCGCGGCGACGATGTCGGCCACCGCGTCGGCCGGCGTCGGCGTCTGGCCGTGGCCGGTGACCACGATGATCACCCAGTGCGCCGTGCTGCTGGTCGCCGCGCTGACCCGGCGCTGGTTCTGCGCCGCCGGCGGATGGGCCGCCGGCGCCCTGCTCAGCGTCGGCACGCTGCTCGCCGCCGCGCCCGACCTGCCCGCCGGCTCGGTGACGACTTCCACCGTCTTCGTCGCCGTCAGCGCGGCGGTGGTGGTGCTGGGCATCCTGACCCGCCAGTGGATCCTCCATGCCGGGCGGCTGGAGGTCTCGGAGCGCACCAGCGCCCAGCAGACCCGGCGGCGGCGTGAGCTGGAGGAGCGCAACCGCATCGCGCGCGAGCTGCATGACGTCGTCGCCCACAGCATGTCAGTGGTCAGCGTCCAGGCCTCCACGGCCCCGTATCGGCATCCTTCGCTCGGGGAGGAGGCCCGCGAGGAGTTCGCCGAGATCGCCCGCTCCAGCCGCCGGGCGCTCTCCGAGATGCGCATGCTGCTGGGGATCCTGCGCGGCGACGACGACGCGCCCACCGGGCCGGCGCCGGGTGTGGAGGAGATCGGCCAGCTGGTGGAGTCCACCCGGGCCTCCGGGGCGACGATCACCGTGCGCGGCGTCGAGGAGCTGCCCGAGGTGCCCTCGGCGGTGGGCATCGCCGCCTACCGGCTGGTCCAGGAGGCGCTGAGCAATGCGCTGCGCCATGGGCCGGGGGCGCGCGTCGACGTCGTCGCGGGGGTCGAGGACGGCGCGGCGGGACGCCGACTGCGCATCGACGTGGTCAACACCGCCCCGGCCGGCGACTCCGCGGCCGTGCCGGGGGCGGGGCTGGGACTGCACGGCATCCGCGAGCGGGTCGGAGCGGTCGGCGGCTCAGTGGAGGCCGGGCCGACCGACGTCGGCGGCTTCGCCGTGCGCGCGAGCCTGCCGCTGGACGAGGAGTGACCCGGACGGAGCGGGGCCGGCCGCGCCCGGCCTCGCCTTCCGGGACGCCCCTCTCTCCCTCGGGATGACTCTGTGGAACGTGTGGGAATGCGGGAACTTTCCCACACGTCCCGCGGAGTCATCGGGGGTGGAGGCGTGGAGGCGTGGAAGCCGGGCTCAGCGCAGCCGGCGGGCGCGCAGCGCGACGTCGTCGGGATGGTCGCGCTCGACGTGCTCCGGCCGGGAGCGCGGCCGCGAGTCGTGGACCTCGATCGCCCAGTCCGCGCCGAGCAGCGCGGCGACCGAGGCGGTGCCGTGGAAGTCCTGCGGATCGGGCGCCCGGGTGCTGCCCTCGCGGACGCGGCGGGCGATCGCTTCGGGATCATGGGTGACGAACAGCAGCGTGCCGCCGACGGCGACGGCGTCGGCCAGTGCGCGGACGGCCGCGGCGTCGTCGATCGGCAGCGGGACGTAGTGGACGCTGACCAGGTCATAGGCGCGCGGCGTCGGCGCCTCGACGGTGAGGTCGAGCCGCCGGAGACTGATCTGCCCGGCCAGACCGGCGTCGTCGGCGGCCTGTCTCGCGCGGTCCAGTGCCACGGCGGAGACGTCGACGCCGGTGACCTGCCAGCCGCGCTCGGCCAGCCAGATCGCGTCGCCGCCCTCGCCGCAGCCGACGTCGAGCGCATGGCCGGCCGGCAGCTCGGCGGCCTCGGCGACCAGCGCGTCGTTGGCCCGGCCGCTGAAGTACTGCTCGCGACTGCCGTACATCGCATCCCAGGTCTCCCCCTCGGGGATGACTCCGTGGGACGTGTGGGAATGGTCGTTCTTTCCCACGCTTTCCACGGAGTCATCGTGGGGGTGGGGCGGGTGCTGGGACGCGTCGTGCGGCGTGGTGTCGTGCATGGGGATCGTCCTCTCCTCGGGGCGGGACTTCTCCACTCTGCCGGGTCCGTGCCGCGTCGGCAGGACGATTTGCCGGATCGGCAAGAACCCGCCGCCGCGGGATCAGCGCGCGCGGTACTGGGCCATCAGCGGGCACTCCATCGGGTCCGAGTAGCCCAGCCCCACGCGGTGCAGGTAGCGGATCACGATGCCGTAGGACTCGAACAGCCCGGTCTCGGTGTAGGGGATCTCGCGCTCGGCGCAGAAGCGGCGCACGATCGGCCGGACCTTCCGCAGGTTCATGCTGGGCATGCGCGGGAAGAGGTGGTGCTCGATCTGGTAGTTGAGCCCGCCCATGGCCCACTCCATCGGCAGTCCGCCGCGGATGTTGCGCGAGGTCATCACCTGCCGGCGCAGGAAGTCGACCTTGGAGTCCTTCGGTATCAGCGGCATGCCCTTGTGATTCGGCGCGAAGCTGCCGCCCATGTAGACGCCGAAGACCACCAGCTGCACGGCGAGGAAGGCGATGCCCAGGCCGGGGCCCATCACCATGATCGCCAGCGCGGGGAAGCCGATCAGCCGCACCGCGATCAGCGCACCCTCCGCGCGGCGATGCTTCACCCGCTGATCCGTGAGGATCGTGTGCACCGCATGGAAGTGCAGCGAGAAGGCGAAGAGGGTCAGCAGCGGGAAGAACAGCCAGCCCTGACGGCGGGTGATCCAGCCCATGAAGCCGGTGCGTCCCTCGTTCTCGCCGGGGACGAAGACCAGCGCGCCGGTGGCGATGTCGCCGTCGCGGCCGATGGTGTTGGGGCTGGAGTGGTGGCGTCCGTGCTTGCGCGACCACCAGCCGTAGCTCAGTCCCACGCCCAGGTTGCCCACGAAGCGGGAGAACCACTCGTTGCGCCGGCCGTTGGCGAAGACCTGCTGGTGGGCCGAGTCGTGGGAGAGGAAGGCCAGCTGGGTGAACAGCACGCCGAATACGGCGGCCAGCCCGAGCTGCCACATGCTGTCGCCGAGGAGGATCATCGCCGCCAGCGCGCCGACCAGGGCGACGCCGAGGATCGCCGTGCGCAGCACGTAGCTGCCGGCCCGGCGGTCCATGAGTCCGGCGTCCTTCACCTCGCGGGCGAGGGCGGCGAAGTCGTTGGTCTGCCGATTGCGCGGGATGCTCGCGACGGGGTCGGCGCGGAGCGACTCCCGCGGGCGGTCGACGGTGCTGGTCGTGGTCATGGCCTCACCGTAGAGACGCGGTCCCGGAGGCCGCGTCCCGCCCCGGAGCCAGATGGACCCCCTACTTCAGTAGGGGGGCCATCGCGGGCGCCGCCGACGACGCCGCCCGGGTCAGAGCCTGATCAGAGCCGGCTCGGCCCCGTCCCCAGCCCCGGCCCGGGGCGCCACAGTCCGGCTCAGCGCGAGGTCGTCGTCTCGCGTCGGGCCAGGCTGCCGGCCATGTCCTCGCGGCTCCAGCACTCCAGGTTCGTCAGCTCGGGCAGGTCCTCGTCGACGAAGATCGGGTCCAGCCCGCGCTTCTTCTGGTCCTCGAAGTGGCGCAGCAGCTTGCAGGCCTTGCCGCCGAGCAGGGTGATGGCGACCAGGTTGCACATCGCGATGATCACCATCGTCACTCCGGCGATGGCCCAGGCCAGGTCCACGGTGATGACCGAGCCGAGGAAGACCACGGCGGTCAGCACCAGAGCGAAGCTCTTGCGCACGCCCTCTCCGGAGGAGATGAACAGGATGTTCGCCTCGCCGTAGGAATAGTTGCCCAGCACGGAGGTGAAGGCCACCAGGAAGATGATCACCGCCAGGGCGACGGCGCCGAAGGTGCCGAAGTTCGACTCCAGCGCCCCCTGGGTGAGTTCGGCTCCGAGGTTCGCGTCCGCCGCGACGGGATCCTCATAGGTGAAGAGGATGATGAAGGCGGTCACCGAGCAGATGATCAGCGTGTCCAGGTAGACGCCCAGCGTCTGCACCAGACCCTGCTTGGCCGGATGGGAGACGTCGGCGGTGGCGGCGACGTTGGGCACCGAGCCCATGCCGGCCTCGTTGGAGAACATGCCGCGCTGCACGCCGGCCATGATCACCGCACCGAAGGCGCCTCCGGCCGCCGAGCGGAAGTCGAAGGCATCGCCGAAGATCTGGCCGAGCACCCGCGGCAGCTCCTCGATGTTCAGGATCACCACGACCAGGCCGAGCAGGATGTAGAGCATGGCCATCAGCGGGACCACGTTCTGCGCCACGCGGGCGACGCTGCGCAGGCCGGCGACGACGATCACGCCGGTCAGCAGGGTCAGCACGATGGCCAGGCCCCAGGTGAGGCCGGTGGTGTTCTCCGCGCCCATCGATTCGGCGGCGCCGGTGACGGCGTCGACGATGGTGTTGGCCTGCAGCGAGGTGAAGGACAGTGCGAAGCAGAAGATGAAGATCACCGCGAAGACGATGCCTCCGGAGCGCGAGCCCAGCCCCTGCTGGATGTAGTAGGCCGGGCCGCCCTTGAACGTGTCGAAGCGCTTGCGCTTGTAGAGCTGGGCGAGGGTGGACTCGACGAAGGAGGCTGCGGAGTTGAAGATCGCCATCACCCACATCCAGAACACCGCACCCGGCCCGCCGAGGGTGATCGCGCCGGCGACGCCGGCGATGTTGCCGGTGCCCACGCGGGCCGAGGCGGTGATCGTGAAGGCCTGGAAGGCCGAGAGCGACCGGGCCCGTCCGGACTCGTCGCGTTCGGCCTTCTCGACGATCGACCGGAACATGCCGGGGATGTGGCGCAGCTGCACCACGCGGGTCCGGATCGTCAGATAGATCCCGACGCCGATGATGACCCAGATGCCGAGCCAGTCCCAGGCGATGGTCTCGATGTCTCCGATGGTCGAGAGGAGAGAGTCCATAGTCATAGTGCCCGGGAGCATACCCCGAGGTCATCGCGATCCCAGAGGTCCCGCGGCCGTCCGATGGACGCTCGTCGCGGGATCGGCTCGCCGAGCAGCGCCGCGGGATCGCGTCCATGACGCGGATCGTCGTCGTCCCTGTTGCCCCGTGAATCGTTTCACCATACAGTGATCGGTGTCACAGCAATCGATGCAGATCATGCAGATCATCGAGACCCGAGGGGGACCTCCATGCAGCACCGACGACCTGCTCGCACGACCCTGTTCGCCGGAGTCTGCGCGGCCTCGCTGGCCGTCGCCGGCCTCGGCGGCGGAGCCGCGGCGGCCGCCCCGCCGGGCAGCGCGGCGTCGACCGCCGGCGCCGGCGGCGACGTCCAGCTCGAGGAGCTGGACCGCGGCCTGGTCGCCGTCGCCGTCGAGGACGGAGTGCACCTGAGCTGGCGGCTGCTGGGGGAGGAGTCCGCCGGCAGCACCGGCCACGGAGTGAAGGGCCCGGCCTTCCACGTGCTGCGCGACGGCGAGAAGATCGCCACCGTCACCGACAGCACCGACTACCGCGACGCCGCCGGCGACGCCGCCTCGACCTACACTGTGCGCCCGGTGCGCGGCGGCGGGCCCGTCGGCGAGGCCGAGGTCTGGGCCGAGGGCCACCACGACATCCCGCTGTCCAAGCCGGCCGGCGGCACCACCCCCGCCGGCGAGGAGTACGGCTACACCGCCAACGACGTCAGCGTCGGCGACGTCACCGGCGACGGCTCCTACGAGTACGTGGTCAAGTGGGATCCCACCAACTCCAAGGACGTCTCCCAGGTCGGCTACACCGGCCCGGTGTATGTGGACACCTACACCGCCGAGGGCGAGCTGCTGAATCGCATCGACCTGGGACCGAACATCCGCGCCGGCGCGCACTACACCCAGTTCCTGGTGCAGGACTTCGACGACGACGGCACCAGCGAGATCATGCTCAAGACGGCCCCGGGTACCAGCTCCGCGGCCGCCGAGGACGGCGAGCCGGGCGAGTCCGCGCCCATCTCGCTGCCGGCCGACGACGTCGCCGCCGGGGTGACCCATGACGACGACCACCGGCTCAGCGCCGAGGAGTACTACGACCACCTGGTGGAGATGTTCCAGGCCTGGGACGAGCACCCCGAGGTGGTCGACGGCACCTGGCCGGCCACGCTGGAGGAGGCCTTCGGGATCGAGCAGCGCCACGAGTACCCGCTGACGCGCAGCGCGGCCGAGGACCTGGCCGACTACTTCGTCGACGAGTACGCGCCGTCGCGCTCGGAGCGCAACGACCTGCGCAGCTTCGAGGGCTTCGTCCTGGACGGGCCGGAGTATCTGACCGTCTTCGACGGCGCCACCGGCGCCGAGCTCGACACCGTCGACTACCAGCCGGCCCGCGGCGACGACGGGCTGATGTGGGGCGACTACGCGATGTCGCGGATCGAGCCGGGCAACCGCGTCGACCGCTTCCTCTCCGGCGTCGCCCACCTCGACGGGCAGGGCCCCTCGGCGATCTTCGCCCGCGGCTACTACACCCGCGCGGCGGTGGCCGCCTACGACTTCGACGGCGAACAGATCAGCACCCGCTGGCTCGCCGACTCCGGCCACGTGGAGATGGACAACCCCTTCGACGCCTCGCCGCACGGCAAGCCCGGTCGGAACGCCGCGCACGCCGAGCTGGCCGGGCAGGGCTTCCACACGCTGTCCACCGCCGACGTCGACGACGACGGTCGCCACGAGATCGTCTACGGCGGCGTCACGCTCGACGACGACGGCTCGCTGCTCTACTCGACCGCCGCCGAAGGGCATCCGGAGAGCGAGATCGCCGGCGAGACGGCCCCGCTCGGCCACGGCGACGCCCAGCACGTCGGCGACTTCGACCCGAACCGCGACGGACTGGAGATCTTCACCGTCCACGAGGGCAGTGAATGGGCGCCCTACGGCTACGTGATGCGCGCCGCCGAGGACGGCGAGGTGCTCTGGGGCGGCTACACCGGCGTGGACACCGGCCGCGGCATGGTCGGCGACATCGACCCGGACCGTCCCGGCTTCGAGGCCTGGACCTCCGGCTCGGACGGGCCGGACCCCACGGGGCTGTTCAGCGTCGACGGCGAGCATCTCGGCGACGCGACGCCCTCGACGAACATGTCCATCCGCTGGAGCCCGGACATGACCACCCAGCTGATCACCGGCGTCGACACCGGCGACCGGCGGCAGACCCCGGAGATCGTCGACTGGACCGACGGCACGGTGTTCTCCGCCGAGGGCACGCTGACGAACAACGGCACCAAGGGCAACCCGTCTCTGGTGGCCGATGTGCTCGGCGACTGGCGCGAAGAGATGATCGTGCGCACTGAGGACTCCTCGGCGCTGCGGCTCTACACCAGCACGGAGGACTCCGACCGGCGGCTGTACACGCTGATGCACGACCCGCAGTACCGCGCCGGAGTGGCGCGTCAGCAGACCTCCTACAACCAGCCGGCCTACACCAGCTTCCACCTGGGCTCCGACATCGACTGGAAGCAGGTGCCGCCGGGATCGGAGTGATCGGAGTGAATGGAGTGATCGGCGTCCTCGGGCGGATCACCGGCTCGCCGGTGGTGCCGCCTGCGGTCCGCGGCGGATCGGGGGCACAATGAGGTCACCCGCTCGGTGAGGAAGGTGATCCGAATGTCCGGCGACGACGCCGCATCCGCAGCTGCCCCTGTGTTCGTCCGACTGGGAGGCCATGCGTTCATGGCCGCCGTCGACGGAGTCGCTCCGCTGAACGTCGGGCTGGTCGTCGGCGCGCATCATGCCGTGTTGGTCGACCCCGGATCCGCCGACGGCGACGTCGAGCCGCTGCTGGCCGCCGTCGCCGCGATCACCGAGGCGCCGCTGACCGTGGTGTGCACCCACGGGCACGCCGACCACACCGGCGCAGTGCCCACGCTGGCCGCCCGCGGCGCGGAGATCATCGCCCACCGCGACGCCGGCGTGGCGGAGGCGACCCGCACCGTCGGCGACGAGCCGCTGCGTCTGGACCTGGGCGGCGTCGTCGTCCACGTCGAGCATCTCGGCCGCGGGCACACCGCCGCGGACCTGGTGATCGGCGTCGCCGGGGGAGAGGACTCCGGAGAGGCCGCGGGCGACGAGGTCCCGGACGTGCTGTTCTGCGGCGACCTGGTGCGCGAGGGCACCGACCCGCGCTTCCGCGATTCCTATCCGCAGGACTGGGTGCGCACGCTGGGGCGCATCCGCGCGGCGGCCGGCGAGGGTGCGATCGTCGTGCCGGGCCACGGGCGGCCTGTGGACGCCGAGTTCGTCGCCGCGATGCGCCGTCGCATGCAGCAGGGCCACCAGCTCTCCCGGGACGCGATCCGCGAGGCCGTCGGCGACGCGACCAAGGCGATCCCGATCATCCCCTACGGCCCGGAGGAGTCCCGGGAGCTGATCACCCGGATGCGCTCGGGCCACTGACCCGGGCGGGTCGCGCTCAGGCCTCGTAGAGGTGCCCGAACTGCGGCGGCACCTGATACGTCTGCTGCGTCGTGCGCAGCGGCTCGCCGGGATGGCGACGCCCCGTCTCGGCGTCGAAGAAGCTGATCCCGGCGCCGCAGAGCAGCATCCCCGGGCCCACCGGCAGCAGCGTGCCGGCGACCCAGTGCCAGCCGCTGGGGTCCTCGGCGGCCTGGCGGATCGCGTCCCAGCCGCCGGCGAAGAGCACGGCGAGCAGCGCCGCCGCAGTGAGGATGATCCCCAGGAACCAGGCCAGCCCGGCCCCGGCCCCCACCGGCGTGTGCTGCTCGGTGGTCAGCGTGTTCCAGGACTCGCCCAGCCGCATCACCAGCCAGCCGCCGAGCAGTCCCCAGATCGCGACCACCAGATATGCGGCGATGATGTCGGAGGCGAAGTGCCCGGTCAGGAAGATCGCGGCGCCGGAGACGACGGCGAGCAGCCCGGTGAACAGCCCGACGATCGGGCGCTGCCGCGGACCGACCACCAGGAACACGGCGACGGCGGCTCCGGCGGCGAGCGTGGCGTGGCCCGAGGGGAAGGACGTCACGTCCGGGGCCCACCACCATTCGTGCATGGCGGCGTTCGACATCGGCATCCCCTCGGGCTCGTGCCGGACGAGCAGCGTCTTCATCGCCTGGGTGGTGATGTTCGCGCCCAGGAAGGTGCCCAGGGCGATCCCCGCGGCGGCGAAGCGGCGGCGCGCCAGCACGGTGACCACGAAGATCAGTCCGGCGAGCGCCAGCACCGCCAGCGGCACGGAGCTGAGCAGGTCGAAGAGCGTGGACTCCTGCATCGGGCCGACGGTGATGGCGGCGTAGCGCGATTCCAGCAGAGCCTGCTCCAGCCAGCGCCCGTCCGTCGAGCGCAGGAAGAACTCGTGCACGGCCAGCAGGACCAGGGCGCAGACGACGACGCCGGCGGCCCAGAGCCAGGTGCGGCGGGCCGGCGTGCGCGGGCGAGGGGAGTGCGCGTCGGACATGTCCTCAGTATCTCAGCTCCTCACCGCCGACAGGCCGATCGGCGGCGCCTCGCGGGTCGGTCGCAGGCGTCGCGCCGGCTCCCCGCGCGCTGAGTGGCCACTCCTGACGGGATCTCCGCCGGAGAGACCGATCACACCGCGCGAGATGCCGTCAGAGATGACCACTCGATGAGGCGGGCGGCGGGGTGAGCGGGGGCCGAGGGGGCCGGGAGGCGGGGTGAGCGGGCGCCGACGGGCCGGGCGGCGTCGGCGACGTCCTGACGCAGGACACCTAGACTCGGGGCATGTCCGAGATCCCGCCGCTGCCCGGATCCGCCGCGGACGAGCTGCTCGCCCTGCCGCCGGTCGAGGAGCTGCTCGCCTCCGCCGTCGCCGTCGCGCTGCCGATGCGCACCCGCTTCCGCGGCCAGACCGTGCGCGAGGCGATGCTGCTGCGCGGCCCGGCCGGCTGGGCCGAGTTCGCCCCCTTCGGCGAGTACGAGGCGCCGGAGACCGCCTCCTGGCTCGCCGCCGCGGTCGAGGCCGGATGGCGCGGGCTCGGCGCCGTCGGGCGGCCCCGGATCCCGATCAACGCGACGATGCCGGCCGTCGGCCCCGAGCAGGTCGAGGCGGTGCTGCGCGGCTTCGGCGACCTGGATCGCATCCCGGCGGTGAAGGTGAAAGTCGCCGAGGCGGGCCAGAGCCTCGACGACGACGTCGCCCGCCTCGCCGAAGTGCGTCGCCTGGTGCCGCGGGCGATGCTGCGCGCCGACGCCAACGGCGCCTGGACCCGGGCGCAGGCGCTGGCCGGCGCCGAGGCGCTCGCCGACGTCGCCGGAGACCGGCTGGAGTACCTCGAGCAGCCGGTGGCCGGCATCGAGCCGCTCGCCGCGCTGCGCGAGACGCTGCATCATCGCGGGATGACGGTGCCGATCGCCGCCGACGAGGCCGTGCGCAAGGCCGAGGACCCGCTGCGGGTCGCCCGGCTCGGCGCCGCCGACCTCATCGTGGTCAAAGTCGCCCCGCTCGGCGGGATCGAGCGCGCGCTGGCGGTGGTCCGCGCCTCCGGGCTCCAGGCGGTGGTCTCCTCCGCGCTGGACACCTCGATCGGCCTCGCCGCCGGCCTCGCCCTGGCCTCGCGGCTGGAGACGCCGCGGGCCTGCGGGCTGGGCACGGCCGCGCTGCTGGCCTCCGACGTCGTCGCCGCGCCGCTGATCCCCGCCGACGGCGGCCTGGACGTGCCGCAGGACGTCGACGGCGCGGCCACGGCCGCCGGCACAGTGCGCGCCCCGGCGCCGGACGAGCGCCTGCTCGCCGCCCACCGGCTCGACGCCGCCGGCCAGGCGCGCTGGCGCCGTCGGCTGCAGGCCGCGCATGCCGGTCTGGCCGGAGGCTGATCCGAGGGGCGGAGCGGACGGCGGGCGCGGACATAGGATTGGGGCCATGGATTCCTCCCGGCGGCCCTTCCGCGAATTCGACGACTCCCAGGACGCCGTCTCGCTGCGGCTGGCCCGTCGAGTGGTCCGCGGGCTGAGCCTGAGCATGCGGCACGTGGTCCTCGCCCCGGGGTCCCGCTCCGCGCCGCTGGCCTACGCGCTCGCCGAGGCCGAGGACCTCGGCGCGCTGCGGGTGCATGTGCGCATCGACGAGCGCTCGGCGGCCTTCACCGCGCTGGGGATCGCGATGGACTCGGGCGCGCCGGTCGGAGTGGTCACCACCTCCGGCACCGCGACCGGCGAACTGCTGCCGGCGATGATGGAGGCCGACCTGGCCGGGGTCCCGCTGGTCGCGATCACCGCCGACCGGCCGGAGGAGCTGCACGGCACCGGCGCCAACCAGACCACCTGGCAGCAGGGCATGTTCGCCTCCCGGGTGCGCGACGAGATCCACCTGGAGCAGTCCGAGACCCGGCTGGAGCCCGAGTCCCGCGACGACATGCTCTCCGCCGAGACCCAGGTCGCGCTGCTGATGCGGCAGGCCGTCGAGGCCCGCGGGGGCGGGCCGGGGCCGGTGCATCTGAACATCGGCTTCGCCGACCCGCTGGTGCCGCAGGATCTCGACGGCGGATCCGACCCCGCCCAGCAGCGCTGGGCGCGTCGGCCGATCCTCGACGAGTCCCAGCGCCGGCGGATGCACCGCGACGCCGGCCGGCCGCTCGAGCAGCTGCACAGCCAGGAGCTGCTCGGCCGTCTCGGCGAGGAGGAGCGGCAGGCCGCCCGCGAGCAGATCCGTCGCGGCCTGGCCGCCGCGCAGCAGCTCGACGCCGGAGTCCCCTCCGTGGTCGTGATGGGCCACGACGCTCCGCCCGAGACCTTCACCCTCGCCGCCGAGCTCGGCCAGCCGGTGCTCGCCGAGCCGACCAGCGGCGCCTTCGACGCACGCACCGCCGCCGTCGACGGCGCGGTGCCCGCCCACCGGATGCTGCTGCAGGCGCCGGAGGACGCGTCGACGGGGGAGCTGGCGCGCCGGATCCGCCGGGTCGTCGTCGCCGGACGACCGACGCTCTCCCGGCCGGTGCAGCAGCTGCTGCGCCGCGCCGACGTCGAGGTCCTCCAGTACGCGCCGGCGCCGCTGCCCTGGAGCGACGAGCGACTGCCCCGCCGGACGGAAGCCGACCTCGATGCGGTGCGCCGGTTCCTCGGCAGCGCGCCGGAGGGCTGGCGCGACGCCTGGGCGGCCGCGGGCACGACGGCGCTGCGCCGGATGCGCGCGATCCTCGAGGCCGAGCCGCGGCTGACCTCGGTGCGGACGGCGGCCGCCGTCGCCGAGCGGGTGCGGACGCCGCTGCTGCTGGGGTCGTCCTCGGTGATCCGCGACGTGGACCTGGCCGCCGACCTCGGCGGAGTGCTGGGGGCGGGGCCGGGCGCTGCGGCGATGGACGCCTCCGCCGGGCGCGGGCCGATCCGGGCGCTGCGCGGACTCTCCGGCATCGACGGCAACGTCTCGGCCGCCTCCGGGATCGCGATCGCCCGCGACCGGCGGGTCACGGCGCTGGTCGGGGACCTGACCTTCCTGCACGACCTCAACGCGCTGCTCATCCCCTCCGGGGAGCAGGCGCCCAGTGTGGACGTCGTCGTGCTCAACGACGGCGGCGGAGCGATCTTCGACCAGCTCGAGCACGGCGAGGTCGGCCGCCGGTCCGGGCGGGCGGCCCAGGTCGAGCGGCTCTTCGGCACCCCGCAGACCGCGGACCTGCAGGCCCTGGCCGCCGGCCACGGCGTCGAGCACCGGCTGGTGACGGACCTCGACCAGCTCGACGCCGCCCTGGCCCACCCGGACGACCGGGTCGGACTGCGGGTGGTCGAGGTCCGCACCGACCGGACCGGGCTGCGGGACCTGCACGCGCGGCTGGCCGCCGTCGTCGCCGACTGAGCGTCCTGCGACGCCTCATCCCCGGAGGTCAGGCCGCCGGACCTTGTCCCGTCGGCGCCTGCGGGGACATCCTCGACGCAGGACGTCCGCACCCGAGACGCACACCGTGGAGGTCAGTCATGCCCCTGTCAGCCCCCGACCCGTCCGCCGGCTCCGCGCCGCGGACCGTGGCGCAGAAGCTGCTCGCCGACCATCTGGTCGGCGGACGCATGGAGCCCGGCGAGGAGATCGCCGTCGGCATCGATCAGACGCTGACCCAGGACGCCACCGGCACGCTGGTGATGCTGGAGCTCGAGGCCCTCGGTCTGGACCGGGTGCGCACCGAGCACTCCGTGCAGTACGTGGACCACAATCTGCTGCAGACCGACGAGAAGAACCCCGAGGACCACCTCTTCCTGCAGTCGGCCGCCCGCCGCTACGGGCTCTGGTTCTCCGCGGCCGGCAACGGAGTCTCGCACCCGGTCCATCAGGCGCACTTCGGCCGGCCCGGGGCGACGATGGTCGGCTCGGACTCGCACACCTGCGCCGCCGGGGCGATGGGCATGCTGGCGATCGGCGTCGGCGGCCTGGAGGTCGCCATGGCCATGGCCGGCGATCCGCTGTACGTCTCCATGCCCGAGATCTGGGGCGTGGAGCTCACCGGCGAGCTGCCGGCCTGGACCTCGGCGAAGGACGTGATCCTGGAGATGCTGCGCCGCCACGGGGTCAAGGGCGGCTCCGGACGCATCATCGAGTACCACGGCGAGGGGCTGCGCTCGCTGACGGCGATGGACCGCCACGTCATCGCCAACATGGGCGCCGAGCTGGGGGCCACCACCAGCGTCTTCCCGGCCGACGACGAGGTCCGCCGCTTCCTCGCCGAGCGCGGCCGCGAGGATCAGTTCACCCTGCTGGTCGCCGACGACGGCGCGTCCTACGACGTCACCGAGCACATCGACCTGTCGAGTCTCGAGCCGCTGATCGCCGCGCCGTCGTCGCCCGGCAACGTCACCCCGGTCCGGGAGGTCGCCGGCGAGGAGGTCCACCAGGTCGTCGTCGGCTCCTCGGCGAACCCGGGGCTGCGGGACTTCGCCGTCGTCGCCGAGATCCTGCACGGCCGGCACGTCGACCAGCGCATCTCGCTGGACATCAATCCCACCTCCCGGGAGATCCTCGCCGACATGGTCCGCGGCGGCTGGCTGACGGATCTGATCTCCTCCGGCGGGCGCATCCACCAGTCCGGCTGCATGGGCTGCATCGGCATGGGCCAGGCTCCGGCGGTGGGGCGCAACAGCCTGCGCACCATGCCGCGGAACTTCCCCGGACGCTCCGGCACCGACGAGGACTCGGTCTGGCTGTGCTCGCCGGAGACGGCGGCGGCCTCGGCGCTGACCGGCCGCATCACCGATCCGCGCACGCTGGAGGATCAGCTCGGCCTCAGCTGCCCGGTGCCGCGGATGCCCGAGGACCCGAAGGTCGACCCGGACATGCTCATCGCCCCGCTGCCGGTCGAGGAGGCTCGTGAGGTCGAGCTGGTCAAGGGCAGCAACATCAGCACGCTGCCGGAGTTCGACCCGCTGCCCGACGCGCTGGACGTGCCGGTGCTGCTGACAGTCGGCGACGACGTCTCCACCGACGAGATCATGCCCGCCGGCTCCCGCGTGCTGCCCTACCGCAGCAACATCCCCAAGATCAGCGAGTTCGTCTACATCCAGGTCGACGACACCTACCCGGACCGCGCCTGGGCCGCCGAGGGCGGGCACGCGATCGTCGGCGGGGAGAACTACGGGCAGGGCTCCTCCCGCGAGCACGCGGTGATCGCCCCGCGGCATCTGGGGCTGCGCGTGGTCGTGGCGAAGTCCTTCGCCCGCATCCACTGGCAGAACCTGGCGAACTTCGGCGTCCTCGCCCTGGAGTGCGACGACGCCGCCTACCGGGCCGCCGCCCAGGGCGGACGGCTGCGGCTGCGCGGCATCCACGACGCCCTGCGCGCCGGCACCGAAGTGCCGGCCACAGTGGTCGGCGACGACGGCGAGCACCAGGTCACGCTGCACCATCGGCTCTCCGCGCGGCAGGTGGAGATGGTCCTCGCCGGCGGGCGGATCGCCCAGCGCGCCGCCGCGGAAGGGTGAGCCCGCGGCACCGGACAGGAGGCCCCGCCCGCGCAGTCCTTCCCGTCGCTGGGACAGATTCGGACGCTGGGGTAAGTTTCCCGGGGCGGTGCTCGTCCCCGGGCACGCCGCACCGCAGCACCCGTCCCGACGATCAGGAGCGACATGCCGCCCGACCCGCACACGGAGAACGCCGCAGACCCGGCCCAGGAGGCCGCGCGGCGGCGGACCTTCGCGATCATCAGCCACCCCGACGCCGGCAAGTCCACGCTCACCGAGTCGCTGGCCCTGCACTGCGGCGCCGTGCAGGAGGCCGGCCATATCCACGGCAAGGGAGACCGCGGCAGCACGGTCTCCGACTGGATGTCCATGGAGCAGGAGCGCGGGATCTCGGTGACCTCGGCGTCGATGCAGCTGGAGCACCGGGGGACGATCCTCAACCTGCTGGACACCCCGGGCCACGCCGACTTCTCCGAGGACACCTACCGGGTGCTCGCCGCCGTCGACGCCGCGGTCATGCTGGTCGATGCGGCCAAGGGACTCGAGCCGCAGACGATGAAGCTCTTCGCCGTCTGCCGGCATCGGGGCATCCCGATCATCACCGTGATCAACAAATGGGACCGTCCGGGCCGCGAGGCGCTGGAGCTGATGGACGAGATCCGCGAACAGACCGGACTGGAGCCGACTCCGCTGACCTGGCCGGTCGGCATCGCCGGAGAGTTCGGCGGGTTCCTGGATCGCCGCAGCGGCGAGCTCGTCACCGTCGAGCCCTCCGCCGGCGGCCGCCACCTCGCCCGCGAGCAGATCCGCACGCCCGACGAGGCCGCTGGAGCCGACGTCGACGGCTGGGAGCAGTCGGTCGAAGAGTCCGAGCTGCTGTCGGCCTCCGGGGCCGACCTGGACCGCGAGACCTTCCAGGAGGGGATCACCTCTCCGGTGCTCTTCGCCGCCGCCGTGCGGCACATCGGGGTCCCGCGCATCCTCGACGCCCTGGTCGAGCTGGCCCCGTCGCCGGCGCCCCGCCCCGACGTCGCCGGTCGGGACCGGGCGCTGGACGAGCCCTTCAGCGCGTTCACCTTCAAAGTGCAGGCCGGCATGGATCCGGCCCACCGGGACCGACTGGCCTTCATCCGCGTCTGCTCCGGCGTGTTCCGGCGCGGCATGACGGCGACGACGGCGCGGACCGGCAAACCCTTCGCGATGAAGTACGCCCATCTGTCCTTCGGCCGCGACCGGGACCTCACCGATCTGGCGTATCCGGGGGACGTCGTCGGCCTGGTCAACGCCTCGGCGCTGACCATCGGCGACACGCTCTATGAGGCGCCTCCGGTGGAGTTCCCCGGCCTGCCGCGCTTCGCCCCCGAGCACTTCGCCGTGGCCACGCCGGCCGACCGCGGCCGGACCAAGCAGTTCCGCCGCGGGATGGAGCAGCTCGAGTCCGAGGGCGTGGTCCAGGTGCTGCGCTCCGAGCGTCGCGGCGAGGAGATCCCGGTGCTGGCGGCCGTCGGCACGATGCAGTTCGACGTCGTCGAGCACCGGCTGACCCACGAGTTCCGCTCCGCCCCGCGCTGGGAGACGCTGCCGTACGGCATCGCCCGGCGCACCGACGAGGAGTCCGCCGCGGCGCTGGAGGCCATCGGCGGGGTGGAGGTGCTGCGGCGCGGCGACGGCGAGCTGCTCGCGCTCTTCCGCGACCGCTGGCACGTCCGCGGCGTGGAGCGCACCCGCGAAGGACTCACCCTGGAGCCGCTGGTCGCCGCCTGAGGGAGGAGCGAGGACCGGGGCCTTGCCGGCCCCGGTGCTCAGTCCTCGACGCCGAGCACGCCGAGCATCGGGCGCAGCTTCGCCCGGGTCTCGGCGAGTTCGGACTCCGGATCCGAGCCGGCGACGATCCCGCAGCCGGCGAAGAGCCGCACGCTGCGATCGTGGGCGCCCAGGAGCCCGCCGCGCAGCGCGATGCCGACGTCGGCGTTGCCGTGCGCGTCGATCCAGCCGACCGGACCGGTGAACGGGCCGCGGTCCAGCTGCTCCAGCGCGGCGATGAGCTCGGCCGCCGTCGCCGTCGGGGTCCCGCAGATCGCCGCCGTCGGGTGGGCCCGCTCGGCGACGGTCAGCGCCGGCGGCAGCGTGCCGTCGGCGGTGCGGCTCAGCCGGCCGGTGACGTCGGTGGAGAGGTGGTGGACGTTGGGCAGAGCGAGCACCGCCGGCGGGTTCTGCGCGCTGATCAGCTCGACCACCGGGGCCAGCTGGGCCAGCAGCGACTGCACCGCGATCTCGTGCTCGCTGCGCTGCTTGACGTCGTCGAGCAGCTGCTCGCGGGCCTCGGCGGCGGAGAGCGAGCCGTCGACGGTGCCGGCCAGCACGCGCGCGGCCAGGTCGCGGCCGCGGACGGTGACCAGCATCTCCGGAGTGGTCCCCAGCAGATCGCCGGCCAGATAGGTCCAGCAGTCGGTGTAGTCGCGGACCAGCCCGGCGAGGATCACCCCGCGCGGCATCGGGGCCTCGGCCTCGACGACGGCGTCGCGGCCGAGCACCAGCTTCTCCAGCCGGCGCTCCTCGATGGCCTCCACGCCCGCGGCCACGGCGTCGAGGTAATGCTCGGTCGGATGCGCCCCGGCGCGCAGCCGGGTGGCGGGGAACTCCGGGGAGTCCCGGGCGTCGTCGACCAGGGTCAGCGCCCCGTCCGCGCCCAGAGCCAGCCCGTGCCGGGCCAGGACGGCGGCGACGGCGTCGTCGGCGTCGACCGTGGTCACTGTGACCCAGGTGTGCCCGGCGACGTCGCCGAGGATCACCTCCGGCAGCGTCAGGTGGGAGGCGTGCGCGGAGTCCGAGGAGTAGGTCACCGAGGTGAAGACCGTCGGCCCGCAGCCCGGGATCTGCTCGAGCGCGGCCGGTCGCGGCGCCTCCTCGACGACGGCGCGGCGCTCCTCCCACCAGCGGGAGAGCTCGACGAAGCGCTGCGAGCCGGAGGCGGTCGCGCCGTCGGCGACGCCCAGCCCGACGATGCCCTCGCCGCGGCGGATCCAGCAGCCGGTCGGGGTCAGGCGCGGCAGCAGCTCGGGCAGGCGGACGCCGTCGGGGAGGGTGACCTCCCGGACGACGGAGTGCAGCGGTGGGGCTTCCATGGCGGAGAAAGTCTATCGCCGTCTCCGGGCTCGTCGCGCACCGGCTGTGAGCCCCGCCTCGTCCCGGCGCTGACCTCCGGCGACGCCCTCCGCGCGGGCGCACCTGGATTCTGGGACAATGCTGGCGTGACCAGCTCATCGCATTCTGCAGCGCAGGACCCCCGGCCGGACACGCGGCGTGCGCGCCGCGGGCCCCGGGCCGATCTGGACAAGCGCCCCGAGGACGTCGCCTCGATGTTCGACCAGGTCGCCGAGCGCTACGACCTGACCAACGACGTGCTCTCGCTCGGGCAGACCCGGCTGTGGCGCCGTCGTCTGGTCCAGGCGCTGGACGTGCGGCCCGGCGAGCGCGTCCTCGACCTCGCCGCCGGCACCGGCAGCTCCGCGGAGCCCTTCGCCGACGCCGGCGCCGAGACGGTGGCCTGCGACTTCTCCGAAGGCATGCTCGCCGTCGGCCGGCGCCGTCGGCCGGACATCGAGTTCGTCCACGGCGACGCGACGGCCCTGCCCTTCGCCGACGCCTCCTTCGACGCGGTCACCATCTCCTTCGGGCTGCGCAACGTCGTCGACACCGAGGCCGCGCTGGCCGAGATGCACCGGGTGACCCGCCCCGGCGGCCGGCTGGCGGTCATGGAGTTCTCCGACCCGAGCTGCGCCGCGTTCCGCACGGTGTACCTGGAGTACCTGATGCGCGCGCTGCCGTCGGCGGCCCGGCGGGTCTCCTCGAATCCGGAGGCCTATGTCTACCTGGCCGAGTCGATCCGCGCCTGGCCCGACCAGGACGAGCTGGCCGTGCTCGTCGCCGAGGCCGGCTGGGAGTCGGTGCGGTACCGGAACCTGACCGGCGGCATCGTCGCCATCCACCATGCGCGCCGGCCGGCCGCGCCGCACGCGCCCGACGCCCGATAGGCTGGACGGCGATGAACCACTCCGCAGTCGACCCCCTGTCGCTCAGCCTCCCGCCGGGCTTCGAGGCGCTCGCCGACGACGAGCGCCTGGCTCCGGCGATCTCCGAGGCGCTGAGCTCCGTGGAGGAGCAGCTGCTCGCCGCGCTCTCCAGCGACGACGAGCTGGCCGACACCTCCTCGCGCTACCTCGCCGAGGCCGGCGGCAAGCGGATCCGTCCGCTGCTGACCATCCTGACCTCCCTGCTCGGCGACGGGCCCGACGACGCCGTCCGGCGTGCCGCGGTGGTCATGGAGATGATTCACCTGGCCACGCTCTACCACGACGACGTGATGGACTCGGCCCCGGTGCGCCGCGGCGCACCGGCCGCCCACGAAGTCTGGGGCAACTCAGTGGCGATCCTCACCGGCGACCTGATCCTCGCCCGCGCCTCGCGGATGATGTCCGAGCTGGACCTGGAGGGCTCCCAGGTCCAGGCGCGGACCTTCGAGCGGCTGGTCATGGGGCAGCTGCATGAGACCGTCGGCCCGCGCACGGGCGAGGACCCCTACGACCACTATCTGCAGGTCATCGCCGACAAGACCGGCTCGCTGGTCGCCGCGGCCGCCCGACTGGGCGGGCACTACGGCGGCTGCACCGCCGAGACCGCCGCGCTGCTGGACACCTACGGCGAGGCGGTCGGCGTGGCCTTCCAGCTCGCCGACGACGTCATCGATCTGACCTCCGACGCCGAGGCCTCCGGCAAGACTCCGGGCACCGATCTGCGCGAAGGCGTGCCCACGCTGCCGGTGCTGCTGCTGCGCGCCGCCGCAGCCGACGGCGACGTCGCCGCGGCCGAGGCCCTGGCGCTGGTCGACGGCGACCTGACCGACGACGACGCGCTGGCCGCCGCCGTCGCCGCCGTCGTCGCCCATCCGGTCACCGACCGGGCCTGGGAGATCGCCCACGAGTGGTCCCGCCGGGCCGCCGAGGCGCTGACCGACTTGCCGGAGTCGACGATCAAGTCGGCCCTGCTGGCCTTCGCCGACGCCGTGGTGGACCGCGAGGGCTGATCTCTCGTCCACCGGCGGCGAACACGCCAGGAGTCTCGCACCTTCGCTCCGGCTTCGCCGTCGCCACAAGGAATCCGCGAGTCTCCTGGCGTGCTCGCCCTGCGTCCGGAGCTCCGCACACTGTCCCTCCCGCTGATCGCAGGACTCTGAGATGTCGTCGGGCTGCTGCGCCACGACATCTCACAGCCCTACGACAGGTCGCGGCTCGAGGCGGCGCGAGGGCCGAACCACCGGCGCAGAGTCGCAGCGAGATCGTCCTGGTCGGCGCCGCTCCAGACGATGTGTCCGTCGGGGCGGAGGAGGACGGCGGGATCGTCGAGCTCCTCGCTGGCGGCGACGACGACGTCGACGCGGTCGTTCCAGCCGTCGGCGTCGAGTTCTCCCGTCTGGTCGATGAGCAGACCGCGGGCCTCGTGCATGTGGTCGTAGAGGCGCCCGTCGCCGAGGTGGATATCGCGTTGACGGGTGCCGAGGCGGGCGGAGCCGTCGCCGACGTCGTAGCGGACGTCGAGAGCGGTGATCTTCTCGATCAGTCGCCGGCTCACCTCGTCGACGTCCAGCAGCTCGGCGAGCAGCTGACGCACGGCCTGGGTCCCGGGGTCGGTGGCGAGCAGCGCTGACTGCGCGCGGGTGTTGACGAGCACCTCGGCGGCGACAGGGCGTCTCTCGGCGTGATAGCTGTCCAGCAGGCCGTCCGGCGCCGAACCGTCGACGGCGGCCGCAAGCTTCCACCCGAGATTGACGGCATCCTGGATGCCCAGGTTCAGGCCTTGTCCGCCCAGCGGCGGATGCACATGCGCCGCGTCGCCGGCGAGGAGCACTCGCCCGCTGCGGTACTGCTCGGCCAGTCGGGTGGCGTCGCCGAATCGCGACAGCCATCGCGGCGAGTGCACCCCGAAGTCCGTGCCGGCGACGGCCCGCAGCCGCTCACGGACCTGCTCGAGAGTCGGGGGAGCAGTGCGGTCCTCCGCGACGTCGGCGGCGGGCACGACGACGCGGTGCACGTCCTCGCCGGAAGGTCCGATCCCGAACCCGCGCTGGGTCTCGCGCACCTCGGCGACGACGGCGGCGATCTCCTCGGCCGGGGCGGTCGCCTCCATCTCCCCGGTCAGCCATTCAGCAGCGGGCGGCTCTCCGGGGAAGCCGACGCCCAGGAGCTTGCGCATCGTGCTGCGCCCGCCGTCGCATCCGGCGGCGTAGCTCGCTCGCATCGTCGCGCCGTCGTCAAGCTCGACCGTGACGCCGTCATCGTCCTGCGTCAGCCCGACCACCGCGCACCGGCGACGGATCTCGGCGCCGAGTTCGGCGGCCCGCTCTGCGAGGAGGCGGTCGGTGACCGGCTGCGGGATCCCGAGGATGTAGTCGTGGGCGGTGTCGAGGGACTCGGGCCACGGCTTGTCGATCCCCGCGAAGTGGCCCATGCCGGGATACTTCTGCCCGTGCGCCAGGAACCGGTCGAGCAGTCCGCGCTGGTCGAGGATCTCGATGCTGCGCACATGCAGTCCGAGCGATCTCACCTGCGGCGTCGGTTCGGCGTCCTGTTCGACGACGAGCACGCCGACTCCGTGCAGCCGCAGCTCGCTCGCCAGCATCATTCCGGTCGGCCCGCCGCCGACGATGATCGCATCGATCATGAAGCCCCCTGTTCGTCAGTGCGATCATTGTCGCGGTACAGGGGCGTCTTGCGGCAAGACCCCTGGTGGGATATATTCTGAGCATGGCGGGGAACGATCGGTTCCTCGCTTTTCTCATGCCTGGTGTGCATCGGTCGCCGGGGCGCGCCGACGGCGAACTTCCGGCACACGGCGTGGTCGGCACGCGCCTCGCGGATCCCTTGTGGCGACGGCGAAGCCGGAGCGAAGGTGCGAGGCGGGTGCCGGACGCGCCGCAGGCGACCACCCGCGAGCCCCCGGAGCCACCCGCGACAGCCGAGACGCGAGTCAGCGGGAAACGAGCACCTGCTCCAGCGCCTCGCGCAGCTGCACGGCCTTCTCCGCCCGCACGTCGACGGGGACGGGATGGCGCAGCTGGCGGTAGAGCATGTCGTCGCTGTACCGCGGGAAGACGTGCAGGTGGTAGTGCCAGACGTGCTGGTTGCCGGCGGGCTCGTTGTGCTGGCGGACGGAGGTGCCCTCGGGGTTCCAGGCGAGCTTCATCGCCAGGGCGACGTCGCGCTGCATGGCCCCGATCCGGGCCAGCAGGTGGTCGTCGAGGTCGTAGAGCGCCTCGCGGTGGGCCACCGGAGTGATCATCGCGTGGCCCTCGTGCGGGCCGAAGCCGTCGCAGGCCATGAATACCAGCAGCTCGTCGTCCTGGTGGACCAGGTCGCTCAGCTCGCAGCGGTTGTCGCCGGTCTCGACGTCGCCGCAGGCCAGGCCGCAGAAGGGGCAGGCGTAGTCGGGCGGCTGGTGGGAGGCGTGCAGCGTGGACGGATCGACCACGCTCACTCCTCCTCGAAGGAGAAGTCCAGGAGGTCCAGGATGAACTCGCCGACGGTGGCGTCCTCGTCGTGCCAGGCGCCGGTGGAGTTCGCGCGCCGACGGACCAGCGGATCGGGCACGTCGAGCGCCTCGACGGGCACTCCCCAGGCGAACTGCTCCTCCTCGTCCTCCAGGAAGAGCAGGTGGCCGTCCTCGACGATCAACTCGTCGGGGTCGAAGAAGAAGCAATGGGCCTCCATGAGCTCCTCGCAGCGGCCCACCGCCCGGTAGAACTCCTCGAGCGCCAGCGGCAGGGAGGTGCCGGCGGGCAGATCTGCGGCGGCGAGCTGATCGGCCAGCTCCTCGGCGGTGTAGCCCTCCTGCGGGGTCCACCGATCGTCGAGGTGCTTGGCCACCAGGCCCTTGTACTTCTCCAGGAGCATCTCCGCCATGGCGCCAGTCTAGTCGGCGCAGCCCCGACGGCGCGCGGCGCCGTCGGCGCCCGGCGGCTGCGATGCTCGTCTCGGGGCCGCGGGAGCAGCGATCCGCCGTGAGATCCGTCATGTCGACGCCCGCGGGGAACAGGGTTCCGGGCGGCGGGCGTTGTGCAATACGGCATACTGTTCTGAGGTAATCGAGCAGGCGACGGCGGCGCGACCCCCGCGACGACGCCGCCCGCGGTCGAGCGCGTCGTCGTGCCGTCGGCCGCGCATGGAAAGGACGTCCCCGAAGTGACAGACCAGACTCCCCAGCGCCCCGTCCGCGTCGCCGTCGTCGGGGCCGGCCCGGCCGGCGTGTACGCGTCGGACATCCTGGCCAAGTCGCAGAAGAAGAGCGACATCCCGGTCAGCATCGACCTCTTCGACCGGTATCCGGCGCCGTTCGGGCTGATCCGCTACGGCGTCGCCCCCGACCATCCGCGCATCAAGGGGATCGTCAAGGCGCTGCACAAGGTCATGGACCGCGGCGACATCCGGCTGCTGGGCAACGTGGAGATCGGCGTCGACCTCACGCTGGAGGACCTGCGCCGGCACTACGACGCCGTGGTCTTCGCCACCGGCGCGATCCGCGACGCCTCGCTGGACATCCCGGGGATCGAGCTGGAGGGCTCCTTCGGCGCGGCCGACTTCGTCTCCTGGTACGACGGCCACCCGGACTACCCGCGCGACTGGCCGCTGGAGGCCGAGCAGATCGCGGTCATCGGCAACGGCAACGTCTCGCTGGACGTCGCCCGCATGCTGGCCAAGCACCCCGAGGACCTGCTGACCACCGAGGTCCCGGAGAACGTCCACCGGCGGCTCGAGGAGTCCCCGGCCCGCGACGTGCACATCTTCGGCCGTCGCGGCCCCGCACAGGTGAAGTTCACCCCGCTGGAGCTGCGCGAGCTCTCGCACGCGCCGGGCGTGGACATCGTCCTCGACGAGGAGGACTTCGAGTTCGACGAGGCCTCCGACGAGGCGATCAAGTCGAACAACCAGGTCAAGACCATGGTCAACACGCTGGCCAACTGGCTGGTCGAGCAGGAGGAGCGCACTGAGGAGGCCGAGCGGAAGCTGCATCTGCACTTCCTGCACCAGCCGGTCGAGGTCCTCGAGGGCACCGATGAGCAGGGGCAGGGCACCGGCCGCGTGGCCGGCATCCGCTTCGAGCGCATGGAGCTCGACGGCTCCGGCGGCGTCCGGAGCACCGGACAGTTCCTCGACTACCCGGTCCAGGCGGTCTACCGCGCCGTCGGCTACTACGGCACCCAGGTGCCGGGCATCCCGTTCGACGCCCGGCGCGGAGTGATCACCAACGAGGCCGGCCGCGTGCTCGACGAGGACGGCGAGCACCTGCCGGGCACCTACGCCACCGGCTGGATCAAGCGTGGTCCGGTCGGACTCATCGGCCACACCAAGGGCGACGCGCTGGAGACCATCGGCTGCCTGCTGGAGGACGTCCATCAGCTGCCCGCCGCCGAGGAGCCCGACGAGGCGGCGGTGCTCGAGCTGCTCGACTCCCGCGGGGTGGAGTACACCACCTGGGAGGGCTGGCTGACGCTCGACGCGCACGAGGTCTCCCTCGGCGAGCAGGCGACGGCGCAGGGTCCGGTGGAGCGCGAGCGGGTCAAGGTCGTGCCCCGCGAAGAGATGGTCCGCATCTCGCGCGAGGGCTGAGTCGGCCCGGCCGAGACGAGCCCGCCCTCACGAGACGAGCCCGCCCGGACCTCAGGGTCCGGGCGGGCTCGTCTCGTCGTGGGCGAGGGGTCAGCCCTGCGGCGGGCCGGAGGCCATCTGCTCCAGGCGCGAGACGCGCTCGTCCATCGGCGGGTGCGTGGAGAAGAGCTGCTTGGCCTTCGGGCCGAACGGATTGGCGATCATCATATGCGCATGGGCGTCGTGCTTGGGGTCCTCGCGCAGCGGCTCGGCGTTGATCCCGCCGTGCAGCTTGCGCAGCGCCGAGGCCAGTGCCAGCGGGTCGCCGCTGAGCTCGGCGCCGTCGGCGTCGGCGTCGTACTCCCGGGTGCGGCTGATCGCCATCTGGATGAGGCTGGCGGCGATCGGCATCAGGATCACCGCGGCGATCGCCCCGATCAGCGCCAGCGGATTGCCGCCCTGGTTGTTGCCGCCCCGGCCGAAGCCGCCGCCGAAGAGCAGGAAGAACTGGCTGATCGTGGTCAGGAAGCCGGCGACGGCGGCCGCGACCGAGGAGATCAGGATGTCGCGGTTGTAGACGTGCATCAGCTCGTGTCCGGTGACCCCGCGCAGCTCCCGGGGGCTGAGCAGGTTCAGGATGCCCTCGGTGAAGCAGACGACGCCGTTCTCCGGATTGCGACCGGTGGCGAAGGCGTTGGGCGTCGGCTGCGGGGCGATGAAGATCCGCGGGGCCGGCTGCTGGGCGCGCTCGGCGAGCTCCTCGACCATCTCGTACAGCGCCGGCGCCTGCTCGCGGCTGACCGGGTAGGCCTTCATCGCCCGCAGGGCGAGCTTGTCGGAGTTCCAGTAGGAGTACGCCACCGAGCCGACGCCGATGAGGCCGAAGATGAGCAGGAAGCTGGGGCTGCTGGTGAAGTAGGCGAGCAGCGCGCCGATGAGCAGCAGCAGGGCGAAGAGGAAGGCCAGCAGGCCTGCCGTGCGGAGCCGTCCGTGGTGCTGATGCATGCGCTCTCCTGTCCGATGACGTGCGGGGAGGGGCGCCGTCGTCGGGATCGCCCCGTCGTCGTTCATGCTATCCGTCCTGGGCGCTCGTCCGCTCTCGGCGCGGGCCTCGACAGGGACATTCGTCAGTACCGTGCTCAAGGTTGCCACTGTTGGGGCATGCGGCGAGCAGGGTGGGTGTGAGTGATTCCACAGCGGCGGTCATGCGTGGGTGGAGGGCAGTTCACTCGGAGTTCACCTCCGCGTGTGACGCTCATGGGGCAAGGGATGCGCAGTGTTGTCCGCCGTGTCACCCACATCACCGAATGTTCACCGGTGGATGAGCGGGCGGCGGAAGCTGCGTCCGGCAGAGGCCCGGAGGGTCTCGGCTCACGCTGAGGAGAATCGATGTCCGCACCGGCCGCCGCGGCACCGGAGAAGGTCACCACCGGAGCTCACGAAGCTCCTGTCACCCGTCCCATCACCCCCTTCGAGCGCCTCGGCCTCTCCGGCCGGGCGCTCAGCATCGCCAACTGGCTCGGCGTCGTCGCCGCGGTCTACGTGCTGATCACCGCGGTCCACGTGATCGGCGACGGCTTCGGCATCGCCACCGGCGGGCACGCCGAGACGCTCTTCGATTTCGCCACCAATCCGCTGGTCGCCCTGATGGTCGGCGTCGCCGCCACAGTCCTGACGCAGTCCTCCTCGACGACGACCTCGGTCACCGTCGGGCTGGTCGCCGGCGGGCTGCCGCTGTCCATCGCGATCCCGGTCATCCTCGGCGCGAACCTGGGCACCACGCTGACCAACACGCTGGTCAGCCTCGGCATGGTCCGGGATCAGGCGGCTTTCCGCCGCGGCTTCGCCGCCGCGACGGTCCACGACTTCTTCAACCTCCTCGCCGTGGCGATCTTCCTGCCGCTGGAGATCGCCTTCGGGCTGCTGGAGCAGCTCGCCACTGCGCTGGCGGGCCCGCTCTCCGGCACCGACGGCGGGCCGCTGGCGGCGATCTTCGGCGGTCTGGGATCCGTCATCAAGGGAGCGACCACGCCGCTGGCCGAGGGCATCACCGCCTCGCTGGGCTGGCTGCCGCCGCTCTGGCAGGGCCTGGTGATGATCGGCGTAGCCGTCGCGCTCATCCTGCTGGTCATCAACCTCATCGGCCGACTGCTGAAGGTGCTGATGGTCGGCAAGGCCCGCGCCGTGCTGCACGCGGCGATGGGCCGCGGGCCGCTGGCCGGCATCGGCTCCGGCGCGCTGATGACTGTCATGGTCCAGTCCTCGTCGACGTCGACGGCCCTGATGGTTCCGCTGGCCGGCTCCGGGACGCTGAGCCTGCGCCAGATCTACCCCTTCACCCTCGGGGCGAACATCGGCACGACGGTCACTGCGCTGATCTCGGCCTTCGCCTTCGACGGGCCGGCGGCGAGGGTGGCGCTGATCGCCGCGCTGGCCCACCTGCTGTTCAACGTGCTGGCCACTGCGCTGATCTTCGGCATCCCGGGGCTGCGCGAGCTGCCGCTGCGCGCGGCGAGCCGCCTGGCGGACGTCGCCGCGGAGAAGAAGCTCTACGCCGCCGGCTGGGTGGTGGGCATCTTCGTGGTGCTGCCGCTGGGCCTGATCGCGGTGACGGCGATCGTCTGACCGGCACGACGCCGGCGAGACGCCGGCACGATGCCGACACGACAGCGGCGCCCCCGCTCCACTGCGGAGCGGGGGCGCCGCTGTCGTGTCGCCGCCCGGAGGCCGGCCCGGTCGCAGGCCCGGCTGCGGGCCCGGCCGCGGGTCAGCGCATGTTGATGAACTGCAGGGCGGCGTCGTCGAAGTCCTTCAACAGGGTGATGACCTCCTGCAGGTCGTCGCGGGACTTGGAGGTCACGCGCAGCTCGTCGCCCTGGATGGTGGCCTTGACCGACTTCGGGCCCTCGTCGCGGATGATCTTGGTGATCTTCTTCGCGGTGGGCTGGTCGATGCCCTCCTTGATGGCGCCCTCGATCCGGTACTCCTTGCCGGAGGCGTAGGGCTCGCCGGCGTCGAAGGACTTCAGCGAGATGCCGCGCTTGATCAGCTTGGAGTCGAAGACGTCCTTGACCGCCTTCGCCCGCTCCTCGGCCTCGGCGCGGATGAGGATCTTCTCGCCGGAGTAGTCGATCCCCGCGCCGGTGCCGCGGAAGTCGTAGCGCTGCGAGATCTCCTTCTGCGCCTGGTGCAGCGCGTTGGAGACCTCCTGCTTGTCCACCTGGGAGACGATGTCGAAGCTGGATTCCTTGGCCATGAGCGTCCTCCTGCTCGAGACGGTGTCGTGAGTCGTCGTCGAGTCTATCGGCCGCCGTCATAATCGGCCCGGGGTCCATCGGGCCGCCCTACAATGCTCAGTGAAGACATGAACATTTCGTCGGCCGGCGCGGCTCCGCGGCGTCCGACGACGGCCATGTCATCCACGCAGCGTGCATGCGAAGCCTCGCGCCCCGCCTCGGGGCACCGCTGCGGACCTGCTCTGCACCGGCCAGGCGCCCCGAGCCCGCGACGGGCCGCGGGCGGCGCCGCGCCGGCGGGTCCGCACCGGGGAGTCCGCGGCTCGCCGGAGCGGGCCCTCCGACCGACCCAGGAAGGAGAGGCCGCATGCCTCACACCAGCACCCACACCAACACCCGCTCCAGCGCTCCCGCGAGCACTCTGCAGGACCCGGCGCGGCAGATCCTCGTCTCCCACGCCGGCTCGCTGCCGCGCACCGAGGAGCTGATCGCCGCCAACGCTGCCCGCGAGTTCGCCGCGGACGGGCTGACGCTGCAGCGCACCCCGGAGTTCGACCGCCAGCTCTCCGCGGCCGTCGTCGACCTCGTCGCCCGGCAGAAGGCCGCCGGGGTGACCGTCCCCGGCGACGGCGAGTACGGCAAGGCGATGACCTCGGCGGTGGACTACGGGGCCTGGTGGTCCTACATCTTCCAGCGCGTCTCCGGCTTGGAGGTCACCGGAGAGGACATCTTCAGCCAGCCGCATGCGGAGTCGGCCCCCGGCGACGTGCGGCTGACCAGCTTCCCGAACCGTCGCGACTGGGTCGCCTTCCACGAGGCCTACAGCGATCCCGAGGCCGGCATCGGCACCGGCTCGCATGCGACCCCGTTCCCGGCCACCACCGGCCCGCTGGCCTACACCGGCCACGAGGCGATCGCCTCCGACGTCGCGAACCTGCGCCGCGCCCTCGACGCGGCCGGTCTGGAGACCGGCTTCATGACCTCGCTCTCGCCGGGCTCGGCCGCCCGCATCGCCGACCGCCACTACGGGGATGAGAAGGAGCACCTCTTCGCCTGGGCCGAGGTCATGCGCGAGGAGTACCGGGCCATCACCGACGCCGGGCTCATCGTGCAGATTGACGACCCCTCCATCGCGGAGAACTGGGACCAGATCTCGCCGGAGCCCAGCGTGGAGGACTACCGGGCCTTCACCCAGCTGCGCATCGACGCGCTGAACCACGCCCTCCGCGGACTGCCGCAGGAGCAGATCCGCTTCCACCTGTGCTGGGGCTCCTGGCACGGTCCGCACACCACCGACATCGAGTTCCGGCACATCGTCGACCTCATGCTGCAGATCGACGCGACGTACTACTCCTTCGAGGCGGCCAACGTCCGCCACGAGCACGAGTACACCGTCTGGGACGACGTCGAGCTGCCGGCGGGCAAGGTGATCGTGCCGGGCGTCGTCTCGCATGCGACGAACGTGGTCGAGCATCCGGAGCTCGTCGCCCAGCGGATCGAGCGCTTCGCCGAGCGGGTGGGCCGGGAGAACGTCATCGCCTCGACGGACTGCGGCCTGGGCGGGCGCCTCCACCCGCTGATCGCCGAGGCCAAGCTGCGCAGCCTCGCCGAGGGCGCGGAGATCGCCACGCGGCGGCTCTTCGGCTGAGCACGGCCCGGCGGGCGGCCGGAGCCCGGGACTTCGGCGCCGGCTCAGACGAAGGTCGCGTCCTCCAGCGAGCCGGCGGCCGCTCCGGCGACGGTGGCGGCCAGCTCGTCGAGCCGCGCCGGGTCCTCGGGCAGCTGTGCGGTCGACAGGCGCAGCAGCCCGGTCGGCCGCGGGGCGACCACGCAGGAGCTTCCGACGTCGACGACGATCCCGCGGGCCCCGAGCGCCAGGGCCGCGGACTGCTCGTCGTCGACCTCGACCCAGACCGCCCAGCTGCCCGGCCCCGAGCGGGCGGTCAGCCCGGCGGCGGCGAAGCGCTCCACGGTGAGCTCGCGACGGGCGGCGTAGTGCTTCCGCGCCGAGGCGAGCCGGTGGGCGACCACCGGGTCGCGCAGCTGGTGGGCCAGCGCATGCTGCAGGATGCGGCTGGTGGAGGCCACTCCGCCCGAGCGGCGCGCGATGCACCGGTGGATCAGCTCCGCGTCGCCGGCGAGCACGGAGCTGCGCAGGTCCATGCCGAAGGCGCGCTCGAAGCCGATCGCCCGCAGCGTCCGGTGCGGGAAGAGCGCCTCCAGCGACGGCACGGCCTCGCCGTCCTCGGCCAGCGGGCCCAGCGGATCGTCCTCGATGATCGTGACCTCGCCGGCCGCGGCCAGCAGCGGCTCCAGCGCCATGGCGCGCTCGGCGGTGAGCCGATGGCGGTCGGAGAACGCCCCGGAGGGGGAGAGGACGACGGCGACCGCGCCCTGCTCCAGCGCCGCGGACAGCGCCTCCGGCCGCGGACCCTGCTCGTCGACGGCGACGCCGACCGGGGCGAGGCCCATGCCGCGCAGCACGCCGAGATAGCCCGGCGACGCCGGCTCCTCGACGGCGACCACCGGCTCGGCGCCGGCGGCGGTGCGCAGCCCGACGCCTGCCTCGGCGGCGTGCTCGGCGCTGGCGGCCCCGGCGGCGACGTCGACGGCGGCCCGGGTGGCCAGCCACAGCGCCTCGGTGCCGGAGCTGACCGCGGCATAGCTCCGCGGCTGGTCGGGCAGACGCTCCGCCAGCTGCTCGGCCAGCTGGTCGACGATGTGCTCGCGGCTCCAGGCGTGGATGCCCGGCTGGTGGACCGCCTGGGTCAGCGCATCTTCCAGCGAGGGGACGAGCTGCGGATCCGGGCTGTGGCGCAGCAGGTCCACGGCGTGCCAACCGGGGAAGTTCTCCGCCGTCGGGCCGTGGCCTTCGATGACGCGCGTGCCGCCGCGCCGGCGGGTCTCGACGAGCCCGCCCTCGCGCAGCAGCGCCCAGGCCTGGGCGATGGTGCCGACGCTGACGCCGACCTCGGTGGCGACGTCGCGGACCGTCGGCAGGCGCGTGCCGGCCTCCAGCGTGCCGTCGACGATGAGCTCGCGCACCTGTTCGGCGATCCCCGCCGGGCTGTGCTCGGTCAGCGAACGGGCGAGGGAGGCGGCATCGACGTCGGCCACGGGAGCTCCTGGAGATGGCGGGGAGGGGGCGGAGGGCTGCGCGTCCAGCCTACTGCGCGGCCGCAGGCGCGACCGAGTCCGGTGCTGAGCCTGGTGCTGAGCCCGGTGCTGAGTTGGGTGCCTGACCGGGTGCCGAGCCCGCCCACGGCGGAGCTCGGGCGGGTGAGCAGACGCACACCCGGCGCCGATTGGCAGGAGCCCCGGATCGTCGGCTAAAGTGGTGGGGTGCTCGGCCGGGCAGGCCCGATCGAGGACAGCAGGGCAGATTACCCGAGCGGCCAAAGGGGGCTGACTGTAAATCAGCTGGCATTGCCTTCGTGGGTTCGAATCCCTCATCTGCCACCCCTGAGACGAAGGGCCCGGACCGGATGGTCCGGGCCCTTCGTCGTGCATGCGGCGGCCTCGTCGCCGGGCCTCCTCGCGGGGTTCTCGCGAGCTTCTCGCAGACCCGTCGCAGGGCTTCATCCAGCCGGTCTCCACCCCGATTCCAGGGGGCTTTCGCCGGTCGCTTAAGCGCCCACAGCGCCGTCGTGGTCGCGTAAGGTGGCCGCCATGGCTACCACCGAACTGACCACGGCAGGCTTCCAGCAGACGCTGGAGGACAACGAGATCCTGCTGATCGATTTCTGGGCCGACTGGTGCGGTCCCTGCAAGCAGTTCGCCCCCGTCTATGAGGAAGTCTCCGAGCAGCACCCGGACGTGACCTTCGGCAAGGTCGACACCGAGGCCGAGCAGGAGCTCGCGGCGGCGGCGAACATCACCTCCATCCCGACGCTGATGGCCTTCCGCGAGAAGGTCCTGGTGTTCTCCCAGGCCGGCGCGCTGAACGCCGAGCAGCTCAACGAGGTCATCACCGCGGTCAAGGGCCTGGACATGGAGGAGGTCCACCGCCAGATCGCCGAGGACGAGGCCGAGGCCGCGCAGAACGCCGAGGAGTCCGACGAGGTCTCTGGCGAGGAATCCGGCGAGGTCGCAGAGGGCTCCGAGGGCTCCGGCGAGGACTCCGCCCGGAGCTGAGCCTCCCCGCCCCGACGCATCGAGCGGGGGATCCATGGCTGCTGCGCCGATCCAGCGCACAGCGGCAGTGGATCCCCCGCTCGACGTGTGTGGGGCGGGGTCAGCGGCGGCGGTGATCCTCCGGGGCGAGCATCGGGCCGCGCCGCTGGTGCTGGAAGCCGCTGAGTCCGATCAGCCGCACCACGCGCTGCCGGTGCCCGCGCCAGGGCTCGAGCAGCGCGAGCATCCCGGCGTCGTCGGTGCGCTGGCCGGTCAGCGCCTCGCCGACGCGATGGGCCAGGTGATAGTCGCCGACGGCGACCAGATCCGCCGCGCCGTGGCTGCGCTGCAGCGTCTCCGCCGCCGTCCACGCGCCGATCCCGCGGAGCGCCGTCAGCCGGTCGGCCAGCTCGGCGGCCGCGTCGACGTCGGCGGGTCCGACGGCGCCCAGCCGCCGCAGCGCGCTCGCCCGCTCGGCCACCCGCTGGATCGTCGCCGCCAGCGGCGGCTGAACCCCCAGCCGGTGCCATGTCCAGGAGGGGATGCCGCGCAGCTGCGTCGGCGTCGGGGGCAGCAGCATCCCTCGGGGCGCCGGGCCCGGCGGGCGGTCGCCGACGGCGCGCAGCAGCTCGCGCCAGGAGCGACGGGCTTCATCATGGGTGACCTTCTGCTCCAGCACCACTGTGACCAGCTGCTCGACCAGCCGGCCGGTCGCCGGAAGCCGCACGCCCGGGTGCCGACGACGGACCCGCGCCAGCGCCGCCGACTGCTCGTCGCCGCGGGCGTCGAGCAGCCTCTCGCACGCGGTCCAGTCGTCGGCGGCGCCCAGCAGCGTCGCCGCCTCCGCGACGGCCGTCGCGGCGACCGCGCCGTCGTCGTCCGGGGCGGCGGTCCAGGCGCGGGCCCGCACGCGGGAGGCGTCGAGCTGGTCGAGGCGCAGCAGCGTCGGGAGGGCGGTCCCGCCGGCCGGGCCGGATCCGCCGGCCTGCTGGCGGGACTCCTGTCGGAAGGCCAGCCAGGCCCCCGCCCCCGGCGTCCCGTCCGGGCCGCCGACGGCGCCGCCGCCCAGCGGCCCGCCGTCGACCTGCAGCGCCGGATCCGCCCGGCCGCGCTGCAGCACCCCCAGCGTGCGGGGCAGATCGAGCACTCCGCCGAGGTCGAGGACCTGCTCGGCGGCGGGCGCAGCGTCGGGGGAGGAGGTCACCGGTCCATCCCACCACATCGCCCCGGACGCGGCCCCGGCCCGAATCCTGTCCCGGCCGCTGGCGCGCGGCCTCCGTGCCCGGCCCCTGCGCCGCGCCGCAGGGCCTCTGTTTCTCCATGAGTCCGCCGCGGGCGATCGGCCCGGGGCCCGCGGACGGCCCGGCGGTAGCCTGGGTCCATGAAATATGCCCAGTCCGTAGTCGACCTGATCGGCGGCACCCCGCTGGTGAAGCTGAACCGGGTGACGGAAGGAATCTCCGCGACCGTCCTGGTCAAGCTGGAGTACCTGAACCCCGGCGCCTCCATCAAGGACCGCATCGCGCTGAAGATGATCGAGGAGGCCGAGGCCGACGGCCGGCTGCGGCCCGGCGGCGTCGTCGTCGAGCCGACCTCCGGCAACACCGGCGTGGGTCTGGCGCTGGTCGCCCAGCAGAAGGGCTACCGCAGCGTCTTCGTCACCGTGCCGAAGGTGGCCCAGGAGAAGCGCGACGTGCTGCGCGCCTACGGCGCCGACGTCGTCGTCGGCCCCAGCGGCGTCTCCGCGGAGTCCGAGCTGTCCTACTACGGGATCTCCGACCAGCTCGCCGCCGAGATCGCCGGCGGCTTCAAGCCCGACCAGTTCTCCAACCCGGCCGCGCCGCACTCCCACTACGAGACCACCGGCCCGGAGATCTGGGAGGACACCGACGGCACGGTCACCCACCTGGTCGTCGGCGCCGGCACCGGCGGGACCGTCACCGGCACCGGCCGCTACCTGAAGGAGGTCTCCGCCGACCGCGCGTCCGGACCGGTGCGGGTGGTCGTCGCCGACCCCGACGGATCGGTCTACTCCGGCGGCGAGGGGCGCCCGTACTTCGTCGAGGGCGTCGGCGAGGACATCTGGGTGAAGAACTACGACCCGTCGGTGCCCGACGAGGAGCACGCGATCACCGACGCCGAATCCTTCGCCATGGCCCGCCGGCTGGCCACTGAGGAGGGGCTGCTGGTCGGCGGCTCTTCCGGCACCGCCGTCGCCGCGGCGCTGAAGGTGGCCGAAGGGCTGGGCGAGGACGACGTCGTCGTCGCCGTGCTGCCCGACTCCGGCCGTGGCTACCTGGGCAAGATCTTCAACGACCAGTGGATGATCGACCACGGCTTCGGCGAGGTCGTCTCCACCTCCACCGGCTCCGAGCTGGCGGTGACCAGCACGGAGGAGATCTCCGAGGCCGTGTGCGACGGCCGTCTCGGCGGCGTCGCCGATCCGGCCCCGGGCACCGGGGCGCGCGATCCGCGCACGACGACGGCGGCCGACCTGCTGACCGCCAAGCGCGACGCCGTCTCCGAGGCGCTGCCCGAGGTCATCGCCATCCCGCGCTCGACGACGCTGCGCGAGGCGATCTCGGTGATGACCCGCTACGGCGTCGACATCGTGCCGGTCATCGACGAGCCGGGCCGCGTCGCGCGCATCGGCGAGGTCTACGGCACCGTCGACGTCGAGCGGCTCTCCGACGCGCTGATCCTCGGCCAGGTCGACGCGCGGGCCCCGGTGTCCGAGCATCTCTCCGACGAGCTGCCGCTGGTCGGCATCACCGAGACGGTGCCGCAGATCCTCGAGAAGCTGCGCACCGCCCCCACGCTGCTGGTGGCCCAGGACGGCGACATCGTCGGCGTGCTGACCCGCAATGATCTGCTGGTCCGGATGACCGGACTCGACGAGGAGGCCTGAGCATGACCCATCACCACGCCGAGAGCCCGCTGGGCTTCTCCACCGCCGCCGTCCACGCCGGTCAGGACTTCGACCCCACCACCGGGGCCGTGGTCCCGCCGATCCACCTCTCCTCGACCTATGCCCAGGACGGCATCGGCGGGCTGCGCGGCGGCTACGAGTACGGCCGGGCGGCGAACCCGACCCGCAGCTCGCTGCAGACCCAGCTCGCCGCCGCCGAGGGCGGGGGGCATGCCTTCTCCTTCGCCTCCGGGCTGGCGGCCGAGGACGCGCTGATCCGCGCAGTGATGCGCCCCGGCCAGCGGATCGTGATGGGGGACGACGCCTACGGCGGCAGCTATCGGCTCATCGACCGCGTCCACGGGAACTGGGGCATCGCGAACACCCCGCTGGATCTGGCCGACGCCGACGCCGTCGCCGCGGCCCTGGACGCCGAGGACGCCACCGTGCTGTGGGTCGAGACTCCGTCGAACCCGCTGATGGCGATCACCGACATCGCCGCGCTGGCCGAGATCGCGCACAGCCGCTCGGCGCTGCTCGTGGTCGACAACACCTTCGCCACGCCCTATCTGCAGCAGCCGCTGAGCCTCGGCGCCGACGCGGTGGTCCACTCGACGACCAAGTACATCGGCGGCCACTCCGACGTCGTCGGCGGCGCAGTCGTGCTGGGGTCCGACGCCGCCGCCGACGACCTCGCCGAGCAGGTCGGCTTCCAGCAGTTCGCCGTCGGCGCGGTCTCCGGGCCGTTGGACGCCTACCTGACCACGCGCGGGCTGAAGACTCTCGGGGTGCGGATGGACCGGCACTGCAGCAACGCCCAGGCGATCGCCGAGCACCTGGTCGACCACCCCGCCGTCGAGCGGGTGCTCTACCCGGGGCTCCCGGACCACCCCGGCCACGACCTGGCGAAGGCCCAGATGCGCGGCTTCGGCGGCATGGTCTCAGTGCAGCTGCGCGGCGGCGAGCCGGCGGCGCGCAAGGTCGCCGAGGGCACCCGGCTGTTCCAGCTGGCCGAGTCGCTGGGCGGCATCGAGTCGTTGATGAACCACCCGCACCACATGACCCACGCCTCGGTGCAGGGCACCGAGCTGGCGGTGCCGGAGAACTTGCTGCGGCTGTCGGTGGGCATCGAGGACGTCGCCGACCTCATCGAGGACCTCGACAAGGCGCTCGCCGGCCTCTGAGCGCCGTCGGCCGGGGATGACTCCGTGGGACGTGTGGGAATGAGCGACCATTCCCACAGTTTCCACGGCGTCATCGCCTCCGAGGGGGCGCTTAGACTGGCGCCATGAGTGACGCCTCGCCCACCTGTCTGCTCGCCGCCGCCGACCGGCTCGGCCTGACCGGCACTGTGGAGGCCGTCTGCGTGGTCGACCAGCTCGTCCGCGACGACGCCGGGAAGGTCGGGGTCACCGCCATCGACAAGCGGCCCGCCGAGGAACCGGTCATGGTCCGGACCTTCGGGCTGCACGGCGACGTCCAGGCCGATCGTCAGCACCACGGCGGCGAGGAGAAGGCGGTCTACGCCTATTCCGACGACGACGCCGCCTGGTGGGCCGATCAGCTCGGCCGGGACGTTCCGCCGGGAGCCTTCGGTGAGAACCTGCGCATCGCCGGCCTCGACGTCGACGGCGCCTACCCGGGGGAGCGGTGGCGGATCGGCGAGCGGCTCGTCCTCGAGGCCACCCGCCCGCGGATCCCCTGCGCGACCTTCGGCCGGTGGATGGACGAGCCCGGCTGGGTGAAGCGGTTCCTTCAGGCCGGCCGCCCCGGCACCTACTTCCGCGTGGTCACCCCCGGCGAGGTCCGCGCCGGCGACCCGGTGGAGGTCGTCTCCGTCGCCGAGGCCCCGGAGGCCACCATCCGCGAGATCGCGACGGCGAAGGGCCCGGCGGCCGCGCGTCCCGGGGACTGAACAGAGCTGCCCGACGGGGCAGGGGAGTTTCCAGATGGTGCCCGACATGGAAAGGTTTCGCGATTTTCTTTCCATATCGGGGGTGGCGTGGAAAGATCGGAGCCATGTGTTCCGCCTCTGAGTCCTCCTGGGATCCGAACCGCCCGTACCAGGAGCTTCCTCCTCTGCCGCCCGCCCAGGACGTGGAACCTCCTGACGTGCTGCGGCAGGTCGTCGAGGCACGGGCCGTGCTGGCGAAGATGGACGAAGCTGCGCGGAGGCTCCCCAACCCCGAGGTGCTGCTGAGCGCATTGACCGTCCTCGAGGCGCAGGCCAGCTCCGAGATCGAGAACGTCGTCACCACGACTGACGAGCTGTTCAGCTATATGGACCATCTCGATGAGGCGTCCCCCGACGTCAAGGAGGCCCTGCGGTACCGAGACGGTCTCTTCCGCGGTGTGGAGATCGTCGAGGAGCGGGGCACGCTCACTCGTGCGACGGCTGAGACCATCTGCGGCGAGATCAGCGGGCGGTCCATGACTCTCCGCAGGACTCCGGGGACGATCATCGCCAGCGCGCTGACTGGCGCCCCGGTGTACACCCCTCCTGAGGGGTTCGAGGTGATCGACCGGAAGATGGGGGAGTGGGAGAACTATGTGAACTCTCCCGGCGCTCATGATCCGCTCGTCCGCATGGCGTTGAGCCATTATCAGTTCGAGGCGATCCACCCGTTCGACGACGGGAACGGGCGGACTGGTCGGATCCTCGCCATTCTGCAGCTCATCAATGAGGGGATGCTCTCCCGCCCCACGCTGTATCTGTCGCGGTACATCATCGCGCATAAGCGCCAGTACTACAGCTTGCTGCGGCGAGTCACCGAGGAGGGGGACTTCGTCGCATGGATCAGGTTCATCCTGGACGCAGTACAGAGCACGGCTCGCTCCACAGTGCTGCTCATCGACGAGCTGCAGGCGGTCGAAGAGCAGCTGAAGCGTGTGGCCGCCGATGCCCTGCCCGCCGGAGGGAACCTCTGGTTCGTCGAGACTTTGATGATGCGTCCCTACACGCGCATGGCGGCAGTGCAGCAACGTTGCGGCGTCTCGCGTCCGACGGCGCGCAAATGGCTCAGCGCCATGGTCGACGCCGGAGTGCTTCGGCGAATGGAGAAGGGGCGCGACGTGCTGTTCGTCCACGACGGGTACCTGGAGGTCCTGGCGAACGCGTGACGGCTGGACTCCAGCACGCAGTCGGGATCAGCTCAGCTCCGCTCGATGGATCGCCAGGGCGATCTTCACCCGATTGTCGGCCTCCAGCTTCTGCATGATCCGCCCGATGTGCGTCTTGACCGTCGGCAGGCTGACGAACTGCGCCTCGGCGATCTGCTGATTCGTCATCCCCTCGGCGACGGCGCGGGCGATCTCCAGCTCCCGCTCGGTCAGTGCGGCGAGGCGGCCGCGAGCCTCCTCGCTCCGGAAGCCCTCGCGCGGGGCGGTGGCCCGCGAGATCACCTGCCGGGCGACCGACGGAGAGAGCGCCGGGGCGCCTTCGGCGGCCTGCCGCACCGAGCGGACGAGCTCGGCCGGCGGAGTGTCCTTCAGCAGGAATCCGGCGACGCCGAGCTCCAGAGCGCGCAGCACGGTCTCGTCGGCGTCGAAGGTGGTCAGCACCAGCACAGTGCGGTCGGGGTCGTCGGCGAGCAGCTGCTCGGCGCAGGCGAAGCCGTCCATGCCCGGCATGCGCAGGTCGAGCAGCACGACGTCGGGATCGAGCGCGGCGGCGAGCTCGACGGCCCGGTGCCCGTCGGCGGCCTCGCCGGCGATGTGCAGCCCTTCGGCGCCGTCGAGCAGCAGGCGCAGGCCGGCACGGATGAGCTCCTCGTCGTCGACGACCAGCACACTCAGCTCGGCCATGGCACCCACGCCCTCACGAGGAACTCGTCCTCTCCGGCCTCGGTGACGAGCTGTCCGCCCGCCAGCTCGGCGCGCTCGCGGGCGCCGACCAGCCCGAGTCCTCCGCCGGCGCCGACCGGAGCTTCCTCCGGCGTCCTGCGGAGCCGCGGGTTGGCGACGGTCAGCGCCAGTCGGTCGCCGGGGCCGCCGTCGAGGGTGACCTCCACGGCGGCTCCCGGGGCATGGCGCAGCGCATTGGTCAGCGACTCCTGCACGATGCGGTGGACGTGGCGGCTCGACGCGGGCGGCAGCTCGGCCAGCGGCGCGGAGGCCCGCACAGTGGTGGGGGACCCGGCGTCGTCGGCGTCCTGGGCGAGGCGTCGGATGCGCGCCTCCAGATCGAGCCCCGCGTCGTGATCCTCCGGGAGATGTCCGGACGCGTCGTCGCGCAGCACCTGCAGCGTGCGGCGGACCTCGCCCATCGCCTGGTGCGCGCTGGAGCGGATCACTCCGGCCTCATGCCGGACCTGCTCGGCGGCGAGCCCCTCGCGGTACTCCAGCGCCCCGGCATGGAGGGCGATGAGCGAGAGCCGGTGGCCGACTTCGTCGTGGATCTCCCGCGAGATCCGGATGCGTTCCTCCGTGCGCGCCTGCTCGGCGGCGAGGCGGCGTTCGGCCTCGGCGGCGCGCGCCTCGTTGCGCAGGCTCTCCACCAGCGCCCGCCGAGCGCCGAGGATCCACCCGGAGAGGACCGGCGCGGCGAAGACGGCCATGCCGGTGAGCGCCACTCCCATGATCAGCCAGGGGTCGTCGAACGGCATGTCTTCCGTGGGAAGGGGCATCACGAGCTCACCGAGCGCCGTCGAGGCGACAGTGGCGGCGAGCAGGAGCGCCACCAGCCGCAGGCTGCGGCGCGTGCTCAGCGAAGCGACGGCGAGCAGCCACGGGGCCACGGCGAAGACGGAGAAGCCCGCCGTCGCACAGAGGAGCAGGGCGATGGTCACCGGGGCCCGGTCCCGCAGGCCGACCAGGACCATCGAGGCGAGGCCGAGGACGACGTCGAGCAGGAGCGGCAGCGGCGAGATGTCGGGGTCGACCGTGATGACGTCCACCCAGACGACGACGCCGGAGGCCAGGCCGATCAGCGCCGTCAGGGGCAGCTGCCAGAGGTGCCGTCGGCGTCGTCCACGAGCTGTCACGGTGTCCAGCCTATCCACCGGCCCGGCGCCCCGCGTCGACCGGAAGGATGACGCTGATCTGGTCCTTTCGACGGCGGGCCGGCTGCTCAGCGACCGATGTGCGCGCCGGCGGGCCGGCGAAGGATGGAACTATGCCTTCTTCGACGACCACTGATGTCACGACCCCGCCGGACTCCATGCCGTGTCCCGACGAGGAGCCGGCGCCGCCGGTCCACCACCGGCTGGCCCGCAGCTGGCCGCAGTACCGCTGGTGGAAGCCGCTGCTGGGCCTGGTGCTCAGTGCGGTGATCTATGCCGTCGGCGGCTTCGTCCTCATGGTCGCCGTGCTGCTGTCGCTGCTGATCCGGGACCCTGACGCGGAGTTTCCTGCGACGCTGGACGTCTATGATCCCTGGGGATTCACGCTGATCTTCGGAACCGTCGCGCTGATGCTCCCGGCGCTGCTGCTGGGCTTCCGGCTGGCGGGATGTCGGCCGGTCGGGCTGCTGTCCTCAGTGGCTGGGCGGCTGCGCTGGACGATGATGGCGCGCTGCCTGGTGCCGGCCGTCGTCGCCGCCGCCGGGATGGCGGCCGTCTCCGCCTGGGCGCAGCTCGGCGAGGGCGGGGCGCGGCAGATGGGGCTGCAGGTCCCGTGGCCGATGCTGCTGCTGGCCCTCGTGCTCGTCCCGATGCAGGCGGCCGCCGAGGAGTACATCTTCCGCGGGGCGCTGATGCAGACCCTCGGCGCCTGGCTGAAGCACCCGGGGTGGGCGATCCTGCTGCCGGTGCCGCTCTTCGTCCTCGGCCATGACTACGACCTGCCCGGACAGCTGGCGATCGCCGTGTTCGCGCTCGGGACCGCCTGGATCACCTGGCGCACCGGCGGGCTCGAGGCGGCGATCGCGCTGCATGTGGTCAACAACCTCGCCGTGTCTCTCCTCGGGTTCGGCGGGATCGGCGACCTGGCGGCGACGGAGGTCGGCTGGCCGGTGGCGCTGGCCGATGCCGCGGCGGTCGCGGCCTTCGTGCTCTGGGTCGAGCAACGGATCGTGCGGGCGAGGACCGTCTCTCCCGCGTCGCGGGCCGGGTCTCTTGACTCTCCCGGTCGGCCGGGCGGACGCTGACGGTGGACCGGGCAGCGGGGGTGAGGCATGTGTGGACGGTGGACGACCCGACGGCCGAGGCGGCGGAGGAGCGCCTCGTCGAGATCCTCAACGACGGGTGCCTGGGGCTGATGCTGGCCCTCGGCCACCGCACCGGGCTCCTCGCCGTCCTGGCGCAGGCGTCGACGCCGCCGACGGCCGCCGAGCTCGCCGCCTCCGCCGGTCTCCAGGAGCGCTACGTGCGCGAGTGGCTAGGGGCGATGGCCGTCGGGCGTCTCGTCGCCCACGACCCGCAGACCGGACGCTATCGGCTGCCGGCGGCGCATGCGGACCTGCTCACCGACGAGGGCGATGCGAACGTCGCAGCCTTCGCCCAGTACCTGGCTGTCCTCGCCGGCGTCGAGGACGAGCTCGTCGGCTGCTTCCGACACGGCGGCGGCGTCCCGTACTCCTCCTATCCGCGGTTCCAGGAGGTCATGGAGGCCGACTCCGCACAGACGGTGGTCGCCGCGCTGCTCGACGACGTCCTGCCCATGGTCCCAGGCCTCGCCGGCCGGCTGACCGCCGGCATCGACGTGCTCGACGTCGGCTGCGGCCGGGGGAGGGCGCTGGCCGTGCTGGCCCGGCAGTTCCCGCGCTCGCGGTTCCACGGGCTCGACCTCTCCCAGGAGGCGATCGACCACCTGCGCGCCGAGCATGCCGACCTGCCGTCGCTGGAGGGGCGCGTCGGCGACGCCGCCGTCCTCCCGGCGCCGTGGGGCGCCCAGTCCTTCGATCTGGTGACGACCTTCGACGCGATCCACGACCAGGCCGATCCCCTCGCCGTGGTGCGCGGCATCCGGGAGGCGCTGCGGCCCGACGGCGTCTACCTGGCCCAGGACATCAATACGTCGGGCACCCATGCCGGCGACCTCGACCACCCGCTGGGACCGTTCATCTATACGATCTCCACGATGCACTGCCTGACGGTCTCGCTGGCCCGGGGCGGGACCGGCCTCGGAGCCGCGTGGGGACGGCCGGCCGCGGAGGCGCTGCTCGCTGAGAGCGGCTTCAGCTCGGTGTCCACGCACCTGCTGCCGCATGACGCGCAGAACGCCTGGTACGTGGCCTGGCCGTGACCTTCGTCTCGAGACTCGGCATTCGGCGTCGCGATGCCGTAGACTCATAGGGCATTCTCCGGAAGGCCCCGTCTTCTCCTGCTTGCTCCAGGCGAGCGTCGAAGCATTCGACGCCTGTGATGCCTGTCGAGGTTCATGTGTGTTTCACGGGTCGACTCCGGAGCCGACCAGCGGTCGCAGAGTCCCCGTCATCCCAGCTCTCATCAGAGCATGTGCACCCTGCCCTGCCCTTGACGCATGTCGAGCAGAGGTGGTCGACGCATGTGTGCAGAAGAGCTGTGCTGTCGAGGACCGGCCGTGCCGATCCGAGAAGGAGCACCGCCCATGAGTACCCCCACCCTCGCCCAGGACGCCGACGAGCGTCAGGAGACCGTCGAGCAGTCCGCCCCGGCTGCGACGGAGGAGCAGACCCCGCAGGCTGAGCAGACGGCTGACCAGGCCGCTGAGCCGGCGACTGAGCAGACGGCTGCCCAGCCGGAGGAGTCCGAGCCGTCCGAGGCGCCGGCGAAGACCGAGGCGGCCGAGCCCGCCTTCCGCACCCTCGGCCTGGACCGCCGCGTGATGGCCGTCGTCGACCGGATGGGCTTCACGACCCCCACGGCGATCCAGGCGCGGACCATCCCGCTGATGAACCAGGGTCGCGACGTCATCGGCCTGGCCCAGACCGGCACCGGCAAGACGGCGGCTTTCGCGCTGCCGACGCTGAGCAGTCTGGCCGCCGAGCACGACGCCGGTCAGCTGACCCGCACGCCCAAGGCGCTCGTGCTCGCCCCGACGCGTGAGCTGGCGCTGCAGGTGGCCGACGCGTTCTCCACCTACGCGGCCGACGTCGACGGCGTCACCGTGCTGCCGATCTACGGCGGCGCCCCCTACGGCCCGCAGCTGGACGGTCTGCGCCGCGGTGCGCAGGTCGTCGTCGGCACCCCGGGGCGCGTCATCGACCACATGCAGCGCGGCTCGCTGGACCTCTCGGGCATCGAGCACCTCGTCCTCGACGAGGCCGACGAGATGCTGCGCATGGGCTTCGCCGAGGAGGTCGACCAGATCCTGGCGAAGACTCCGTCCGCGAAGCAGGTCGCGCTGTTCTCGGCCACCATGCCGAAGGCCATCCGCCGGATCTCCGCCGACTACCTGAACGACCCGGTCGAGGTCTCGGTCAAGGAGGCGACGTCGACGTCGTCGACGATCAGCCAGCGCTACGTCCAGGTCAAGCATCACGCCAAGGGCGACGCCCTGGTGCGGATCATGGAGACCGAGACGCAGGACGGCGCGATCGTGTTCGTCCGCACCCGTGCGGCCACCGAGGAGGTCGCCGAGAAGCTGACCGCCCGCGGATTCCGCGCCGCCGCCATCAACGGCGACGTCCCGCAGAAGCTGCGCGAGAAGACGGTGGAGAACCTGCGCGCCGGCCGGGTCGACGTGCTGGTGGCCACCGACGTCGCCGCCCGCGGGCTCGACGTCGAGCGGATCAGCCACGTCTACAACTACGACATCCCCATGGACACCGAGTCCTATGTGCACCGGATCGGCCGCACCGGCCGCGCCGGGCGCTCCGGGGAGGCCGTGCTGTTCGTGACCCCGCGCGAGCGGCGGATGCTGCGCTCGATCGAGAAGGCCACGCGCCAGAAGGTCGAGCAGATGGCGATGCCGACCATCGCCGACGTCAACGCCGCCCGGTCGCGGCGCTTCGCCGAGCGGATCACCGCCGCCCGGCAGGACGGCCAGATCGACCAGTACCGCGAGGTCGTCAGCTCCTACATCGCCGATAACGATGTTTCTGGGGAGGATGTCGCCGCCGCGCTGGTGGCGATGCTCCACGAGGGGCGTCCGCTGTTCGACCGGGACTCCGGCCACGACGACCTGGTCCGCGAGGCGTCCCGCGAGGCCTCGGAGAAGCCCGAGCGCGGCGGTCGTGACCGCGCTTCCAAGGGTCCGGCCCGCGAGGCCGGCCCCGGCAAGGCGATGTACCGCATCGCGGTGGGTCGCCGGAACGGGGTGAATCCGGGACACATCGTCGGGGCGATCGCCAACGAGGCCGACCTGCCGGCCAAGGACATCGGCGGCATCGACATCCGCAACACCCACGCACTGGTCGAGCTGCCCGAGCAGCTGTCCTCCGCGCAGTGGGATGCGCTGGCGAAGACGCGGATCGGCGGCGAGCTGATCGAGCTGAAGAAGGACGCCGGCGGCGCGTCCGGCGGCCCCTCCGGCGGCCGCGGGGGCGGCGCCCCGCGCGGCGGCGGGCGTCGTGACGCCAAGTCCGGCGGCTTCGGCTCCCCGAAGCGCAAGCCGCGCTCGAGCTGAGCCTGCACGACGACGGCGCGGTCCCGGCCACACGGTCGGGGCCGCGCCGTCGTCGTGTCGGCAGTCTTCGTCGAGGCGGCAGTCTCGGACCGCCGGCCGCGAGGGTGGATCGAAGAGGTGAGTCAGGTCACTTGCTCTCGATTTCACTCGCCGTGAGGGTGCTGGTAGACTTTCATGCCGTTGCCCCAATAGCTCAGCGGTAGAGCGCCATCTTGGTAAGGTGGAGGTCGCGGGATCGATTCCCGCTTGGGGCTCGGAGTGAGAGCCCGCGCAGCGCAGAGCGTCTCATCCTCCCGAGGATGGGGCGCCACTGCACGGCGCGGGCGCTTCTCATTCTGTGGCGGTGTAGCTCAGTTGGTTAGAGCGCACGACTCATAATCGTGAGGTCGCGGGATCGAGCCCCGCCACCGCTACTCCCTCAGAGGACCCCTCGCCCATCGGGCGGGGGGTCTTTTCGTTGACCAGGCTGCTGCCGAGCAGGTCAGCGAGCGATACATCCAGGAATGTCGCGATCTGCATGAGTTCGGCGATCGTGAAGGACCGGTTTCCTCGCAGTCTTTGCGAGACATTCCCCTGCGTGATGTTCAGTACTTCAGCCAGGCGGCGCTGAGGAAGGCCGCGCCTACCTAGCCAGCTGCGAATTTCTGCGCCCACATGTGCGTCGAGATTGTCCATCTCCGCATCAGTGCTGGTGATCGTCATGGGGCAAGTCTAACTCCTAGGCGACCGTTCGTGTACCCACAAGACTCAGATGTATCGACACGCGAAACGAACGGCTTGGCACCTAATCGCAGAGCGAATAGAGTTGCCGCCATGAAGTACAGCGAAGCGATTGCAGCAAATGTACGAGCCGAGGTGGGGAGGAAGAACCTCTCGAATCTGGAGGTGGCATCGTGCTTGGGGGTATCTCGCGGGGCCTTGAGCAAGCGCATGACCGGGATGACGGACTGGAAGACCGGCGAGCTTGTTCTCCTGGCTTCGATCCTTGGGGTGAAGTTCTCCCAGATCACCGAGGGGATCGATGACGCCGATGAGCTGAACCACGGCGGGAATCCTTCGGACGCGGGGGCTGCCTGATGGCTGAGGGCGAGATTTCTGAAAGCTTCAGCCTCGGAAGCTCCGACGGTGACCTGACGGCCCAGGAGGCCCGGCAACTTACGGACCAGATCAAGACCGGACTTGCTGTGGTCTGGGAGCACATCATCCGCGCCTACCAGGGCCGGGCATGGCTGGCTCTAGGCCACCAGACGTGGGATCAGTTCATCCAGCGAGAGTTCGGGTCGATGAACCTCCAGCCGCCTCGTGAAGAGCGTGAACAGACCATCTCGTCACTCCGCGACGCGGGCATGAGCGTCCGCGCGATTGCCGCCGCAACGCAGCTAGGGCGCGGAACGGTCGGGCGAGCTATCTCCTCGTCCCATGCAGGTGTCCCAACTGGGACACCTGATGGTGAGTCCTCAGAGCAGATGATGCCTACTGATCCAACTCCTGCACCCATCCAGGGGATCGACGGAAAACAGTACGCTGCGGCCCGCCCGAGAAGTGGGGACGACGAGCACAAAGAACCGGCGTCAGACGAACCTCGCGTTCCGGGCCAGATCTCGATCGCGGATGAGCTGGGCGAGGACGCCGGGGACGCCGTGTCGGGATCGGTGCTGGGGATGTCTCCCGAGGAGGCCGGAATCCCAGTGGTCGACATCGAAGCGACTGAGGCCAATCACCGTGAGCAGTCCCGCCGCGACCTTCGCGAGTTCCATGCCTCGGGGCAGGCTGCTGTGCCGATGACGATCAAGCTGGCCGCCCGGCTTTCGGCTTCGGTGGTTCCGGCGATGGGTGACTCGCCGCTGACCGATGAGGAACGGGTCGGAGTGATCAGCGATTCCGCGCGGTGTGTGCGCACCCTCGCCAATCTGCTGAGCCGCACGGCCGCAGCGCCTGAGGCCCTTGCCGCTGATGATGCTGCGGCTGAAGAAGTGATGTCGAACGTGACCGACGCCGTGGAGGACCTGTCCCGCGCCGTCGACGGGTGGAGGAAGACGCGATGAGCGAGCTGATCCAAGACGAGTTCATGACCACGAACGGACACCGGCCGGCAGAGACTGCGGAGCGGAAGACTGAGCTGCACGCGGTTGAGACCGAGTCGTCGGCGACGGCGGCAGACAGGGGTGTGCCCCCGGCCTTTGAAGATGCGGCGGGTGAACCGCAGGCCGGGGGCACTGGAGGTGACGAAGATAAGAACCGAGGAACGGATTCGGCATCTTTCGCCAACTCCGATGGTATCAGCGCCGATCAGGGCGAGGGCAGTCGCGGGCGCACAGCGGCGAGCCGTCCGGGCCGGGGACGCAGAGTCAATCCGGACTCCGGGCCCTTCATCCGCCTGATCGTCGCCGGGGTGACGATCCTGGGCCTGGTGGCCTTCGCGATCTCTTTCGTCGCCCTGATGGAGGTGGCCGCCTGGCTCGGGCTCCCGTCGTGGATGGCCTGGGCGGTTCCGGTCTTCATCGACCTGGCGATCCTCGTCTATGCCGCCGCGGTGTTGGTCCACCGCGCTCGGGGCGAGCGGACTATCGCCTCGTGGACCGCGCTGACGATCTTCACGCTGCTCTCTGTGGTGGCGAACAGCGCACATGCGCTGGCCTACGGGGCCACGGACTCTTGGCAGTCGCTGGTCGGTGCGGGAATGGCGGCGATGGTCCCGATTGCGATCTTCACCGCGACCGAGCAGCTTGCCCGGGTCGCAGTCGAGGACCCCAAGACCAGGGACCGGGAGCTGCAGGAAGCCGCTCGCTGGGAGGCCGCCCAGGCCGAGCAGGAGCAGCAGATGGTCGAGCTGGAAGCTCAGCGGGAGGAGCAGAAGCGTCGGCTGGAGCAGGAGCGTGAGGAAGCTCGCCGGCAGGCCGAACTGGAGTCCGAGGAACATGAGACTCGACTGGCCATCGCCCGGGCACAGCGTGAGCGGCGGATCGAGCAGGCGATGGCTGAAGACAGCGGGGAACCGTCTGCCGCGCCGGTGGCGCAGGTGCCGGCGGCACCGCGGACCGAGAAAGGCTCAACACAGGCACCGAGCGCTAATAGTTCCGGCGGTTCGACCCGGGGACGCCAGTCGGTCGCGGACGCTGCCGACTGGGTGCGTCGTCAGATCGAGGCCGGCATCGAGCCAGTCGGGACGGCCTTCGCCGAGGAGTTCGGGGTCTCGGAGCGTACTGCCCGGCGTCGGCTGGGTGATGTGCGCAAGACCTACCCGGAGCTGTTCCAGGCAGACGACGAGGCCGATGACGGCGCTGATGAAGAGGGCCAGGGCCAGACAGGAGGGTTCTGATGGCCACGGAGATGCTCACCTGGGCGCGCAGACAGGTCTTTCAGCAGTTCGATCTCTCAAGCTCGGAACGCTTCGTGCTGATGCTGCTGGCCGACAACGCCTCCTGGGATGAGGAAGATGGGCACTGGCACGCCCGGCCCTTCCAGGAAACCCTGGCCAAGGAGTCGGGTCTGTCGAAGCGCTCGGTGATGCGGGCGCTGAGCCGGCTCACCGAGCACGGGCTGATCTCGACCTACCGGCGTCGACGGAAGTCGGGATTCCTCGGGGGCAACGGCTACATTTTCCACCCTGAGGCGGTCGAGCAGCCGATCACCCTCACCGAACAGAACCGCGTGATCCCAGGAAGTGACACTGTGTCACCTCTTGAAACCGCAGGAGGTGACACAGTGTCACCTACCTCTACAGATCCGCGTGATCCCAGGAGGCGACACAGTGTCACCTCTGCGAAGGAAACCCAGGGGAGGCGACACAGTGTCACCTCCGAGGTGACACCAGCGACACCTCCCGCGCGCGAGGTGAACGCGCGCGCGTCCTTGAACCATCACCATGAACCGTCATCATCATCCTCATCGTCGGCTGGTGCGTTCACCGTCGTGTCAGTCGGCCAGCCGGCGGCTGGAGCCGCCGATGATGACCGGATCGATGATGACCATCAGGCTGCCGCCGAGATCGCTGCCGGCTCGGCGGTGGCCGCCGCTGGGGCGGAGCCCAGCGCGGCCACCCCGCCGAGTCCGGCCGATACCGAGGGGGCTCCTCAGCCCGACTCCGGCGAAGCGATGGGCGGCGCGGCCACAGTGTCCGGCCAGATGGCCGGTCCCGCCGCCGGTGTGGCCGGTGCGTCTGGGCCGGTGGCCACGGTGGGGGCCGACGGTGTCCACCGCGGCGTGGATGTGGCCGTGGTGGCCAACCAGGTGGCCGCGGCCATTGGCCGGCGGGCTTCGTCCGCAGACATCCGCTGGTTGGTCGATCAGGTGCTTGACCGGGCGAAGACGCGAGTCCAGCGGCCGACCCCGTACGTGGTGGCCGCGGTGACCGCGGACCCGGCCGGCTGGGCGGCCCAGCTGTCCAGCATCCCGGCCGCGGCCAAGGCCGAGCTGGCCGGAGCGGCCGGCCACAACGAGCAGGAGGCTGCGGCGGCTGTGGCCGGCCATGTGACCGGCCAGGCGGCCACTGCGATGGCCGGTGGTGACCGGCCAGGGTGTCCGGTCGATGACCACGCGAGCTTCGGCCACCGGAAGGGGCGGTGTCCGATGTGCCGCTCCAACGCCATCAGCGAGGGATGGAAGACCGAGTACGACCGCGGTCAGATGACACGGGCGAAGTTCGAGAAGCTCTCGGCCGAGGCACAGCAGGCCGTGGGCAAGCAGGGCATCGAGATCTCTGGGTGAGAGATCTCGGCTGATGCCCGAGCAACGGGGACTGGAGGAACGGAGAGCATGAGACCTGAGGAACTGGAACAGGACCCCGGCAGTGCCGGGATACCCGAGGGCGACTGCCAGCACGTCGATGAGCCAGACGACGGCCAGGGCGCATGGGATCAGTGGGCCGAGCAGAACGGTGCCGGCGAGGACGGTCCCGGGGTCAGCGACCATGAGCTGGTCGAGGCGCTGCGCGCGGCCCGGCCGGTGGTCGTCAAGACCCTGGGCGGGTCGATGGGCAGCTCGGAGGACGTCGAAGACGTGCTGCAGCAGGCCTGGATCGACGCGTCCGCGGCGCTGCATCGGTTCGACCCGATGCAGGGGTCGTTGAAGACCTGGGTGAACACGATCGCGAAGCGCAGGGCGGTGGATCACATCCGTGAGCAGAAGCGGCAGGTCGATGGGCAGTACGCCCTGGAGACCGGGGCCAAGGCTCGGGAGCAGTCCGCGGTGACGATCTGGGCCGAGGACGACGGCTATGAGGCGGTGTTGGCGGCTCAGGAGGCCATCGAGCAGGCCGGGCCGCTGTTCCGCGCGGCCCAGAAGGTGATGCCGAACCGCGAGACCTTCCAGCGGGCGGTCGAGACGATCATCGGCTGCGAGAACGACATCGCAGTGGCGACCCAGCGGCTGGGCGTCAGCGAGGACGCGCTGCGCGCGGCCCGCCGGGAGTTCGTCACCACCTGCCAGGTGATCGCCGCGGCCCAGGCGGCCCGCCGAGAGGGCCAGCAGGCCACTGTCGGGGTGCTGCTGGACTGTGTGGCCGACTCGGACCCCAGTGAGGCCGGGTCATGGCGCAGGGAGGTCGCTGATGCTGTGGCGGCCAGTGGCCGGCCGGTCTCGAAGATCACTGGCGATTACGTCGCTGAGCTGACGGGATTCAGCAAGCACACCGCGCGGCAGTACTGGGCACGGATGAAGCTCTGGCTCTCGGTCGCGGCGACGGTGATGACCACCGAGACCGGACTGACTGGAGATGAGGGTGACCGCCGATGACCCGGCGAGGAGGAGACGGAGCAATGCTGCAGACACGAGCCGAAGGAGACACGATGAGCGATCCCGGTGACACCGTCCAGAACGAGCAGTGGGTCGAGCAGATGCTCGAGAGCCGAGTTGTCGGAACGGTCCTCGCAGGGCAGTTTCCGGTGATGGGCTGGCGAGGCTGGAGGCGCTACGTCGATCCGGTGAGGACATTCAGCGTGGTGGCGGTCTGGGTCCTGGTTCTCGCCTTCGTTGGCATCGTCGCCGAACGGTCCGAGGCTCTGCTGGGGGTCCAGTGGTCCTGGGTTCCGGCAGTGATGAAGGTGACTGAACCCGCGAGCATGTCCGGGAGCATGGTGGTGCTGCTGGAGCTGATCGCGAGCGTGCTGGTGATTGCCGTTCTGCTGCAGGCCGGTGGCTCTCTGGTGGCAGCGGCAGCGCGGCAGTGGATGACTCGTCGGTCGCGGCGTCTGCAGACTCCGAGGCTGGCGAATGATCCGGTCGGTCTGGTCGACATCATCGTGGTCCCGTCGCTGACCCGGCGTGCGGTCATCGTCTACCAGAAGGCCACGGACGAGGGCGTCGGGACGGTCCGGCTCGGCCGCATCGAAGTCAACCGGCCGTTGGGCTTCGAGGACACCTGGGACATCAACGAGGGTCCGGGTCGCTATCGGGTGATCAACGAGCAGGTGTGCGGAGACCGCTGGATGGAGAGCGACTGGAGCGTGGAGACCCGGGACGCTGGGGTCAAGTCGTTGATCGCGCGGCTGTGGGCTCGACGGCGGTTCCAGGACAAGCCGCTGCGACGGCCCGCGACGGCAACGGCGTTGGCTGAGCAGGCTGAGAGTTCGGCGGCGCGGACGAAGGAACGGCTCCGGCGTCTGCAGCGTGAGCTGGTCGAAGATCCACAGCCGGAACGGCGCACGGGGCGCATGGGTGACGAGACGAGGAGGTAGACGATGATGACGAGGAACGGAACAACCCCAGAGGACGCCGAGGGTGCCGACAAGGTGATCGAGACGGCCGGGACCGGCTCCGAGGGCGTCGACATCGAGGGAAGCGCTGAGGCCGCGGTCGAGGCAGCCGAGGAGGAGCTTCCCCAGCGGCTCGATGCCGGCGACGGCCGGGGCGAGTACGTCTACCGGCGGCGTTCGTGGGTGCGACGAGCTGCCACGGCGACGCTGCGGGCCATCGGTGGCCCTTTCGCGCAGATGGGGCGGCACGTCCGCTCGGGGATGGATGCGGCGACAGCTCCCGACGATGAGTCCGCTGTGCAGCGGTATCCCGGCTGGGTGCGGAGCTGGTGGGGCAAGACGCTGCTGGTCGTGGCCACGGCGGCGGTGCTGGTGGCGTGGATGCAGATTGCCGGGATGATGCTCTGAGCCGTTTGGCTGCGGCGACAGGGCAGCCTCGCCAGCCACGGTGCGTGGGCGGTGAACCGAGCTGGCCTCCTATCGGGAGGCCGGTGCGGTTCACCGCCCTTCTTCGTCTCGGCCGGTTGCCGCGGACTGGCCGCAGGCAGTCATGGGGGAGTCGCGGGGCGGTGCTGGGGCCGCGTGACATACGTGTGATCGGGGCAGTCACGAATGGCAGGTGTAGCGGATGCGACAGACACCTTCAGGAGTGAGTGCAATGTTCGATGGTCTCGACAGCGAGATCTGGTCCTCCGAGACGGGGACCGGAGAGATCGCGGCGATGGTGCTGGGGGCTGTAGCCGTGCTGCTGGTCCTCGGCGGCGCGACCGGGGCGCTGCTGGTGGCGACCGGCAAGATCAAGGCCAGCTCAGTGCTGGCCAGCAAGGGCACCAGCACTCTGCTGGCGTTCTTCGGCGGCAGTGTCCTCATCGGAACACTGACCGGTGCGGTGGCGTGGTCCTCGACTGCTGGAGGTGAGCAGGGCGGGATCTATGGCCTGATGCCGGAGGACGCTCGTCCCGGGGCCGTCGAGGTCGAGGTCGAGAGCACGCTGGTCAGCTGCGAGGAGCCGGTGCAGTGGGAGTCCGACGGGGCCGGGCCAGCAGAGAGCGCCTATGAAGAGGCCCACGAGGAGGGCATGGAGGTCGTGAAGGCTCTCGGCATCGAGGAGGAGGTCCAGAAGGAGCTGGACGACCACGCTTCGGCCTACCTCTGGAAGATCTCCTGGATGCCTGGTGAGGGCGAATGCACCCCGGATAACCGCTCGGCCGCGGGCGGAACCACGATCGAGGTCGGCACCATCCACGCCCCCGGGGCGATGAGCAACACCGAGCACAAGACTCACGAGTTCGAAGCTCCGGAATCCAGCGACGGCTGAACCCGCGACCTGACCAGCCCGTGTCGCTCTGGCGCTGGCGGCAGGCGCATCTGTGAAGAGACCTCCCCTGGGACGGACCTCAGGGATGGGCGTACTGAGAAATTCTCAACGAGGAAGAGGGAGACCTATGTCTGCGACGACTGCTCTGGCCACCACGGTGGCCAGCGGAATCAACAAGAGCGACCTGCCGACGGCGGACTTCGAAGCGCCGTGGATGGACTTCTTCACCACGATCGGCGGGTTCATCATCGCCACGATCGTCGTGGTGCTGGTGGTGGTGATGATCATCGGTGTCGGCATCTGGGTCGCCGGCAAGCTCGGTGCCGGTGGGCGCGCCCAGGAGAGCGGCATCGGCGCGTTCGTGTGGGGCCTGGTGGCCTCGGTACTGATCGGCACCGCGACCACGCTGGTCGTCTACTTCTCCGACGTCGGGCCGGACTGGATGACCTTCGACGAAGAGATCTCGCAGCAGCAGCAGTCGACCTGATCCGCACCCTGCGGGCCGGCCGAAGGGCCGCCTGGAGATGCGGCAGTGGTGACGTGAAGCAGACGGTGGCGAGGAGTCCACGTGGGAATCTTTGATGACTGGGGCGAGAAGATCGCCGAGATCCTGTCCGGCGGGATCGAGGGTCTGGCCATGGCGGCCTGGTTCTTCATCGAAGACGCCTTCCGCGTGGGCACTGTCAGCAGCGAGGCCGGCGACGGCGCCCTGAGCGATTGGTGGGTCGCCGTCGTCGGCGGAGAGATCACCCAGGTCTCGACGGACGGAGAGGTGCTCTCCACTGTCGATCATCCCGGCATGCTGGCGGTGGTGACCGCGGTGATGGTGCCGGTGCTGATGATCATCGTCGGCATCCAGGTGGTGCTGTCGATCTTCCGCGGCTCGACCGCTGGTCTGCTGCGCGCGGCGTTGGTCGCCATCGGTGGAATCCCCGCGGTGGTGATCATGACCGGTCTGATGTGGATGCTGCTCGGTGCCGCTGACCTGGCCACATCGCACATCCTCAATGCCGGGACCAGTCAGAACGACGGGGTCGTGGCGGTGCTGTCGATGTTCGGTCTGCAATGGGACGAATCCGGGACCAACACCTCTGACGGTGAAGCGGGCGTCGTGCTGAACGAGGCCTTCGTCCAATGGGAGATGGCCCGAGACGAGCAGGACGTCGGCCGGGCGCTGTTCCCGCTGATCGTCGCGGGGGCGCTGCTGATCGCCGGAGTGATCCTGATGGGGATGATGGTCCTTCGGGTGCTGGCGCTGCTGATCCTGACGGTGTTCCTGCCGGTGGCGATCTTCTCGCTGGCCAGCGAGGCGTCGAAGCCGATCTTCAACCGCTGGTGGGGTGTGGTGATCGCGCTGCTGGCGGCGAAACCTGCCGCGGCCGTGGTGATCCGATTCGGGGCCGTCATGGCCCAGGCCTCTTCCGAGTTCATCATGATGGCCATCGGGTTCGTCCTGTTGCTGGTCGCCGCGGCTGCGCCGCTGATTCTACTGCCCTTGATGGGCTGGATGACCGGCGGTGCCAGCGACGGAATCGAACGCGCCGGCGCGGGTGTGGCCAGCCGGGCGGTGAACCAGACGAAGAGCACCACCCGCAATGCGGTGCGCGGGGCCAGCCGGCGGACCTCGTCGGCGGTGCGGCCCAGCGCCGGAGGAAGCGGAGGCGGCACAGTCAAAGCCGTCGGCGGTGGCTCCGGAGGTGGAGGCACTGGCGGCGGAGGTGCGGCGAAGTCAGCGACCACGTCCTCGGACGGCGGCAGCACCGGAGGTGGAGGCGCGGCGAAATCCGCGACGAAGCCCTCCGGCGGGGGCTCCGGCGGGGGCTCCGGCGGCGGGGGTACGGCGAAGCCGGCGACCAACACCTCTGGTGGTGGGCAGAAGACTGCGACCGGGGGATCCAGGACCGCTGGCTCCGGGGCTTCGGGGACGAGCACGACCCCGGCCTCCAGCGGCTCGTCGACGACGAAGGAAGCCAAGCCGGCCTACGGAGGAGCGGCCAAGGGGTCCTCGACGTCGGCAGGGGCCTCGGCGCAGAAGGATTCAGGATCTGGCGGGACGGCGCGGCCGGCTGTCGGTGCGACTCAGTGATGCCGGGGCAGGATGATCGAAGGGACGTGAGGTGACGATGACGACGACAGAGTCGCGATTCGAGTCGGAGTGGGACGGGTCCTCGTTCCCGAAGGAGCGCCGGACGGGCGTGGTGCTGGGCCTGGACTGGGTGCAGGTCGGCACGGTGCTGGTCGGGATCGGGATGGCGATCCTGCAGGCGTTGTTCCTGGTCCCGTTCCCGTGGGGCGTGCTGACGGCGATCCCGGTGCTGATGATCACTGCGGCGGTGGCGATTCCGAAGCCGGCTGGCCGCTCGATCCCGGTCTGGGGCGCGGTGATCCTCTACTACAAGCTGCGGAACCGGCGGGGCCAGTTGCAGTACCGCCGCCAGCTCGCGCCGGTGCAGGTTGAGCAGGATGCCGAGCTGCTCGACGGCGAGGACGACGATGATGACGATGAACCAGACGATGGGATCTCTCGGGAGACCCAGTGGCGGGATGCGCGTGGACGGATCAAGCTGACCACGGAGCGGCGACGCTTCACTCTCCCCGGCGAGCTGGCTGAACTGACCGCCTATGAGCTTCCCGGCGGGCCGGCGTTCGTCTGGGATCCTCGGCACCGCGAGGGGATCATGGTTGCGCAGGTGAGCACTCCGAAGGCGTTCGGTCTGGAGGCGGCCGAGGACCAGGAAGGCCGCACCCGGGGATACCGTGACGGGCTGACCGCTCTGGCCGGTGTCGAAGGGATCGACCGGTGGGTGACCTCGGACCAGACCACGCTGATCGCCGGTGCTCGGATCGAGCGCTACTACGACCAGAAGCGGGCGAAGGCTCCGACGGTCTGGGAGGAGGACCTGGAGCAGCACGTGCCGCTGTCGGGGGAGAACGTCGACCCGTTCCAGCACAGCGCGTTCATCGACCTGATGCGAGAGTCTGGCAGTGTGCCGGTGCATGAGATGTGGCTGACCATCGTGCTGTCGGAGAAGAAGCTGCGGGAGGCGATCACGGTCTCCGGCGGCGGGATCCGTGGGTTCATGGAGGTCGCCATCGGGGTCACCGGCTCAGTGGAGTCAGTGGTGGAGGACTCGGGCGCTGAAGTCACCGGCTGGCACACCCCGCGGACGCTGGCGGGACTGTCTCGCTCGGCCTTCGACCCGGGCTCGACGCTGATGGTCACCCAGGGCGATGGCGGAATCGCCGGTGCCGACGTCACCGATGCCGGGCCGATGGCCATGGACGTCTACCCGGATCGGATCGCAGCCGATTCGGCGGTGCACCGGACCTACATGATCTCGGAATGGCCGCAGCACCAGGCCAAGTTGGGCTTTCTGGAAGAGTTCGTCTTCGCCGGCGGGTTCCGGCACACCATCACTGTGGCGTACAAGCCGGAGGAGCCGGCGAAGGCGCTGCACCGGAACAAGCAGCGCAAGGCTGATCTGGCCACCGCGAACCGGATGCGGCAGAAGCTCGACCAGCCCGACACCCAGCAGCCCGAGCGTGAAGGGGCCGATGTCGAGAAGGAGGAGGCCGAGCTGCTCGAGGGACATGCGCCGATGAAGCCGGTCGGGTTGATCACGATCTCGGCTGAGGACATGTCGTCGCTGGAAGCGAATTGCCAGAAGGTGCTGACCCGGGCGACGCGCGCGAACTGCCAGCTGCGGCCGGTCTGGCGAGAGCAGGACGCGGCCTTCGCCGCCGCGGCGCTGCCGTTCGGTCGCATCGGGATCCGCTGACGAGCACGAAGGGGAACGAGGATGAGCATGGAGACAGGCCGCCCGGTGCATCGGACCGTGTTCGGCGACGGGCCCGCCACGGGCCGCGCCGCCCGGAAGGAACGCAAGCGGCTGCGTGAGCTGTCCCGGCTGCAGGCGGCGACGAAGCGGAAGAAGGCCAGCGGGCCGGGCCTGCCGGGCCCGGCCTACGGGGAAGGCGGGTCGACGGCACCGGCTCAAGGCTGGGGGCTGCGGCGGTTGAAGGTGCAGGGGGTGCCGACGACGGCGCACCTGGCGGCGACGACGATGCCCTGGGTCGCTGGCCCGTCGTTGGGCTCTGACGGGGTGCTCGTCGGCGACGACCTCAACGGCGGCGGAGCCTTCTGCATCGACCCGTGGGAGCTCTACGAGCGCAAGATCATCACTGCGCCGGCGGCGATGATCTTCGGCACCGTCGGCACCCGGAAGTCGACACTGGCCAAATGCTGGGCGATGCGGCTGGTGCTGACCGGCCGCAAGCTCTCGGTGACTTCCGACGTGAAGGGCGAATGGACTCCGGTCATCGAAGCTCTCGGCGGGCAGGTCATCAAGCTCGGACCCGGGCTCAACACCCGCGTGAATCCCCTGGACGAGGGGGTTCGTCCCTCGCTGACCGAGGACGGTGAGGTCATGACCGAGGAGAAATGGGCCGAGATGGTCCGCTCGCGGCGGCTGACGCTGATGAACCGCATCGTGCGCATCCTGGAGGAGCGCAAGCTCACCCATGCCGAGATCGACGTCATCCGGCAAGCCCTGGACGACGCAGTCGATGCCGAGCCGGTCTCGGCGCAGGGGATACCGCGGACGGTGATCATCCCGGACATCATCGACAAGCTCTGGGGCATCTACCACGGCGAGCAGACGAGCAACCCCACCCGCTCGGAGGCGGCCAACGGCATGGCGATGACGCTACGGCGGCTGACCACCGGCGACATGAAGGGCATGGTCGACGGAGAGTCCACCCACGTCTACGACCCGTTCGCCACGGCGGTCTCGCTGGACACCTCCGCACTGGGCGAAGCCGACCAGGTGCTGCGCAATGTGATCAGCGCCTGCTCGACCACCTGGACCGAGTCGATGATCGGATTCGCCGAAGCCGGTCAGCGTGTCGTGGTCAACGAGGAGGCCTGGACTGAGATCACCAGCGAGGACGACCTGGCGGCGAAAGTGCGGTTCTTCAAGCTCGCTCGCACCTACGGGATCTTCAACATCCTGATCCTGCACAAGCTCACCGACCTCGACATCGCCGGCGACGCCGGCTCGAAGGAAGCGGCGATGGCCCGCGGACTGCTCGCCGAGGCCGACATCAAGATCATCCACAAGCAGGACGCCTCGGCGTTGACCCGGACGATGTCGGAGCTGGAAATCTCCGAGCGGGAACGGACGCTGCTGAAGGACCTCGAACCAGGTGTCGCGCTGTGGCGGATCGGCTCGAAGATGAGCTTCCAAGTCGCCACCCGGCGGACCGCGGCCGAAGTGCCGCTGACCGACACGGACCAGCGGATGAACTTCGCCGCCGGCACAGACGAGCCGGAGACTCCGGCGACCGGAGTAGAGACACGGCAACACGATGAGGACGAAGCGCTGGTGGACGCTGAGATGGCGGCCGCCGGTCGAGGCGCAGAGACTGCTGCGGGTCAGGAGGATGCGGCATGAACACCACCAAGCAGACCACCGGCCAGGAGAAGATCATGCTGCTGGTGCTCGGCCTGTTCGCCCTCTACGGGCTGTTCATCGGCGTGGGAATCCTCGCGAATCGGCTGGCCTGCGGGGCATGGGCGAGCCCGCAGAGCCCGCTGGCAGGGCTGGAGTTCTTCGCCACCCAGAACCCGGCCGCGTTCGGCACCGCTGATGGGTGCTCGGCGACCCCGGGGTGGCTGGCAGTGGTGCTGCTGGTGACGCTGGTGATCGTCGGGATCATCGTCGCCGCCAGCGTGGCCGCCTACCGGCGGTACAAGCAGTCCGACAAGTACTTCAACAAGGACGTGGCCAGCCGCGAGGGCATCGCCCAGGGGGCCGAAGTCCGTCGGGTGCTGAAGAACTCGAAGAAGACGGTGAAGAAGGTCCGGCCGACGCAGAAGCGGCCGCGGCTGGCCGATGCGGCCCTGCGGCTGGGTCAGAGTGTGGGCACCCCGATCTGGGTCTCGCTGGAGGAGTCGCTGCTGCTGATCGGCCCGCCCCGGTCGGGTAAGGGGCTGCACCTGCTCATCCAGGCGATCCTGGATGCCCCGGGCCCGGTGATCACCACCAGCTCCCGGTCGGACAACTACGCCGCGACCGCTGAGATGCGGGCGAAGAAGGGCCCGGTGGCACTGTTCGACCCGCAGGGGCTGACCGGCAAGCCGACCACGCTGAAGTGGTCGCCGATCACCGGGTGCGAGAAGCCGGTGGTCGCGAACCAGCGGGCATCCAGCCTCATCGGTGCCTCCGGGCTGGGATCGTCGGGGAACAACGCCGAGTGGAAGGCCCCGGCGACGACGATCATGGAGTGCCTGCTGCACGCCGCGGCCCTGGGCAACCGGACGGTCGATGACCTCATGGAGTGGGGCACCAACCAGGCCTCGGCCCGCCGGGCGGTGGCGATCCTGAAGGACCACCCGCAGGCTGCCTCCGGCTGGGGCGCGGCGCTGGAGGGCATCATCGACGGCGACCCGAAGATGCTGCAGAACAAGTGGTTCGGCGTCGAGGGCTGCGTGAAGGGCCTGAGCGTCCCGGAGGTCCGGGAGGCGCTGAAGCCGACCAGCGTCGAGGAGACCTTCGACATCGACCGTTTCATCAACGAATCCGGCACTCTCTACATCGTCGGCACTAAGACCGGCGGCTCGAGTGCGGGGCCGTTCTTGATCGCGATGATGGATGCCATCACCGAGCGGGCCCGCGAGATCGCGGCGAAGCGGCCGGGCAACCGGCTGGACCCGCCGATGTCGCTGGTGCTGGATGAGATCGCCAACATCTCCGGCTCCTGGCCGGGGCTGACCCAGCTGATGGCCGACGGCGGCGGTGTCGGCATCTCGCCGTTCGCGGTGTTCCAGTCCATGGCCCAGGCCCGCAACGAGTGGGGCGAGCAGGAGGCCTCGGCGCTGTTCGATGCCGCGACGGTGAAGGTCCAGCTCGGCGGTGCCGCCAACACCGATGACCTGAAGGTCTTCAACGAGCTGGCCGGACAGCGGCAGATCACGCGGCGCTCGAAGTCCTGGCAGAAGGACGGGGCCTCGGTCGCTGAACAGGTCCACGACGTCGACGTGCTGCCGATCGCGGACCTGCGGCGCATCCCGTTCGGCCGGGGACTGCTGCTGCAGCGCAACGGCCGACCGATCTACATGTCGATGGTCAAGTGGGTCGACCGCAAGGACTCCAAGGAGATCAAGGCCTCACTGGGGAGGTACAACTCCTCGTTGCTGGAAGCGCTGACCAACGGAGACCAGCAGGTCTCCGAGGAGGTGCTGACCACCGGAGCCGAACAACCGGCCGCCACCGCGGGACAGACGCCCGGACCGTCCGCGACGCCAGAGGCGGCGGCAGGACTGGACGAGCTGATCCGCGAACAGAACGAGGCCGTGCAGTCATCAGTCGACCAGCCCACCACCGCCGCGGCCGAGACCACCGAGGCCACCGAGACCGGTGCCGGCGCATCTGAGGCTGTGGGCGAGCCGACTGGCTCGACCGATGGCGGCGGCGATGAGCGGCAGTCCGGTCAGGCCGTGAACCTTCCGCCGGTGAGGTGAGGCGAGGATGGCACGACTGTCCCTGCACCGGACCGGCAACAGTGACTACTCGCGCGGGTACCTGCGCTCTCGAGCGTGGTTCGCTCGGCGGCGGCGCTGGTTCGAGGAGGTTCGGGCGATGGGGATGGAGCCTGGCTGCGTGGTGTGTGGGATGACCGAGGCCGCCGGTCGGCAGGATCAGGTCTCGCTGGACCTGCACCATGTCTCCTACGCCGGTGTCGACAAGACCGAGTCCGGCCGGTGGATCGCCGCCGAGGAGCACCAGGATTTGATGCCGATGTGCCGGGGTCACCACCAGCGACTCCACCGGATGATGGATGGACGCAAGGAGTTCTACGGCTGGGACCGTGAGCGGGCGACGATCTGGATCATCACGCATCTGATCCGCACAGAAGAGACAGCAGACACCGACGACGAGACGAGGAAGGACGCGTGAGCGTGCCGATGGGCGAGCAGCCGAGCGAGGAGCACCGACCCGGGGACCAGCCGCCCGAGGAGGCGGTGGTCGATGACGTCGTCGCCGACGAGCCGCTGACGTGTTATCTGTGCCAGCGGCCGGCGGTGTTGGAGGTCCACACCACCGGCCACGCGGTCTACGACATCACCGCCTGCACCCAGCCCAGTGACTCGGGGGTGTGGGTCTGCCACTCCTGCCATGTCGCGCTGCACCGCTGGATGGACAGGAATCCGGGAGAGGATGCGGCGATGCTGGCCATCGCTGAGGTGATGAAGCAAGCACTGAACGTGATCCAGACACCACGGATCTACCGCAGACGCCGGGATATGCGCCGAAGCCCGGCAGCATGACCACGCGGTGAGGGGGAGACGAGATGAGCGAGGAAACGCAGAACCAGCAGCAGGGCGGTGCCGCTGAGGACGACGCGCTGCTGATGGCCTGGGACGAGATCGCCGCGCCGGCGAGCCCGGACAGCGGCGACGGCGACGAGGACCAGGCGGAGGACGGTCCGGGGGAGGAGGATCCCTGGACTGCAGTCGCTGAGGCGACGGGCCGGGCCGGCGATATCAGCGACCAGGAAGCTGCTCAGCAGCAGTCGGTGATCGAGAAGGCCCGGCAGCGACGGCGTGAACGGTGGGACGAACTGCGTGCTCAGCGGCAGGCGGCCAAGCAGAAGAACGAGGCCGCCTCGGCTGGCGGGGCCGGATCGAACGGTGAAGCGGACCAGGGCACGCCGCTGGCCCCGTATCGGGATCCGCGGGTCCAGCAGAAGTTGGAAGACGACTCGGACGGCGTGCCGGAATGGCTGGGTCTGCGGTGGCGCGAGATCCCGACCGAACAGCAGCAGCAGGCCTGGATCGGGCTGCGCAAGTGGGTCGACTGGCTGGTGCGGGAGTACCGGCTGCCGGCGCATGTGGTGCCGGCGTGCTGGTATCGCCACCCCGACATCACCGCCGAGCTGTGGGCGGCGATGAACATGGAGTACAAGGCCTGGGCCGAGGGAGCCCCGAGCCTGACCCCGATGATGATGTGGCACCCCAACTTGGAGCAGATGATCGTCCGGCTTCGGAACAAGGTTGAGAATGCTGGCTGCTCACCGGAGAAGGGTCACCAGCCGCCGATCCCGCCGGGGAATGGGCTGGAGCCCTTCGAGATCGCCTACGACGAGGACGACTGGCAGGCAGCGACCTCCGGTCGGCGCGAGACCCAGGGAGTTGCGCGGCCGGCGGCCGGGTCGCAGTGGGTCAGGGCGGTGGCCTTCGACGGATTCGGCGAACAGATCGCGGCCTCGAATCCCGTCGGGCTGGGGGCGGCGCGGGTGAACCACCGGCCGGAGGCATTCGCTCGGTTCGGCAGCCTCGCCGAGGCCGGAGAAGCCGAGCTCTGGCTCGACGTCGAGCGCGGCACCCAGGTGACGACAGTGCAGTGGGAGACCAGCGCCGATGGCGAGTCCTGGCAGCCGCTTCCCGACGAGCAGACGACAGCCGACGCGGAAGCCGTCGAGGAAGAGGACGAGGTCGAGACACCCGTGCGGTGACGAGAA
>NZ_BAAAYG010000001.1:10731-63746 GCF_039536005.1 Nesterenkonia halobia | reverse complement strand
TGTGGGGCCCCAACTATGCCGGCTCGCCTGGGCCAGCGGCGGCGGGATCAGAAGCTGGGACCGGACGAGGGCTGCTGGTTCAGCCGGGTCTGGGACTCCACCGCCTGCTGGTGGGCGTGCTGATCGAGGTCGACGTCGAGGCTCTGGTCGGGGGCGTCGGCCAGGTCGCGGACCTGGTCGATGCCACGGACAACCTGACTGGGAACCTGTGCAGCGTCGGCGTCGTCGTAGGAGGTGAAGACCTCCCAGTTCTGGTCCACGACCAACCCGGTGGCGGCTCCGTGCTCTGCAGGGTCGAAGTACTCGACGCCGACGTGCCAACCGGTGTTGTCGAGGGGGCCGCCGTCGGCGGAGGAGACCATGACCCGATAGTCCTGCGGCTCATCGTCGGCAGGGTAGATCGCGATGGCCTCATGGTCGCCGCCGGTGTGGACATGCTCGACGGTGTGGTTCTCCAGCCGGCCGCGCAGCGCGGCGACGGTCTCGCGCACCTGGGCCGAGTGGTCATCGAAGGGGTCAGCGGTCGGGGTCTCTGCCAGCAACGCGGCCCGGGAGGAGAAGTCGTTCAGCCGGTTGACGTAGTCCCACCGTTGACGCCGCTCTGGTGTCGGGGCCGAGTCCCACTGCGCCGCGAGCCGATCAGCCTCAGAGCTGGCGTTGGCCGCAGTCTGCTGCAGGCGCTGACGGGTGTGGCCGAGACTGGCATCGTAAGCTGGCTCGGGTTCTCCCGGGATCGTCTCGGTGCGGAGCCCGAGTTGTTCGGCTTCTGAGAAGAGGTCCTCGGAGCGCTCGATGAAGTCCTCAGCCGTCGGGGCCGGGCCGTGGCCATGGTCAGCATCGAGCTCGCGGCTGGGCAAGGGTGCACCAGTGGTGGCTCCTGCATGGTTGTCCAGGTCTCGCTGGCGGCTGGCGACGGTGTTGTCGTAGTACCGGGAGAGCTGGTGGCAGGACTCGGCGATTTCGTCCAGGTCCAGGTCCCCAGTCTGCCGATCGGTGAGGTCAGCCATGTCGACCTCGATATCGACCTGGCCCATCTCGGGGCCGCCGACGGCGATCAGGGCGGCGGGGGTATCTCCGGATCCGTGGGTGACGTTGAGGTCGGCGACGACCCAGCGGGCTCCGGACTGGGCGAGGGCTTCGTGAAGGCGCCGATCCTCCAGGACCAGGTAACCACGCTCGTCGAGCATGTTCTGCAGCTGCTGTTCGGCTTGAGTCGGGCTCGCTGGGTCGGCGTGATCTTCGATGATGACTGCTGCGGGCAGTTGGTCCAGGCGCATGCGGGCCGCTCTCCTTCTTTCTGTGTGGGGCCCCGTGCCTCGGCTCGGGGCAGTGGGTCGCAGGGGTTTCGATGCAGGCACGGTGCGGCGTATGGCGACACGCGTATGTCAGCGGGGGAGCGAAGTCAGGGTGTCTGCGGCGCGAGAGGCGCGTCGGCATCGAGGAGGGAGCAGCACCCATGGCTGAGCAGGAGCCGATCATCGTCAAGCGTCGGTGGTTCCGAGACCCCGATCAGACTGAGGAGCCCATCGTGCAGGGAGATGCGGAGGCGATGGCCGCCGCGTGCGAGGAGCGCTCGATCGAGGACGCCGAGTTGGGCCTGTCCGAGTCGTCGGAGGCCTGGCGTCATCAGGGCGGCAGCGCCCTGGAGCTGGACACCGAGGTCCGTGGCGGGTCCCGGAATATCCCGGCGATGGCCGTCGACGTCTACCAGCAGGTCCGCCAGGCTCGTCCGGACCTGGACGTCTACATCGAGCCGGAGCCGCTGACGGTTCATCAGCCCGATTCCGAGATCGCCCAGCAGGGTGAGGGCTCGACCCCGTCTCAGTGGCAGCAGTGGGCTGTGGTCGCTGAGCACCCCGAGACTGACCAGACTGCGCGACTGGAGTTCCACACCCAGCGGAACGACACTCTGCTGACCGCGGTCCAGGCTCACGCCGGCGAGGTCGAGCAGTTCAACTGGCGCGACTACCAGCCGTGGCGGGACATCTCGGTGGATGCCGAGAATCCGCCGCGACAGCTGTTGGGCGAGGACGTCGAAGAAGGATGGCCCGAGCTTCGCCGCCACTACGTCGAAGACCTGGTGGCTTCCATCCCGGAGATCCGCGACCCGCAGACCGGCGCGCTGGTCGCAGACACTGAAGGGCCGCGGTGCGGGATCGACCCGGATAAGCCGGTTGACTACGACGACGAGCCAGACCACGACGCGGGGGTCCAGGCCGATGTGGCGTTGCAGCAGCAGCGCGATGTTGCCGGTGCAGATGGACCGTCGCTGTAAGCGACAGTCCCGAGGGGGAAGGAGGAAGACATGGTGACCCAGAACCAGCAGCCCGAGGAGCAGCCAGTGGCACTGCAGGGGGCAGACTACGGCGGCAATCCGCTGCCGAAGCCGCTTCTGGAGCAAGAGATAGGGGATGCTCCGGCGACTGATTCGGATCGGCACCACCCGACGCTCATCAAGCGCGGCTGGTACCAGGACCCCTACGAAGGATTCTCTGAGTCCCAGCGTTCCTGGGACGCAGAGGACCTCGCCGACGCCTGCGAACAGCGGGGACTCGAGGCCGAAGACGAGATCAGCGCCATCGAACCGGAAGCGCGGCAGGTGGATCGCAGTCTCGCCTGGGACGTCCAGGGTGGGGACATCCTCGACCTGGACACGGAGCTGCGCAGCGGCCGGCGGCAGATTCCCGAGGTGGTCGATGAGGTCTACTACCAGACGCGGATCGCGCGCCCGGACCTGGACGTCTACGTCGAACCGGAACCGGTCACCATCGCCGAGGACGGGGCGAAGGCGACTGCCGGCGAACCGGGGGCGCAGCAGCAGTGGTCTGTCGTCGCTGACAACGCCGTCGAGCCGGTGACGGCGCGACTGACTGTGCACACCTCGCAGAACGACAGCGTCATCGAGAAGATCTCGACAACCTCCGGGCGGGTCGAGGGGTTCGACTGGCGTGACTGGCAGCCTGAGCGCGACATCGTGACCACCTCCGAGTTCGAGAACCGGGAAATCAGCGGCGAGGAGCTGAACGATCCGCAGGCGTGGCAGCAGATGCGGTCCCACTTCGCCGAGCAGGTCAAGGCCCTGCCGGCGATGACAAAGGTCGACGAGGAACGGATCATCGAGAACCCGAACCGGTGGGTCGGCGGTTTCGACCCGAAGTCCGACGTCTATCCGGAGGAGTTCCGGGGAACGAATGTCCCGGCACCTGAGCTGCAGCATCAGGCGGTCATGCAACGGCGTGCCGCGACACCGGCGGTCGGCGAGGGGAAGCAGCCCGAGCACGAGGCCGGAGTCGATGCCGATCTGGCGCTGCAGCAGCAGCGCCAGACACCCGGCATGGACGCCCCCTCTATGTAGCCGGGCCGGCTCACGCAGGTGAGGGACGTGATTCGTCGGCGACGTGACTGCCGAGACAGTGCCCCGGGCGATCAGTGATCGCCCGGGGCACTGTCGTGCCCGCGTCCATCGTGGCCGGCGGCGGGGCGATGACACACACTATGACCGCGCTCACCGAAACCCGGGCAGAGAGCGCCCGGATCCGCCCGGGGCACGATGAAGAAGGAGCGCGATGGCTGACGCACAGCAGATCAATCCGCCGGAGACGGGTATCACCGGCGGGGGCCTGGAGCACATGGTGTTCCAGAACGAGCAGTGGGCCCAGCTGACTCCCATGCTTCTCGCCCTCTGCGCCGGACTGGTGGTGCTGGGCGTCGCAGCATGCATGCTGCTCTCTGCTCGTGGACGTACCCCAGCGGTGCGGCGCGCGCCGGGCGCTGCTCACCGGCATCCGCTCGGGGGTGATCACGATGGTCGGTGACCCGGACGTCGAGACAGTTCTGACGACGCTGGCGCTGCTGATGGCCAGCGTCGTCGGTGGGCTGGGGTTCATCGCGGTGGTCAAGGTGATCTTCGCGGTCGGCGTGCAGATGGTCGGCTCCTACCGGCGAGTGATCGACGTCGTCCGGCTCTACCTGGACGCGACTCGGTTGCTGGTGATCGCGCTGTTGATCGTCGTCGCCGGCGGCGCAGCCAGTTCGGGACTGCAGGGCGAAGAGGTCAGCCCGGGAACCGGGGTGATGGCCGCAGCGCTGGTGGTGCTGAGCGTCGGGGTCAAAGACGGTGCCGAGATGATCGCCGCCCGGCGGAAGCCGCACTGGTGGTACGAGCGCCTCGACCTCACGACGGCCGGCCAATAAGGGCCATCACTCCCCGCAAAAGACCAGCGAGGAACGGAGAAATGATGACCGCAGATCACATGATCGCCCCCCGTAGGGTTTGAGGGGGAGCGAATGCTCAGCGAGACTGAGCGCCAGATGGTCGTGGACGCTCTACTTGACGTCGAGTTCGAGGAGGGCGGACCGTTGCCGCGGGGGCTGGCGGAGGAGGTCGCAGATGGACAGCTGCGACTGACTGACCGTGGAACGACTGCGAGTGTGAAGCGGCGATGTGGGCAGACGGAGGCGCACGGTGAATGAGGCGATGATGGTGGATAGCGAGGTCGCCCAATGACCGAGGTTGCGATATACGGCATCGGACTCTTGACCGTCATCGTCGTCCTCGTGGTGATCGGGGTGCAGCTGATCGTGGCCGTCAGCCGTGAGAAGCCATACTGGGACCTGGTGGTAGTTATGGCCTTCGTCTCTGCGGCGTTTCTTTTGGGGAAAATGTCGTATGACATAGCCACAGAGTGTGATGGTGTTGTGATCTCGCCCGCCGTTGTCTTGGCGGGGTTGATGTCACTGGTCGGCGTCGTCGCCGCTGGGGTGCGTTGGCTCCTCTGGTGGGCTGAGAATACCGCTCGGGGGTCGGGGCCGATGGCCTTGCGGCATATAGACCGGCCGATTCTGATGTTGATGATCGGCTTCTTTGCCTTCGCGGTGCTGACCGGGTGGTGGGAGTGGTCCGTCGAAGCAGGCTCCGTCTTGCCATCGGTCCTGGTGGCAGTCGTCATTGCCCCGCCGATGCAGTACTGGCCGCAGTACGTGCCAGCTCTTCTGACCGGACTGCGCCGCAGCGATGGTGACGCAGTGTGAGCGTCGAGCAGACGGCTCACCGATCTAAGGTCGGTGGTACCTTGGCTGGTGACTTCCTGAGAGCGAGCAGAAGGCAGGGGATGATGGGGGCACAGTGGCCGATTGAAACGCACTCGGTTGATCAGATCGTCCTTGATCCGAATAACGTCCGGGTCCGTGACGGCCGAGGTGATGAACTCCCAGGCACTGTGCACGCGGTTAGCGAAGAAGTGATCGCGAAGTACATGCTCGCGGCAGAGGATCTGTTGTCACTGGTTCAAGACATTCTTCGTGATGGCTACCTGGACAATGAAATCCCGGTGGTGGTATGTGAGGGTGACGACGTCGTGGTGCTGGAAGGAAACAGGCGCCTTACCGCGCTGAAGGTGATTGCGGATCCATCACTGCTTGGCACGGAGTCTTCGCAGGTAGAACGATGGATCGACCGGTACCCGGAGCACGACACCCCGAGGTCGATTCGTGTGATGTTCGCGCCTTCCCGGGACGACGCCCAGCCCTTGCTCGCTCGACTCCACACCACCACGCCGAAGAAGTCCTGGTTGCGAGAGCAACAGGCAATTTTTTATCACGCACAGGTTTCAGATGGCGCCAGCGTGGAAGAGCTGAAAGTCCGGTATCCCACGGCTAAGAACATCCCCCGGTTCATGCAGATGGCCGAGATGCGTGAAGTCATCCGCAGCCTAGACTTTGGTGGCGACGAAGCTGTTCGCGAGTTCGTCTTGGACAGCAAGCTGCGGATGTCGAGCTTCGAGTACGTGTACCGGAACAAGAAGTTGGCGGCCGCACTTGGCCTTTCCTTCACCAGAGACGGGTTCCTGGAAGATCGCACCATATCGAAGGGGCAGCAAGCTGCGTTGCTCTATCTGATCGGGCGACTCCGAGACAGATCACTTACTACACGCTCTGATGAGCTGAAGGCCAAGAACGCTGCTTGCGAGGAGCTTGCCGAAAAAGTAGCCGCGTTGGTCGCAGGTACACTTGTCGTGACGGAACACGGTGATCCACAAGGCCCCTCCGGGGGAGAGAAATCAGGTTGGATCCCAGAATTGGCCTCTAACAACCCAGCTGGTAGCAGGTCGAACGAGCCTAGCGCCAGCCCCAGTGCTGGTGATGGATCTGAAGCAACTCCGGGGCCGTCCACTACCGGCGATAGTAGGCCGACTGAGCGTGGTCCGAACCGCGGAGACACTCGGGTTCGGCTGAACATGGATGGGTTCGTCTACGCAGGAACGTCACGAGGGCTCGGACGCCGCTATGAAGAGTTGCGAAAAATCAACGTGAGTGACTATCCGAACGCAACACATGACCTTTTGAGAACGATCCTTGAGTGTTCCATTAAGGAGATGCGACGTGAAGAAGGGGTCGTAGAGCAGCGTCGGGTCCCGACCTTGGGGCCGCTGATCGACTGGCTGCTACAGCACTACCAGGATGAGAAGAACGGTCGAATGGTTGGACTGGTCACTCGCCTAAAGAAGACCGGGAAAATGAACTCTGGTCAACTTCTGGAATCCTCGGATTCGCTGAACTTCACGAATCACGAACCAGACTTCTTTATGACCCCTCAAGAAGTGCATGCGGCCTGGGACCATTTGAAGCCGATTCTGAGGGAGATCGTGGGGCAGGAGTCCCCAGCCGCTGGGCGTTAGGGTTCGTAAGTTTCCAGAGTTTTTGCGACTGGTCTGGAGGCGATCATAAGCTCATTGGTTTTGCCGGCGCGGTGGGCGCTGTAGCTTAGTTGGTACTCCCGAATGTCGTGCCTGCGGTATAGGTACCGGATGAAGTTCGAGGGATCGTAGGTGAGCAGCCAAGTGCTCTCAGGAGCGGCGTCGAGGGCGCCTGCCAGATCAGAGTGGTCTCGGTGGGTAAATGCGTTCATGTAGAGACTTCCCCCCATGTCGACGTAGGGCGGGTCGACGTAGAGGAACGCTGATGGGTCCTTCACGTACTTGCGCGTCACGGCCACCCCGTCGTTGCTCAGGACGGTGATCCTGTCCGAGAGCTCTCCGATGGCTCGGATTCGTTCTGCGAGCTTCTCTCGGTTGAAACGAGCGTCGATCTTGTAGTTGCCGGACTGATTCATACCCCCGATGGGGCCGGCGTTGAGGATTCCTGACCGGTTGGTCCGATTGAGGTAGAAGAACGCGAACCCCAGGGTGAGGGGGGCGCTGTGGTCGGGATTCCTGTAGGCCTCCTTCTGAGCGCGCCACTCGTCGACAGTCAGGGGCGTTTCAGCGACGAGGGTGGCGAGCTCATCTGCGTTGTCAGCGACAGAGCGCCAAAAGGCGTGCACTGCTGGGTCCACGTCATTGATGACGAGTTCATCGATCTGATCGCGCTGCAATAGGGCGATGCCGGCTCCCGCGCCACCGGCGAAGGGCTCGACGTACTTTGGGGACGTGAGGCCGAGACGGTCGATGATCTGCCCGAAGAGTCGGGCAAGTGCGGCTTTCCCGCCGGGGTAACGCAGGGGGCTGGCCGCGGTGTTGCGCCCGGAGGGCGTGACCGTCAGCAGCGGAGCCTCTGTGGTGGGTGCGGTGCTCATGACGCATCCTCCTGCTTCTGCTTAGGCGAATGACGAGCCCGGTGTGCGGCCACTCTGCAGGCGCCGGAGCAATAGATCGCGCCTCGGCGTGCGTGGAACACGGTTCCGCAACGAGAGCATAAGTGCGACCGCCCCGTACGGCGCAGGTGCTCCTCCCTAAGCAGAGAGCGTTGCTCCTCGAGTTGGCTATCAGTGATCGCTCTCAGCGTCGTCATGTAACAAGTATATCTGTTACGCAGAGGATGAGCCAGCGCTGAAGGGATGGTATGGAAAGGTGGTGCGAGCACCCAGGGGTGGTAGGTAGCCAGAATCGGACGGTTCCGGCCAGTGGCCGCCGTCGGCCACGACACACTGTGGCTATGGGGGCTTAGTGGCGGGCACATATCGCCGGTTTATGGCGGCGTCCCAGATCGCGGCAGCCTTGCTGGCACACCGCTTCGGTTACGCGGTAGAAGGTCCGTCTGCAGGAACTCTGAGGCATTCTGAGATCCGCCCGATCGTTGTCGGGACCCTGACCGAACGTAGCATGGACCTCTCCCGGACTTATGCCGAGCCCCTCACCGACATTGTGATCCGTGTCTGTCGACTATGTCGTCACGAAGGGGTGCGGGGGTCTGTTGGAGGTCCGATTGACTTCCGATCTACGAGAGGGTGCAGAGACGGTCGGGGCGCAACATTCTTGCCCCAACGAAGGGCAGGATCCGCTACGCCATCATTAGCCATCGCATGGTTGTTGAGGGGTGGCCACAGGTCGACTGATCTGTAGGGCCTAAGGATCAGGTTGATGTCATGTCGGGGGCGAAGGTCAGCCAGAGCAGCGCCACGTTCAGGGCAACCAGCAGTCCTGCGCTGATGCCGCCGAGCCACGTCGTGGCGAGGCGATTGATGTACTTACCCATCACTCCACGTCGTGCAGTCAGGATGATCAGCGGCACCAGGGCGAAGGGAATGCCGAAGGAGAGCACCACCTGACTGAGTACCAACGCAGTCGTCGGATCGATGCCGGCTGCCAGCACGACCAGCGCCGGAGCCAGAGTGATCAGGCGGCGCATCACGATCGGCAGTCGCAGGCGCAGCAGTCCGGACATGATCTCGGCACCGGCGTAGGCGCCCACTGAGGTGCTGGCCAGCCCGCTGGCCAGCAGTCCCACGGCGAAGAGCGCTGCGACCATCGGGCCCAGACCCTCGCGCAGTGCAGCATGGGCGCCGTGCAGCGAGTCGGTGCCGGCCACTCCGGTCAGGTTCGCAGCAGCTAGCACCAGCATCGCCAGATTCACGGTGCCGGCGACCAACATCGCGACGGAGACGTCCCATCGGGCCACACGCACCAGAGTCAGCGTTGATGGACCGCCGTCGAGACCGCGCGCTGTGTGAGGGAATCGGTCGCGGGCCAACGCCCCATGAGAATAGATCGCATGCGGCATAACAGTGGCTCCCAGGATCGAGGCCGCCAGCAGCACTGAATCAGTTCCCTCGAAACGCGGCACCAATCCCCTCGCCACCCCACCGACCGAAGGCGGGGCTACGATGACCCCGGCGGTGAACCCAGCAGTGATCAGCACCATCAGCGCGACGATCAGCGTTTCGAAAGAGCGGGCGCCATGTCGAGTCTGAACGACCAACAGTCCCATCGAGACCACCCCGGTCAGTACACCGCCCCAGACCAGAGGCACCCCGAAGAGCAGGTTCAGCGCCACCGCCCCACCGATGACCTCGGCGACGTCAGTGGCCATGGCCACCAGCTCCGCCTGCAACCAGTACGCCCGACGCGCCCACGGGTGAGATAACCGAGCTCCGAGGATCTCGGGAAGGCTCATCCCAGTCACCAGGCCGAGTTTGGCCGAGAGATACTGGATCAGCCAGGCCATCACATTGGCCAGAACCACCACCCAGACCAGCAGATACCCGAATCGGGCGCCGGCAGTCATGTTCGCCGCCACGTTCCCAGGATCCAGATACGCCACGCCGGCGACCAGCGCCGGCCCGAGGAGCCAGAGACCGCGTCCGGCCTGCCGCCGCAGTCCAGTGTCGGCAGGCATCTGCGCCATCGATGATTTAGCCATGCCTAAAATCGTAGAGCATGGCGAGATGTCGGGGAATCCCGAGGCCCATCGGGCGGCAGTCGGTGACGAGCGCCCGGGGCGACGTCGGCGCCGGCTGATGCGGCGGTGGGATCGTGTGCCACCCCGAGGAGACCGCCTGATGGTCTTACCGTCGGGATCCCTCTTTCGGGACGTTCGGCGCGGGACGCCTCGATGTGCGGCGACGCTTCGCGAGGCCCGGAGCGCTGCACGGTGGACGTAGTCCTGGACGAGCCCAGGCCCTGCACCTACTATTGTTTTCCATGATTTCGTGGAATAACGGGGAAGCGGGCAAGGTCGCCGTGTTCGAGGCCTTCGCCGAAGCGGTCAAAGCCATCGCCAATGCCCGCCGGCTCGAACTGATGGAGCTCATGGCCCAGGGCGAGCACTCCGTCGAGGAACTGTCCCGGCTGACCGAGATGGCTACGACGACGACCTCAGCTCACTTGCAGACGCTGAATCGTGCAGGGCTGGTGAGCAGGCGTCGCGAGCGGACGACGATCTATTACCAGCTCAGCGGAGACGATGCGATCGAGCTCTACACCGCGGCCAAACGCGTCGCGCTCAATCGGTATCCGCGGCTGAAGGATGCCCTGAACTCCTATATGGGCGAGCCGCAGGCCCAGGGGCCGGTCATCGACCCGGCCGCTGTCACCTCCGAGATGTTCATCATCGATGTGCGTCCCGTCGAGGAGTACGAGGCCGGGCACTTCCCCGGCGCGATCTGTCTTCCCCTGGCCGAGCTCGAAGGCCGACTCGACGAGATCCCCGCCGGTGCGGAAGTCGTTGTCTACTGCCGCGGTGAGCTGTGCCGACTGGCACGCGAGGCCGCCGTGCTGCTGCGCGCCCACCACATCGACGCGAAGGCCATGGACGAAGGAGTCATGGAATGGCGCGCCAGCAAGGAGGTCGACCTCGGTGTCGCCTGAGATCCGTGCGGCCGAACCAGCTCTCCTCCCTGCCTCCGAGCAGGCCCGCATCCACCGGCGAACACTCACCGTGGTGGTGCTCAGTCAGGTTCTCGGCGGCGCGGGCCTGGCCGCGGGCATCTCCGTGGGTGCGTTGCTGGCCCAGGACATGCTGGGCACAGCCTCTCTCTCCGGGCTGCCGACCGGCCTGTTCACCCTCGGATCCGCTCTGGCCGCGTTCCTGGTCGGCCGATCGACCCAGCGGCTCGGTCGTCGCCTAGGCCTGGCCTCGGGCTTCCTCGCCGGCGGCCTCGGAGCTTTCGGCGTGGTGATCGCAGCCGTCAGCGGCAGCGTGGTCCTACTCTTCATCTCCCTGTTCGTCTACGGCTCCGGAACTGCCACGAACCTGCAGGCCCGCTATGCCGGAACCGACCTGGCCCAGCCCCACAGACGCGGCTTCGGCACCAGCATGGCCATGGTCGCCACCACTGTCGGAGCCGTGGCAGGACCGAACCTCATCGAACCGCTCGGTGCTCTAGCTGAGATCGTGGGCGTGCCCACGCTCGCCGGCCCATTCCTCCTGGCGGCCGCGGCATACTCTGCCGCTGCGCTGGTGCTGTTCGCCTTCCTCCGTCCGGATCCCTTCCTGCTGGCACGGAGGATCGTCTCCGCCGCCGAAAGCGGAACTGACTCGACTCCCGACGGAGAGGCGCCCAGGGTCGGGATCGGCGCGTACGTGGGGGCGACGGTCATGGTGCTCACCCAGGTGGTCATGGTCGCGATCATGACCATGACCCCGATCCACATGCGCGCCCACCACCACGACATGGCCGCAGTGGGCCTGGTCATCGGCCTGCACGTCGGGTCCATGTGGCTGCCGTCCCTGTTCACCGGGGCTCTGGTCGACCGGGTCGGTCGTACTCCGATGGTCATCGCTTCAGGCGTGATCCTGCTGCTGGCAGCCGGGCTCGCAGCGACAGCACCGGGCGATTCCCTCGGCCTGCTGATTCTTGCCCTCATGCTCCTCGGCGTCGGTTGGAACATCGGCCTGATCGCAGGCACCGCACTGGTCGTGGATGCCACTGTGCCGCAGAACCGGCCGCGCACACAGGGCACGATCGATGTCCTCATCGCCCTGGCCGGTGCAGGCGGCGGCGCGATGTCCGGAGTCGTCGTCTCCGCCTCCAGCTACCAGGCCCTGTCTCTGGGCGGGGGCGTACTGGCCCTCGCCCTGATCCCAGTGCTGCTATGGGCCCGAACTCGTCATGCCGTCCGCGCATGACGAAGAGCCAGTGTGACTCAGGGCCCCAGATGTGAACCGCCCGGGGTTCGCCCCATCAAGAACGGAGAGCCCCGGACGGTTCACATCCTGCCGGAGAAGCAGCGCCCTGAGGGGGTAACGGAGCTACCGTGGTTCCGATGACAGTGAACTATCAACCCCGGCTTTAGCGGGTGGACGGGGCCTACTGCCGGTTCACAGTGGCGGCTCTGGCACCATGATGGGCTATAGCTGCCTTCGGCAGGGTGTATATGGGGTCTGCTGAGGGTTCGGTTGACTCCGTAGTTCACGCCGCCAACGCGACGTCTTGAGTGTAGACGGTCTCGTATTCGATCGGAGTCAGTTTCCCAAGCCGGCGCTGACGACGACGCCGGTGATAGGTCCGCTCGATCCAGTGGATGATCCGCCTGCGCAGCTGATCCCGAGAATCCCAGGACCGCGTGTTCAGCACGTTCTTGACCAACGTGGAGAAGAAGCTCTCCATCGCCGCGTTGTCCCCGGCAGCACCGACTCGGCCCATCGACCCGGCCAGCCGATGGGCCGCCAGCGTGCGCTGGTACTTCCGTGATCTGAACTGACTGCCTCGATCCGAATGGACCACACAGCCGATGACCGCGTTGCGACCGCGGCGAGTAACGGCATCCTCGATCGCGGCCACCGCCAGCGCGGACTTCATCCTCCGATCAAGCGCATAGCCGACGATCCGGTTGGAGAAGACATCCTTGACCGCGCAGAGATACAGCGTGCCTTCAGCAGTGCGGTGCTCGGTGATGTCGGTCAGCCACAGCCGATTCGGAGCTTCGGCGGTGAACTCGCGGTGGACCAGATCGTCGGTGACCGCAGGGCCAGCCTTCTTCGTCGTGGACCGGGACCTGCGCTGGGTGGACGAGAAGATCCTCTCCTGCGAACTCAGCCGCCAGACTCGTCGTTCCGAGACCAGATAGCCAGCGGCGGTGACCTCGTCGGCGATGAACCGGTGGCCAAACTCCGGGTCGTCGGCGTGGACGTCATAGGCCGCGTTGAGCAGATGCGCCTCTTCCAGGTCCCGTGCCGCGACCGTGGCGGCGTTCCATTTGTAGAAGGCCTGTTTGGAGAAGCCCAGCACCCGACAGGTCACCGTCACCGGGACACCGGCGGCGGCAAGGTCACCGACACAGCGGGTGCATCATTTGGGCGAGTGTGGCCGATCTTCAGGTTCGCCTGCGAGAGATAGGCCGCGGCTTCACGCAGGACCTTGTTCTCCTGCTCGAGCTCGCGGATATGCAGCATCCTGGTCTGCTCAGCGCGATCTGCGACCGTCTCGGACGGTTCGAAACCGTGCTGGGTCATCCTGCGGTTCTTCACCCATAGCTGCAGGGTCGACTTCGACAGTCCCAGATCTTCGCAGACCTGTTGCTGAGTCATCCCGGAATCGAGGAGCTCCAGTGCGGTGGCCTTGAACTCCTCGGAGTAGATCTTCGGCATAGTGACTATCCTCTCTGCTCGCTCGAGCAGTCAGGAAGTCAACCGAACCTTCAGCAGACCCCGAGTGCATCCAGGCCTGTTTCGAGTGCGCCCAGACCTGCACAGCGTGCGCGGATGCATGCCTGGCAGAGGAGCATGTCTCTGATCTGACGACCTGCATCCGCACGAACTTGGACTGTGCCGATATCTGCGCGACGACCGGCAATGTGCTATCCCGGCAGACCGGATACAACGTCGATCTGATCCGCGCGGTCCTGCAGGCCTGTCAGGCAGCTTGCCAGGTATGCGCCGACGAATGTGCCCGGCATGGACAGATGCACGAGCACTGCAACGTGTGCGCCGAGGCCTGCCGACGCTGTGAGCAGGCCTGCGCTGAACTTATCTCCACGCTGGGCTGATCCCTAGCAACCGGAGTCTTCTGGGGAACTGCTCTGGACGGTTCTCGGCAGACGCGAGCGGCACCTGACCCACGTTGTTGTGAACGACAGGGTCAGGTGCCGCTCTCGTAGAGCTTCGTCAGAGGTCTTCGATCATCTGTTCCATCTCAGTGATCTCGGCTTCCTGCGCATCGATGACTTGTTCGGCCAGGCGAAGCGCCTGCGGATTCTGCCCCTCGTCGACCTGGCTCTGAGCCATCTCGACCGCGCCCTCGTGGTGTGTGATCATCTGCTCCAGGTAGAGCCGGGAGGCCTCAGCACCCTGGGCCTCCTCCAGGGCAGTCAGGTCTTCCTGACTCATCATCCCGCTCATCCCACCATGGCCCGAGCCGTCCATGTCTTCCCTGTCCATGCTGCCCGTGTCCATGGTTTCCTCACCCCATGCCTCGAGCATCGCGTTCATCCGCTCGATCTCCGGACCCTGGGCATCGATGACCCCGTGAGTGAAGTCGGCGACCTCACGTGAGACGTCCTGCTTGGCCAGCAGCATCTCGCTCATCTCCACAGCTTGCTGATGGTGCGGGATCATCATCTGTGCAAACGTCACGTCCGCCTCGTTGTGTTCGGACGAGATCTGCTCGGCAGAACCGGTGGCCGAGGAGCTGGTGTCGGTGCCGGGTTCCTCCTCGGTGGTCTCGGCAGCGCAGGCCGTCAGGGCCAGGGTCGAGGCCAGCGCCAGGGTCGCCAGGGGGAACGTGCGTGTCATCATGTGTCCTTCCGTTGTCATATCAGGTCGTTCCAGGGGTGAGCAGAGAGCGATACTCAGTCATCGGCCGGCACTGTCCAACCCTGGCGGGATCGGCGAGGTAGCTCGACGACGAAGGTGGCACCCTGGCCTGGGCCCTCGGAGGTGGCACGGAGCGTGCCGCCGTGGGCCTCGACCAGGGCCCGAGAGATGGCCAGCCCGATCCCGGAACCACCGTGGTCACGGTCTCGGGCGGCGTCGGCGCGGTAGAAGCGTTCGAAGAGATGGGGCAGATGCTCGGCGTCGATGCCCTCACCGGTGTCGGACACCAGCAGGGTCAGGTGATCTTCCCCAGAAGTGACAGCACGAAGAGTGACATGGCCGTCAGAGGGAGTGTGACGCAGGGCGTTGCTGAGCAGGTTGGCCAGCACCTGCCCGATGCGCTGCCGGTCGACCTCCACGGTTCCGGTACGCGCTTCGATCTCTAGCGACAGTGTGACGTCCTTTGTGGCGAAGGCCTCGCTGTGTGCCTCTGCCGCCTCCTGGAGCAGCGCCTCGACGGGATGATCGTCGCGCTCGAGGACGATGCGTGCCTCCTGGGCGCGGGAGACGTCATGGATGTCCTCGACCAGCCGCTCCAGACGTCCCAGCTGCCCGGCCATCAACTCTTTCGTGGGGCCGTCCCAGGAAGCGACCCCGTCCTGGAGGGCATCGAGGTAGACAGACAGTACCGAGACCGGAGTGCGCAGCTCATGGGCCAGATCCGAGAGCATCCGCTGACGAGTCGCCTCGGTGCCCTCCAGCCGGGAGGCCATCGTGTTGAACGCCCCGGTCAGAGTCCCCACCTCCGGGCCGCCTGCCAGTTCCGGCACCCGGGTGTCATAGCGCCCAGAGGCCATGCTCCGGGCTGCAGCGGTCAACTGGCCCAGAGACCGACGGATACGTCGGGCGCAGAATGCACTGACCGCCAGCGCACACACCACGGCAGATCCCAGGGCCACACCGAGGACGAGCAGCGTCGTGTCACGGTAGGCCTGTTCAGCGTGGAGTAGCTCCGCTGATCCTTCACGGTGCCCGGCCATCACCAGGTGTTCATGAAAGATCGGCGGCCCAGCCACCCAGGCCACCACCACAGCCGCCGAGAGACTCGCGGCGACCACCAGAAGCTGCGCGGCGAGAAATCGGAAGGTCAGGCTTCGTCTGGCGCTCACTGGTCGACCATCCGGTATCCGAGGCCGCGGACAGTGTCGATATAGCGTCCAGAGTCATCATCGAGCTTGCGGCGCAGATTCCCGATATGAACATCCACCAGGCGTTCGTCGCCCACCCAGGCCGGTCCCCAGACGATGTCGATGAGTCGACGGCGGGTCATGACCTGGGGCTGATGCGTCGATAGCGCCGTCAGCAGGTCGAACTCCGTTCTCGTCAGCGGGACCGGGCTTCCCTCGACCCGCACCTCGTGAGCAGCAAGGTCGAGGGTTAGTTTCCCGTACACCCGGACTGGCTCAGTGGAGTCGACGACGTGGCGCGGACGGCGGAGCACTGCGGCGATGCGGGCGACGAGCTCACGGATGCTGAAGGGTTTGGTGATGTAGTCGTCGGCGCCGGCGGCCAGCCCAGCCAGCTTGTCCTCCTCGGATCCTCTAGCAGTGAGCATCAGTACGTAGCACTCCGAGAACGTCCGTAGCCGGCGGCACACCTCGATCCCGTCCAACCCGGGCAGCCCCAGATCCAGGACCACCACGTCGGGATCTCGTGAACGGGCGAGGTCGAGGGCCTCAGGCCCTGCATAAGTAGCCTCTGCGGCGCATCCGGCGCGGGTGAGGTAGGTGGTGACCATGCGCGCCAAGGGTTCTTCATCATCGACCACCAGCACCCGTCCCGCCAGGATCGGGGAGTCATAGCCAGAGTTCATGCCTCCAGTCTGTCCTCTGCCGAACTGGAGGTGTTCTCACCTGGCACGTGTCCGGGAGCATCTTCATAGGACCTTCACACCGGCCACGTTGCAACCCCCGAAAGCAGAACCGCTTCTGGCCTTCTGGGGACCGTCGGGCGAGGATGCGGCGAGACTCGGAGATGCGCCAGAGATGTGCTTGGGCTGCTGGCATCACCTCGGCGGCGTTGGGTTGAGGGCGATATGCGGCCCTGAGCGCGGCTGTTCAGCCTTGCTCGCCTTGTCGGAGACCACCATCGGTGTCCGCCATAGAGCACCGATAGAACACCGCCACTCACCTTCAAAAGCGACATCAGTAACGGTGGTTAGTGAGTGTGCGCAGAAAGGTAACGAAGTGACTGAGTGTGGCTACCGGAGATGAGTGGCGGTATTTCGTTGGAACTGGTTGGCGGATTGGTGAACGTTCCAAGCAGGGTCTGCCACGCCGAACGGGGCGAGAATCGGGCGACGGAGTGTGTGCCGTAGCGCTCTGCGCGTCAACCCGTGGGGAGGTTCGCCGAACGCGAGCACGCATTGACCCCGTGCCTGATGCTGGACCATTCGACGCGAAACATCGCTGGACTACTTGCGTTATGCGGTCTATCAATCAGAGGAGGGGCGCTCCACGCTCTGTGGAGCATCCCTCCTGTGGTTTGCATCACTGTCATGCGATCGAGGTGGGGGTCAGCTGGCTGTAAGGCCGGCTTCGCTGAGCGCGGACAGGGCTGCTCGCAGTCGCGTGTCGGCGTCATCGGCGACCTCGCGCACTCGGGGGCTGCCGCTGAGCTGAACCATGGTCTGAGGGTCAATGGCCTCCACGATGGCCCGTTCGTCGTCATCGCCGCGACGAACCACGACGTTGCAGGGCAACAGGGCGCCGAGCTCCGGCTCGGCAGCTAGGGCCCTGCTGGCCAGACCAGGGTTGCACGCGCCCAGGATCACGTAGTCGCCGACGGCTTCGGCGGCCTCTTCGTCCAGCTTGGCGGCGAATGTCGCCTTGACGTCGATCTCGGTGAGGATGCCGAAGCCTTGGTCGGCTAGAGCGGCGCGGGTGCGTTCCACGGCCTGGTCGTAGGGCAGGGGAACGGTGACGGTGTGGGTGTAGGTCATGGTGACTCCTCCGGATTGGCTTCACGTTTCAGGCTGTCAGGCTCCCCCGAGTTCAGCCTATGGAGAGGGACTGCCTCTCCAGGCCCTTGCCACAATCAGCCGGGGGGGGGGGGCGGAGGGTCCCGCCGGGCGAGGCTGTCCAGACATCCATAGCTAATGCCTGTGGTCACTACTCGGGCGATGGGAAGCGGGTGTCCCCGCCTTGCTGTGTGCGGCAGGAGTCACGAGATCAGTACTCATTGGTTGTCGAAGGGTAAATGGCGACAATACTCCGCGGCAACGTCTCAGTGACGATCGTTTACGGGTTGACGAGGGGGTCTCTAGTAATTCGCGCCACGTTTCAACGGATTCGCCCCCTTGATACCCCAGGGGGTATATGTGAGGATTGGGTATATACCCCCTGGGGTACTCAAGACGATGAAGGGAAGGAGCTCACCATGCTTCTGGAACGGATCTACGACGAGGATCTGGCTCAGGCCAGCTACGTCATCGGCTGCCAGGCGACCGGGGAGGCGATCGTCATCGACCCGCGCCGCGACGTCGGCGAGTACTTCGATCTCGCCGCGCGTCACGGGATGCGGATCGCGCATGTCGCCGAGACCCACATCCACGCCGACTATCTCTCCGGCACTCGCGAACTCGCCGCGGCCGCGGACGCGACGGCCCACGTCTCGGCCGAGGGCGGCGAGGACTGGCAGTACGGGTTCGACGCCGAGCGGCTGCACCACGGAGACGTCATCTCCCTCGGCAACGTGCGCATCGAGGCCCGCCACACGCCCGGCCACACGCCTGAGCACCTGGTCTTCCTGATCACCGATGGCGCCGCCGCCGATGAGCCGGGATACATGATCTCCGGGGACTTCGTCTTCGCCGGAGACACCGGCCGCCCGGACCTGCTCGACGAGGCCGCCGGCGGCGAGGACACCCGCTTCGAGGCCGCGCACCAGCTCTTCGAGAGCCTCAAGCGCGAGTTCCTCACCCTGCCCGACCACGTGATGGTCCACCCGGGCCACGGTGCCGGAAGCGCCTGCGGCAAGGCCCTGGGCGCGCTGCCGGCGACCACGGTCGGCTACGAGCGGCACCACGCCTGGTGGGCGCCCCACCTGGCGAACGACGATGAGCAGAGCTTCGTCGACGAGCTGCTCTCCGGCCAGCCCGACGCCCACTCCTACTTCAGCCGCATGAAACGGCAGAACACGCGCGGTCCCGAGATCCTCGGCCCCCGGCAGCCTCTGCCGGAGCTCGACGCCGCCACCGTGCGCAGCGCACTCGAGGAGGACCGCGCGCTCTTCGTCGACAGCCGGCGTCACACCCAGGTCGCCGAAGGCACTGTCGTGGGCTCGCTGAACATTCCGGGAGACGGCAAGACCGCGAGCTTCGGCGCCTGGGCCTATGACCCGGAGCGCAACACGCGGCCGCTGATCCTGCTCGCCACCGACGCCGACGACGCCGAGCGCCAGCGTGCCCACCTGCTGCGTGTGGGCATCGACCAGGTGGCCGGTTATGTCACCAGTCGTGAGGGGCTGCAGGAGGTGCGGCCGCCGCAGATCTCTCCGGCGGGGTTGCAGGACGTCGAGCCGGCGATGCTGCTGGACGTGCGCACCGCGAACGAGCACGCTGCCGGCCACATCCCCGGATCCCACCAGCTCAGTGGAGGCAGGGTCCTCTGGCACCAGGACCAGCTGCCGGCGGAGGGCCCGATCGTCACCTACTGCCAGTCCGGGCGGCGCAACTCCGTCGCCGCGAGCGCTCTGCGCAGCCAGGGCCATGACGTGCGCGAGCTCGTCGGCAGCTATGCCGGCTGGTCGGAGTGGAAGAACTCCGGAGCCTGATCGAACCAGAATCCAGCACCCATCATCGACGACAAAGGATTCTCATGTCTGAGACCACCACGACCATGTCTCCCGACCAACTGGCCGCCGCGATCGACGCCGACCGTGCGCCGCTGATGCTCGACGTCCGCACCCCGGCCGAACACGCCACGATCCACGTGCCGGGTTCGATCAACGTGCCGCTGGACATGCTCCAGCAGCACCGTGAGCGGCTCGCCGCGCGCCTCGCCGACCGGAGCGACGACGTCGTGCTGCTCTGCCAGAGCGGCCGGCGGGCCGGCCAGGCCGCGCAGGAGCTGGCCGCCGTCGGGCGCGAGGCGACCGTGCTCGACGGCGGCGTCTCCGCGATGGGCCAGCAGCACGACCGGCTGACCCGCCGCGCCGGCGACCGATGGGCGATGGACCGACAGGTCCGGATGGCCGCCGGATCGCTGGTGCTGACCGGCTTCCTCGGCGGAAAGCTCGTCTCCCCGGCCATCGGCTATCTGGCCGGAGCAGTGGGGGCGGGGCTGACGTACTCTGCGCTGTCCGATTCCTGCGCCATGGCCAAGGCACTGGACAAGATGCCGTGGAACCGGGATGTCCCCGCCCCGAGTCTCGACGACGTCTTCGCCGCCATGCCGACGACGGCCCGGCGCGACGGGACCGAGCGGTGAGCCTGCCGCCGCTGGTGCTGGCCCTCGCCGCCGTCGTCGGAGTCCTACTGGGGCTGCTCGGGGGCGGCGGGACCATCCTGGCGGTGCCACTGCTGACCTATGTCGCCGGAATGCCGACCAAGGAGGCGATGGCCGCATCCACGGTGATCGTCGGCGTGACCGCGGCGGTCACCCTCGCGGCGCCGTCGCGGCGCGGCACCGTGGCCTGGCGTACGGGCGCGCTGTTCGGGGCGGCGACCATGACCGGCGCCTTCGGCGGCGGAGCGCTGGGTGCCCGCCTGCCGGACACCTTGCTCATGGTGCTCTTCGCGGTGCTGATGGCCGCCGCGGGACTGGCCATGCTGCGCCGACGCTCCACCCAGCGCACCCGACCGGCCCCCGGGACCGTCGCCGTCCTCGCCCAGGGCCTCGGCGTCGGACTGCTGACGGGAATGGTGGGCGCCGGCGGCGGGTTCCTGATCGTGCCGGCGCTGGTCATGCTCGGAGGATTGTCAATGCCGATCGCGGTGAGCACCTCGCTGCTGGTCATCGCGATGAAATCGCTGACCGGAATGGCGGGTTACCTCACCACCGTGTCGATCGACTGGACGACGACGCTGCTGGTGACCGCGGCGATGGTGGCCGGGTCCTTGATCGGCTCCAGCATCGCCCGGCGCGTGCCGGCATCGGCTCTCACACGCTCCTTCGGCGTCCTGGTGCTCGCGATGAGCCTGGTGGTGCTGGCCGTCGAGCTGCCGGGCCTCTGGGGCCTGGGCGCCGGATTCCTGGTATCCGTCGCCGGCGTGGCACTGGGATCATGGAGCAACACAGGATCAGAACGAGGAGACGATGATGAGGGAAGCAGACCCGGAAGTCCAGCGCAGGATTGTGAACCGCCTCAAGCGGGCCCGAGGGCAGCTCGACTCGGTGATCGACGCCGTGGAGGAGGGTGACAGCTGTCGGAATGTGGTCACCCAGCTCGCCGCGGTCTCGACGGCGCTGGATCGCGCCGGATTCAGCGTGGTCTCCTCGGCGATGCAGTACTGCGTGACCGACCCCGAGGGCGCGAAGGAGGCCGAGGACGGGCTGACGGTCGAGGAGCTGGAGAAGCTCTTCCTCTCGCTCTCCTGAGCCCGAAGAGTCGGAACCTGCCGATAGCTGGTACGAGAATGCCGGTCGCCCACTGTGATCGCATCCTCACACTCGGCCCTCATCCCCTCCGGCAGCTGCCAGGGCAGAATCATTTGGCGTGGAATCCAGTAAGGGGAACCTCTCGCGGCTGCTGGTCATATTCGAGGAGCTGCGCGAGTCCTCGCAGCTGATCGTCGTCACCCACCAGAAGTACACCATGGAGGTCGCCGACGCGCTCTACGGCGTCTCCATGCGCCAGGGCGGATCCACCCGAGTGATCTCGCAGCGGTTGGCGGGGACCGGATCAGCGGTCTCCGTCTCGACGCGCCGCCTCAGGTCTGAGCGCAGCCCGCGATCACCGCCAGGGCGTAGGGCAGGTGCACCACGGCGGCGCCGCCCACCAGCAGCAGCGCGGTGCCGGTGAGCGCCAGCGCGGCAGCCGTGCCGCCGGGCGATCCGCGGCGCGCGGTGAGATGCCGGATCCTGTCCACGCCGGCGGCATGCAGCGCCAGCGGTGCGGCGTGAGGCGCGGGCGCCGCGGGGGCCGGCGTCCGGCCGCTCTCGCCCAGCTTCAGCAGTGCGCGCGCCAGGGCCGGGGTGCCAGTGCGGCGTCGTGCCGCGTCGTCGGCGGCGATCTCCAGGTAGTGCGGCACCGCCTCGGCGATCGCAGTGATCAGCGGGACCCACCGCAGTCGGCGGCCGATCCCGCCGGTCAGCGCGAGGACCAGGTGGTGCTTCTGGCGCAGATGTGCGTTCTCGTGGGTCAGTACGGCGAGCAGCTCGTCGTCGGAGAATTCGTCGATCAGACGCTGGGAGATCACGATGCCGCAGTGGCGAGCAGGCAGGCTGTAGGCGACCGGATGAGAGTCCCCGACCACGGTGACCCGGAACCCGAGCACGGTGCGGGCTCGACCGGCGCGTCGCAGCGCGCTGCCGGCTTCGTGCAACGCCGGCGCGCGGCCGCGGCTGCTCACCAGCATCGAGACTGCGACGACGGCGCCGAGCAGCAGCACCGGCAGCGCCAGCAGAACGGTCGGCCCGACGGCGTCGAAGCCTCCTCCGAGGGCCCATGGGTCGGCGGCGGCCAGGCATCGGCGGCAGACCGCCCCGCTCGGTCCCGAGAGCGCGACATCGTGGCCCATGGCCCGCCAGGCCAGCATCGGGCCGATCGCCGCGACGCCGGCCAGCCACGCGGCCAGGGTGCCGAGCATGGCGAGGACGGCCAGACGGGGAGTGCGCCGCAGTGTCGGGGCTGCGGCGCGGACGACCCGCGGACCGAACAGGCCGGCGAGCAGCAGCAGGGCGACCAGCAGGATCGCTGCGAGGACCAGGGTCATGGTCGGCTCCCGCGCCGACGACGGGCGGTGTCCTCGTCGGGCTCCGGGGTCTCCGCGTGCGCGTCGCCGGAAGTCTGCTTTAGATACCGGCGGAGCATCGTCAGCTCCTCCTCGGGCATGTCCTGGACGAAGTGCAGGATGGAGGCCGAGCGGTCGCGGCTGGACTCCAGGACATGGCGCATCATCCGGGCGGTATGGGCCTCCCGGTCGACGGTGGGCAGATAGAACACGGCGCGGCCCTCACGCCGCGGCTGCACCAGGTCCTTGCGCTGCAGGTTCTGCATGACGGTGGCGATCGTGGTGTAGGCCGGCCGCTGCGGCAGCGCGTCCATGACGTCGCGGATGCTGCGGGGGCTGGTCTCCCAGAGCAGCTCCATGACTCGGGTCTCCAAGGGCCCCAGCTGTGGCGACGGCGCGTTCGGGTGCTGCGCATCGGTCGTCGTCATCGCAGCACCGTCTTCGCCGCCTCGGAGGCATTCCGGGCCGGTCGGACGGGCACGGGGCAGGCGATCTGCCCCTTGAGTCGGATCACCAGCGCGACGGCGCTGAGCACCGTCGCGGTGACACCGAGCACGGGCTGGACGGGGTGGAACCAGGTCATCGCGCCCGAATAGCCCAGAGCGAGGATCACCAGCTTGTTGCAGACCGGGCAACCTACGGCGAACCAGGCCAGCACCCCTCCGGCGAGGCCCATGCCGCCGCCGCGGCCGTCGTCGGCCTCCCGGTCCGCGCCGCCGTCGCTGCTCGTGCTGTGGTCCGCACCCCCGAGACGGGCCGCGGCCGACGGTGCGGAGCGATGCGGCCGGACGTATGTGGCGAAGAGCATGCCGCTCAGCCCTGACAGGAGCAGCCAGACCGGGTAGTTCCAGGCGACCGGCGCGACGTCCCGGGAGAAGAGGGGGTTGGGGATCAGCACGGTGACGATCCCGATGAGCACCGCCGTCGCGCCGGAGGCGATCACCGCGGCGATGATCTGGCGCGGGGTCCACAGCCGCAGCGCGTCCCGAGCTTGCCCGAGGGCGGTCCTGATCTGCTGCGCGGTGCGTCCGAGAAAGCTCATCGACTGCCACTATGCCGCATCGTCGACGATCTTGCATAGTTACTATCCGAAGTAGTTACTATGGTCGGTAGTACTCATTATCCGCCCCCCCGACCCGACTCCCGAGAGGGGACCTGATGTCGAGACATTCTGCACTGACCGGACGCAGCTGGGTGATCCCGGTCGTCGTGGTGGCCGTGGCCGCCGTCGTGATCGCCCTGCTGCTGTGGCCGGGCGGCGACGAGGACTCCTCCCGAGCCGGATCGGCAGGTTCGGAGCCGAACCGCGCCGAGTCCGCGCCCACCGACGTGGTCACCCCCGGAGAGCAGGAGGACGGTACGCAGGACTCCCAGACGCAGGACTTCAGCTTCGTCGAGACCCACGAGGAGGAGGACCCCCTGGCGCTCGGGCCGGTCGACGCTCCTGTGACCATGGTGGTCTTCTCCGACTATCAGTGTCCGTACTGTGCGTCCTGGAGCCAGGACACCCTTCCGGCGATGATGGACTACGTGGAGGCCGGCGACCTGCGGATCGAATGGCGCGACCTGAACGTCTACGGCCCTCCCTCGGTCCGCGCGTCCAAGGCGGCCTACGCCGCAGGAGTGCAGGACAGCTTCATGGAGTACCACCACGAACTCTTTCCCGAAGGCGAGCACCTGGCGGAGGACCAGCTCACCCGGGAGGCGCTGGTCGGCCTCGCCGGAGACCTCGGCCTGGACGTCGAGACGTTCCGCGAGGACATGACCTCCCAGAAGACCGCCGATCAGATCGAGACCAACAGTTCGCTGGGCACGGACCTCGGCCTGTACTCCACGCCGGGCTTCGTGATCGACGGCGAGCCCATGGTCGGGGCCCAGCCCACCGAGCAGTTTACCCAGCGGGTGGACCAGGCGCTCGTCGACGCAGGGGCGTGAGCCGACGATGGAGATCAGTTTGCTGACCGCCCTGCTGGGCGGAGTGCTCGCTCTGCTCAGCCCGTGCGGAGCCCTGCTGCTGCCGGCGTTCTTCGCCTCCACCTTGGGCGGCCGCGGCCGGCTTCTGCTCCACGCCGGTGTCTTCTACGGCGGTCTCGTGGTCACCCTGGTGCCGCTGGGGATGGGTCTGGGGGCCATGGGCGACCTGCTGTCCTCCTCCCGTGGAGTGCTGGTGGTCGGGACCGCGGTGCTGCTGATCGTCCTTGGAGTGGCCCAGACGCTTGGCTTCGGCTTCGACCTGTCTCGGCGCCTCCCCGGCGCCGATCGTCTCCAGCAGCACGCCCACCGGCGCACCGGGATGCTGCGGACGCTGCTCCTCGGCGCGGCCAGCGGCGTCGCCGGCTTCTGCGCAGGCCCCATCCTCGGGGCCATCCTGACCCTGGCGGTGGGGCAGGGCAGCGCCCTCCGTGCGGGACTGATGCTGGCGGTCTACGGACTGGGCATGACCCTGCCGCTGCTCGTGCTGGCCGCCGCCTGGACCAGGCTTAGTCCACGGACTATGTCGCTGCTGCGGGGCCGCGGGTTCCGCGTCCTGGGGCGCGAGCTGCACACCACCTCGGTGCTCACCGGCCTGCTCATCATGGGAGTGGGCGTCCTCTTCTGGGCCACCAACGGCCTGGTGTCGGTGCCCTCGTTGCTGCCCACCGCCGTGCAGCGCAGAGTCCAGTCCGCAGTGGGAGAGCTCGCCTCCTCCGGCGCGGATGCGGGGCTGGTTGCCCTGGCCGCCGTCGTCGTCCTGCTGATCTGGTGGCGCATGCGTCGGCGCGCCTCCGTCCGTGGAGGAGCTCGCGCCGAGTATGCCGCGGAGGACCCTCGATGAGGGCAGAACTGCGTTCCGCGCGCCGGTGCCGTGCCCTGGCCGGGCTGGCTGTGGTCACGCTTGCCGTCGCCGCCTGTGTCCCCGGGGGACAGGACGGCGCCGCGGAGGAGACCCCGCCCTACGAGCCCGAACCCGTGCAGATCGACGAGGCGGCTCCGCAGGCGGAACAGGGCCGTCTCCGACTGCCGCGGCAGCTGCAGGGTCTGGGGCTGCGCGATCCCGGCTGGGACAGTCCGCCTCGGACCGCCGACGGGGTGTTCCTGGCGCCAGGCGAGACCGACGGCGTGCTGACCTTCTCCGCCGTCGACGCCTCCGGGACGATCCTCTGGCAGGCCGAGCGCCCGGTCAGCTGCACCGGATTCACGATTACCAGCACCGGGGACCGTCCGCTTGCGGTGCTGACGGACCGGGCCGACGGCGAAGGATTCGGCGCGACCACGGCCACGGCCTATGACCTGCTCAGCGGCGAGAAGGTGTGGGGGCCGGTGGAGGTTCCGGGACCGCATCAGGGCCCGGGCACGGTCTTCGCTCCGCCGCCGGAGGGCGCGATGGGCGAGTCGGGCCCCGGCGTCGTGCTCGATCCCTCCACCGGCGAAGTCATCGTCGACGAGCGTGGGGACGCGGCCCCGCGAATCGTGGGGGAATACCGTGGAACGGTCCTGACCGCAGAGGACGGCCGACTGCAGGCTCGCCGCGCCGCAGAGAGCGGCACGCTGTGGAACGTCGAACTGAGCGAACTCGGGTGGGAGGCCGGAACCGTCGACGGACGGCGCAGCGCGACGCCGGACGCGCAGACGGCGGCGCTGATCGGCGTCGCCTCCGACGACGCGGCTCTCATCGATCTCGACTCCGGCGACGTGATCGCCGACGACCTGCGTGACGCCGCAGAGGATCCCACCAGTGGGACATGGATCACTCTGGGCGAGGATCTCGCCGGCTACGACTCCTCGGGCCGTCGGCTCTTCACCCATGCCGACGCCTCCGGCCTGGAGATCGCAGGCATCGGCGGCGTGCTGGTCTACCTGCGGAGTGATCAGGATCGTCTGCAGATCCACAATGTCACCACCGGCGCCGTCGGATCCGCCTACGACGCCGAGGAAGAGGGAACCATCGCGGTCCCGCGGCACATCTCAGTGCGTGGCACCGGAGTAGTCCGCTCGACGTACGGGTACCTGCTGGCGCCGTCCGATCAGTCGGGCGAGTCGGATCAGTCGGGCGGATCCCCGGGAGGATGACGGCGGCCCCGTCGGCGGCGCGGTGCCGTGCGGCGAGCGAGCGGCGAGAGGTCCCGGACGCTGGACGGAAACAGGGCCAGGTTCAGCACCGTTGTCCCTCAGGTGGCCGCCGTCGCGACGGGGCCCTCATCGATCCCCCCGTTTGCTTCTAAGTGTGCTGCTTCTCCGGCAGGATGAGCAGTGTTGGCCGGTCCGGTCTCTGGGCATGATCGTCTGCCTCCAGTCATCAATGATCCGGGGGGGGGTCACCCAGGGGCCGGTCACGGGTGGATCGTGGAGCGCTGATAGGGCCTCTGTGTCAAGAGTCGGCCGATGCACCTGGGCTGAGGTCCTTGAGAATCGTGCGGTAGATGACATTGGTCAAGTCCGGTGGAGTGGTGTATGAGCCGTGATCCTTCTCGGCTACGGCCTTGGGATCAGGCCGCCAGCGGATCGATCGTGCGGGAGCCCACCTCTTCGTTGAGGATTCCACGGGCCTCAGCATCGGCATCAGCGTCACTGGCGAGCCGAGCCTGTTCGAGGGCGTCGAGATTCATATACCTACGCCCCTCAGCCCACTCGTCGTGCTGCTCGGCCAGTACCGCCCCGACCAGGCGGATGATCGCATCCCGGTCGGGGAAGATCCCGACCACGTCGGTGTAGTAAGCGGATCTGACTGTTCAGCCGCTCGTTGGGGTTGTTCGACCAGATCTTGGCCCACAGTTGCTTCGGGAAGCAGGTGTTGGCCAAGATCTCCTCCCGAGCCTGTCCGAGATGATCAGCGACCTTCGGCAGCTTGGCCTCCAGAGCCTCGACGACCCGGCCGAACTGGGCATGGACCTCCTCAGCCTCGGGCTGGTCATAGATGCTGTGCAGCAGCGTCTCCACCCACGGCCACGAGGCCTTCGGCGGCTGGCTCATCAGATTCGCCGTATAGTGGCTCCGGCACCGTTGCCACGACGCGCCGGGCAGAGTCGCGGCGATCGCGGCCTTCAACCCCGGATGGACATCGGAGGCGACCCGTTTGACCCCGGTCATCCCGCGGGCGCCCAGATCCCGGAAGAACGCCAGCCAGCCGGCACCATCCTCACTGGAGGTGACCTGCAGTCCCAGGATCTCGCGGTGGCCGTCGGCGTTTATCCCGGTGGCGACCAGCGCATGGACCGGCACCACCCGGCCGGCTTCGCGGACTTTGAGCACCAGCGCGTCGGCGGCGACGAACGTCTACGGGCCAGCATCCAGCGGGCGGGCACGGAAGGCGGCTACCTGCTCATCGAGCTCGCTCGCCATGGTCGAGACCTGGGATTTGGAGAGGCTCTCGATGCCCAGGGAACCCACGAGCTTATCCATCCGCCGGGTGGAGACCCCGAGGATGTAGCAGGTCGCGACCACCGAGGTCAGGGCACGTTCGGCGCGCTTGCGGCGTTCGAGCAGCCAGTGAAGGGAAGTAGGAACCTTCACGGAGCTTGGGCACAGCCACATCCAGGGTGCCGGCACGGGTGTCGAAATCGGGGTGGCGGTAGCCGTTGCGCCTAGTGGTCCTTGTCTCGCTGGCGACCCCGTAGTCAGCGCCGCAGACCGCGTCGGCCTCGGCAGAGAGCAGACTGTTGATGAAGGTCTGCAGCAGGTCGCGCAGCAGGTCCGGGCTCGCCTGGTGGACCTGTTCCTCGAGCAGGCGGGTGAGGTCGATACGCCGACGGCGCGGCGGTCATCGTGATGCCTTTCTCCGTGAGGGAAGTAGAGAGCTATCTCGAAGGATTACACGGTGGCCGCCACGTCGATGTCTTCGACGCGCTCACCGGGTTCCGTAAACCACTCTGGCGGACGCTACTTACATCGGTCATAGTGCTATTCCTCTCTGCATGTCACTGCCGGGCGTTGCTGGGTCAGCTTGACGTCTCGAGCCACAAAGTAGGGCCCCCTCTCGAGAAGACGAGTGAATGTGTGTCAGGCCGATGTGTGTCACCACAGACCGAATCTCCTGCGACCTGAAGTCGATGCGTCCGCATCGGTGAGTGGAGTCGGGGCAGCGCCCCCGAGGAGCGAAGGAGGAGAGGACCATGGCGCAGGAACGCATGGGCGAGAAGTCGGTCGCGGGGAATCTGGTGGAGGATCCGCGTCGGATCACCACTCCTGCAGGTCGGGAGCTGGTCACACTGCGACTGGCGGAGAACCAGCGCCGGTTCAACCGTGAAGCCCGCGAGTGGGAGGACGCCGGCGCCAGCTTCTACGACGTCGCGATCGACAACGAACGGCTGGGCAACAACGTCGAGTCGAGCCTGCACAAGGGCGACCACGTGAGAGTCGATGGCAACTACTCGGTCGAGCCCTATGTGACCAACGAGGGCGAACCGGGGCTGAACCGTCGCATCTGGGCCAACGACGTGGCGGCAAGTCTGCGCTTCGATGCGGTCGAGATCGGTGCTCCGGAGCACGAGCGCGGCCCGGACGTCGGAGTAGAGGCCCAGCAGCCGGCACGTGAGCAGCAGGTCGGGGTCACCTCGGAGGCGCAGCAGCTGCAGCGTGAAGCTGAGGAGTCCTGGGCAGTGGCGCAGCAACAGCAGGCCCAGCAGCCGGGCCAGCCCGGCCCGAGTGGCGGCTGAAGGGCCAGGCGATGGCTTGAGCGATTGAGCGGGATCGGAGGCGAGACATCGCGCGCGGGTTGACGTGGCCGCTCGCGATGTGGAGTTATGTAAAGGAGCGCATGTGGCGCAGCGCGGACGGAACAAAGTTGAGAATCAGCTGGCCCTGTTCGATATCCAGGGCGGCAGGCCAGCCGTAGAGCCCGAGAGCACCGGGCGCGGAGGTGACGAGGATGGCACGCACAACAGTGACCGAGCTCCGGCAGGGAGCGTTCTGGCTGCAGAACTCTCGGACGCGAATGATGGTTCCGACGCAGAAGGAACCTCAGCAGTTCGTCCCGCACGACGAGGGGCTGCTGCGCAGCGCGGCGAGCCAGATCGAGGAGTATCTGGAGCAGGTCGACTGGGAGAACGACCCGACGAGCTGGCAGCGGCCGAGCGAGGTGCCGAGTCTGCTGGGGACACTGCCGATGGACGAGGAGTACGACCAGCTGTTCCAGGTGATCCCGGAGGGTCACCCGCCGGCGCTGACGCCGGAACAGGATCAGATCTATACGATCATCGACTGGACCCAGGCGCTGCTGACCGCTCGGGGGACGCCAATGAGCCCGGCCTTCATCCGGTACAGCAAGGCCCGGTGGATCACGTTCCTGAATCTGGTGTACCCGGAGCGCGACGGCCAGGAGCTGGAGTTCCGGTGGTTCCAGGGCAAGGACCGGGCCACCCAGGAGAGGCACCTGGCCGAGCAGTTCACGATGCTTCGGGAGGTCTTCGACTGGATGATCCAGCAGGGGATGGCCCCGCTGGAGAAGACCGAGGATCAGGTGCTGCCGGATCTGCTGGAGCTGACGATCGAGCAGCAGATGAACGAGTATCGGAAGGCCGGCCGGATCCCGGAGACGTCGCAGACGCAGGAGCCGGCCCCGCAGAGCTGAGCGGCACGCCGGTCACCTATAACCGGCAGCAGGACCCGCCTGAGACACCGTCGTCGGCCGAGGAGCGGGCGCGGCTGAACATCGCCGCGTTGGAGGTGCTGCGGCGCGTCGAGGACGAGCAGCGCCACGCCACGACTGAGGAGCAGCAGGTGCTGGCCGGCTGGACGTCCTGGGGCGCGGTGCCGAAGATCTTCGATGAGCAGGACGAGACGCTGGCCGATGAGCGTCAGCGTCTGCGGGCGCTGCTCAGCGACAGCGAGTGGGAGTCGGCGAAGGCGACCACGCTGAATGCCCACTACACCGATCCGCGGATCACCGCGGCGGTGTGGCAGTCGCTGCGCGGGGCCGGCTTCGACTCCGGTCGCGTGCTGGAGCCCGGCTCCGGTGCCGGCGCGTTCATCGACCGGGCCCCGGCCGGCGCGGAGATGGTCGGTGTCGAGTTGGACGAGACCACTGCGCGGATCTCGGCACGGCTGTATCCGCAGGCCCAGATTCATGCCCAGGGCTTTGAGGAGACCCGCTTCCCCGACGGCTCCTTCGACGCGACGGTAGGCAATGTCCCGTTCGGCGACTTCCGGCTGCACGATCCGCGGCACAACGCCAACCGGCACTCGATCCACAATCACTTCATCATCAAGGCGCTGCGCCAGACGGCCCCGGGCGGCTACGTCGCGGTGGTGACCTCGTCCCACACGTTGGGCGCGAAGACCTCCAAGGCACGGGACGAGATAGCCCGTCACGGTGATCTGGTCGGCGCGGTGCGCCTGCCGGAGGGCACCTTCTCTCAGGCGGCCGGCACCTCAGTGGCTACCGACGTGCTGATCCTGCGCCGCCGCGAGCCCGGCAAGACGGTGACACAGGACCAGGTCGATACCTGGGTGTCGCCGGCGACGAAGCAGGTCACCCTCGAGGGATACACCCACGAGGTGAGCTGGCCGGCGTACTTCGAAGCCCATCCGGAGAACGTCATCGGCGAGGTGACAGCCGGCACCGATCAGTACGGCAATCCGATCGCGCGCACAGTCCGCGATGGGCTGGACGTCGATGGCATCGCCGCGCAGCTCAACGACCGGTTGACGACGATCGTCACCGACGCAGAAGCTGCGGGGCTGGGCTTCCAGCCGCAGGTCGAGCAGGGTGTGAGCGTGCCGGAGCACGCGCCGGGGTTGCACGAGGCTCAGGTCGAGGAAGCCCGGGTCGGCCACATCCGCATGGTCGGGACGGGGAAGACCGCACAGCTGCAGCGCTACACCCCGGACCTGACCTGGGAGCCGGTCAAGCATCCGAAGACCCGGATGGAAGAGGCCGCGGCGCTGCTGCAGATGCGCGACCTCGCACGCGAGAGTCTGGATGCACAGTCCGCCGGCGAGACCGAGCGGGCCGAGGAGCGCCGGCGGGCGCTGCACCAGGCCTGGCAGAGCCACTACGAGACCTTCGCTGATCGTGTCGAGGACGGGGCCTCGGTCCGGGGCATCAACCGTCGACAGCCCAAATACTCCTCGCTGAAGCAGAGCGATCAGCAGGAGCTGGTGCGGGAGATGGCCGCCCAGTGGCGTCAGGATCAGGCCGTCGAACCTGATACCGAGATCCCTGCCGAGGTGATGGAGGGCTTCGCTGAGGAGGCGGCGCGGCCGCGGCTGGTGCGAACCGAGCAGAAGCACCTGGACTTCCTGCGCAGCGACCCTGACCTGGGACTGCTGCTGAGCGTCGAGACCTACGACCCTGAGACCGGCACGGCCGCCCCGAGTCGGTTCCAGCAGCATGATGTCGTCGCCGCCGGCAGTCGCGCGGTGCGCGCCGAGAGCGTCGAGGACGCGGTGGCGATCAGCATGGACGAACGTCGGCAGGTCGATGTCGACCGGGTCGCCGAGCTGCTGGACGTCTCGGCCGAGGACGCCCAGGCACAGATGCGCGGCCACGTGTTCACCGACCCGGAGACCGGGCGGATGACCAGCGCGCCGCAGTACCTGGCCGGCAACGTCCGCCGGAAGCTCGCGGTCGCCGAGGAGGCCGCCGGCGAGGATCCGGAGACCTACGGGGAGAACGTCACCGCCCTGCGGCAGGTTCTGCCCGGCACGATCGACCTGCAGGACGTCCGCGTCGCCCCCGGGGCGCGGTGGATCCCGGCGGAGTACCACCAGCAGTTCGCCCGCGAGCTGCTGGAATCCGACGGCGTCGAGGTCTACCGCGGATCGCTGGCGTCCCGGGATCATGCCGTCGCCGGACAGGACCAGTGGTCGGTGCGCTCACCGCAGGCCGGGCTGGCCGATCACATCCGCTACGAGTACGGGGTGCCGAAGCACCGCAAGACGCCGCACCAGATCCTGGAGCTGGCGATGAACGGCCGGCCGGTGCGGTTCACCACCGAGAACGACGAAGGCAAGCGCGTGGTCAACGAAGCCGCGACCCAGGCCGGCCGCGAGAAGGTCGCCCGCGTCCGCCAGCGGTTCCAGGAGTGGGTCGTCTCCGACCCGGTGCGCAAGGCGCAGCTGGAGCAACGCTACAACGAGCTGTTCAACTCGGTGGTGCCGGCTGACTACCGCAAGGCCGGGGCCGCGCTGCAGCTTCCCGGACTTGCCGAGGACCGCAAGCCCTACACCTACCAGGCCTCTGCGGTGGCGCGGATCGTCAACGAGCCGACCACATTGCTGGATCACGTCGTCGGGGCCGGCAAGACCGGCACAATGGTCATGGGCGCGATGGAGCTGCGGCGCACCGGCCAGGCGGCCAAGCCGGCGATGGTCGTGCCGAATCATCTGGTGGACCAGATCGCCACCGAGTTCCGCCAGTGGTACCCCGACGCGCAGGTGATGGCGATCCCGGCCGGGATCGGCGCCGGAGAGAAGGCTGCCTGGGTCGCCCGGGCCTCAGCCGGCGACTGGGACTGCGTGGTGATCCCGCAGACGACGTTCGAGGCGATCCCACTGGATCCCGAGCGTCGGCGGTCCTGGTTGAGCGAGGAGATCCAGACTGCCGAGGCCCACGCGCGCGAGCTGGCCGAGGAGAAGGGCCGGGGCAGCGCGCATGTGAAGCAGGCCCAGAAGGCGGTGCAGAAGCTGCAGGCCCAGTACAAGGAAGATGAGTCGAGGAAGTTCACCGGCATCACCTTCGAGCAGACCGGCATCGACTACCTCTTTGTCGACGAGGCCCACCACTACAAGAACCTCGCCCGAACTGCGGAACTGTCGGAGCTATCGCACAGCGGCTCGAACCGTGCCCGCGACCTGGAGCACAAGCTGCGGGCACTGCGCGAGTTCAAGGTCGAGGACGCCGAGCGGCGCGGGGTGAACACCGACGGGTATGTGCCGGCGGTGGCGACGTTCGCCACCGGCACCCCGGTGGCGAACTCGATGTCGGAGCTGTGGGTGATGCAGCGGTATCTACGGCCTGACATGCTCTCCGAGATGCATCTGGACAGCGTCGACGCCTGGGCCGGGCAGTTCACCGAGGTCGAGACCAAGATGCAGCTCTCGGTCACCGGGTCCGGCTATGAGCCCAAGACCAGGGTGTCGAAGTACGTCAACACCCCCGAGCTGGCCGAGATGAACCGCGTGTTCACCGACCGAGTGACCTCAGCCGACCTCGAGGTCGGCATCCCCGATATCGAGTCCGGGCAACGGCAACTGCTCACCCGGGATCCGTCGGAGGATGTGGCGGCCTACACCGATGAGCTGATCCAGCGGGTCGAGGACATCCGGAACGGAGCGGTCGATCCCAGCGAGGACAACATGCTCAAGCTCTCCAGCGACGCCCGCGGGGTCGCGCTGGACCCGCGCATGGTCGGACTCGCCCCGGAGTCCGACGGCGGGAAGCTGGGGGTGGTCGCTGACACGATCACCGCAGTGCAGCAGCAGACGCAGGATCGGACCTATCGGCTGCCCGACGGCACGACGAGTCCGCGGCCCAGTGGGCTGCAGATCGTCTTCTGCGACCAGGGCACCCCAGGCAGCTCGGCGGTCGATGTCTATGCCGCGCTGCGCGAGGAGCTGGTCTCCCGCGGGATGGACGCCGGGCAGGTGGCCTTCATCCACGACGCCGACGGCGACGCCGCCCGCGCCGAGCTGTTCCAACAGTGCCGCGACGGCCGGGTCAACGTGATCGTCGGCTCGACGCAGAAGATGGGCACCGGGGCGAACATCCAGACTCGGGCGGTGGCCCTGCACCACATGGACGTGCCCTGGCGACCGGCGGACCTGGAGCAGCGCGAGGGTCGGATCCTGCGGCAGGGCAACCAGAACGAGTCGGTCCAGCTCTACGCCTACGGCACCGAGCGGACCTTCGATGTGCGTAGCTGGGACATCGTCGCGCACAAGGCGAAGTTCATCAGCCAGTGGAAGTCGGGGATGGTCACCGACCGCGAGATGGATGATCCGATCCCGGCGCTGGAGTTCAGCGCGGCCGAGGCCGCCGCGGTGCTCACCGGTGACCCGCGGATCCAGCAGCGCGAGGATCTGGACCTGAAGATCCGCGAGCTGAAGACTCTGGAGCAGTCCTGGCAGCAGTCGCAGTCGATGCTGCGGACTGAGATGCGTCAGATGCAGCGTCGCGCCGAGTTCCTCGACCGCGAGCTTCCCAACCTGGAGGAGATGGCCGGTCGCGTGCGTCCGACAGCCGGCGAGGCGTTCGCCCTCACGGCCGCCGACGGTGCCCGGACCACTGACCGGGGCGAGGCCGGCGAGTATCTGGAACGGCTGGTGCGCCAGGAGGCGACCCGCCGGGATCAGGCTGACTTCATGGCACCGACTGAGCCAGTGTCTGCCGGCCGTCTCGGCGGCATCGACCTGAGCGTGCACAGGCACCTGAACAAGGTCATCATCGGCACAGGAATACCCGGCGTGCAGGCAGAGGTCGGTGTGGACCAGGTCCAGCAGAACAAGGCCCCGGGACGCGGGTTGATCACCCGCGCTGAGAACCTCGTGGCAGGACTGGAAGAGCGCGTCCATGACTGGGACACCGAACGCCAGCACTGCCGCGAGCGGCTGGAGCAGCTTGCCGGCCAGCAGTCTGATGGCTTCGAGCATGCCGAAGAGCTGGCCGAGATGGAGGAGGAGTTCGCCCGGCTGGATGCCGAGATCAACGGCACTGACAGCGACACCGAAGAGGCCTCGGCACCGGTGGCCGGCGACCAACTGGCCCGGGTCTACCCGGACCAGGAGATGCCGGCGAACAGTCTCCGCGAAGGCGACGTGATCAAACACGGGACCGACTTCTTCTCCGTCGCGGTGGCCGAGGGTACTGACGGCGAGTCGACGGTGTTCCTCTACGACGGCGACGAGTTCGGCCAGCGGCCCACCGATGATGTGCTGCGCGACAGCGACGAGGTGGTCCGGCCGGCGCCCTACACGCGGGCCGAGCTGGTCTCCCGCCAGTGGGGGCAGCTCAACGAGCACGAGCAGCTGTTGGCCGAGGTCGATGAGGACACCGAGCGCGTCGAGTCGATCCACAAGGTGGCCAAGTATCCCCAGGGCACACCGGTGAGTCTGCGTGCTCGCGACACCGGGGGCGTGGTCCGCGCGACGCTGGGCGAGCAGCGCGGCGGCAGCCGCGCCTTCATCGCCGAGGACGGCACGGAGCTGCAGCGGATGAACGACTTCACCCCCTCGAGGATCGTGGTCCACGACATCGGCGAGATGATCGCCGAGGAGCGTCAGCGCGCGGCCGAGCTGGCCGAACGCCGAGCTCGGGAACGCAGCCCGTACCACTTCCTGCCCGGTGAAGTGCTGGAGGAGGACATCGAGCACTTCGGATCGGCCGGCGATGTGGTCATCTCGCACCCGCGGAACCTGCGCGCGCAGGCACTCGACCCCGAGACCGGACAAGTGCGGGAGATGCGCGGCATGGCAACCCCTGGCGAGTACCAGACGATCAACCCGGCGATGCTGTCGGTGGAGGAATCGCGGCGGCTCTATGGAGACAAGGAGCCGGGCGCGGTACGCGTCGACGAGCTGCGCCGCGGGGATGTCGTCGACGTCTCCGCGATCGACACCCGCGGTCAGCAGGGTAAGAAGGCCCAGATCGTGCAGCGCACGCCCTTCTCCTACGGCGACGACGCCCGCATCGACATCACCTACCGCACCCTGGGCGTCAACGCCGGTTCCGGGGCTACCGAGGAGGGCAGGAAGAAGGCCGGCTCACCGGTGCATGTCTACGCCCGCACCACCGGAGCACTGACCGCTCAGGAACGCGCCCAGCTCTACTGGCCCGAGGCCGAGCAGAAACCCGCAGCCGAGCTGACCTCCGAGATGGACGGACAGCGCGTGGTCGTGCTGCCGGAAACCGACCTTGCGGTCCCTGGCACTGTCGAGGCCAGGTGGTCGCCCGGTCCGGGAGAGGACGCTCCGGTCATCCGGGCGGACGACGGACAGATGTGGTCCTGCGACCGCGGCGAGACTCAGGTGGTCTCGTTGCGGGAGGGACTGCGTGTGCAGGACCTCTACACCGACGGGCCGGGCACGGATCCGGTGGCCGGCCCGGAGGACGAGGAACCGCCGCACGCACGGATGGAGGAAGACGCCGCGTTGGCGATGGCCGCTCAGTCCCCTGCCGGAAGCCCGGCGACGTCGGGGCCGGTCCTGTCCTGACCCGGGTCGAGTTCGAAGCCAATATGAACCCGCCCGCGGCCCCCGCTGCTTGACGAGACCACTGTCACCTACTCGCTCGGTAGCCCCTCGAAGCGCCCGCCCTCGTTTACTCGTTTCCTGACGGGGGTCACGAGTAAGGTAGGGGACAAGACAGATCGGAGGTGTCGCCACGTGTTGGATCTCGCAGTCGAGCGCGCGGCCCTCATCGGACTGCTGAGCAGTGGGCCGAAAATGGAATGGGCCAAGTATCGCAACGCGATCTCTATGGGCCAGTATCCGACCGAGCTCGGAGCCACTGAAGAGCACATCCAGACCGGCCAGCACGTCATCGCCGAGTGGCACCACCGCGTCGGTGGCGCGAACTTCTACACGTGCCTCGACGAAGGGTACCCCGCCCAGTTGCGCGACGTGTGGGACTTCCCTCCGTTCGTATTCATCCGCGGAGACGAGACCCCGTTGCGGCGTCTTCAAGGAGACGTCGGGGTATGCGTCGTCGGATCGCGGAAGCCCACTCAGCAGGGCCACGCCGCCGCAGACTTCATCTCTCGCCAACTAGCTCAGCTGGGCATCACGATCATCTCCGGATTGGCTGAAGGCGTCGACCGCGCAGCTCACCAAGCCGCGCTGGAGACCGGGGCACGGACGGTCGGTGTCATCGGTACCGGGATCGACCGCTACTATCCGACCACGTCGAGGCCGTACCAGGAAGCCATGGAGAACGGCCACGGCATGGTCCTCTCACAGTTCGGTCCCGGTGCGTCACCGACTCGCGCGTCGTTCCCGATGCGCAACGCAGTCATGTCGGCGTACGGTCGCGCGACAATCATCGTTGAAGCTTCAGAACAGTCCGGGACGAAGCATCAGGCACAGCACGCGGTAAAGCACGGACGTCCTGTGATCCTTGCAGAACCGGTTGCACGTAAGACGACCTGGGGCGCGCGTCTGGCGGACGACAGCTCTGTGGATGCACACGTGGCCCATACCCCAGAGCACGCAGTGCAGCTTGCACGAGGGGTCATCGACAGGTCCGCACCACCTGCACCGACTCAGATCCTCGCCTTCTGATGGTGCCGATCGAGGCTGAGGACCAGGACTACCTTCGTCAGATCGCTCATCTAGTGCACAACGCCGGGCGCGATGCGGACGAGGCCCATGGGCAGACCAGCCCTTCCCTCCCCGTAGCGGAGGATCTATGCCACCGGTGTACCGCCCCGAAGAAGCCCACATACCCGACGTGCTACGCATGTGGCCACGCATATAACCAGGCCACGCAGTGGCTCCGGGCAGACAGTGAGATCTTCCTCATGTTCGCCATCGCGGGTGAACAATCCGGAAAGATCGCCCACAGCTACAAGGGCAATGAAGGGCATCCACAGTCAGCGGGGAGTCTCGACCGGATGAAGCTCCTGGCCTATTTCTTCGTGAAGTACCACTCCGCTTGTCTCGGCAAGCACTTGGGGCAAGGAATCACCAGTGTCTGCACAGTCCCCTCTGGCAAAGGTCGATCCTCGCACCCCCTGGAAACGGACATACTCCAGTACTTCACGCCACCGCTCGAACACGTAGGAGTGCGCAGAACTAGCGATCCGCACCACGCGAGTTCACGAGACAAGGGGATAAGTCCCGACCGATACGCTGTCGACGCCGACGTTAGCGGTCGCCATGCCCTCATCGTCGAAGACACATGGGTCAGCGGGACACAGGTTCGCAGCGTCGCAGCAGCGCTCAAGAAAGCGGGGGCCAGTAATGTCAGTGTCCTGTGCCTGGCCCGCTTCTTGAACCCCTCCTATTCGGAAACTTGCACCTGGCTGGAACGCACGAGAGACTTCCTCCCACCGTATGATCCCGCGTTCTGCCCAGTGACCCGGTCCATGAGCTGTCCGTGATCCTCAGAGCCGGCCCGGACCCGCCCCATCACTTCGAGGGGGCGTTCCATGCCCTGTGGAGAACTGCGCCGCAATGCGGCGGGCACGGTCAAGCCCCCGCTTGGCGGGGAAATGAGCATTCACTCTATTGGGACACTGCTGGCCAATGGCGCCGCCACCCAACCACGGTCGGGTTGTTGAAGAGACCACCCAGGCGCGCGTCACAACGCCGGCCCCGGAGTGATGGTCAGCGATAATCGCGGGTATGGCTTCACCTGCGGAGAAGACGCTCGGCGATGTGCTCGAGACGTACTACTACCACTCGACCGATACCCGGGACCGTGGAGACAAGTTCGAGCGGCTGATCCGTTCGTACCTGACCACCGATCCGGTGTGGTCGGATGAGTTCTCCGAGGTCTGGCTGTGGTCGGAGTACCCGGACCGGGGTAATCGGCGTGACAACGGGGTCGACCTGGTGGCGAAGTCTCGCTTCACCGGGGAGCTGACGGCGATCCAGTGCAAGTTCATCGATCCGGACTCGACGATCAGCAAGAAGGGGATCGATTCGTTCATCTCCGAGGCTGCTCCGCCGGAGTTCTCCGACCGTCTGCTGGCTCATACTGCGCAGAAGCTGGGGCCGACGGCCCAGGACGCGTTGGAGCGCAACAACGTGCGGGTGCTGGATCTGCCGCAGATGGATCGTTCGGACATCGACTGGTCGCAGTTCGCCGTCGAGACTCCGGACCGGTTGGTCCGTCATTCGAGTGCGAAGAAGACGCCGTTCCCGTATCAGCGGCAGGCGATGAACGATGTCGCCGCCGGGTTCGAGGCCTCGGATCGGGGCAAGATGATCATGGCCTGCGGGACGGGCAAGACCTATACCGCGCTGCAGATCGTCGAGGAGCAGATCCCCTCGGACGGGTATGTGCTGTTCCTGGTGCCCTCGATCGCGCTGTTGGATCAGACGCTGCGCGAGTGGAAGGCCGACGCCTCTGAGGAGTTCCGTGCGCTGGCGGTCTGCTCGGATGCCAAGGTCGGGAAGAACTCGAACAATGAGGACATCTCGACCACGGAGCTGGTCGTGCCGGCGACCACGGATGCGCAGAAGCTGATCGATCAGCGTCGGCTGGCCCGGCGGTTCAACGGTCGCACGGTGGTGTTCTCCACGTATCAGTCGATCGAGGCGATCGCCGAGGCTCAGCGGCAGGGCTTCCCGGAGTTCGATCTGGTCATCTGCGATGAGGCTCACCGGACGACGGGGGCGACGATCGCCGGCCAGGACGAGTCGGCGTTCACCAAGGTTCACAACAACAGCTTCCTGCGTGCGGCCAAGCGGCTGTACATGACCGCGACGCCGCGGGTCTTCGAGGAGAACACCAAGGCCAAGGCTGAGGAGAACTCGGTGGTGGTCGCCTCGATGGACGACGAGGAGCTCTTCGGCCCGCAGTTCTACCGATTGGGCTTCGGCGAGGCCGTCGAGAAGAACCTGCTGACCGACTACAAGGTCCTGGTGCTTGCGGTCGACGAGAGTGCGGTCAATGATCAGCTGCAGCGGCTGCTCACCGATGCCCACGGCGAGCTGGGGATCGATGATGTCGCCAAGGTGGTGGGCTGCTGGAACGGGCTGGCCCACCGCGGCGAACACTTCCCGAACCAGACCGACGAGACCGGGGCTGGGCCGGCGCCGGCGCGGCGGGCGATGCAGCGGGCGGTGGCCTTCGCTTCGAACATCAAGGAGTCCAAGCGGGTGTCCTCGATGTTCGAGACCATCACCGCGGAACTGGCCGCCACCTCGGAGAACTCGCTGGTCTGCAGTGCTGAGCATGTCGACGGTGGGATGAACGTCGCTGAGCGGACCGGCAAGCTCAACTGGCTCGAGGCCGAGCCTGATGAGGATGAGTGCCGGATCCTGTCCAACGCCCGGTGCCTGTCCGAGGGTGTGGATGTCCCCAGCTTGGATGCGGTGATGTTCCTGAACCCGCGCAACTCCCAGGTCGATGTCGTCCAGTCCGTCGGCCGGGTGATGCGCCGGGCTCCGGGGAAGGACTATGGCTACATCATCTTGCCGGTCGGGGTGCCGGTCGGCCAGGACCCGGCGACGGCGCTGAAGGATTCGAAGAAATACAAGGTCATCTGGAGCGTGCTCAACGCGCTGCGCTCCCACGACGACCGGTTCGAGGCCACGGTCAACAAGATCGATTTGAACCAGGACCGCGGCGGGACCATCGACGTCATCGGCGTCGGCACCGGTGGTGGTGATGACGACGACAGCTCGGTGACCACCAGCGTGCAACCGATCCTGGCGGACTTCCCCGGACTGGAGGAGTGGAAGGACGCGATCTACGCGAAGATCGTGCAGAAGGTCGGCGACCGCGAGTACTGGGAGAACTGGGCGGCGACCATCGCCGATGTCGCAGCCCGGCACACCGAGCGGATCACCGCCCTGGTCAAGGGCACCGGTCAGCACACTCCGATCCAGCAGGTCAACGAGCACTTCGAGGCCTTCGTCACCGCGCTGCAGCGAAACCTCAATGAAGGGGTCAGCGAGGACGATGCGATCTCGATGCTCTCGCAGCATCTGATCACCAAGCCGGTCTTCGACGCGCTGTTCGCCGGCTATGACTTCGCCACCCGTAACCCGGTCTCGCAAGTCATGGACGAGATGATCGACGCACTGGCCGGTAACAACCTCGAAGCCGAGACCTCCGAGCTGGAATCCTTCTACGCCTCAGTGGCCCGCCGGGCGGAGGGCATCGACAACGCTGAGGGCAAGCAGCGGATCATCACCGAGCTGTACGAGAACTTCTTCAAACAGGCCTTCCCCAAACAGGCCGACTCGCTCGGGGTGGTCTATACCCCGGTTGAGGTCGTCGACTTCATCATCCGCTCGGTCGACGAGCTCTCCAGAGAGCACTTCGGCGCCGGGCTCTCGGACGAGGGCGTGCACGTGCTCGACCCGTTCACCGGCACCGGTACCTTCATCGTCCGGCTGCTGCAGTCGGGGGTGATCAGTCCGCATGATTTGGCGCGCAAGTACGCCGGGGAGCTGCATGCCACCGAGCTGATGCTGCTGGCCTACTACGTGGCCGCGGTCAACATCGAGGCCACTTACCACGGGCTGATGGCCGAGCAAGATCCCGAAGCCGAGTACGTGCCGTTCGAGGGCATCGTACTGGGGGATACCTTCCAGATGAGCGAGGTCGATGACCAGATCGATCTGGAGATGTTCACCTCGAACAACGCTCGCGCCCAGCGCCAACTCGACACCGACATCCGAGTGATCATCGGCAACCCTCCCTACTCAGCGGGGCAGACGAGCGCGAATGACAACAACGCCAACGCTGAGTATCCCAGCCTGGATAAAAGGATTCGGGATACTTACTCGAGGGCGTCCCATGCAGTTTCTGCGCGAACGCTCTATGACTCCTACGTCCGCGCAATCCGGTGGGGCACCGACCGCATTGGCGACAAGGGTGTGCTGGCCTATGTCTCCAACGGTGGCTACATCGACTCGAACTCCGCCGACGGGTTGCGCAAGAGCTTCGTCGAGGACTTCGACCACCTCTACATCTACAACCTCCGCGGAAATGCACGGACTTCGGGCGAGTTGCGCCGCAAGGAGAAGGACAACGTCTTCGAGCAGGGGAGCCGGGCGACGGTCGCGATCATGATCGGGGTCAAAGACCCCGCCCACACCGGTGACTGCCAGCTGTACTACCGCGACATCGGCGACTACCTCACTCGCGAGGAGAAGCTCGCCACTCTCGAGGCCGGCGCGGTCGGCGATGTGGAGTGGGAGATGATCGCGCCGAACAGCAAGGGCGAATGGATCAACCAGTCCAGCGACGTCTTCGACACCCTGCCCCCGCTGGGCGACAAGAAGGGGGCGACCGGCATGCCTCCCATCTTCAATACCTACACGTTGGGCCTCGGGACGAACCGTGACGCGTGGGTCTACAACTACTCCCGTGAGGCGTTGCAGGCGAACGTCGAAGCTATGACCGCCACCTATACGGAGGCCCGACGCGCATACCAGGCCGCGGAACGTTCGAAACGGAATGAGAAGGACGTCGCAGAGTGGCTGAAGGACCAGCCAGCATTCTCCGACCCGACGCGCATCTCCTGGGCTCGCTCTCTCCGCAACTGCGTTGCCCGCAACCGAGACCTCGCACCCCAGGAGTCCGGGTACCGTGAGGGCGTCTATCGGCCGTTCGCCAAGCAGAACGTCTACTTCGGCGCCGCGTACAACCACGAACGAAGCCAACTGCCATCGGTGTTCCCGACGCCGGAGCTCCCTAACTACGGGTTCTACCTCACGGCTCCTGGTTCTGGTCATGAAGCGACCCTGCTGGCCATGGATCAGGTCCCCGATTTGGCGTTCTGGGGGAGCGGCGGCGGTCAGTTCTTCGCTCGCTTCACGTATCAGCCGGAGCCAGAGGGGCAACTCGGCATCGGTGTCGACGGCGACGTCGTCGATGGGTACCGGCGCATCGACAACGTCAGCGCCGATGCGCTGGCCCGTTATCGGAGTGCGTTCGGCGATCACGTCACCAAGGACGAGATCTTCGCCAGCATCTATGCGTTGCTCCATTCTGACCAGTACCGAAGCCAGTTCAGCGCGGAACTGACACGTCAGCTTCCACGGATCCCGCTGCCAGCATCGGCCGAGGACTTCGCCGCCTTCGCGGAGGCTGGTCAGAAGCTGATCGACTTGCATATCGACTACGAGAACGCCGATCCGTATCCCCTGCATGAAGAGCATGCCGTCGGTGAGGAGGCCGATCCTGAGTTCTACCGAGTGCAGAAGATGCGGTGGGGCGGCAAGGCCCGCAGCGCGGACAAGTCCCGGCTGGTCTACAACACCAACGTCACCCTGAGTGGCATCCCCGATGAGGCCCATGAGTATGTGTTGGGTTCTCGCAGCGCCCTGGAGTGGGTGATCGACCGGTATCAGGTCAAGACGGACAAGGCCTCCGGCATCGTCAACGACCCCAACGACCGGGCACAGGAGCACGGCGACCCGCGCTACATCGTCGATCTGATCAAGCGGGTCACCACGGTGTCGGTGGAGACGAGGAGAATCGTGCGGGACCTGCCAATACTCGACCTCGACGACGGGCCGTCGGTTGCTTGGTGATCAAATCGGGAAACCAATATCCGGTTCACTTGCCTCTAAGCCCTAAAAGGGGGCTACTGGCGGTTTGGTCGCCCCGTCAGCTTCTAGGGGGTGCCGGCATTGACCCCTACCCCGGTCAAGGCGTCACGTGGTGGTCTCAGTAAAGAAGCGTCGCCAAACAATAATTGGAGAAGTTAATGAGCGACAAGCCTCCAAAATGGACCAAGTCTCTGTATTTTATTGGCGTAGCAGTAATCATTCTTATAAATATTGTGGCGGCAATGGAGTTCTACTCCGAGGCCTCGAGCACTGAGGCCTCGAATGCTGAATGTGAATGCCCGGGTGCTGAAGGTTCTGGTGCTGAAGGTTCTGGTGCTGAAGGTTCGGATACTGAAGGTTCGGGTGCTGAAGGCCTGAGCGCTGTGGCGCTAGCGGTTGTGGTGGTAAATGCGTTGGTCTTCTTGTTCAGAGGCGGCTATGTCTTCTGGCGGCGGCACCAGCTTTTCAACGCGCGGACCATCCAGCGCTTTAATGAAGCGACTAACGCTGAACGGGTTGCTGTCTATGTGTTCGGGGTATTGCTGCTGGCATTCCTCAGTCAGGGCATAGGAAACGGGATAGGGCTGGATATCGGCAGTTCCCTTACTAGCCTGGGAGAGAGCGTCATGCTCCTGGCCATCGGTGCGCCGGTGATCACATACCTGACATCTGGATATGGCAAGATCCGGGAAATCGTCCGCGAAGATGGTGATTCCTCCGCGTGATCTAGGGTGAATCGCCTGTAAGTATCTTGGTGGCTGCCCTGGGGCTGGTGAACCGGATCCGGCGGGCCCGCATCGCCCTCCGGGGGATGCGAGTAGGCCTTGTCCGCAATGACCTATTCCAGTCGAGTCCGTGGCGGGCCTGGCGAGCGGTGAGGATGATGCTCATCGGCAGTCCGCCGGACTTGACCCGGCCCTGGCGACTTTGCTGGGTGACGGATTGGGTCAGGACCTGTCCGGTGTACCGGCTCCGGCGTTCGGCTGGTTCTCGGCGGTGAGGGCAGCCAGCTCGGCATCATTCCAATTGGGAGCTGGAGGTGGTGTCTCGGTTTCTGGTGTGGCGGTGGGGGCGGAGTCCCAGCCAGCTGCGTGGTGATCGATCCGTTTCGGGTCTGATGCGGCGTTGTCTGTGGGGGCCTTGTCGGCGATCTGGTGGTGTGGGTCCTCCAACAGGTCCGGCGGTGTCAGGTCGGTGCTGTAGTCCTCGATGATCGTGTCGAAATGGGCCTGTTCTTCAGCCGTCTCGGCGGTGGACTGGACCGTTGTGGCGGCGACTGAGCGATGACTATCCCAGGGGTCATCGGAGACCGGCACTCGGGCGTCGGTGATGGCTTTGGCCGCAGTGCGGTAGTAGGGCGCGAGGTAGTCGTTGCCCGAGGGCTCGGTGCCCAGTGGGGTGTCGGCATCAGTCTGATCCGAGACCGCGCGCCACATCAGCACTGCTTCCAGCGTCTCGCGCTGACGGTCCTGGGTGCTGTGTGCGGCCAGCTCGGTCCACCAGTTCGGCAGATCCGATTCGACCTGCTGCCGGCGCTGGTCGAGTTCATCGGTGATGTCGCTCTGAAGCTGGGTCAGCGCACGGGACTGATCGGTGCCGGTGGTGTCGATCGACTCCAAGATGTCGGCCGGCCCGGTGCGAGCAGGCTGCACTGGTGCGCAGTCGGTGACGATGCTCTCGACGCTCAATCCCTCGGGCTGGTCGCCGGCGGGCTCGTCGGCGACCTCGGAGGGGTCGGCATCGTCGCCGGTGGCGAGTTCGGCTGGGGTCTGCGGTGGTGGAGCTGGGTGGGTGTTGGCCGGGTCGGCTGAGACCAGCCGTGGCCACTCCGGGTCCTGCTGCAGGGTCTGAAGGCCCTGCTCGCCGTAGTGGCTGATCGCCCAGGTTTGGGTCCGGGCGGTGCGGGCGGCGAAGGCGAGGTAGTCGTGTTCGTGCATCATCCGCCCCAGGTCGTGGGCCCAGCCGTATTCGGCGTCCTGGATCTCGTGGGCGGTGCGTTCTGCGGTGGAGCGCTTCAGCACGGTCTGCAGAGCTTCGGAGGGAGTCTGAGGGCCGGCTGTCTGGTACATCATCTTCCAGGGGTCTGGGCTGTCGGCGGCGTCGTCCTCACGCAGGTCGACGTAGGCGTGGTTGGCGTATTTTCCACGGGTCATCGAGACGTAGAAGAGCTCGCGGCTGAGGCCGGAGGTGGCGATGCAATGGGCTGTGTCGACAGTGACGCCCTGCGACCTGTGGGCAGTGGTGGCGTATCCGAGCTCGACGGATTTGGCCAGGTAGTCCTCGTGGATGGTGATGGTGCCGCCGGTGGCGTGGTTCGTCGCCGTGGCGGATCCGTCGTCGTGGATGCCGGTGATCGTCAGCCGGCTGCCGTTGGCGATGAAGGTATCGGTCGAGTCCACCGCCCGCCGGTCGTTGCGGCGGGCGAGGATGGTGTCACCGATGCCGGCGAAGGAGTCGTCTTTCAAGGTCACGGTCTGGGTGATATCGACGTCGCCGGCGGCGACCAGGTCTGCTTGGGCTCGACGGTCGAGGTCGATGACGGTCTGGTTGTCGGAGGCGATGAGGATCGACTTGTACCCGGCCTTCCGGTCGGCCATCCAGGCCTGGTAGGCGGACTCGGATGGGTCCTCATCAGGGGTGCCGTGCAGCCTGCCGGCCTCGTCATAGGTCTCCAGCACCTCAGGGTCTCCGGAGCGCAGTCGAAGAGAAGCCGACTGCTCCCAGGGGTTCTTGAAGCGCCAGAGCTGATCCAGGTACGAGGGGTTCTGAGTGCGGTCGATGAGGCCGAGGAAGCCTCCGGCGTCGACGGCGTCGAGCTGCGCGGGGTCACCGACCAGCAACAGCTTCGCGTCCGCGGCGTCAGCCTGCTGGGCGATTTCAGCCATCTGCTCGGTGGAGACCATCGAGGCCTCGTCCATGATGACCAGCTGCCCGGGACGCATCACGTATCGAGCTTGGGCGGCATACTCCTGGGCGAGCTTGGCCCGAAGCCCTTCGGCGCGCGCAGTGGCCAGTGCCGGCGCATCGTTGGAGACAGCGATCTGCTCGATCTTGGTCTCGTAGAACTTGATGCGATCGGCACGTTCGGCCGCACCCCGACCGACCGATTCGTAGATCCATTTGGCGGTGTTCTCCGCTATGGCTCCAAGGTCTTGGGACAGTACCTCCGCGGATACCGCGCTGGGGGCCAGTCCGATGACGGAGGACTCGCCATAGTCCTCGGACCAGAGCTGGCTAACCGCAGCCATGGTGGTGGTCTTCCCGGAGCCGGCGGGACCGATGATCGCCTCGATCCCCGCGGCCGAGGAGAGCACCTGACGGCTGGCCTCGGCCTGGTCGCTGCTGAGGCTGTGGCCGTCCTTGGTCTCGACGTGGGCGACCCGTTCGGCGAGGGGCTCGGGATCCAGGCGGGGCGCGTCTGTGGCAGCTCGCCGGGAGAGCAGGTACTCCTCGTCGTCGAGACGTTGGCGGGTGGTGAAGACGCCGGCGGTGTGGCGGTGATCGAAGACCGAACGACCACGGTGAGCGACTGCCGGGTCGTGGGTCTCGGGGACGACGGAGCGGGCCGAGGTCAGCGAGACGGCCTGGCTCTCGGCACGGGCAACCAGAGTTTCGGTCAGCCGGTGCCGTTGCTGGAGATCGCGGCACCGGACCAGCCGCAGCACACGCTCGGATGAGGCGATGAGGTTCGCACGGGTGAAGGTCGCGCGACGCTGGGCGGTGTCATCCAGCGCCCAACGGGCGAGCTTGTCGTAGACCTCGTCGGTCAGCATGTCCGGGGTGATGGATTGATCGGGATGTCCGGTGGCCTCGGTGATCAATCGGTCTGGGTCGTATCCGGACAGCTCAGTGCGACGCCGCCAGCCGATCATCTTCTGGTCCAGCGTGGTGTCGCAGTCGTCCTTCGGCGTCCGGGTCTCCAAGGTGGCGCGTTGACGCAGCTTCAGGACCTGAGCTGCTGAGGGGGAGCGACCGGTCCTCTGCTGATGCTCGGCGATGAGCTCGTCTGTGCGTTCTTCGATGGCCAGACTGCGCTCGGAGAACTCGGTGATCAGCTCGTCGGGGATGCCGGCCAGCTCCACTCTCTGGGGAGGGTCAGCCTCCTGGTCGTTTGGAGTGCCATCGGGCTTTTTCCGCAGCGCGTCCTTGACCGCCTCGACGGCTGGATCGTCCCCGAGATTGCGAGTTTCTGGAAGGGCACCGATGTCCTGGTGAAGGGCGTCGAAGAGGAGGTTGTTGTACTGCTCGGAGATCGCGACGACGTGGCGGTGCAGCGTGTAGGAGTCGATGCTGACCCACTGGCCGTCGCTGCTGCGCTGGGCTCGGTTGGAGACGACGCAGTGGGAATGCAGCTGAGGGTCGCCGGCGCGGGAGTCCCAGTGGTCGAAGACTGAGGCGATCATGCCCTCGATGGGCACGTGGGCGACGCCGCCGTGGCCGGCCCGGGTCTGGAGTACGTTCTGCTCGGCCCATTCCAGGGTCTGCTCCATGGCTTTGTGGTGGGCGTGTTGGATGCGCTTCTGCAGCTCGGGGCCGGCGACGGCCCAGGCGACCGAGACCGACTTCGGCGCGGAGAAGGTCAGGTCGAAGCCGGCGACCTGTTCGCGGGTCGACTTCGCGGCCGCACCGGTGGGGGTCTTCGCTCCTTCGGGGGCTTCGCGCTTCGAGCTGGTCATCACTCGGCCCAGTGGCCGGCCGGTGGTCGGGTCGGCCATGTCCTCGTAGAGCGACTTGGCCGCCTCGCGGCTGACTGTCTGGCCGGCGGCCAGGTTCAGTCCGGCCAGCCCGCGGCCGATCCACCGACCAGGCGGCGTCTGGGTCTCGGTGTAGTAGCTGGTCATGTCCCGGCCGGCTCCGTCGCCGTCGCCGACGGCGGCGGAGTTCAGGTAGTAGTCGATGGACATCTTCGAGATCGAGACGGTCACGGTGCTCCTCGTCTGTTGATGATGCTGGTCGGCTGGGCGGCCATGTGGCCGGTCACGGGTGTGGCCGGTCAGTGGCCGGTGGCCGGGGCTCTATCCGGCGCGGAGTCGGCCGACTGCTGACCAGCGGCCTGGCCAGTGGTGTCCGGTCGTGGCCGTGTCCGGTGTGGCCGGCTGGCGTGGTCGAGCAGTCGGTCTCGGGCGCGAGACCAGTAGGACAGGATCGCAGCGTCGTCCCGGCTGATCCTGGTGTCCGGCTGGCCGGACACCGCCTGCTGCAGCCGGCCGGCCAGTTGGTCCCAGTGGGTGATGACGGTGGCCATGACTGTGTGCCGGCGGTCGGCCTCGATGAGCATCTCGGCCAGGTCGGCGCGCTCGGCGGCCAGTTGCCGGTAGGCCGCCTGGCCGGCGGCCAGCCTGTCCTTGACCGCGGCCAGTTCCTCGGCCAGCTCCTCTGTCCGGTCACTGCCGCGGCCACGTGTCCGACCAGAGGGTCGGCCGGTGGCCGGCGCGGCTGACCGGTCAGCGTCGGCGGTGGCCGCGGCCAGCTCGGCTTTGGCCGCGGTCAACTGTTGCTGGACGGTGCGTGTCCGCTCGCCCTCGCGCTGGGCGATGCGATCGATGCGCCGACGCTCGCTGCGCAGGTCGCTGCGCAGCTGACGGATCGTCTCGTCGCGCTCCGACAGTCGTTGCCGCATCTGCCCGACCTGGGTGGTGAGCTGCTGGATCTGGCGGGTGCTGGTGTCGAGCGCGTCGCGCGCGTCGGGGGCGGAATTCCCACGGAGCCGACGCTTCTTCGCCGCTTCCCGGCACCGCGGCGCGCAGTAGATCTGCTGGGCCGGCGCATCTGCGTCGAGGCCCTGCAAGCAGTTCGGACACTGCCGCTGCATCCGGTGATTATGCGGGGCGGTCATGTTCCTGGTTCGCCGTGACTCGGGTGAGGCATGTGTCAGGTACCGGGGACAGATGTCCCCAGGGTGCACCTTGGTGCCAGAGGTGTGAACGTAGATTCTCTGGTTTGCTCGTCGGTAGGTGGGGCCTGTGGGCCTCTCCTACTGGCGTGCGATTCGGGTGGTTCTGGGCGGTGCTGATGCTGCGGCGCTGGTGTGCGCGCTGGGCGGCATCTGGGTGTCTGGAGCGAGCTGGTGGCGCGGCGCGGCGATGTGGCAGGTGTGGCGAGGGTGGGCAGATGGCGGCGGAGACTGCGGTGGACCGCTGGGTCTTCGGGCAGTCCTGCTGATGCGGGTGGCTGGGTGCCGGCGGTGTCGTGACTGGGGCTGGGCCGGTGCGCGTGGGCACCTGGGTCAGGTGCTGGGTGAGGGCGCAGGCGAGTGGCCCTGGAGTTTCGAGGGCAAGGATGCGACGGAGGAGCATCCGCGGCAGCTTTCTTGGTGAGCGTGGCCGGTCAGGTGGGTGTGGGTGTCCGGACACCCACACCCACAGGTGGACACGGCAGGTGACCGGCCGGACGGCGGGTCCCGGTGTCCGGCCACGCAAGGGGCTGTGGCCGGCCACCCGGCCACGGCAGCGGACACATGAGTGGGCGGCCAGTTGGCCGGTCAGTCCGGGAGGGCCGGCCACAGGGCCGGCTCCGCGTGGCCGGCGGGTGGAGCAGCTGGCCACCGGCAAGGTGGCCGGGTAGAGGCGCGGCCGGCGGCCGCGCACGCCGGGATCGGACAGCATGGCCGGGCAGCTCGATGGTGCTCAGGTGGCCGGTCGATTCCAAGGTGACCACAGCACCCCCGGTGCCTCAGCCGCGGCCAGCACCATGGTGGCCGGCCGGACGCCGGCGGTGTCGGGCCACGCGGCTACGCTGTGGCCATGACCGATGACCGGTCGCAGCCCTGCCGCTACTGCGGTGCGCTCGTCGCCAGCGCGGACACGCTGACCCACCTGCGGTGGCACACCACTGTCGATCCCGACCTGGAGGAGCCGACCTCGGTGCACGGGTTCTGGACTCGCACCGGTGAATGGATCGAGACCGCCCGATAACCCAGCACCGACGACGAAGCCTGAGCGACTACAACGCCCAGGACGCTGCGCTGCGCGCCGCGTGGGGGCCCTCGGTGGAGGTCCCAGCCCCGGCAATGGATGAGGCCGGCTACTCCCGGTGGAAGCCCTGGCGGGCCTTCCGATGCCTGAGATGCCGGCTTCTCATCGAAGAGCGGCACTTGGTCGTGCACGCCGACTTCCACGACCGGCTCGACGCGTGGCTCGCCGAGTGAACAAACCGGGCACGTGGACGAGCGAACCTCACGCCTTTGGTCACTGGCGCGCAGAGAGCAGCTGACTGGATCCCTCGTCGTGGTGCTGAATGTGGGGACCGGGCCCGGTTGCTGGCACCGGGGCGACGGCTCATACAGAGATGAGCATGGTCCGGTCCTGGCAGTCCAGGTTCGCCCGTGAATTCGATGGCAAGGGGTCCGAGGAACGAGGACCCCGCGGCAGCATTTCCAGGACTGGGGCACTGTGGGGAGCACTCCGGTTCGCGGCAGCACATGGCTTAGATACAGGTGTGGCCCCGCAGGGTGCTCTGCGGGGCCACACGATCGAGGGGCGGGAGGATGGTCTTCTAGGTGCCGGACCAGGTGTAGTCGTTGACGACGAGGCAGTCGGCGTCGTCGGGGTCTTCGGCTGTGGTGATCGCCCAGAAGCGTGAGCCTGCGCTTCCCTTCCAACCGTCTTGGCTGACCCAGCGCCAGGTGACCTCCATCTCGATGGAGCTAGCGTCGTGGTGGGTGGAGGGCTCGGTCTCCGTCAGGGTGATCGCTTCGTGCTCGGCGGGCTGGTTCCATGCTGTGCCGGCCGGACGCTGCGGCACGCCGACGTTCTCCGCCCGGTCGGGGTGCATCAGGTACTTCGCGCGGACCTCGGCATCTGCGGTATTCCAGTCGTCGGCCGCGTTCCAGGTGGTCATGACACGGGCGGCTTCTTCGGCGAGGGCCTGTTCATCGGTCCAGCAATGATCCTTGGGCTTCGTCGCGCCCAATGGGCGGCTGTCGTCGCTGGGGTCGACGTTGTAGGCGACCGATTCGAAGGGGCCGCCGGTCTCATCGTCAGACGGCGACGCCGAGGTCTCAGGATCGGTGGCCGATTCCGACGGGGAAGGGCTCGACGTGGACTCATCAGGTGACGGCGTGGCCGTGGACTCGGGTGCTCCGGCTGACGTGGGCTCTGGCCCGCTGGAGGTCTGGCAGGCGGCGAAGATGCCGCCGATGAGGATCAGCAGCGCCAACACACCGACGATGATGAAGATGACCCGGAAGCGGCGCAGCTCGGGATTCGTCGCGGGCATCAGAGGGCTCCCATCTTCTTCAGGATCGGTTCAGGATCGACGGCGTGGGTGTAGGTCGGCTTGCTGGGATCCGCGCCGGGGGCGTTGATCTGGAAATGCAGATGAGCACCGGAGGAGTTACCGGTGCTGCCTTCGAGGCAGACCTGGTCTCCGGTGTCGAGGGTATCGCCGTCCTCTGCCGCGCTGCCTGCCTGGCAGTGGTGGAACTCGAAGATCGGCAGTGAGTCGGTGTCAGCGTCGTCTTTGACCTGCTGGGCGACGACGTAGGTGCCCTGGTACTGGTTCGATCCGGTGGCGGTGACCTTCATCTTCGTCGGCGCGACGACTGAGGCCCCGCCTCCGGCGGAGAAATCCACTCCCTGATGATTGGTGACGAAGTCGTTACAGTCGGTCCCGGACGGGCAAGGCCGTGAGCCGAAGCCGGAAGTGCGCTCACCACCAGGCAATGGATGTGCCCATTCTCCGTCAGTCAGGCCGGCCATCACGGTCTGCACATCGCCGCAGTTGCTCGGGGACGCATCGGTGGTCTGAGCAGCAGGCTCGACGTACGCCGCTCGTTGGATCTGGTCTTCCGAGTCGCCGGAGCTTGCTGTGGCGTATTTCTCGGCCAGCCGGGTGATGTCTCGGACGTAGTTCTGGGTTTCCTGGTACGGCGGGATGCCGTCGGCGTCCTGGACTGCGCCGGGTCCGGCATTGTATGCGGCCAGCATCAGGCGGATCTCTTCGTCGTGACCGGAGGCGATGTCGGCGATCTGGCTGCGCAGGTGGCCCATGTAGCGCCCCTGGGCGGCGATGGCGTCGTCAGGGTTATAGGGGTCGCCTTCGCCCCACTCGTCCCAGGTGCTGGGCATGAACTGCGTCAGCCCTTGGGCTCCGACGTGGGATTTCGCGTCGGGGTTCCAGTTTGATTCCGCTTCGATCTGAGCGGCGAGGATGTTGACGTCGACTCCGGAAGACTCCGCGGCACTGGCCAGGTTGTCCTGGTACTCGGAGGGGATCTGTTCGGAGCCGACGAGCTCGGGGTCGAGACAGCTAGTCGCCCCGCTGCCGACTGTCGAGGCGGTCTGTTCCTGCGAGACGCCACCCGGTGTCATCGCCACCAGGGCGACGAAGCCGCCCAGCAGAGCAAGCAGCAGTGTCACAGCGACGAGCCCGGCTGCGACGGTGAGTCCTGATGCGGTCTTCATGGTGATCCTCTTAGTGGTGCGGTGCGGGTGGCGCCCTCCGG
>NZ_BAAAYG010000001.1:0-10692 GCF_039536005.1 Nesterenkonia halobia | reverse complement strand
CGCCGGAGGGCGCCACCCGTGTGCTGGTAGATGCTCGGTCAGCCCTGCTTCTTCCGGAAGCCGAAGAACCAGGCCACCCAGGCCAGGGCGGCCAGGATCGCGGCGCTGATCACGGCAATGGAACCGGCCGAGGGGCCGTCGTGTGACGACGACGTCTGCTGCGCCGCGGCCTCTGAGTCTGGAGACTCAGAGTCACCGTCCGACGGTGTGCTCTCGGTGGAGGAAGACTCCTCAGAAGAGCTGGACTGGGACGGCCGCTCCGACTCGTCCTGTTCCGGCTCCGCGTCGGTATCAGTCGACTGCTGTTCGGGCTGAGTCGGCAGCGCCTGTGGTTCCTGATCCGGCAGCTCCGAGTCGTCCGGGCCGGTGGCAGCCTCATCTTCGGCCGCGTCGTCGGTGCCGAGCTGGTCCTCCAGCGCGGTCGGTGCTTGTGCTTCGAGGTTCTGGTCCTCCTCCGGCTCCTCGGTCTCGGATTCGCCGGTGTCGAACTGTGGCGGACGATCCGCGTCAGCCACGGGCAGCTCTTCGCCGGCCTGATCGTCCGGGACCTCTTCGCCGTCGGCCTCCAGCGCATCGGTGCTGGCCGGGTCCGAGGCGTCCAGGTCGGACTCCGCGGTAATGCGTCCGGCCTCGTCGTCATCCTCGTCAGCATCAGAGGACTGGCTCGAGCCCTGGTCGCTGTCGGCTCCCTCGTCACCCCGCCCGGAGGTCTCACCCTGGGCCGCGTTATCCGGCTCCGGCTCCGGCTCAGGCTCCGGTTCCGGCTCGGGTTCCGGCTCGGGTTCCGGCTCGGGTTCCGGCTCGGGCTCGGGCTTGGGCTCGGGTTCCGGCTCGGGCTCGGGCTCGGGCTCGGGTTCCGGCTCGGGCTCGGGCTCGGGCTCGGGCTCAGGCTCGGGCTCGGGCTCAGGAATCGTGACGGTGTGCTCGGCCTCGTAGAACGGTCCGGTGACGGTGACCTGGTGTTCACCGCTGGAGAGGTCGAAAACCTCCGTGAGCGAGACGTCTGCGCTGCCGTCTGCGTCGGCCGTGACGGAGGTGGTGTCGTCCCCGATGGCGACGGTGTAGTCGACATCCGGTGCGGCCTCGCGCAGGCGCAGCGTGGTGCCGTCGACGGTGGTCACCGGCTCCCACGGCCACGGGGTCTCGACCTCGACGCTGTTCTGCCACCCGTCGCCCTCGACGGTCACGGTATAAATCTGACCGGGAAGCACACGGTCGAACTCCTCGGTGATGTCGAGCGACCAGGTGCCCTCGGCATCGGGAGCCACAGTGGTGGTCCCAGCCTCGCCCAGGTCGCCGGTGACGGTGAGGGTGTACTCCGCCTCCGGGTTGAAGTCGTCTCCGGAGACTGTGGTGCCCTCGGTCTTCAGCGACGGGTCATAGTCCGGCTCCGTCGGCTTGTGCTCGAAGCTCCAGGAGGACTGTGCCCCCTCGGCGAGGGTGTAGCCGTCCTGCGCAGTGGCGGTGACCTCGAGGGTCTCGCCCTCAGCGATGGTGTGCTCCCCGGCGGCCGGCTGGTAGTCCACGCCCTCGGTCTGAGGGACGACCACGGTGTTGGGGTCGTCAGCGTTGCGCTCGGGAGCCGGCGGGGTGACGACCTCATCCTGCTCGACGGGCTGGCTTGGCTGCTCGTCAGGCGACTGCGTCGGCTCCGAGGAGGAGCTCGACTCCGGGTCGGAGGACTCGGACTCAGTAGGGGTGGGCCGCGGGGTCGCAGACTCGGTGGCCTCCGGCGTCGCCTCGGCCGTCGGTTCTGACGTCGGCTCGGACGTGGCCTGATCGTCTGTGGGCTGTTGGGTCGTGTCCTGTGCCTGCTGCTTCGGCGAGGACTGGCTCGATTCGGGGGCAGCGGTGGCCGCGGCCGCGCCGGTGGCGCCCAGCGGGACGCTGAGTCCGGCGACGACGGCTGCGGCGAGCGTGGTGCGCGCCGGCTGCCAGGGGGTGTGGGGAGTCATTTAGGACTTGCCTCCTTGCTTCGAGAGTGCGGTGACAGATCCATCCGGCTCGCGGACCCACACGGTGCCGTTGCCGGAGAATCCGATGATTCGGTCGTCTTGCTGGTATGCGGTCCCGTCGATGAGCACGTGGCGTGCGCCGGCATCGTCTTCGCTGATCGCAGCTGGGCCCAGGGCGGTGGTCAGCGTCTCGCCCTCTGGGGCCGTCGCGGCGAGCGTGCCGTCGGAGAGCTTGATGGCGTAGCGCTCGATGACGGCGAGGTCCAGGCCGCGGCCGAACTGCCACCGCGGGGCGTCTCCAGCGCTGGTCGACGCCGGCAGGAACGCCGTCGACTCTCCGGTTTCCAGGGAGTGGACGCCGTAGTAGTTCTGGTCGCCGACCCGCCACAGCGCCAGGGCGAGGCCGTGGCCGACGGATAGGTGTTTGACGAACTCGGCGCGGTCACTGGGGACGGTGAGAGTGACATCCTCGGAGCGGGCGTCGTCGGCGTAAGGCACGGCGACGACTCGCGGCTCGCCGGCTGCGATCTGCAGGAAGAACTGCTCGTCGGCGGCGGCAGTGTAGAGCGAGGGGTTGCCTTCGACCTGCTGGGCGCCGTCGGTGGGGGTGAGTACCTCGGTGGTGTCGTCTCCGCGGAGGAGAGGGCGGGTGCCCAGCACCGAGACGGTCTGGCCGTCGCTGATCTTCCAGTCTGCGGTCTCGCCGGTTTCGGTGATCAGGTGGACGCGGTTCTCAGTGCGGACGGTGACGGCATCGGTGTCGCCGAAGCGGGCTTCGGCGGTCCACTGCACCGGCGAGTCCAGCGCGACCTTGGTGATGATGTCGGCGCTGAGGCTGTCGCGCAGGATCAGCCGCCCGTCGTTGACGCTGACGACTCCGGCGGCGAAGACCGAGAGCTTCTGCGTCTTCGACGGGGGCAGCGACCACAAGGACATCGTGTAGTCGCTGTCGATCCTCTCGGCGGAGGTGTCGGCGGCCGGGGCTGAGGTCACCCCGGCGGGCTGGTCGGGCTGATCGCCTGTCGAGGCGGCGAGGAACGTCCCTCCACCGATGAGGCCGACGACCAGCAAACCGCCGGCGGCGACTGCTGTGGCTTTGACGCGCCGGGGATGGTTCTCCACCGCGGACCGGGTTCGGCGTGCCTGCTCAGCGGCTGCGGACTTTACCTGGGCGGCGAATTCCTGTGACCGCGTCGGACGACCATCAGTCTCATCCACGGTCTCGGGCGATTCCTCAGTCGGGGCAAGGCCGAGCAGGTCATCGGCCAGAGTGTCCGGCGCGGTCGCAGGCTCCAGAAGCATCGGTGCATGGGCCATGTCGTTGGTGACTGCCAGCTCGCTGTCGGAGATGCCCGGTGAGGGGGCGGGGAAGAGCAGGAGGTCGGGATCCTGGACATGCTCTGTAGCAGCAACCAGCTCGGCCCGGTGTGCAGGTGCGGCGTCTTCCGCCTGGCGATCCGTGAGATCAAGCTGAGTGCCTGCGGCCGGCTCAGCGGCCGGAGTGACCTCGCTGCCGGGCTGAGAATCGGAGGCAGGTGCGCGGTGGAGTGCCTCAGCATCGCGCTCGACTTCGTCCACGGCTCGCGGTTCGGGAGAGCCAGCGCTGGGGGCATGCTGGGCGGCGGGCTGATCCGCGACCGTTGACTCCACCGGCGTCGGGCCACGGTCGGACGTGACGGAGTCCCCAGGGCGAGCATCCGGTGACTGGCTCGGCGGCTGCTCGGAGACGCTGGACTGGGGACGCTCAGCGTTCGGCTCCACCGGTTCGGTGTTGAGTCCCAGCAGGTCACCGGTCAGCCGGGCGGGGCGTCCGGTCTGGGCGGCTGCCTTGATGAGGATTCGGCCGATTGCCTCACGACGGACGGACTGAGGGTCTGAGCCCGGCGCGGCGAGGGTCCACCCGTGGAAGGCCAGCTCGTAGTCCGGCTCCTGGGACGGGGGATTGGTGATGCTGTGGGTGCCTTCAGCGCCGATGAGCCACCACTCGGCGGCGAAGACGTCGTCGTCGGGTGCCGTGACCGAATTGGCCAGGCCGACCAGCTGCGGCTGGTCTTTGCGCAGCCGACGGCGGATCGTGCGGATCGCCTGGTTGATGGATTCACGCTGAATCCGGACGCCGTTGGCGTCGATGATCGTCACCTGCGCGTCGAGGGCGAACTCGATGGTTCCCTCATCCGCGTCGGCGTGTGCGTGGGTCGTCTCAGTCATTGTTCTCTGATCGTGCGTCACCGTCTCTGATCCCCCTGACCGTGCCGGTGATGGACTCTGCTGGGTCATTCGTCTCTCAGCCGGGCGGTTGTGTGTCATCGCCGCTGTCCGGCCACGGCCAGTGGCCACGGCCGGCCTTTGACCGGCCAGATGGCCGGTCGGCTGGCCGCATCATGGCTGGGGTAGTGGAGCGGCCAGAGTCGGGAGAGTGGCCGGACAAGGGTGGCCAAGGCCGGTGGCCGCGGCCACGGCCGCGGAGTGCTGCGCTGTCCGGTGCGCGGCGGGGAACGGCCGGCCAAGGGCAGTTGGCCGTGGCCGGCCACGGACATGAGAAGCGGCCACTGCCAAGGGAGGAGGCAGTGGCCGCTCGGGGTGGCCGGAGAGATGGCCGGCTGTCCGCGCCCTGTCAGGCGACGGAGGGGCCGGCCATCGAGGGGGTCGTTGTGGTGGCCGCCGTGGCCGCACGGGATTCGTCGATGGCCGCGGACAGCCGGTCAGGGTCGAGACCGGAGAAGTGGTCGGTCGGGGTCTCGATGACCGGAGTCTGCTGGTGGCCGAGCTTCTGGATGTGCTCGCGGGCGGCGGCGTCTTCGGTGACGTCGCGGTAGCTGTAGTCGATGTCCTCGGCGTCGAGCTTGCGTGAGACCAGCTTGCAGGGGCCGCATCCGGGCTGGCCGTAGAGGGTGAGCACTGACATGGTCTCCTCCTGGGCGGTGTGGTCGATGGTCATGATGTGGAGTCCTTCGCTGCCTCAGAGGTCGTTCTCGCATTCGACCCAGTCGGTGTCCTCGGCGGCGGTGGTGATCAGCTCGACCAGATCCTCGGCGTCGAGCTCCTTGTCGGTGGTGTTGTCGATCCACCAGCCCGCGCGAACGAGCTGCTTGGCTGCGTCGATGGTCTTGGCCGCGGTGGCCTCGGCGGCGTCGTCCTGAATGGAGGCCAGGGCCTCGTAGCGGGCTCGGGTGGCCCAGTCGACCTGCTTCTCGGTGCCGTCGAGTTCCGGCAGGTCGAGCGCTTCGGCCTGCTCACCGGCCTCGATGAGGGTCTGCTGGTTCTGCTTGGCCAGCTCTTCCTTGCCCTTCTTCTTGAAGCACTTCGAGCAGACCAGGTTCTTGCCGAGCCCGAACGCACGGCCCTTGCGCTTGCCGGCCGGGGTGGCCGAGAGGTCCGTGGTCTCGGTGTGCCCGCAGGTGTATTCGATGTCGAAGGTCGTCGGGATCGCCATGGTCTGAAGTCCTTCCGTGATGAGAGGTCGGTCGCGACCGATTCGGCGGGAGGACTCGGACGCATGTGTCGAGATGCATCTGCGAGGGAGACGATCCTGGGCCGACGGAGTGGAGTCATTCGACGCCGGCGAGGGCGCTGGTGGCTGCGCGGGCACCGCGTAGCTCCGGCAGCGCGAAGACTCCAGCTTCGAGTCGGCGCGGATCCGTGGCGGTGTAGATCTGGGTCGTCGCAACTGAGGCGTGGCCCAACAGGTCTTTCAGCGCGAGCAGGTCCGGGGTATGGGCGTAGAAGTCGGTGGCGAATCGGTGCCGCAGGGTGTGGGCCGACCAACCCGGGTCCATCAGTGTGCGGATGCGCCGGGAGATGGAAGCAGGCCGGTAGTGGCCGGTGGCGTTCTTCTCGGAAGGGAAGTAGTAGCCACGCGGGAACAGATCGAGAAGCTCGGCCAGGAGACTGTGGGCGGGGACAATGCGGGTGTGACCGCCCTTGCCGGTTATCCAGAGGACTCTGTCGTGGAAGTCGTGGGAGTGCAGGCTGGCGATCTCGGCGCAGCGCAGTCCACCGTAGTTCGCCAGCAGGATCATCAGAACGTCTCGGCGTGAGGTCGCGCGCTGCAGTCCGCGCTCGATGGCCTCAGACGGGGCCGGACGCGGCGCGGCCCGTGGGACTTTGATCGTCGGGATCTGCGCAGTCGGGTCGGCAGAGACCTGGTGGGTCATCAACCCCCACCGATAGAGCGCCCTGGCAGAAGAGAGTGCCGAGCGGCGAGTATTCGGGGCGAGACCGCAGTCGAGCAGCCATTGGTTGACGTCCCTGGCGTTCAGCTCCCAGACAGTGGTGCCGGACTCGGAGGCCCAGCGGATGAGCCGCTGGATCCAATAGACGCGCGTGCGGATCGTCTCCGGCGTGTTCTTCAGCTGCAGCCATTGCACCAATTGATCGACGTCGAGATCGGTCGTGAGCAATCAGATCTCCTCCCCACCGACGGTGTTCGTGGTGGGGAGGCTACTCTGTGTGTCAGACGTTAGCTGTCAGTTCTCCACAGGCCGGTGGCAGTGAGGGCAGTAGGGGTGGGGCACACTCGGTTCCTGCACAGCGGTTGACTGCGAGATCAGTGGCTCGTCCATGATGGTGCGCCCGTGAGGAACGGGCTCGCGGGGACCGGAGCCACCTGCCGCCTGAACCATGGTCAGCAGCAGCCAGACTCCGCCCCCGATGAGGGCCAGCCGGATGGGCTCGATGCCGTCGCCGGTGACGAGTTCACCCCAACCCACGGTGAACCCGAGAAGGAGCCCGAGCACCATCACCAGGAAGGCGATCACCTGGATCCCAGTTCGGATCGTCTCAAGCGGATGGCGGGCGAACATTCCGAGCAGAGTCAGCGCGGCAAGGACAGCCGCGCCGCCGATGAGGAAGATCAGTCCCATGATGGCCCCTTCTCGTCGATGGGAGCGTTGTCCGCCAGTGTGCCCCAAACCGGCGACACAACAGCAGGGATCAGCCCCGCACGCCGGGCCCAGATGAGGGTCGCGGCGATGCTCCGATCAGCGATGGTGCTGCCGTGCAGGCGATCCGACAATCGTGAGGTCGCGGGATCGAGCCCCGCCACCGCTACGGACCCGGAGCCCCGGAACCACTCGTTGGTTCCGGGGTTTTCTCATGTCCGGGTCGGCAGGCCCCTGGTCGGAAGATGTCGCCGACGCGGGTCGGGCAGTCGTCTCCGATCCGGCAGGGGCGGTCCGACCACTCGCGGGCCAGCTCTGCGCCTGCGGCGTCGAGGGTGGCGCGATGAGGCGAACTTCTCCAGCCCCGATATCAGTGATGGCCTGCAGGTCGAACTCACCCCGGTCCTGGTGGACTGCCTCGCCCGGACGGTTCAGTCGGGAGAGATCCTCGACAGCAGAGAAGCCGGCCTCACGACGGGCGTGGATCCCCGGACATCGAAGAATCTCCATCTGCTGCGGCGCAGTCCGGGGCCCTGCCGCATCACGGCCCTGAAGGGCGGACCGACGAGCAGGTTCTTCGCCGCCGGCTGGTCTGCTGGTAGGAGGCGAGACAGGGCTTGGGGCCGACGTCGAAGGTCTCCTTCGGGTTGAATGTCGGACTGTCCTCGTCGTAGAAGTTCCTCCAGGCCGTCCAAGTGTTCTCCGGGCGCTGGACACCGTCAGCGCTGCCCGATCTGAACGGCAGGGGTCTCGAGGCGTCGAGGGTGGAAGCTGATCATCGGCTGTCCTGGTCTGATGCCGAGGCTATGGATGGGCACAGCGGAATCCTGGGAGTTCTCTGAAGCTCTCTGCTTCAGAGGTCGCAGGACCGGCCGGCTCGCCGGCAGTTTGCGGGAGTCAGTGCTCCGCGAAGATCAGGGCCTGCGCTCCCGGACACCTCACGAGGGGCCGCCGTCGGTCTGGCGGCCGCTGCGGTCGGGGCTCGGTCCGCGGTCGTCCCCGTCCGGCTGCCACCCTTCCTCGCCTCGAATCGCACGTTGGATCCGCAGGCTGATCTCGTGCAGCTGGCGTCGCTGTGCTTTCGTGAGGGGGTCCAGAACGAGGTTCTTCACCGTCTCGGTGTGCACCGGGGCGGCGCGATGGAAGATCTCCATGCCCTCCTCCGTCAGTGCAGCCAGTGTGGACCGCCTGTCCGAGTGGCTCCGGGTCCGTCGGATCCACCCGCGCTTCTCCAGCCGAGACACCGCCCGTGAGAGGCGTGACAGCGAGCTGTTGGCATAGCCGGCCAAAGTGCTCATGTCGAGGGCGCGGTCGGGAGCATCCGCAAGCGCGAACAGCACGCCGTACTCGAAATGCGTGAGGTCGAAAGCCTCGACCAGGTCGGCGTCGAGGGCCGGCGGCAGCCACTCCAGCACTGTCGCAAGAGCAGCCCACGAAGCAAGGTCGTCAGCCCCGAGGGATGCGGGGTCACTGCGGTCGTCCATCCCGCCAGAGTACACATCTGCTTGCTCAGGCAACCAAATTCGCCTAGGGTGTATTTGCTCAAGCAAGTAACGACGAGAGGGTGGACGCCTGTGGATCTGCAGCTGGCCTCCAAGCGCGCATTCATCAGCGGCTCGACTCAGGGCATCGGATACGCCATCGCGAAGGAGCTTCTCCGTGAGGGTGCGGAGGTGGTCATCAACGGCCGAGACTCCGGTCGCCTGCACCGGGCGGTGCAGACCCTGGAGCGCGACGTCCGCGGCGCACGCGTGACAGGCATCGTCGCCGACTTCGCCTGCGCCGCCGACGTGGATCGACTCCTCGACTCGCTCGGGGCCGTGGACATCCTGGTGAACAACGTCGGGCTCTTCGACGTCGAGTCCTTCTCCGAGATCACCGACGATGAATGGAGACGCTGCTTCGACGTGAACGTCATGAGCGGAGTGCGCCTGTCCCGAGGGCTGATGCCCATGATGATGCGAGGCGGTTGGGGGCGGATCATCTTCATCGGCAGTGAGTCAGGTGTGAATATCCCTGCGGATATGGCGCACTACGGGGTCACCAAGGCCGGGATGCTCGCCCTGAGCAATGGTCTGGCCAAGCTCACTCAGGCGACGGGCGTCACCGTGAACACGATTCTCGGCGGCCCCACCTACTCTGACGGAGTCGCTCGAGCCATCACGGAGATCGCCGAGGATCAGGACGCCTCTGTGGAGGATCTCAAAGCCGGAATCATCGCCGGGAACCAGACGTCACTTCTCGGGCGCTTCATCGAGCCGGAAGAGATCGCTCACCTCGCCGCCTACCTCGCAAGCCCGATGTCCTCGGCCACCAATGGCAGTGCCATGCGTGCCGACGGCGGCGTTCTGACCACCATGCTCTGAGCGTCCCTCCGGAGGCGCCGCGGGCAGGCGGCACAGTCTTCTCTGAAGCATCTGCCCCATTCGCCTCCGGGGCGAGCTGGCCCGGGGCAGGTCTGACGCATGCGCGGTCCCAGCACTGACCGCGTCGAGCACGACAGCAGGCTGACAGGTCAGCAGCCGGTGAACACCTCGGCGTCGCTCCAGCCGGCGTTCGCCCATCTCTCCGCCGGAGCCGGGGAGAAGCCCTGGTGGTGGTCGGAGAGTTCGTCGAGGAACCAGCTGGTGAAGCGCGCAGCGCCCTGTGGGCAGGTGTGGATGCCGTCGTCGCTGCGGTCGATCGAGCCGTCGTGTTCGCGACTGTACTCCTCGCCCCAGACCTCGGAGGCGTCGAGGAACGTCGCGTGATCGGTCTCCTCCGCGACTGCGGCCGCCGTCTCGTGCGCCGAGTCGAGCTCGTCCATGTGGTCGGCGTAGAACTCGTCGGCCTCGATCGGCGGCATGGAGATCAGCAGCAGTTCGGCGTCGACGGCGGCGGCCTCCTGGGCCAGTCGCTCGTAGGCGGCGTCGTCGGTCGGATCGGCGGCCTCGGATCCGATGCCGCAGGAGGCGGTGGTCAGCAGGGCCCCGCCGGCGGCCAGGGCCTCGATCCTCTCGTGCCGGATGCCCTCGGGAGCCTCGTCGGACGGGTCGCGGATCGCGACAGATCTGTGACACGGCGACGACCGGACTGCAGAACGCCCCCGGAAGCCTGGGAGGCATGGACCCCGATGACATTCCTGAAACCTTCCCTCTGCACCATGACCAGGCCCGCCGGGAGCGGGCCCGCCGGCGCCGGCGCAGCGCCCAGGTCGCCGTCGCAATGCTCGCGCTGGGCGCCGTCGGCCTCGGTGGCTGCGCGTTGTCCGCCGCGGGGCCCGAGGAGCTGCGCCAGGATGCGGGACGGGCCGTCGAGGAGCTGCGCACGGGCCTGCCGGTCCCCGGAGCACCACCTGCCCCGGAGAGCGCGGAGGATCCCGCGGTGCTCCACCGGGTGCCCACCGATGATCCGGTGGTCTTCGTGACTCTCGACGACGGCACGCATCCCGATCAGGGGGCCCTCGACCTGGTCCAGGAGCACGACATGCCCGTCTCGCTGTTCCTCAACGAGGAGCCGGTGCACCGGCATGCCGAGTATTTCGCCCAGTACCTCGCGCGCGGCGACCACGTGCATTCCCGCTCCAGGACGCACGACAACCTCTCCACGCTCGGCGTCGAGGAACAGGCCGAGGAGATCTGCGGGATGGCCGACGTGCTCGACGAGACCTACGGCGACACCGGACACGTGGGATCGCTGGCCCGCGCCCCGTACGGCGCCTCCGACGCGGCCACCCGCGAGGCCGCCGGCAGCTGTGGGATCGACCATCTGCTCCACTGGAGCGTCGTGGCCGAGGACGGCGAGCTGGCCTACTGAACCGTCCTGGGTTTCGTTCCGCTCCTATTGAGCGGAAGGATACGAACATGCCGAAGATGTAC